>NZ_CP083952.1:0-600000 GCF_006442545.2 Mesorhizobium sp. B2-1-8
ATGGCGGTCTCCAGCGACGCGGAACAGAAGTTCGACCGGGTCAAGGCCCAGTTGAAGGCGCGCCTGGGAACCGAAGTCTATTCAAGCTGGTTCGGCCGCATGAAGGTCGCGGAAGCTTCCAAGGGCATTGTCCGCATCTCCGTGCCCACCGCGTTCCTGCGCTCGTGGATCAACGGCCACTATCACGATCTCATTTCCGAGCTGTGGAAGCACGAGGATCCCGAGCTTCTCAAGATCGAAATCGTCGTGCGCACCGCGACCCGTCAGGGGCGCAGCCAGCCCGAACCGGAATTGGCGCCGGCGCGCAAGATGACGCGGCAGACGCAGACGGCGCTGGCCGCCGGCACCGTCAGCCCAGGCAGGGTCGAGCGGTCTCCCGTGCCGCGTCCGGGTGCGCCGGTCGAGAGCGAGTTCCGCCACAATGTGCTGGGGTCACCGCTTGATCCGCGTTACACGTTCGGCTCCTTCATCGAAGGGCCCTCGAACCGCGTGGCTTTCGCCGCCGCCAAGGCCGTGGCGGAATCTCAATCGAGCGCGGTGCGCTTCAATCCGCTTTTCCTGCATGCCACCGTCGGGCTCGGCAAGACGCATCTCTTGCAGGCCATCGCCGCGGAATCGCTGAAGCAGAATCCGAAGTCGCGCGTCGTCTATCTCACCGCCGAGTATTTCATGTGGCGCTTCGCCACCGCGATCCGCGACAACAATGCATTGACGCTCAAGGAGCAGCTGCGCGACATCGACCTCCTGATCATCGATGACATGCAGTTCCTGCAGGGCAAGTCGATCCAGCACGAATTCTGCCATCTGATCAACATGCTGCTCGACAGCGCCAAGCAGGTCGTCGTCGCGGCCGACCGGCCACCGTCGGAGCTGGAATCGCTCGAACCGCGGGTCCGTTCGCGCCTCAATGGCGGCGTCGCGCTCGAAATGTCGGCACCCGATTTCGCCATGCGGCTCGGCATGCTCAAACTGCGCTTGGCCACAGCCAGGGTCGACGATGCGTCGCTCGACATTTCCGAAGAGATCCTCAACCACGTTGCCCGCACCGTGACGGGCAGCGGACGTGAACTGGAAGGCGCCTTCAACCAACTCTTGTTTCGCCAGTCGTTCGAGCCGCAGATCACCATCGACCGCATCGACGAGATCCTCGGCCACATCTATCGCACGGGCGAACCGAAGCGGGTCCGCATCGAGGACATCCAGCGCATCGTGGCGCGCCACTACAACGTCTCGAAGACGGAACTCTTGTCCAACCGGCGCACGCGCACCATCGTCAAGCCACGACAGGTCGCCATGTACCTGTCCAAGGTGATGACGCCGCGCTCGCTGCCGGAGATCGGGCGGCGCTTCGGCGGCCGCGACCACACGACGGTGCTGCACGCCGTGCGCAAGATCGAGGACCTTTCCGGCGCCGACAACACACTGGCACAGGAACTGGAATTGCTGAGAAGGCTGATCAACGACCAGGCGTGACCGGCCGGAAACCGCCCGCTTGCAGGGTTGGCCAGCGTTATCCCCAGAAAGCCCGCGTAACCGGCCCGAACCGGTGGCGCGGGCTTGCGTTCACTGGTTTTTTCCTGTCAGTTTGCGTAGATTCTGAAGCCTGTTCAGACCTTTTGCGGGGCGCCGTCAGCCGGAGACCCGTTCATTCATTCAAGCGAGCCTGTTTCGTCATGCGTGTTATCCTGGAACGGTCAAATCTCCTGAAGTCGCTCAACCACGTGCACCGCGTGGTCGAACGGCGCAACACCATACCGATCCTGTCCAACGTGCTGCTCAGCGCCGAAGGCGCCAGCCTCGAAATGAAGGCCACCGACCTCGACCTGGAGGTGACGGAAGCGACGCCCGCCAAAGTCGAGCGCGGCGGCGCGACGACGGTGCCCGCGCACCTGCTCTACGACATCGTGCGCAAGCTTTCCGACGGCGCCGAGGTGATGCTGAAGACGGATGAGGACGGCAACGCCATGACGGTGACGTCGGGCCGCTCGAGCTTCCGCCTGCAGTGCCTGCCGCAATCCGACTTTCCCGAGCTTTCGGCCGGATCCTTCTCGCATATCTTCCGTCTCGACTCGGTGGCGCTGAAGGGCCTGATCGAGAAGACGCAGTTCGCCATCTCCACCGAGGAGACGCGCTACTATCTCAACGGCATCTACCTGCACACGCATGAAGTCGGCGGCAAGCTGAAGCTGCGCTCGGTGGCGACCGACGGCCATCGCCTGGCGCGAGCCGAGATCGACGCGCCGGCTGGCTCCGAGGGCATGCCTGGCATCATCATTCCGCGCAAGACGGTGAGCGAACTGCAGAAGCTGGTCGACGATCCGGATGTCGCCGTGACCACCGAACTGTCCGACACCAAGATCCGCTTCACCATCGGCAGCGTCGTCCTGACCTCGAAGCTGATCGACGGCACCTTCCCGGACTATCAGCGGGTCATTCCGACCGGCAACGACAAGAAGCTGATCCTCGACCGCCAGAGCTTCGCGGCCGCGGTCGACCGCGTCTCGACCATCTCTTCCGAACGCGGCCGCGCTGTGAAGCTTTCGATCAGCGAAGGCCAGGTGACGCTTGCCGTCAACAATCCGGATTCGGGCAGCGCAACGGAAGAACTGGCGGCCGACTATTCGTCCGACCCGATCGAGATCGGATTCAACGCGAAATATCTACTCGATGTCGCCGCGCAGCTGACCGGCACGGAAGCCAAATTCATGCTCGCCGATGCGGGTTCGCCAACGCTGATCCACGACATGGCCGACGAGACCGCGCTTTACGTGCTGATGCCGATGCGGGTATAGCCGGCGCGGCGTCGCCTGACGATACGACCGGCGGGCATTGGTTGCGGTGACTTCCACAGGCGGATAGCGGTTGCCGGCACAAACCCACATAAGTAAGCTTACGCTTACCAATTTTCGCAATTATGCGACCCTGGCGATAGATGTTGCTCCGGGCGCCGTGGTCTTTTCCGGCGACAATGGTGCCGGCAAGACCAATCTCCTCGAAGCGATCTCCTTTTTGACGCCGGGGCGCGGATTGCGCCGCGCACCTTACGGGGATGTGGCACGTGAGGGTGGCGATGGCGGTTTTGCCCTGCATGCCCGACTCGACGGACCTGACGGCGAGGTCGAGATCGGCACGGGCATCTCCGGGGGCGACACGGCGGAGAGCGGCAGGCGGGTGCGTATAAATGGAGCCGCCGCCCGGGCCGAGGACATGCTGGAATGGCTGCGGGTCGTGTGGCTGACGCCGGCGATGGATTCGTTGTTCACCGGACCGGCCGCGGATCGCCGGCGCTTTCTCGACCGGCTGGTGCTGGCGATCGATCCCGGACACGGCCAGCGTGCGCTCGACTACGAGAAGGCGATGCGTGGCCGTAACCGTTTGCTGACGGAAGGCTCACGAGATATCGGCTGGTTCGAGGCGATAGAGACACAGATGGCGGAGACCGGCGTGGCGATCGCCGCAGCGCGCTCCGAGATGGTGCGGCTGCTGGCCGCCATGATCGGCAGGCTGCCCGACACAGGGCCGTTTCCGCAGGCCGATATCGGCCTTTCGGGTGACCTGGAGGCCGAGATTGCCGGTGCACCGGCGGTCGATGTCGAGGAGCGGTTCCGGCGGGCGCTTGCCGATGGCCGAGACCGTGACCGTGCCGCCGGACGCACCCTCGAAGGGCCGCACCGTTCAGACCTCGTGGTCCGGCACCGGCCCAAGGCGATGCCGGCCGAACTCTGCTCGACCGGCGAACAAAAGGCACTGCTGGTCGGCATCGTGCTGTCGCATGCCCGGCTGACCGGCGAAATGTCCGGCCTGACGCCGATCCTGCTGCTCGACGAGATCGCGGCGCACCTCGATGGCGGTCGGCGCGCGGCACTGTTTTCGATCCTGGAGGACCTGAACTGCCAGGCTTTCATGACGGGAACCGATGCGGCGCTGTTTTCCAGCCTGCATGGCCGCGCGCAGTTCCTGACGGTCGACCACGGCATGGTTGGGCCAACCGAAGACCCCTGACAAGGTTTTTCGACCGTTATATGGTCCTGATATGACCACTGCGCTCACCGCCGACGAGATCGAACGCTATGCCCGCCACATCGTGCTGCCGGAGGTCGGCGGCGCGGGCCAGCAGAAGCTCAAGCAGGCGCGGGTCCTGGTCATCGGCGCCGGCGGGCTCGGTGCACCGGTGCTTGAATATCTCGCCGCGGCCGGCGTCGGCACGCTCGGCATTGTCGACGACGACACAGTTTCGCTCTCCAACCTGCAACGCCAGGTCATCCATGGCACCGATACGATCGGCATGCTGAAAACCCAGAGCGCCGGGGCGGCGATCACCCGCATCAATCCCAACATATCAGTCGAAACGCACACATTCCGGCTGACCGCGGAGAACGCCCCCGCCCTCGTCGCCAAGTACGACATCGTCGTCGATGGGTCCGACAATTTCGAGACGCGTTATGTGGTGGCCGATGCATGCGCGGCCGAAGGGAGACCGCTGGTGCATGCAGCCGTCGGACGTTTCGACGGCTCGGTGACCGTGCTGAAGCCTTTTGAAAGCGGCAGCGACGGCAAGCCGAACCCGAGCTATCGGGATCTGTTTCCCGAAGCACCGCCGCCGGGCCTGGTGGCGTCCTGTGCCGAGGCCGGGGTGCTGGGCGCATTGACCGGGGTCATCGGCACGTTGCAAGCGATGGAGGCGATCAAGCTGATCACCGGCATAGGCGAGCCGCTGATCGGCCGGCTGCTGCTCTATGATGCGCTGGCCGCGCGCTTCGAGACTATCCGCTACAAGAGACGCTGACCTTGGAACAATGCCGTGTTTCGATCACCCGGATCCCCGCCGATTTCGGCCGCTGGGGCGATGTGCTTACCCTCATCACGCGTGCCTTCGCCTTCATGGACGGCATCATCGACCCGCCGTCGTCGGCTCACCTGCTCACAGTCGATGCGCTGCGCGCCAAGGCCCTGCGGGAGACAGGCTTTCTGGCACTCGACGGCGACAGGATCGTCGGCTGCGTTTTTGCTCTCGAAAGGGCTGACGGCTTTTATTTCGGCAAGCTCGCCGTCGCCCCGGACCTCCAGGGGCAAGGCATTGGCCGGCGGCTGATGCAAGCGGCCGAGGATCTGGCCCGCAGCCGCGGCAAGGCGGCCATCGAGCTCGAGACTAGGATCGAGCTCACCGCCAACCATGCCGCCTTTGCACGGCTCGGCTTTCATGAGACCGAACGGACGGCGCATGAGGGCTATGACAGGCCGACCTCCATCACCATGCGCAAAACGATCTCGTAAACGGCGAGCCGAGCCCTGGAAGGTTTCAGGTTCTGAGTGGCAGCACGCGGTCCGGCGGGCGATGGCCGTCGACGAAGGCGCGGATGTTGATGATGACCTTCTCGCCCATGTCGATACGGCCCTCGAGCGTGGCCGAGCCCATATGCGGCAGAAGCACGACCTTGTTCCTGGCGGCGAGCTTCAAGAGCTTGCCGTTCAGGGCCGGCTCGTGTTCGTAGACGTCGAGGCCGGCACCGGCGATCTTGCCGTCCTGGATCAGCTTGACCAGCGCTTCTTCATCGATGATATCGCCGCGGGCGGTGTTGACGATATAAGCGGTCGGCTGCAGCAGCGCCAGCCGCCGTGCCGACAGAAGATGGAAGGTCGCCGGCGTCGACGGACAATTGACCGAGATGATGTCCATGCGGGCCAGCATCTGGTCGAGACTCTCCCAATAGGTCGCCTCCAGACCGTCCTCGACCGCCGGCAGCACGCGATGCCGGTTGTGATAGTGGATGGATAGGCCGAAAGCCTTGGCCCGCCGGGCAACGGCCGTGCCGATGCGGCCCATGCCGACAATGCCGAGCCGCTTGCCCCAGATGCGCCGGCCAAGCATCCACGTCGGCGACCAGCCGGCCCATTTCTTGTCGCCGGTAAGCACGCTGGCGCCTTCGGCCAACCGGCGCGGCACCGCAAGCATCAGCGCCATGGTCATGTCGGCGGTATCTTCGGTGAGCACATTGGGCGTGTTGGTGACCGTGATGCCTCTCTTGGCCGCCGCCGTCACGTCGATCTTGTCGACGCCATTGCCGAAATTGGCGATCAGCTTGAGGTTGTCGCCGGCCTGGGCGATCAGCGCGGCATCGATCTGGTCGGTCACGGTCGGTACCAGCACGTCGGCTTCCTTGACCGCTGCGACCAGTTCCGGCTGCGTCATCGGCCTGTCCTCGACATTCAGCCTTGCGTCGAACAGTTCGCGCATGCGGGTCTCGACCGGGTCGGGCAGCTTTCGCGTGATGACTACGAGAGGCTTCTTTTTGCCTGGCATTGTTTCCCTCGTTGAGACCTCTTTAACCAAGACCGGCGAAACTGAAAGCTGGTCGCGGCAGCCGATTTACCCATGTAACAAGCGGTGCCGCCGAAGACAAAGAAAAAGGGGTGCCGCAGCCGTCGGGCCGGCGCCGAAAGGAACGAAAGTGTCTGGTTTCGCGTCGCTTCGCCTGGCCTTCAGCGCAGCATTTCTCGGCGCTTTCCTCTATTCTCCGCTTGCCGGCGCGCAGAGCGCGGCCGCCCCTGCCCAGAGCGCCATCACGCTCGGACCGAGCGGCCTGCCGCTGCCGCGATTCGTCAGCCTGAAATCCGGCCGCGTCAACTCGCGCGTCGGCCCCGGCGCCAACTATTCGGTCGACTGGATGTATATGAAGGCTGGCCTGCCGATGGAAATCATCCAGGAGTTCGATACGTGGCGGCGTGTGCGCGACGCCGATGGCTCGGAAGGATGGATCAACCAGTCGCTGCTGTCGGGCCGGCGCACGGCGATCATCGCGCCCTGGCAGCGCGGCAAGGGCGGCCAGGTCAATCTTCTGAAAGGTCCCGACAAGGATGCAAGGGTGGTGGCGATCGTCGAACCCGGCGTGATGGGCACGATCAAGTCCTGCGACGGCCAGTGGTGCGAAATGACGCTCGACGGCCACACCGGCTGGCTTGCCCAGTCGGTCGTCTGGGGTGCTTATCCGGGCGAGCGGGTCAAGGACTGAACGTTTCGCGTTTGCGCCCGATGGGGCCAAGATGGGTGTCCTGAAACCCTGTCGACAGCTTCAGGCCGTAGCCGAGTGCACGGTCGATTGCGATATGGGCGATCCAGATCAGTGCGATGGCGCTGCCGACCGCACTGCCGGCGAGATGCCCGGCAAGCAGCAGAAGCACAGGTACGATCAGAATGTGCAAGGCGTTGTAGGCAATGGCGCCGATGCGCGGGCCACCGAGATAACCCAGCATCGACAGGTCCGGTGCCAGGATGAGCAATGCGAAGAACCACCAGGAGACGCCTGTCGCGCCATAGAAGACGATTGCGGCAACCGCCACGACGGCCCATTCGAGCCGGACTATCCAATCGAGGGACTTCATCCCAGACGGATTATTCCGGCCAGACGGATTATTCCGGCCAGGCCGATTATTCCGGCCCGGCTGATTATTCCAGCATAGCCAATTATTTCGGCCTCGCCGGTCATTCCGGACGCTTGGGACGGAGCCTCACCACGATATCGACATTGGCTATTTCCATACCCTCGGGCGGGTCCGGCAGATTGGAGACCGTTACCGGACCGTTGGCGATGTCGAAAATCCTGTTTTCGCCTTCGATATAGAAATGATGGTGGTCGGAGGTGTTGGTGTCGAAATAGGTCTTGGAACCTTCGACGGCGAGGATACGCAGCAGCCCCGCCTGGGTAAACTGGTGAAGCGCGTTGTAGACGGTGGCCAGCGACACCGGCACGCCGGCGGCCTGCGCCTCCTCGTGCAGTTCCTCAGCCGACAAATGGCGGTCGCCCTTGGCGAAAAGCAGGTCGGCCAGCGCGATACGCTGACGCGTCGGCCTCAGGCCGGCTTCACGTACCCGCTTGTCCACAGCGACATTTTCCTTCCGGCAGCCCCGGTCCATCTGGTCTTCCAAGCTCACAGTCCCGCTTCAAGACACGCCCAGAATGGCAAAAAAATGAATGTCTGCCGAAACCGGACCCCTGTTGACATATATTCTGTCGCCCGAATGCGATCAATAGCGCGCATTGACCCGGGCAGACTGGCGGGTTAAGCGCAAACGCCGGTTTCCGGCCTGAAACAGATTGTGTTAGGACACCAACGACAAGGGCGCGCTACCGCCCGGACGATATGGGGAAGAAATTGATGGCGGGTTCGAAATCCAGCTACGACTACGAAGAATTGCTGGCCTGCGCCCGCGGCGAGCTGTTCGGAGAGGGCAATGCCCAGTTGCCCTACCCGCCGATGCTGATGTTCGACCGTATCACCGAGGTCAGCGAGACCGGCGGCGCCTTCGACAAGGGTTTCATTCGCGCGGAATTCGATATCAAGCCCGACCTGTGGTTCTTTGCCTGCCATTTCATCGGCAATCCGATCATGCCAGGGTGCCTCGGCCTGGACGCCCTGTGGCAATTGACGGGCTTTTATCTCGGCTGGCTAGGCGAACCCGGCAAGGGAATGGCGCTGTCGACCGGAGAGGTCAAGTTCAAGGGCATGGTCACGCCGTCGGTCAAGAAGGTCGAGTATGGCGTGGATTTCAAGCGTGTGATGCGCGGCCGGCTGGTGCTCGGCATCGCCGATGGCTGGATGAAGGCGGATGGCGAGCCCATATATGCGGCGACAGACCTGAAGGTCGGCCTGTCGAAGCAGTCGGCGGTCGCTTGACCGCAGCCCTGGCCCGCCCATTGGCCAGTATCCCTGGAAGGAGTTGCGAATGAGACGTGTCGTAGTCACAGGCCTCGGCATCGTGTCGTCGATCGGCAACAATGCCAACGAGGTGCAGACCTCGCTGCATGACGCCAGATCCGGCATCAGCTTTTCCGATTCCTTTGCCGAGCATGGCTTCCGCTGCCAAGTCTGGGGCGCGCCGACGCTCGACCCTACCGCCATGATCGACCGCCGCGCGATGCGCTTCCTGAGCCAGGGCGCGGCCTGGAATCACGTCGCCATGGACCAGGCGATCGCGGACGCCGGCCTTGACGAAAGCGACATCACCAACGAGCGCACCGGCATCGTCATGGGTTCGGGCGGCCCCTCCACCCGCACCATCGTCGAGGCGGCCGAAACCACGCTAAAGAACGGCAGCCCCAAGCGCATCGGTCCCTTCGCGGTGCCGAAGGCTATGTCGTCGACCGCGTCGGCGACGCTGGCCACATGGTTCAAGATCCATGGCGTCAACTATTCGATCTCGTCGGCCTGCTCGACCTCGGCGCATTGCATCGGCAACGGCTACGAGTTGATCCAGTGGGGCAAGCAGGACATAGTCTTTGCCGGCGGCCACGAGGATCTCGATTGGACAATGTCGGACCTGTTCGATGCCATGGGCGCCATGTCGTCGAAGTTCAACGACAGGGCCTCGACCGCATCGCGCGCCTATGACGCCAATCGCGACGGCTTCGTCATTGCCGGCGGCGCCGGCGTGCTGGTGCTGGAAGAGCTGGAGCATGCCAAGGCGCGCGGCGCCAAGATCTACGCCGAGATCGTCGGCTATGGCGCGACCTCGGACGGCTACGACATGGTGGCGCCCTCGGGCGAAGGCGCGGTCCGGTGCATGCGCCAGGCGCTGGCGACGGTCTCCACGCCGGTCGACTACATCAACACCCACGGCACCTCGACGCCGGTCGGGGATTCCAAGGAAATGGGCGCGATCCGTGAAGTGTTCGGCGAGAAGATGCCGTTCATCACGTCGACGAAGTCGCTGACCGGCCATTCGCTGGGCGCGGCTGGCGTGCAGGAATCCATCTATTCGATCCTGATGATGCAAGGCGGCTTCATCGGCGAAAGCGCCCATATCGAGACGCTCGATCCGGAATTCGAGGGGATGCCGATCGTGCGCAAGCGCATCGACAACGCAGGGATCGACACTGTCCTGTCGAATTCCTTCGGTTTCGGCGGCACCAACGCAACGCTCGTTTTCCAGCGCTATTCCGCATAGGGCCAAGTTTTTTATACAAGGATTTGCCGGCCATGGACGGATTGATGAAAGGCAAGCGCGGGCTTGTCATGGGTGTCGCCAACGATCATTCGATCGCCTGGGGCATCGCCCGGAAATTGTCCGAACATGGGGCGGAACTCGCCTTCACCTACCAGGGCGAGGCTTTCGGTCGCCGCGTCAAGCCGCTCGCCGACAAGCTTGGCGCTTCGCTGGTCGTTCCTTGCGACGTCGAGGACAGCGCTTCGGTCGCAGCCACGTTCGAGACGCTTGGCAAGGCCTGGGGCGGCCTGGACTTTGTCGTCCATGCCATCGGTTTCTCAGACAAGAACGAGTTGAAGGGCCTCTACGCCGACACCAGCCGGGACAATTTCGTCCGCACCATGGTGATCTCCTGCTATTCATTCACCGAGGTGGCCCGCAATGCCGCGCCGCTGATGACCAATGGCGGCTCGATGATCACGCTGACCTATGCCGGCGCGGTCCGCGTCATGCCGAACTACAATGTCATGGGCGTCGCCAAGGCTGGGCTCGAGGCCAGCGTGCGCTACCTCGCCAACGACTACGGTCCGCGCGGCATCCGCGTCAACGGCATCTCGGCCGGTCCGGTGCGCACACTGGCCGGCGCCGGCATTTCGGACGCCCGTCACATGTTCTCCTACCAGCAGCGAAACTCGCCATTGCGCCGGACCGTGACGATCGACGAGGTCGGCGGCTCCTCGCTCTATCTCCTGTCCGACCTTGCTTCCGGTGTCACCGGCGAAATCCACTATGTCGATTCCGGCTACCATATCGTCTCGATGCCGACGCTCGACGAGTTGAAGCAGACGGATGGCGGGCGCGACTGAAAAGCGGGTCCGCCAACCGGGTCTTTGCCAGTAAAGAAAATAATCCTCTCCAGTAAAATTGGATTCATTCGCGGAAACTCATTTTAAGGAGGTTTCCGCTATAGAGATCCCCGATCTGGGGGACCTTGTCATGCCTGCCGTCAGCAACCCGAAGCGAACACCTATGTTCCGACTGCTCACGATAGCAAGTTCGGGCATTGGCAGTTTCGTCCTCGGCATCTGGGGCCTGAAGCACGGTCTCGGCGACGGGTTTGCCGGCATATCGGCTGATATGATGGTGTCGGTGATGGCCGCGCTTTGCGCGCTGGCGGCATCGGTGGCGGCAATGTCGTTCTTCGCCGGCGTCGATGAATCGGCGGATTTCGTCTTCAACGAAACCCATTTCGACAAGCTGACCGGACTGCTGGCACGCCCGGCCATGGTCGGCAAGATCGCCGAGGCGGCATGCGCGACAAGCCGCACCGGGGAACCGGTGTTCCTGATCGACATCGACATCGACCGGTTCAAGCAGATCAACGACGCGATTGGCTACACCCAGGGCGATGAATTGATCCGCGCCTTCACCAAGCGGCTGCGCAGCTGCGTGCCCGCGCGCGCCCTGATCGGCCGCATCGGGGCCGGCGAGTTCGCGGTGCTGCTCCCGGACCATCTGATTCGGGGGACCCTGGAAAGCATGGTCGAGAGGCTCATCGACGAGATGATGGAGCCGTATGAGCTCAGCAGTCACCAGCAATCGGTGAGCCTGTCGGTCGGCATCGTGGCGATGCCCAAGGACGGTATCGATCCGGTCCTTATCCTGCGGCGCTCCAACCTGGCGCTACAGAATGCGCGTGCCAGAGGGGTTGGCAACTGGTCGGTCTTCGACAGCGAGATGGGGCGCGTCGCCGACCATCGCCAATGGGTCGAATCCGAACTGCATAGCGCCTTTGAACGCGGTGATTTCGACCTGCACTATCAGCCACAGCTCGACCTCCCGACCGGCCGCATCGTCGGCTACGAGGCGTTGATCCGCTGGAAGCATCCCGAACGCGGCATGATCCCGCCGATGGAGTTCATCCAGATCGCCGAGGAGACCGGCATGATCAACCCGATCGGCGAATGGGTGCTGCGCAAGGCCTGCAGCGATGCCCGCCACCTGCCGGACGACTGCTTCGTCGCCGTCAACATTTCGCCGGTCCAGTTCATGACCAAGGACTTCGTCGGCATTGTGCGCGACACGATGCGGGCCACCGGCATCAAGCCGTCACGGCTGGAGCTGGAAGTCACCGAGACGGCGATGATGCAGGACCGCGACCGCGCGGCCGCCATCCTGAAAGAGCTTGCCGAGATGGGCATCTCGGTCGCCGTCGATGATTTCGGCACCGGCTATTCCAACCTCAGCTATCTGATCGACTTCTCGTTCGGCAAGCTGAAAATCGACCGTTCCTTCGTCAGCCGCATCGATACCGATGCCAGCTCCGGCGCGGTCGTGTCGACCATTGTCGGGCTGTCGCGGGCGCTCGGCGTCAGCATCATCGCCGAAGGCGTCGAGACCGAAAGCCAGGCGACCCTGCTGCGGGCCGCCGGCTGCGAGGTGGTGCAAGGCTACCTGTTCGGCCGGCCAGCACCGCTCGATATCGGCGTTGGTGACGGGCATGTCGCCAACGACATGAGGCGCATCGCCAATCTGCATTGATAACCCGCCACGCTGTATTACCGGCGCGCGACGAACACTTTGAACATGCCATCGCGGGCAAGCTCCGCATGACTGGCAAAGGCGGCCGACAGCACCTGCTCATAAGGAAGCTGGCGGTTGGCGACCATGAACAGGCGTCCACCGGGCTTCAGGGCCTTGGCGGCCGCGCGGATCATGCCGGCACCGATCTCGGGCTCCGCCGCACGGCTGCGATGGAAGGGCGGGTTCATGGCGATGACGTCGTAGCGGTGCTCGACAGGCTCGGCGAGCAGATCCGTCCAGAAGAAGCCCTGTGCCACGGTGTTGCCGAGATTGCCCCTGGCTGCCTCCAGCGCATCGAAATCGGCCTCGTAAAGATCAAGGGCCGACAAGCCCGGCGAGCGGGCAGCCATCTCGGCCGCCACATAGCCCCAGCCGGCGCAGAAATCGGCCGCACTGCCACGCAGGTCGCCGGGCAGGTTGTCGACCAGCAGTTTCGAACCGGCATCGACGCGGTCGAAGGAGAACATGCCGGGAGCGGTGTGGAACCGGTCCCCGACCAGAAAGGCGGGATTGGCGGTGCGAAGCGCAGCCGCGGCTTGCATGGCGGCCGGGCGGCGCAGCCAGAAGGCAATACCGTGATATTTCGGCATGTGGCCTTCGATCGGCACGAGATCGCCGACGCGCTTGCGCAGGCTGGCGACGCCATCCTCCTTGCCACCGGCAATGAGGATCAATCCGCCCTCGGCCACGCGCTCGAGAGCCTCGGCGATGCGCAGTTCGTTCTGGCCGCGATGGCGGCCGGCAAGCACGAGCGCGGCATCAAGACCATCGCCGGTCGATTGCGGCGTGACCGTGAAGCCTGCCGCCTGCAATGCACGGAAATGCGGCCGGAAGCCCTGTACGAGATCGAGCGTCGCCTCGAAAGCCGGCGGCAGGTGCAGGCCGGGTTCGGCGCCAAGGAAGAGAACGCGCTCGCCCTTCCCCGGCAAGGAAAGAGCCTCGGCCTCGAACGGGTGAAAAAGCGTCTTCAGCGCTTCAGCGGACATAGCCGTGCTCCATAAACAAAAACGGGCGCGACCTAAGCCGCGCCCGTCTTATTGTTCAGTCAGATCGCTCAGGCGGCGTTTTCTTCGCCTTCGGTCTTCTTGTCGCGGGCGATTTCCTTGCCAGTGGCCTGGTCGACGACCTTCATCGACAGACGAACCTTGCCGCGCTCGTCGAAGCCCATCAGCTTGACCCAGACCTTGTCGCCTTCCTTGACGACGTCCGAGGTCTTGGCGACCCGGTCGTTGGCGAGCTGCGAGATGTGGACGAGACCGTCACGCGGACCGAAGAAGTTGACGAAGGCGCCGAAGTCTGCGGTCTTGACGACCGTGCCTTCGTAGATTTCGCCGACTTCCGGCTCGGCGACGATGGTGTGGATCCATTTCTTCGCCGCCTCGATCTCCTTGGCGTTCGAGGAAGCGATCTTGACCGTGCCGTCGTCCTCGATGTTGATCTTGGCGCCGGTCTTCTCGACGATCTCGCGGATGACCTTGCCGCCCGAACCGATGACGTCGCGGATCTTGTCGGTCGGGATGTGCATGACCTCGATGCGCGGCGCGAACTCACCGAGTTCCGAACGCGCGCCGGAGAGTGCGTGGCCCATTTCGCCGAGGATATGCAGGCGACCGTCCTTGGCCTGGCCAAGGGCGATCTTCATGATCTCCTCGGTGATGCCGTCGATCTTGATATCCATCTGCAGCGAGGTGATGCCACCTTCGGTGCCGGCGACCTTGAAGTCCATGTCGCCGAGGTGATCCTCGTCACCAAGGATGTCGGAGAGCACGGCGAAGCGCTCGCCTTCCTTGATCAGGCCCATGGCGATACCGGCGACCGGCTTGGCCAGCGGCACGCCGGCATCCATCAGCGCCAGCGAGGTACCGCAGACGGTGGCCATCGACGACGAGCCGTTGGACTCGGTGATCTCCGAGACGACGCGCAGCGTGTAGGGGAACTGGTCGGAGGTCGGCAGCATCGGACGGATAGCGCGCCAGGCGAGCTTGCCGTGGCCGATTTCGCGACGGCCCGGCGAACCCATGCGGCCGGTCTCACCAACGGAGTAGGGAGGGAAGTTGTAGTGAAGGAGGAACTTCTCCTTGTACATGCCGGTCAGCGAATCGACGTACTGCTCGTCCTCGCCGGTGCCGAGCGTGGCAACGACCAGCGCCTGGGTCTCGCCGCGGGTGAACAGCGCCGAGCCGTGCGTGCGCGGCAGGACGCCGACTTCGGAGACGATCTTGCGAACCGTCTTCAGGTCGCGGCCATCGATGCGCGAGCCGGTGTCGAGAATGTTCCAGCGCACGACCTTGGCCTGGAGTTCCTTGAACACCGAGCCGATCTGTTCGGAGGTATACTTTGCGTCCTCGCCTTCGGCCGGGGCAAACGCTGCCTTGACCTTCGCCTTGACGGCGTCGACGGCAGCGTAACGCTTCTGCTTGTCGACGTTCTTGTAGGCATCGCTGAGCTCGTCGCCGACGATCTTCAGCATCTCGGCCTCGAGCGCGGAATAATCCGGCGCGGTGAAGTCGCGCGGCTCCTTGGCCGCAACTTCGGCCAGCTTGATGATGGCGTCGATGACCGGCTGGAAACCCTTGTGGCCAAACATGACGGCGCCGAGCATCAGCTCTTCGCCAAGTTCCTTGGCTTCGGACTCGACCATCAGAACGGCGTCGGCGGTGCCGGCGACAACGAGGTCGAGCTTGGATTCCTGCATCTCGTCGACATGCGGGTTCAGAACATATTCGCCATTGATGTAACCGACGCGGGCGCCGCCGACCGGACCCATGAACGGAACGCCGGAGAGCGTCAGAGCGGCCGAGGTGGCAACGATCGACAGGATGTCCGGGTCGTTTTCGAGGTCATGCTGGACGACGGTGACGACGATCTGCGTGTCGTTCTTGTAGCCCGCCGCGAAGAGCGGCCGGATCGGGCGGTCGATGAGGCGGGAAACCAGCGTTTCCTTTTCGCTCGGACGGCCTTCGCGCTTGAAATAGCCGCCCGGGATCTTGCCGGCGGCATAGGTCTTTTCCTGGTAGTTTACGGTCAGCGGAAAGAAGTCGAGGCCGGGCTTGGGCTCCTTCATCGAAACGACGGTGGCCAGAACCTTGGTCTCGCCGTAGGTGGCGAGCACCGCGCCGTCGGCCTGGCGCGCGATCTTGCCGGTTTCGAGGATGAGCGGACGGCCGCCCCATTCGATTTCCACTTTGTGGTGATTGAACATGTCTTGTCCTTAATAAGCGGAAAGGGGCGCGCCGTTTCACGGTGCGCGGATGCCCTTTCCCTGGCTTCCTTTCTCGGGCAGCCACGGGCAAGACAACGGGAAGCTCGGATGATTTAGGCGCGACGAGCGCGCACGAGCGTCCTGCAATCCTGCCCCATGACCGTCCATGGGCGGTTTCGAGTGGCCCTCTGCACGCTCGAAACCGGGTCTGGCCAGCCGATATGACTGGCAGAATGCGTGACCGGCGGACTTCCCTGGGAAAGTCCGCCGGTCAATTCGTCAACGGCGCAGACCGAGCTTCTCGATCAGTGTCTGATAGCGCGCGTCGTCCTTGCGCTTGAGATAATCAAGCAGGCTGCGGCGCTGGGACACGAGAGCGAGCAGACCACGGCGGGAATGGTTATCCTTCTTGTGGTCCTTGAAATGATCGGTCAGGTTCTTGATGCGCTCGGAAAGGATGGCCACCTGGACTTCCGGAGACCCGGTATCGCCCTTGGCGGTTGCGAATTCACCCATCAATTCCTGTTTGCGCTCGGCAGTAATCGACATCGTGTTTTTCCTTATCTGTTCGAGGAAACGGGTCGCCCACAGCCGGGATGTCGTCCAGCAGGGGCCGTGCATGCAAAGCGTCAAGGCGCTATGCTGCGGCGCATATAGTGCAATTCCCCGAAAAACACCAGCCCAATTCACAAGCCGGCTTTTGACGCTCAAATGGCAGGTTCAATCCCAGTCAAAGCCACTTCTTCCATTTGAAGAATGCAATCAGCCCGACAACGATGGCAGCCATGAACAGCAGCGACAAGGGATAGCCGTAGTACGCCTTCAACTCCGGCATGTTCCACGGCGAACTCGCGGGGTCGAAGTTCATGCCCCAGATGCCGACCAGGAAGGTGAGCGGCATGAAGATGACCGAGACGATGGTGAGATAGGAGATGACGTCGTTGGTGCGGGCCTGGCTCAGCGACAGATGCATTTCGATCAGGCCGGTCAGCATGTCGCGCTGGGTCTCGACCAACTCGATCAGCCTGAGCGAATGGTCGAGCGTGTCGTTGAGGAAGACCTTGGTCTCGGCTCTGACATAGGACACGTCGTTGCGGATCAGCGTAGCCAGCGCATCGCGCATCGGCCACAGCACGCCTTTGAGGACATTGGCGTCGCGCCGCAATTCGTGCAGCTGCCGCATCTGGTGCTTGTGCGTCGAATGCAGCATCTCGTCCTCGATGCTGTCTACAAGGTCGCCGGTGGCCTCGATCGGCGGAAAATAGCTGTCGACGATGGCGTCGATCAGCGCGTAGGCGAGATAGTCGGCGCCGCGCGTGCGCAGCCGGTTGGGCGCCGAACTCTCGATGCGCTTGCGCACGGGATTGAACGGATCGCCCTCGCGCTCCTGGAAGGTGACGACGAAGTTCTCGCCGAGGAAGAGAGCGATCTGTTCGTAGCGATGCGACGTGACATCGTCGATCATGCGCATGACGACGAAGGCGTGATCCTCGAAGAAGTCGACTTTCGGCCGCTGGCCGGTGTTGACGACATCCTCCAGCGCCAGCGGATGCAGGCTGAAGATGCGGCCGATCTCCTCGATCAACTGGATGTTGGCGAGGCCTGTGCAGTCGAGCCAGATGACCGGCCATTTCCGGCAATTGGCCGCGACATCGTCGATGCTGGCATTCTCGATCGTCTTGACCTTCTGCGGCGAGATCAGGGTCAGCCGCAATTCGGAGCGCCGCGCCGCCGGGTCGGCGATCAACGTGCCCGGCGAGGCGCCGACAGGCGGCCGCCTCGTCTTCACCGGCGCACGTTTCTTGACCGTGTCAGCCTTTGCCATGGAGCCCTCTGCCGCGATGTCGCACCGACACTAGATGAGTGGCATCACCCGGCAAAGACCCGCTTGGGCTTGAACATGCCTTGCTCGATGGCGCCGATGGCGACCAGCTTGCCGCGTGACGTCGCGCAGGCCTCTTCGGCCTCCACCGGCGCGTCACGGCCACGGATGATGACCGGATTGCCGAGGCGGATCTTTGTCGCCGCATCGTCGCTTATGGCGATCTGCGGCAGGCAGTCGAGAGCAGCCGAGGTGTCGACTAGGAGCGTGTCGATGGCGCCGAAGTCGATCGGCTTGGCCACCGCGTCAGCCGGGTCGGCTTCGTCGGCCGCTTCCAAATTCTCATCGCCAGTGGCGCCGAAGCGGGCGGCCTCGAGTTCGGCGATGGTGACGAAGTCGTCCGGCGTGAACGGCTCGACTTCGACCCGGCGCAGCTCGCTGATGTGGCCGAAGCAGCCGAGGTCGCGGCCCATGTCGCGGGCCAGCGAACGCACATAGGTGCCCTTGCCGCATTCGACTTCGAAAATCGTCTGGTCCGGCTTGTGCTCGACAATATCGAGCCGGCCGATCTCGATCTCGCGTGCGGGTATGTCGACCGTCTCGCCTTCGCGGGCGAGGTCGTAGGCGCGCTCACCCGCAATCTTGATGGCCGAGAATTGCGGCGGCGTCTGCATGATGACGCCGGTGTATTTCGGCAGCAGCGCCCGCACTTCGGCTTCCGCCGGACGCAGATCGGAGCTCTTCGTCACCGGCCCTTCAAGATCGTCGGTGGAGCGCTCGTCGCCCCAGGCAACGGTGAAACGATAGACCTTGGCGCCGTCCTGCACGTAGGGCACTGTCTTGGTGGCCTCGCCGAGCGCGATCGGCAGCATGCCGGAGGCAAGTGGGTCGAGCGTACCGGCGTGGCCGGCCTTTTCGGCCTGGAACAGCCATTTGATCTTGGAGACGGCTTCGGTCGAGCCCATGCCGACCGGCTTGTCCAGCACCACCCAGCCGGAGACTGGCCGGCCCTTCTTCTTGCCGCGACGCGCCATTATTCTTCTTCCTTGTTGTCGTCGCTATCCAGATCGCGCGCCACTTCGGGCGACTTCAAGAGGTCGTTGATCCTGGCGAAATTGTCGAAGGAGGTATCCAGCCGGAAGCGGAACTCCGGCATGTATTTCATCTGCCTGAGCGCGCCCGAGACACGGCCGCGCACGAACTTGGCATGCTTGTTCAGCGCCTCGATCACCGCGTCGGCATCCTTGGCGCCGAGCGGCGAAACAAAGGCGGTGGCGATCTTGAGATCGGGCGACATGCGCACTTCTGAGACCGAAACGACCGAGTTTTCAATCAACGGGTCGATGATCTCGCCGCGCTGCAAGGTTTCGGAGAGCGCATGACGCACCTGCTCGCCGACGCGCAGCATGCGCTGGGATGGGCTCGATGTCGTGGAACGGGGCATTTTTCTCAATCCTGAAAGCGTGAGGCGCGGGATAGGACCGTGCCGCATGTCTCAAACGGTCATTCTCAATAGCACCGAGGCGGCGGTCTTTCGACCACCGCCCGGTATCGACAAGCCACTCGAACTCAGAGCGTGCGGGTCACCATCTCGACGCGGAAGCACTCGATGACGTCGCCGACGCGCATATCCTCGTAGTTCTGGAAGGCCATGCCGCACTCCTGGCCGCCGGGGACTTCCGAAACCTCGTCCTTGAAGCGCTTCAGGGTCTTCAGCGTGCCTTCGTGGATGACGACGTTGTCGCGGATCAGGCGCACGCCCGCGCCACGCTCGACCTTGCCTTCGGTGACACGGCAGCCGGCGATCTTGCCGACCTTGGTGATGTCGAAGATCTCGAGGATCTCGGCATTGCCGATAAAGGTCTCGCGACGCTCCGGCGACAGCAGGCCCGACAGAGCCGCTTTCACATCATCCACCAGGTTGTAGATGATCGAGTAGTAGCGGATCTCGATGCCAGCGGCCGCGGCCGCGGCACGCGCCTGCACATTGGCACGGACGTTGAAGCCGATGATCGCCGCGCCGGACGTTTCCGCTAGCGAGACGTCGCTTTCGGTGATGGCGCCGGCGCCGGAATGGACGATGCGCGCACGCACTTCGTCGGTGCCGAGCTTGTCCAGGGCGGCATTGATCGCTTCGATCGAACCCTGCACGTCGCCCTTGATCACCAGCGGGAATTCCTTCAGCCCGCTCGTCTGCAACTGCGACATCATCTGTTCGAGCGAGCCGCGCTGGCCGGCATGCCTGGCCACCGCTTTCTCGCGCGCCAGACGCTGGCGATATTCGGTGATCTCGCGGGCACGGGCCTCGTTGTTGACCACGGCGAAGCGGTCGCCGGCCTGCGGGGTTCCCTGAAGGCCGAGCACCTCGACCGGCATTGCCGGCGGCGCCTCCTTGATCTGCTCGCCGCGATCGTTGACCAGCGCGCGCACACGGCCCCATTCGTTGCCGGCGACAAGGATGTCGCCCGGCATCAAGGTGCCGGTCTGCACCAGCACGGTGGCGACGGGACCACGGCCCTTGTCGAGCTGCGCCTCGATGACGACGCCTTCGGCGGTGCGGTCGGGGTTGGCCTTGAGGTCGAGGATTTCGGCCTGCAGCAGGATCGCTTCGAGCAACTTGTCGAGATTGGTGCCCTTGGTCGCCGACACCTCGACGTCCAGCACTTCACCGCCCATCGATTCGACGAACACCTCGTGGCGCAAGAGTTCCGAGCGCACCTTCTGCGGATCGGCATCATGCTTGTCGATCTTGTTGATCGCCACGATGATCGGAACGCCGGCCGCCTTGGCATGGCTGATCGATTCGATCGTCTGCGGCATGACGCTGTCGTCGGCGGCCACCACCAGGATGGCGATGTCGGTCGCCTGGGCGCCACGGGCGCGCATCGCCGTGAAGGCGGCGTGGCCGGGCGTGTCGATGAAGGTGATCTTCTGACCGTTCTTCTCGACCTGATAGGCGCCGATATGCTGGGTGATGCCGCCCGCCTCGCCGGAAACGACATTGGCGTTGCGGATGGCATCGAGCAGCGACGTCTTGCCGTGGTCGACGTGGCCCATGATGGTGACAACCGGCGGACGCGACACGAGGTCTTCCGGACGGTCGGCGATGTTGAACAGGCCTTCCTCGATGTCGGACTCGGCGACGCGGCGGACCGTGTGGCCGAATTCGGTGGCCACCAGTTCGGCCGTGTCGGCGTCGATGACGTCGCCCGGCTTCAGGATCTGGCCCTGCTTCATGAAGTACTTGACCAGGTCGACAGCACGCTCGGACATGCGCTGCGCCAGTTCCTGGATGGTGATGGTCTCGGGCAGGATCACTTCGCGCATGACCTTCTCGCGCGGCTCGTTGTGCATCGCGCGCTTGAATTTTTCCTGGCGGCGACGCATCGACGACAGCGAACGGGCCCGCGCATCCTCGTCGGACAACGCGGAATTCAGCGTCAGCTTGCCACGGCGGCGGTCTTCCTCGCTCTTGGTGGGCTTGGCCGGGCGCGCCACTTCGGGCGTGACCAGGCGGCGCACCGGCGCACCGGCGGTCGCCCGCTTCGGCTTGGCCTCTTCCTCCTCGTCGGCGGTCGCCAACTCAGCGGCTTGCGGCGCGCGACGGCGTGCCTCTTCCTCGGCGCGACGGCGCGATTCGGCCTCGGTCTGCAACCGTGCCTCTTCCTCGGCCTGGCGGCGCGCGGAGTCCTCGCGTTCGCGCTTGCGGCGCTCTTCGTCCTCGGCGCGGCGCTTGGCCTCTTCGGCGGCGCGCTGACGGTCTTCGACCTCGCGGACCTTCGAGCCCTCGAGCGCCCTGCGGCGCGCTTCCATTTCGCTGCGCGACAGTTCGTTCAGCACCATGCCGCTGCGCTCGACCGGAGGCGGCGGAGGCGGAGGCGCCTTGGGCGCTTCCTGCACGACGGGTGCCGCCACGACCGCCGGCTTCGGCGTGAAGACGGGCGCAGGCGGAGCCGCAGCCAGCTCCGGCTTGTCGCCGGGCAGCGAGAACTTGCGCTTCTTGGTCTCGACCACGACCGACTTGGTACGGCCGTGCGAGAAGTTCTGGCGCACAGTGCCCTGTTCCATGCCGGGGCGCTTCAGCGTCAAGGTCTTCTTCGGCGTAACACTCAACGTCTTGTCGTCGCCCGATTTCGTATCGTTCATTCCATATCCTCTGCAGCATCATCTTCGTCAGCAACGGCCGCAAGCATTGCAAGATCGTCCGGGGTTCCGCCCCGATATCGGTCGAGCGCAACCATGCGCTTCTGGACCGCCTTACCCGCGTCTCCCGCGAGGACGGCAGCATGTATCACATTTGTACCCCCCAATGCCAAGCTCAACTCGGCCTCGGAGAAAAGTTTGTAGGCAAGGATGGAAGGGCCGCCTATATGGACGGTCGCCCGCCGCGCCTGGCTGATCTTGCGTACGCCATCCTCGGACGCTTCGGTTGCGTGGAGCACGAAAAGCGCCAGCCCGCCGCGCACCGCGCTCTCGACCTTGGTAGCGCCTAGCGAAATCGCGCCTGCCTTGCGGGCAAGGCCCAGCATGCCCAGAGCGGATCTGGAGAGCAACCCGTCGACCATGCCGCCGAGATCGGCCGGCACGACCACCTGTGCCTTGAAGGCGCGGGCAAAAAGGTTCTTGGCCGCCGCCTTCTCGATATGTAGGCGGTCGGCACTCACCCAGCAACCACGGCCGGGCAGATTTCTCTTGAGATCGGGAACGACGGCCGAATCCGGACCGACGACGAACCGGATCAGTTCATCCGGTTCGGCCTGTTTTCGGGTGACGATGCAGGTGCGATCGTTCATCTCGTCCAAGGGCGGGTTGTGTGCGATGCGGTTTCACCTCACGCACCAACGGCTTCGTCAGCCGTTTCTTCGGCCGCAAGCTCGTCTTCTGTGATCCAGCCGGCCTTGAGGCGAGCGGCCAGAACCATCTGCTCGGCATCGGCGCGCGAAACGCCGTGATTGGCCAGCACGCCGGGATAGACCTTGGTCTCGCCGTCCTTGCGTTCCTTCCAGCCGGTGAGGTCGTCGGCGGCATAGCCGGCGAAATCCTCGATCGTCTTCACGCCGTCCTCGCCGAGCGTCACCATCATGGCGGTGGTGACGCCGGGAATTTCGCGCAGATCATCCGAAACGCCCAGCGCCTTGCGCTTCTCGTCATGCTCGGCTTCGATCTTCTCCAGATATTCGCGGGCGCGGGTCTGGATTTCAGAGGCGGTATCCTCATCGAAGCCGTCGATCGAGGCGATTTCGCCGGCATCGACATAGGCGACTTCCTCGACGCTGGTGAAGCCTTCGGAGGCCAGCACCTGGCCGACCATCTCGTCGACATCGAGGGCTTCCATGAACAGCGCGGAGCGCTCGACGAATTCCTTCTGACGGCGCTCGGATTCCTCGGCCTCGGTCAGGATGTCGATGTCCCAGCCGGTGAGCTGCGAGGCAAGGCGCACATTCTGGCCGCGGCGGCCGATGGCCAGCGACAGCTGATCGTCGGGAACCACCACTTCGATGCGCTCCGCATCCTCGTCGAGCACGACCTTGGCGACTTCCGCCGGCTGCAGCGCGTTGACGATGAAGGAGGCGGCCGAAGGCGACCACGGAATGATGTCGATCTTCTCGCCCTGCAATTCGCCGACGACGGCCTGGACGCGGCTGCCGCGCATACCGACGCAGGCGCCGACCGGATCGATCGAGCTATCACGCGAGATGACGGCGATCTTGGCGCGCGAGCCCGGGTCACGGGCGACCGACTTGATCTCGATGATGCCGTCATAGATCTCCGGCACTTCCATGGTGAAGAGCTTGGCCATGAACTGCGGATGAGTACGCGACAGGAAGATCTGCGGACCGCGCTGCTCGCGACGCACATCGTAGACATAGGCGCGGACGCGATCGCCGTATTTGTAGTTTTCGCGCGGGATCAGCTCGTCGCGGCGGATGATCGCCTCGCCACGGCCGAGATCGACGATGACATTGCCATATTCGACGCGCTTGACGGTGCCGTTGACGATTTCACCGATGCGGTCCTTGTATTCGTCATACTGGCGGTCACGCTCGGCCTCGCGCACTTTCTGGACGATGACCTGCTTGGCCGACTGGGCGGCGATGCGGCCGAAATCCATCGGCGGCAGCTGTTCGGCGATGAAATCGCCAAGCTGGGCGTCGGGATTGCGCTCGCGGGCCGAGGAAATGGCGATCTGCGTGGCGTAGTCGTCGACTTTCTCGACCACTTCCATCAGCCGCTGCAGCTTCATCTCGCCGGTATTCGGGTTGATGTCGGCGCGGATGTTGGTCTCCTGGCCATAACGCGAACGCGCCGCCTTCTGGATCGCATCGGCCATGGCAGCGAGGACGATCGACTTGTCGATCGACTTTTCACGCGCGACCGCATCGGCAATCTGCAGCAGTTCAAGTCTGTTGGCGCTTACAACCATGTTCTTTCTCCCGAGCTTGTTCGCCGGACCTTTGCGCCCGGCAGCTCAATCAAATTTCCTGTTCGTGTTCTTCCGTGGCGTCCGGCTCCGCACCTTCGGACACATCGTCGTCCGGTTCACCGCGGCGTTTCTTGGCTTCCTTACGCGCCCGGTTGTCCTTCGACAACGCTTCGCGAATGAGGTCGTCGGTCAGGATCAGCCGGACATCGGCAATGGCATCGTAGGGCACGCGCACCGTCGGCTCCTCACCATAGGCCGCCTTGTCGCGCTCGATCAGCACGTCGTTCTCACCGGCCTCGGCGATCTTGCCCTTGAAGCGCTTGCGGTCAGCGACGACGACCGACGTCTCCATCTTCACCAGATGACCGGTCCAGGTCACGAAATCCGATTTGCGCACCAAGGGCCGATCGATACCGGGCGAGGAAACTTCGAGATGATACGCCTTTTCGATCGGATCATCGACATCGAGCGCCGGCGACACCGCGCGGCTGACCTCTTCGCAATCCTCGACGGTCATGGTGCCGTCCTCGCGCTCGGCCATGATCTGCAGCGTCAGCCCGTTCTGGCCGGACAGATGCACGCGCACGAGGCGAAAGCCGATGCCGCGCAGCACCGGCTGGACGATCAGCGCAATGCGCGCATCGATGCCGCTTTCGCGGATGATGCGGTCGTCACCTTCGCTTGCCGTTGCAGTCATCAATTGCCTGTCGTTCGTTTCGAACCTATCGGCAGGTAATAAAAAAGAGCGGGACCGGGTGGACCCACTCTTCGTCATACCGACCAAGAATTTGAGGTCGATATAAACGATCCGGGCTGGTGTTTCAAGTCCCAACCGGCCAAAAGCCTGTGGCTCCAGGGTTGTTGCAGGCGCATGGCCGCCATGCGGCAATCCCCCTGTGAGAGCCTGTGGGGCGCTCTTATTTTTTAGCCATCAAACGAATTGAATTGGCGCGCGCTGGCGCGCGAAAGGACAAGGCCATGAGCAAGCGCAAGATATTTTCCACCTTGGGCGATCTCTTCACCAGATTCGGCAGCGCCGTTGCCGCATCGCGCGCCGTGGAAGCCGGGCGTAAGCCCAGAGCCGACGACCTGCGCAATCTCGGCATGGACCCGGCCGTATTCAACAGGATCGGTCGTTTCTGACTGCGATAAGCACTCAACCCAGACTCCCGACAGCTTGCTGGAGCCATTGCCGGTTGGGCTTGCTTACGTCCTGATAAAGGTCAGATAGGCCGGTCGGCGGCCCTCGCGGATGGCCTTCGCCTCATAGCGCGTACCCGGCCAGCCCTCATAGGAGCGATGCCAGTCCGCCGCTTCCGCGGCCTGCCATGCGAAGGCGCCATGCGCGCGGCAATGCAGCAAGGTCCAGTTCACATAAGTGTCGATGTCGGACGCGAAGCGAAATTTTGAGCCCGGCTTCAGGACGCGCGCGAAACGGTCGAGATTGACCGGGCTGACGAAACGCCGCTTCCAGTGCTTCTTCTTCGGCCAGGGGTCGGGATAGAGAAGGTCGATACCGTCGAGCGAGGCCGGTGGCAGCCAGTCAAGCAACTGGGTGGCGTCGTCGTCGTAGACCCTGAGATTGGCCAGCGGCGCTGCCCGCACCGCCATCATCATCTTGGCCATGCCGTTGACGAAAGGTTCTACGCCGATGAAGCCGATCGTCGGCGCCTCGGTCGCGCGATGCAGGAGATGTTCGCCGCCGCCAAAGCCGATCTCGAGCCGAACCGCCGAAACGTCGGTTTTGAACAAGGTTCGCAGATCCGATGGGACTTCAGCCGTCAGATCGAGCCGGTAGGCGCCGAGGCCGCTTTCCAGCGCCGCCGCCTGCTGCGGGCGAACGGGTTTGCCGCGCCGACGGCCGAAGAAGGCTTCGGTCGTGCGGCTTGGCCTGTCTTGCTGGCTCATCTGGTCGCGTAGGTCCGTCGTGGCGATCAGGCCGCGACAGCATCCTTGAGCGCCTTGGCGAGGTCTGTCTTTTCCCAGGAGAAAGACCCGTCACGGCCGGCCTTGCGGCCGAAATGGCCGTAAGACGACGTCTTGGCGTAAATCGGCTTGTTGAGATCGAGATGACGGCGAATGCCGGACGGCGACAGGTCCATCACGCTGCGCAACGCATCCTCGAGTCTGGCCTCGTCGACCTTGCCGGTGCCATGCAGGTCGACATAGACCGACAGTGGCTGGGCGACGCCGATGGCGTAGGAAAGCTGGATGGTGCAGCGGTCGGCAAGTTTTGCCGCCACGACGTTCTTGGCCAGATAGCGCGCCGCATAGGCAGCCGACCGATCGACCTTGGTGGTGTCCTTGCCGGAGAAGGCGCCGCCACCGTGAGGGGCCGCGCCGCCATAGGTGTCGACGATGATCTTGCGGCCGGTCAGGCCGGCATCGCCGTCCGGGCCGCCGATGACGAACTTGCCGGTCGGGTTGATATACCACATGCAGTCGTCGGCGATCTTGAGGTCGCCGAGTGCTTCACGGATATAGGGTTCGACAACCTTGCGGACCTTCTTGGAATCCCAGCTGGAATCGAGATGCTGGGTCGACAGAACGATCTGCGTCGCCTCGGCGGCCTTGCCGTCGATGTAGCGGACGGTGACCTGGCTCTTGGCATCGGGGCCGAGCTTGCCGGCCTCGCCGTTGTTTTCGTGACGGGCGGCGGCCAGGAGTTCGAGGATCTTGTGGCTGTAGTAGATCGGCGCCGGCATCAGGTCCGGCGTCTCGCGGCAGGCATAGCCGAACATGATGCCTTGGTCGCCGGCACCTTCCTCGCCCTGACGGTCGGCGGCGTTGTCGACGCCCTGGCCGATGTCGGGCGACTGGCCATGCAGCAGGACCTCGATCTTGGCCGTCTTCCAGTGGAAGCCGGCCTGCTCGTAGCCGATCTCGCGGATCGCCTTGCGGGCGACGGATTTGAACTTCGCCGGGTTGACGACAGGGTGGCCCGCGGCGTCCTTGAGGATGTTGCCGGCCTTGTCCTTCTTCAAGAGCGTCTCGGGGACGCGCACCTCGCCGGCGATGACGACGCGGTTGGTGGTCGCCAGGGTCTCGCAAGCGACACGGACTTTCCACGGGTCCATGCCGGTCTTCTTGGCTTCACGATAGACCAGATCGACAATTTCGTCGGAGATCCGGTCACAGACTTTGTCGGGATGGCCCTCGGCAACGGATTCCGAGGTAAAGAAGTAGTTCTGCCGCGTCACGGGTGTCCCCTCTTGAAAAACGATCGGCAGGCTGCCGATTTTGGCGCGCCACGTGTTAGCGGGGCAAAGCGCTGCTCGTCAAGCGTTGCCGCGGGTCTGGCCCGAATGTCGGAGGCGATATCTTGTGCCACCGGCGGCGCACGCCGCCGGCGCAAGGCGCATTGCGGATCAGTCGAGATCGTCCTCGGCGAGCGATTTCACCAGGTCTATGATCCTGCGGCGCACCTTGACATCGGCGATCTTGACAAAAGCCCGGTTGAGCTGAAGTCCTTCGGGACTGCCGCAGAATTCGACGGCGAAAGCCATCGAGCTATCCTCGGCAAAGCCACGGTTGGCCGTCAACTCCTGGCCCGGCGCATCCTCGAAAAAGAAGGCGACCGGCACGCCCAGTATGGAGGCTATCGCCTGCAGACGGCTGGCACCGACGCGATTGGTGCCCTTTTCATATTTCTGGATTTGTTGAAACGTGATGCCGAGATTCTCGCCCAGCTTTTCCTGGCTCATTCCGAGCATATTGCGGCGAAGCCGGACCCGGCTTCCAACGTGAATATCGATGGGATTGGGCTTCTTCTTGTTTTCTTCTGTCATTTTTTCCTCGCCGAATTTTTTCGGCTTTTGATTTTTTCCTGCCCAAACAAAGCCGGAGGCGACTGCCCCAACAGAACGATCCACCGGCTTCGAGAAATTTTCAGGCGGTACAGTATGGGTTTCTAATGTGCCAACTGTCAATTCACCCGTAGCCTTCGCCTTACGTTCGACAGCACCCCTACAAGCGCAAACAGCAACATGATCAGCATTCCGTTAATGCGCCGCTGGCGGGGCGAAATGACCGTCTGTTCGGAAACAGGCACCTTCACATCAATGGCTCCGCGCGCGTCGATCGCCAGCGCATCGACAACGCGGCCACGTGGGTCGACAACAGCCGAAATGCCGTTGTTGGCGGCACGCAACAAGGGCAATCCGTTTTCCACCGCGCGAATCTGGGCCTGCCTGAAATGCTGATACGGTCCCGGCGTGTCGCCGAACCACGCATCATTGGTAACGTTCACAATAAGCTGCGCTGACGTAGCGTCAACTGCCACCAGATCGGGAAAGATCACCTCATAACAGATAAATGGCAGGGCACGAATGCCGCCCGGCAGCGTGATGGGATGACGCTCGTTGCCGGCCGTGAACGTCATGGGTCCCGCGACGAGCTGTTCGATGCCGAAACGGCCGAGCAGGTCGGCAAAAGGCAGGTACTCGCCGAACGGCACCAGATGGACCTTGTCCACGGCATCGGCGATCTCGCCCTTGTCGTTGATCGCCACCACGGAGTTGTAATAGCGGCTGTCGGCACTTGCCGCCGAGCCGCCCTCCTCACGCACGACGCCGGCGATCAGCATCTGGCCGTCGCCCAGCATGTCGCCCAAGGCCGTCAAGGCATCGGGGCGCTCAGTGAAAAGGAACGGCACCGAAGTTTCCGGCCAGAGAATCAGCTGCGGTTTTTCGTGACCTGGGTCCGGCGCCTTGGCGGACAGGCCCAGCAAGGTGGCGAAGATACGGTCGCGCACCGAGGCATCCCATTTTTCCGACAGGTCGACGGCCGGCTGGACGATGCGGACATCGAGACTGCGCGTCGCCGGCTTTTCGGGGGCGGTGAGCCTGACATAGCCAAAGCCGGCATGGGCGGCGGCGAGCGCGACCAACAGTGCGGCGCCCAGCCGAAGATGCCGGCGAGCCGCCAGCAGCGCCGGCAGTGAGAAAACGAAGACCGCGAGCGCGTTCATGCCGATCATGCCGGTCACCGAGACGCTCTGCATCAAAAGGGGTACAGGCATCGCCGCGTAGCCGATGGCATTCCAGGGAAAACCGGTGAACAGGAAGCCGCGCAGCCACTCCGCCAGCGCAAAACCGAAGGCAAGGGCAGCGATGCGGCCGATATCGCTGCTCCACAGGAGCCGGGCAACCATCGTTGCGAAGCCATAGAAAAATGCGAGCGCGAACGGAATGCCGACCACCGCGAAGGGAAGCGCCCAGGCAAAGTCGTCGGCCTCGACCAGCAGCGCCGAGCCAATCCACCAGAGGCCGGCGAGGAAATAGCCGAAGCCGAACCACCAGCCGATGGCGAAAGCCGGCCGCAGGCGCCGCAACAGGCTGCCGGAAGCTTCGCCGGTCGCGCCGTCGAGCAGCCAGACCAGAACCGGAAACGAAATGAAACAGGCGGCGAAGAAATCGTAAGGCGCCTGGCCCAACACCGCCAGCGCCCCGGCGAGAAAGGCCACCAGCGCACGGCGCCAGCCCCAGAGCAGAATTATCCGGCCGGCAAGGCGCACCATGAATACTTCCGAGTCGCGCGAATCAGGACGCAAGATTTATCAGGCTGTGGCCTGCACTCCAAACGCCGGCGCGATGACCCGGCTGCGGTTCTACCGGTGCCAGCCTTCGATGCGCAAGCCACCCAACCGTTCGGCCTCTTCACGGGAAACAGAACGAATTGGCTGCGTGAACGTCCAGACATGGCCTTCGGGATCGCGCGCCCGATACTGGCGTTCGCCGTAGAACTGGTCCGCCGGCTCCTGGATTATGGCAGCACCTGCCGTGCGGGCCTGCTCGCAATGCGCATCCAGACCGTCTTTCAGCCTGACATAGACCGACTGCGTGTTCTTGCCGCGGACCGATGCGGGGCTGGCGACATGATCGGCCCATTCGGAATCGACGATGATGTAGCCATCCCCGAACCGCATCTCGGCATGGACCAGTTTTCCGCCGGTATCGCTGACCACCATGCTGCGCTCGAAGCCGAAGGCCGCTTCGAGCCAATCCAGCGCCGCACGCGGGTCGCGGTAGAACACGCCAGAACCGAGGACCGGATGCTTGAACGGATCCTCGACCGTCATGGCGCGGCAGCTTCTCAAGCCTGTTCGGTGCGCGCCGTGGCGCGCCGGCGGCGCTCGCCCTTCTGACTCTGCACGATGCGCACGCGCTTGACGCGGCGCGGATCGGCATCGAGCACATGGAACTCGAAGCCGGGAATGGCCTGTACCACCTCGCCGCGTGCCGGCACGCGGCCGAGCGTGTTGAAGATCATGCCGCCAATGGTGTCGACATATTCGCCATGTTCGCCCGCGGTGAAATCCTCGCCGATCATCTTGGCGACCTCGTCGATCTCGGCCTTGCCGTCGACGATGAACACGCCGTCGCCGGTCTGGGTGATCAGCGGCTCGTCGTCATCGTGCTCGTCCTCGATGTCGCCGACCACCATTTCGACAATGTCCTCGAGCGAGACGAGGCCGTCCGTGCCGCCATATTCATCGATGACCAGGGCCATTTGCGTGCGTGTCGTCTGCATGCGGCCCATCAGGTCGGAAGCGAGCATCGACGGCGGCACGAACAGGACCTGGCGGATCAGGTTGAGCTCCCCGATGGTGCGCGCCAGGTCGACCTTGGCAAGATCGAGAACCGTGGCGACGGGCGTTTTGCGGGTTGCACGGCCCTTCCTGACGCGCGCGATCTTGGTGATATGGGCCAGCACGTCGCGGATATGGACCATGCCGCGCGGGTCGTCGAGCGTCTCGGAATAGACCGGCATGCGGGAATGGCCGGATTGTTCGAACATGCCAAGGAGATCGCCGAGCGTCGTGGCGATCTCGACCGCCTCGATATCGGCGCGCGGCACCATGACGTCCTCGACGCGCACTTCGCGCAGCCGCAGGATGTTGTTGAGCATGGCGCGTTCGCCAGGCGAGAAGGATTCGACATCGCTCGTCGTCTCGGCGAGCGCGCCGGCGATCTCCTCGCGCAGGCTGGTGCCGTTGCGTTGCCGGAACAGGCCCAGCACGCGGTTGAACAGGGAGGGACCGGCAGGCAACTGCTCGACGGCGGCGCTGCCGGTGTTGGCAACACCAGGGGTAACGGTACTCGGACTTGATCCCTCTTCCGACGTATCGGAAGCCTTGATCGCACTGCCGGCATCGGGGCGGGCGGCAGTCTCTGGTTTGTCGTTCATCGTCGTCCGGTCAATTGATCTTTTTTAGTTACGCGTAGGGATCGGGAATGGCAAGCCTTGCAAGCGCGGCGCGCTCGATGGCTTCCATCTCCTCGGCCTCGGCGTCGGTCTCGTGATCATGGCCCATGAGATGCAGCAGGCCATGGATGACGAGATGGCAGATATGGTTCTCCAGCGGCTTGTCTTCCAGTGCCGCCTCGCGCGCCACTGTTTCGGCGGCAAGCACGATGTCGCCGAGCATCGGCGGCAGCGGGCCACCTTTCACATGCGGAAAAGCGGGGAAAGACAAGACGTTGGTGGGCTTGTCCTTGCCGCGCCAGTCCGCATTCAAGCTACGGATATGGGCGTCGTCGGAAAAAACAACGCTGAGTTCGGAACGACCCGTCGCGCCGGTCTCGGCAAAGGCGGCGTCAACCGCGCGATCGACCAGCCGCGCCAGGCTTGCTTCATCGGGCCAGTCGCCCGCTTCAACCGATATATCGATCTCGACGGGAACCGGAAGGCTCCCGCCGCCGGATATGTTGTCCTCAGGCATGAGGCCGCATCGTCACATCAATTCTCGGCACCGAGGCCACGAGCCAGCTTGGTGTCCCGGTCATAGGCCCTGACGATTTCCGCCACCAGCGGATGGCGAACGACGTCGACATCGTTGAAGCGCACGGTTACCGCGCCAGCCACACCGTCGAGGACACGCAAGGCTTCGACCAGGCCTGACTTGGTGCTCGGAGGAAGATCGATCTGGGAGGGATCGCCGGTGACGATCATGCGCGAGTTCTCGCCGAGACGGGTGAGAAACATCTTCATCTGCATCGGCGTGGTGTTCTGTGCCTCGTCGAGAATGACGGCGGCGTGCGCCAGCGTGCGGCCGCGCATGAAGGCAAGCGGCGCGATTTCGATCACTTCGGCGGCAATCGCACGCTCGACCTTGTCGGCCGGCATCATGTCGTAGAGCGCGTCATAGAGCGGGCGCAGATACGGATCGACCTTCTCCTTCATGTCGCCCGGCAGGAAGCCCAGCCGTTCGCCGGCTTCGACGGCCGGCCGCGACAGAATGATGCGCTCGACCATGCCGCGCTCGAGCAGCATCGCCGCGTGCGCCACCGCCAGATAGGTCTTGCCGGTGCCGGCCGGACCGATGCCGAACACCAGCTCCGAACGCTCCAGCGCCCGCATATAGGCGTCCTGGTTCAGCGAACGGGCATAGATGGTCTTCTTGCGGGTGGCGATCTGGGCGGCGGAAACCTTGCCCTTGCGCTCCAGCGTCGGCAGCGTCAGCTGATCGTCGGCCGCAACCGCCATACGCACTGCGCCGTCGACATCGGACTGGCCGATGTCGACGCCCTTCTGCAGGATGCCGTAGAGATTGTCCAAGGCACGGCGTGCCTGTTCGGCGGCCGAAGCGGACCCCTTTATGGTCAGCTGGTTGCCGCGCGAGCGGATGTCGACGCCGAGCTTCTGCTCGAGCCGGGCCAGGTTCTCATCGAACTGGCCGTAAAGGGCGCTGGCAAGCTTGTTGTTGTCGAAAGTCAGAACGATGTGCGCCATGTCAGAAGCCCCGGATGCCGGTACCGGGGGCAGATTCTTCAGCTCCGCTGCGCTCAACCGTCTCTCCTCATCTGCCGAGACCATCAGGCCAATTCGGCGAACAGGCTGTTGTAGCCCGTCTTCGTGATTCGCACCTTGATAATGTCACCGATTTCGCCGGCCTTTTCATCAACAATAACCGGCTGCAGCCAAGGCGAGCGACCAACCTTCTGGCCCGCCTGACGGCCGGGCTTCTCGATCAACGTATCTATGGTGCTGCCGACCAAACTCAAGCCGAAATCCTGCTGTTGTTTCAACAGCAGCGCCTGCAGGCGCTGCAAGCGCTCGTCCTTGACCGCTTCCGGCACGTGGTCGGGCATGTCGGCGCCCGGCGTGCCGGGACGCGGCGAATATTTGAACGAGAAGGCCGAGGCGTAGTTCACCTGGCGCACCAGTTCCATGGTCGCCTCGAAATCGGTTTCCGTCTCGCCGGGGAACCCGACGATGAAGTCGCCCGACAGTGCGATATCGCGCCGGGCGCCCCGGATGCGGTCGAGCAGCGCCAGATAATCCTTCGCCGTATGCCTGCGATTCATTGCCTTCAGAATGCGATCCGATCCGGATTGCACCGGCAGGTGCAGATAGGGCATCAGCGACGGCAAGTCGCGATGGGCCGCGATCAATTCGTCGTCCATGTCGCGCGGATGGCTGGTGGTGTAGCGCAGCCGCGCCAGGCCGGGGATTTCGGACAACCTGAACAGCAGGCGACCGAGACCCCATTCCTGACCGTTCTCGCCCTCGCCATGCCAGGCGTTGACGTTCTGGCCGAGCAGCGTCACCTCGCGCACACCGGCCTCGGCCAGGCGTTCGGCCTCCGCCACGATCTGCGCCACCGGCCGCGATACTTCCGAGCCTCTCGTATAGGGCACGACGCAGAAGGTGCAGAACTTGTCGCAGCCTTCCTGGACGGTGAGGAAGGCGGTGACGCCGCGCTTGATCACCTCGGCGCGCTTGGGCGCCGGCAGATGCTCGAACTTGTCCTCGATGGCGTAGTCGGTCTCGACGATCTTCTCGCCGCCGCGAACCCGGGCCAATACGTCGGGCAGACGATGATAGGTCTGCGGACCGATGACCAGGTCGACGGCCGGCGACCGGCGGATGATCTCGGCGCCTTCGGCCTGCGCCACGCAACCAGCGACGCCGATCAGCATCTCGCGGCCGGCGCTGGTGCGCTCGGCTTTCATGTCACGGATGCGGCCAAGTTCGGAATAGACCTTTTCGGCCGCTTTTTCCCTGATGTGGCAGGTGTTGAGCAGCACCAGATCGGCCTCGCCGATGGCATCGGTCGCGGTATAGCCGTCGGCGGCCAGCGCATCGGTCATGCGCTGTGAATCATAGACGTTCATCTGGCAGCCATAGGTCTTGATGAAGACCTTCTTGCCTGCCGTGGCGCGCGCCGCCGGCTGTCCGGCCACGGTGCCGAGTTCGTCGCTTTCAATCGTGTTCAAGTCCATCCGGCGGCTTCTAACGCCTTTCCGTGACAAAAAACAGACGATTCTCGGCACTCGTCAGCTGGCGCATGCCGGCGGCTAACGACTCGGGTGCGGATCGGCGAGGGCCGCCTGCATCATCTCGCGCACCCTGCCCTCCATCAGCTTGGCCGTTTCCTTGCGGTTGGAACCCTTGGCAAAGGCGATCGGTTCGCCGAAATGCACCTCGACGTCGAGCGCGCCCTCGGCCATCAGCACCTTGAGATGCGGCATCAGGTCCTCGTCGCCGATCCAGGCCGCGATCGGGCGGTGACGGCGGCCAAGCGGCACGCCGTGCAGGCGCGTGTAGGCGATCGCCACCGGCTGGATGAACACTTCCTGCGCGGCACCTTCCGAGATCGCCATCGAGGCGGCGCCGAACAGCGTGCTCTTGAAGGGCAGCACGACATTGCCGTCGCCGGTCGACCCCTCCGCGAACAGCACCATGGCATCGCCCTTGGCCATGCGATTGGCGATCTCGCTGGCCTGGTCGCCCGAGGAGCGCTTGCGCTCGCGCTCGATGAAGACGGTGCGCTGCAGCTTTGACAACATGCCGATCAACGGCCAGCTTTCCATGTCGGCCCTGGCGATGAACTTCACATCGGCAAAGGAGCCCAGCACCATGATGTCGGTCCAGGAGATGTGGTTGGAGGCCACCAGCAAGGGACGCTTGGTCGACAGCGTTCCCCTGACATGAATGCGCATGCCGAGCGCCCGGATGATCAGCCGGTGCCAAATCTTGAGGATGACGGTTTCCGGCCACCAGCCGGTTTTCATCGACAGTATCTGCAGCGGCGCGAGAACCAGCGACCCAGCGGCGACAAGGCCCAGCGCCAGGAAAATCCTGATTTTTCCGATCATATGTCCTGGCCCTACCCGATCCCTCGCTAGCGAAGATCGCGGCGCATGACAAGCGCGCCCGTCGGTCCCCGATCCGGCGACTTGTAGTAATCCGGACGCTTGCCGACTTCCCGAAAACCCAGCCGACGATAGAGGGCGATCGCGGCGGCATTGGTTTCATCGACCTCGAGGAATAGGGCTTCGGCGCGCTGCGAATGCAGCTCGCGCAGCACCGCGTCCATCAACTGCCAGCCCAGGCCCTGGCGGCGATGCGACCGTGCCACCGCGACAGTCAGGATTTCACCCTCGCCCGCGGCCAATCGAGCGAGGACGAAGCCGACGGGCGGTTTGGCGCCCTGCCCGGTTTCGCGCGCGGCATAACCGAACACGGTATCCTGTTCGAGCAGGGCGGCGAACTCACCGTCGGTCCATGGGCGGACAAAGTCCTCGCGGTGCAGCACCGAGACAGCGGGGCTGTCGGTGATCCTGAGCGGCTCGAGCGCGTAGTCCCGGCGACGCGATTGGAGAAAAGGTATGCGCATCAATTCTCGTTTTCTCGTCTGACCATGATCTGTGGACAAACGGGACCGTTTGTCCGCGAAAACCGGCTTCCACTTTTCGCTAACGCGGTCCTTCGGTTCGGGATCATGGTCTTTGCCTCGAAAGTATAAATCCGGCCTGCGGCTTGGCATCGGCACCGCGCAGATAAAGCGGTTTCGGCCTTTCGCCCTGCCCCTTTGCGGCAGCCAGCCGGGCGTAGGTGAGAATGTCGGCGGTGGCCGTCCGAGGCCCGACATCGAAGGTGCGGCCGGCCGCTTCGGCGATCGGCGTTGCCGCCGTGCCAGCGAGCACCGCGGAACATTCCGACGCCATGGTCACCGCGTCCGCAAGCGTGACCACCGCCGGACCGTAAGTCAAGGCTGACATTTCATCGTAGAGCGCGGCATGGATTTCCTCGCGTCCGGCATCGAGCGCCGCCAGCACGGCACGGCCTGGAAATGCGGTGGCTGCCTCGGCGGCCAGCGCCTCGAGGGTCGTCACCCCGATTGCCGGAACCTTGAGCGCCAGCGCCAGGCCGCGCGCGGTCGACACACCGACGCGCAGGCCGGTGAAGGAACCGGGGCCGACGGAGACGGCAACGGCTCCAAGGCCGGCGTAGTCGGTCGCGCCGGCCTTCAACGCTTCGGCGATGACGGCCATCAGGTGCTCGGCATGGCCTTTGCCCAGGTCAAGCACCGAACGGCCGAGCTCCCGCCCGACCGCCGCGTCGTAGACGCAGGCGGCGCAGAGGCTGGCGGCACAGTCGATGGCGAGAACTTTCATGAAACGACCGGTTCGAGAAACATTCCCTGTGCCCGCCATGGCGCGCAACCGCAAGGGTATAGTGCACAATTTGTTAAGCGGCTTCGGTTTGGCCTGGCAGAGGACCTTATGCCGCCTGGCCTATGCGCAGCATGTGGTTGTCCCAGACATAGTCCGGTTCCGACCGCGTGGCACCACCGCCCTCGATGATCTCGCCGGCGCCCGTTGTCGCCATGAAACCGGCCCCGTCGGGCGCCACGCCGCAGACCTCGACCAGCGCGCTGGAGGAGACGACCCCGCCGCTGCCCGCATCGATCACGACCAGTGAATTGCCTTCCGGCGAGGAGACGGCGACGGTACCGGCAACAGGGTTGGCGGCGACCGAGCCGATATAGTTGCGGAAACCGGACAGCACGTCCTGCGGCATGTCGAGCAAAGCCAACGCCTTGCCCCGCGCGGCGCGGCCGACCAGAAGCGGACGATCGGTGCCGGGGCCGCGGTACTGGCAACCGAACCAGACGGCGCCGGTCTGGTCGGTATCCATGTGACGGATCGACAATTGGTGGAGCGCGGCCGGCAATTCGTGCTTTTCGATCAGGTCGCCGGTGACGCGGTCGACCAGCACATAGGAGGGTTTCATGGTGGCAATGTTGAGTTCGGCGTGGCCATAGTCGGGATGGGTCTCGATGCCGCCATTGGCGACCGCGATCGTCCTGCCGTCGCCCAGCAGCAGAAGTTCGTGCGGGCCCATGCCGTAGGTCGGGAATTCGCCGATGCGACTGAATTTCGCCCGCGCGTCATAGACGCCGACCACGCCGGCCGCGTTGTCGAAATCGTTCTCGGTGGCGTAGAGCAACGCGCCGTCGGGCGAGAACACGCCGTGACCGAAGAAGTGCCGGCCGGTGATGCTGGCGATGGTTTGCGGAGCGTCGCGTCCCGTGTGATCGAAAACGACGGCGAAAGTGCCGGGCTGGCGGGCGAAGACCACCGAACGCTTCGATACGGGATCGAAAGTGACGTCATGGCCGCGATCGGGCAAGTCGATGGCGTGCAGCACCTTGCCGGCCTCGGACAGGACGGCAGCGCCAAAACCGCCGTCGCGCTTGACGAAGGCGGTAGCGAACACGGCATCCGCCGCAAGCGTGTTCGCCCAGGCCGGCGGCGTCATGGCAACGGCAAAGCTTGCACCTGCCGCTTTAAGAAAATCGCGGCGATCTATGAGCGGCGTTTTCAAGGTCAGTTCTCCTTTCGCGCATGATCTTTTCCGAAAAGTCCGCAACTTTTCCGGATCATGCTCAGTCCCCATCCAGCGACGAGAAGCCGGCGGTCAGGCCGAATTCAGCGGTCAACCTGGTGCCGATCAGGGTCGACAGGCTGGAGGTGATCAGGACGAAATGCTCGAGTTTTTCGCGCAGCGCCGGATCGGCGAGCGCCTTGTCGATCGGGCCCTGGACGGCCTTGGCGGTCGTGACGCCGTTGAGAAGCTGGATGTGGATCGATTCCGCCATCCAATGCGCATCCGGCGGCAGCGCGTCGCCAAGCTTCGACACCTGGAACAGCGCATCGATGCCAGCCAGATTTCCGGCCAGCGCATTGGCGGTGTTTTGCGAACGCCAGTAGATCGCCAGCTTCGGCTTGTCGGCCTCGGGCTTGGCACCCAGAAAACCCTTCAGGCGCACATCGCGGACCATTTCCAGCTCGTTGATGAAGATCCCGACCAGTTCGGTGACCGCCTCGTTGCCATCACGATAGAGCGCATTTTGCGGCCCCGGATTGGCCCAGAGTGCCGCGAAGCCGTCCGGCTTGTTCCAGGCCGCGCTGACATCCGCTGCTATGGTTTCGATGTCGCCGGCAACAGCCGCGCCATAAGCGCAGCGATAGGGTTCAGCCTTGCCTGTCAAGGCATCGGCGCCGTCGCCGTAAAGCACGAATTCCAGCGCGCCGAGCCCCTGCATGGCAACGCTCTTGCCGGCGAGCTGCGTAGGGTCGGCGGCGGCGGGATCCTTGTCCGACAGCGCCGCCTGCACCTGTTTCAGACCGATGCTCTTGCGGTCCGGCCAGAATAGCATGCGCTCCAGCCTGTTGTTCTCCTTGATCGGCCCGAAACCGATGATCTCGGCCGATGACCAGGCATGGACGGTAGCCGAGAACGCAGCCCGCGCGGCTTCGAGGTCGGCTTGCGAGGGCGCCTCGCAGAGCTTGTGCATCGCTTTGGCGAGGGCCTCCGCATGCTGGTGCAGGCCGTCATATGCCGGGCGGACAAAGCCGTCGATCGCGCGCTGGATGACGTCAGAGGCTTTCACCGCGGCCGATGCGGGCAGGGCCCCCAGCAGAACCAGCGGAAGAACGAGAACCAGCGCGAAACGCTTCGGCATCAAAGTGACTCCAGGAATTTGACCAATGCATCGCGCTCGGTGGCGCTGGTGGCGGCAAAGCGATCGCGCGCCTTCCGCGCCTCGCCACCATGCCACAGGATAGCCTCGACCAAAGAGCGCGCACGGCCATCGTGCAGATAGAAGGAATTGCCGTTGACCGTTTCGGTGAGGCCGACGCCCCATAGCGGCGGGGTGCGCCACTCATTGCCAGTGGCCTCGCCCACTGCCTGACCATCGGCAAGATCCGGCCCCATGTCGTGCAGCAGGAAATCGGAATAAGGCCAGATCAACTGGAACGCCTGCGCCTTGTCGGGCGCATCGCGACGGGTGACGAATTTCGGCGTGTGACAGGCAACGCAGCCGATTTCGTAAAAGACCTTCTTGCCCGTGAGCACGTCAGGCGACGCGAGGTCGCGTCGCGCCGGCACCGCCAGGTTCCGCGAATAGAAGGTGACGAGATCCATCACCGGCGCCGGCGCCTCGGCAGGGCCGAGGCGCGCCTGCACGCCGTTGGGCATGGCGAGGCATTTTTCCTGCGCGGCGGTGCAATCACCCCAGTGTTTCGGCTCTTGCGGCGTCGAGATGCCGATATCGCCGGCAAAGGCATCCGCCGCCTGCTGGCGGATCGACGCCGTCTGCGCCTTCCAGCCGAAACGGCCAAGCGTCAGCTCGCCGCTCAGGCCATCGCGCACGATGTTCGGCTTGCCGGAGATCCCATCGCCATCCCTATCGTCCGGGTCGGCAAGGGCCAGAATGTCGCCGGGCGCGATCTGCTCGATCAGGCCAAGGCCGATCATCGGCGGTGTCAGACGCGGCGACAGCGTGGTGCGTGGACCGAGCGGCCCGTAGGCGAGATCGGCAACGGAATAACTGGGTTTGCGCAGGGAAACCACGGCGCCATCCGTCAGCTCCACCTTACGTTCCTGATAGTCGACACGCATCCTGCCCTCACCCCTGAGGCCAGGGACGGCCAGTTCCTGCAACTGCGTACCATAGACCGGGTCCGGGAGATTGAGCAGCCTGTGGTCGGCGAACGCCGCTTTCTCTTCCGCGCTGCTGGCGTCGCGCGCCAGCCGCAGGAACATCGAGGTGGTGCCGGCATCGCCTTGCGGCGGCCGGCCACGACCATCCTTCAGATGGCAGTTCTGGCAGGCACGTTCGTTGAACAGGGGCCCAAGGCCATCGGAGGCCTGCGTGGAAGATGGCGACGACACCCAGTTCTTGCGGAACAGGGCGTTGCCGAGCTTGAAGGTGCCTTCTTCCTCGAAGCTGATGTTGGCCGAGGATTGAGAGAAGGAATCGCGGCTGACGTCCTTCCGCGAGGTGCCCGCGCCACCTTGCATCAGTTCGAAAGCCTCGGGTTGGGAGAAATCCGTGGTCGGCCTGGTGACGGCGGTGACGCGCGCCTGATCCTTGGCATTGAGATCGGTGCGCGTGGTGGCGAGGCCGGCGGGTTGAAGGTCGCCGGCGATCGCGGAGGATGTCAACGCCAGCATGAGAATGATGCCGCGCCGACCAGCCGATATGGCTGGCGCTTTCCGGAGGGGCAGCGGGGCTTTGGCCCGCCGCAAGCGGCGCAGGAAGTCTAAGAGGCGCCGCATTCTTGCATATCCTTAATCCGCCTCGTCCGCCGATGCGGCGTTGAGCTGGCCGTACTTTTCCTCGCCGATCGAGGCCAGCAGGTCGAGCTGCGTCTCGAGGAAGTCGATGTGGCCTTCCTCGTCGGCCAGCAGTTCCTCGAACAGTTTCATCGATACGTAGTCGCCCGCCTCATCGCAGATTTCGCGCGAGCGCTTGTAGGCAGTGCGCGCGTCATATTCACCGGCAAGGTCGGATTCGAGCACTTCCTTGACGTTCTGGCCGATGCGCAGCGGCGCCACGGACTGCAGGTTGGGATGGCCTTCAAGGAAGATGATGCGGGCGACCAGCTTGTCGGCGTGGTGCATCTCCTCGATCGATTCCGCACGCTCCTTCTTGGCCAGCTTGGCGTATCCCCAATCCTCGAGCAGGCGAAAATGCACCCAATACTGATTGACGGCGCCGAGCTCCAGAAAAAGAGCTTCGTTAAGCCGCTCGATGACCTGTGGTTCGCCTTTCATGGGTTCTGCTCCCGTATTGGACGCGCAGGCCTCTGACGCGATCCAGATGTGAAACGATGTCCACGCCGCTCGCCTGCGAGCGGGCGTGGTAGTTCTCGGTGACCCGAATGATCGTTTCGACCACATTTGGGAAACAGCCGCAACAGCGGCCCCGTTTGTGCATGGCGTGATAGACTTTTGCCGGCACGATGAGCTGCCAGGGATCCTGATCCAGCAGGCCGATGATCGCCTGCTCGATCTCCTTCTCGGTGATGATGTTGCAATGGCAGATCAGCATTTCGTCGCTCTAGCTGACGGCGCCGGTGCGGCGCCGTTTGGCTGGGGATGGTAGGCTTTACTTGAACACCTTGTCGGGTGCGTCGAGGCTGTCGGAGCCTTCGAAGGCGATGGCATTCAACTTCAACGAACCGACCGCGCGCTCGATCGACTTGGTCTGATCGATCAGCGCGTCGATTGCCGCCTGAACGGTGGCGTTGCCCGCGGTATTGCCTTCGGCGATCTGCTGGTCATAGGCCTCGCCGGCCTCGGCCCGCGCCTTGATCGCCTCCATCCTGGCGACGGTGACATCGAGCTTATCAGACAGTTCCTTGTAGATCGCCGGATCGGCGGCCTTGACAATATCGGCCACCGACGGACCCGAGACAACGGTGCCATCAAGCCTGGTGTAGCTGGCGTGGTAGGCGGCGCGGATGCCGATGGCATCATAGAGATGGGAATTGTAGGTGTTGTCGGAGAAGCAGTCCTGCTCCTCTTCCGGATCATGCAGCAACAGGCCGAGCTTCATGCGCTCGCCGGCAAGTTCGCCGTAGGAGAGCGAGCCCATGCCGGTGAAGATCACCGAGATCGCGGTGTTCGGCGCACCGTCGACAAGGTTCTTGCGCGCCGCACCGTCTTGCTTCCAGTTGCCGACCATCTCCTGCAGGTCCGAGACCAGAAGCGTGCTGGCGGACTTCAGATATTCGGCGCGGCGGTCGCAATTGCCGCCGGTGCAGTTCTTGAGGTCATAGTCGGTGTAGGGGCGCTCGCCGGCGCCCGGGCCGGTGCCGTGCAGGTCCTGGCCCCAGAGCAGGAATTCGATGGCATGATAGCCGGTGGCGACATTGGCCTCGACGCCGCCGGCCTCCTGCAGCGTGCCGGAGAGGAACTCCGGTGAGAGCTTCGAGGCATCGACTTTCTTGCCGTTGATCTCGATTTCCTTGTTGGCGATCAAATTGGCCGTGTAGAGCGAATTCGCGTCGGACTCGGTGCCGTAGCTCTTGGCGACATAGTCGATCAGGCCTTCGTCCAGCGGCCAGGAATTCACCATGCCTTCCCAGTCGTCGACGATCTTGTTGCCGAAGCGATAGACCTCGGTCTGCTGGTAGGGCACGCGCGATGCCTTCCAGGCGTCGCGGGCGGCATTGAGCGTTTCCGCCGACGGATCGGCAAGCAGCGCGTCGACCGCCTTGTCGAGCGCCTGCGCCGTGGTCAGCGAATCCTCGTATTTGGCAAGCCCGATGTCGGCATAGGTCTTGATGACCGCCTTTGCATCGGTTTCCGCCTTGGCAGGCAGCACGAACACCGCGGCGGTCAGCAGCGCCGTGGCGCCGATCGCCGTCAGCCTGACGCCATATCGTGCTGTCATTATCGCTCTCCAGTTTCTCGGGAATTTTCCAAGCGGCGCGCGCGCCAACCCGCGCCAGGCCACATTCATGCCATTGGGCGCAAGACATGCCGCGCGATCGCGCGGCTCAGGGAAGAAAGACATCAAAATGCCTCCAATCGAACGGGTTCAAGGCCCAGACATCAAAGGGATGCGCCAATGCGCGAGCTTCCTTAAAGCTTCGAGTTCGAAGGAAGTCAATGGACAATTTCTGGAAAACCCAATCGAAACAATAGTTTAGAATTATTCTAAACTACGATTGTCAACTTTATACGTCCGCTGCACCGGCTTTGCGGCCCGAACTGTACGATTGACAGTCGCCGTCCCGGGTGCGACCCGCAAACCCCCTCTTGCGGCGGCGCCAGACAATTGCCACTTGGCGAGACGTCCTAGGATCGAACGGGATCGGAATGCGATGAAGAACGGCGTGGTCATTGTCGGTGCGGGTCATGCGGGCGTGCAGGCGGCCGCCAGTCTGCGCGAGGATGGCTACGATGGGCCGGTGATCCTGGTCGGCGACGAGAACGAACTGCCCTACCACAAGCCGCCGCTGTCGAAGACCTTCATCAAGGATGCCGAAGCCAAGCCTCAACCGCTTCGGGGCGAGGCCTTCTATACCGGCAGCGCCATCGACTACCGGCCAGGGATCCGGATCGAGCGTATCGATGCCGGCAGCCACAGTCTCGACATTGCGGGCGGCGGCGCACTTGCCTGCGACCATCTGATCCTGGCGACCGGATCGCGCCCACGCGCCCTGCCGCTGCCCGGGGCGGATCTGTCCGGCGTGGTGTCGCTGCGCTCGCTGGCCGATGCGCGGTTGATCCGGGAGCTGAGCGCGCGGAGCGAAGATGTGGTCATCCTCGGCGGAGGCTTCATCGGGCTGGAGATCGCAGCGACGCTGCGGGCTGCCGGCCGCACCGTGACGGTTGTCGAAGCCGTCGACCGGCTGCTCGGCCGCGCCGTGGCGCCGGTGGTTGCGAGCCATGTCCGGCAAAGGCTGGAAGCGACAGGCGTGCGCATTCTCACCGGGACCTCGATTTCAAGGCTCGAAGGCGAAAACGGCCATGTCACGGCCGCGATCACCTCGTCAGGCGAAAGACTGCCGGCGCGTATGGTCGTGGTCGGCATCGGCGCCGTGCCGAATGTCGAGCTGGCGCAAGCCGCCGGCCTTGCCGTCGCCAACGGCATCCGCGTCAATGACCAGATGCGCAGCTCGGTGCCGGAGATTCTGGCCATCGGCGACGCCGCCTCGTACCGGCACTGGTTCACGGGCGGCGACGTGCGGCTGGAATCGGTGCAAAACGCCACCGACCAAGCACGGCTTGCCGCCAGGACAATTACCGGTCACACCGACGCCTACTCGGCGGTGCCATGGTTCTGGTCCGACATTGGCGACATGAAGCTGCAGATGGTTGGCCTGACCGCTGGCGGCGACAGCCATGTCCTACTCGGCGATCTTCCCGACAACAAATTCTCGATCTACCACTATGCCGGCGACCGCCTGCTCGGTATCGAATCCGTCAACCGTCCGGGCGACCACATGCTTGGCCGCAAGATGCTCGGCGCCGGTTTCTCGCCGACGCCGCAGACGGTAGCCACGGGTCCCGAGGGGCTAAAGGCGGCGTTGGCCGACTACCAGGAAAACGCGCCGGCAAGGGCGGCGGGATAGCTGGCATCTGCTGAGCGGGGCGATCTTGATAACCGTCAATTTAGGACGTCTGCGCTGCCCCTCATCCGCCTGCCGGCACCTTCTCCCGTATAGTGACGGGGAGAAGGTAAGCGCACCGGCTCAGGCGGCGCAGACTTCGCGGATCGAGCTTTCCAGAATGTCGAGCGCTTCGTTCATGACCTCGTCCTGGATGGTGATCGGCGCCAGGAAGCGGATGACGTTGCCGTAGACGCCGCAGGTCAGCAGGATCAGGCCCTTATCGAGCGCCTTCAGGCGGATCGCGTTGGCGATCTCGGCCGACGGCAGGCCCTTCTTGACGTCGTTGAACTCGACCGCGTTCATGAAGCCCAAACCCCTGATGTCGACAATCTCGGGCACGTCGTCACGGATCGACTGCAGACGCTGCTTCAGCCTCGCACCCAGCGTGTTGGCGCGGTCGCAGAGCTTTTCGTCCTCTATGACGTCAAGCACGGCATGTGCCGCGGCAACGCCGATCGGGCTGCCGCCATAGGTGCCGCCGAGGCCGCCGGGGCTGGGCGCATCCATGATTTCGGCGCGACCGGTGACCGCCGACAGCGGGAAGCCGCCAGCCAGGCTCTTGGCCATTGTGGTGATGTCGGCCGCCACCTCATGGTGGTCCATGGCGAACATCTTGCCGGTGCGGGCAAAGCCGGTCTGCACTTCGTCGGCGATGAGCAGCATGCCGTGCTGGTCGCAGAGCTTGCGCAGCGCCGTCAGGAGTTCCCGCGGCGCGTCGTAGAAGCCGCCCTCGCCCTGAACCGGCTCGATGATGATCGCGGCGACGCGGGCCGGATCGACATCCGCCTTGAACAGCTTGTCGAGCGCCGCCAGCGAATCGGCGACCGAGACACCATGCAGTTGCACGGGGAACGGCACGTGGTAGACGTCGCCCGGCATGGCTCCAAAGCCAACCTTGTAGGGCACGACCTTGCCGGTCAGCGCCATGCCCATGAAGGTGCGGCCGTGGAAGCCGCCGCCGAAGGCGATGACGGCTTGGCGGCCGGTGGCGTTGCGAGCGATCTTGATGGCATTTTCCACCGCCTCGGCGCCGGTGGTGACGAAGATGGTCTTCTTCTCGAACTTGCCGGGCAGCATGGCGTTCAGCCGTTCGGCCAGCCGTACATAGCTCTCATAAGGCACGACCTGATGGCAGGTGTGGGTGAAGCGATCGAGCTGCGCCTTGACCGCCTCGATTACCTTGGGATGGCGGTGGCCGGTGTTGACGACGGCGATGCCCGAGGAGAAGTCGATATAGCGGCGGCCCTCGACATCCCAGATTTCCGAATTCTCGGCCCGATCGGCGTAGATCTGCGTGGTCATGCCGACCCCGCGCGAGATCGACTGGTTCTTGCGTTCGGAAATGGCGGAGTTCTTCATGATATCCCTCACCGGGCCGGCGCCCGTTCTGTTTGATGTCGTTGAACTCCCCTTCTGGCCTTATTTCAGATTTTCCTCAAGTCGGCACCATCACCGGGTCGATTGGACCTGACTCAACCAGTCCAGCGATACACGCGGCCGTGGTGCCGCTGATGCTGTTCGTCATGGCGACCATTCCGATGGTTGCAGTTGCAGAGCTTTCAGCGCCTGCTCCTGGTGGTGGCGGTGGCGCGGCTGGGCCTGATCGGCGTTGTGGCCTACGCCATGATGGGCGGCATTATCGCGGGCACTGCGATCACGCTGCTGTTCCTGCCGGCGCTTTATGTGACGTGGTTCAGGATCAAGGAGCCGAAAGACCAGGAAACCCCGCCCGTTGCGGAGAATGGCGACCCGGTTAAAGCTTCGACGTAAGGCTTTGCTGGATTATTCGTTGTCGTTGGAGGGTACAGGACGCGACTTGGCCCGCTGCCAGGGCGAGGACTTCGAGCTGCGCCAAGCATGCCAGCCTTCAGGCAAGTCGGCCAAGGCCAGGATGGTTTCATCCCGCCGCAACACGTTTTGCAAGCTGACAATCATGATGTCGCCGTCGTCAACAGGGCCAGTTTCGCTGTTGTGGAATTGCCAGCTGCCATCATCATCGTCATGCGATACATATGCGATCCAGTCCCCGCGGGCGACTATGCCTCTATCCAGAAAAACCGCGACATGGGGCGGATCTGCAAATTTCCATTCCTCCATGGGAATCCCCTGAAAACCAACGGTTCAGCGCACAGTGAGAAGGATTCTCATGAATTCAGCCGGTTCTCACAAACCCGTCGCTCGCCCTGAGCAGGTTGCGCGTATAGTCCTTCGAAACGCGGCGCTCGACGAGGTCGTTCGCCACCAGATTCTCCACCGCCTCGCCGCCCTGCATCACCATCAGCCGCTCGCACATATGGGTGATGATGGCGAGGTCGTGGCTGACCATCAGGAAGGTCAGCTTGCGCCGCCGGCGGACTTCTTCCAGCAGGTTGAGCACCTCCGCCTGCACCGAGGCGTCGAGCGCCGAGGTCGGCTCGTCGAGCAGCAGGATCGAGGGTTCGAGGATCAGCGCACGTGCAATCGCCACACGCTGACGCTGGCCGCCCGACAATTGGTGGGCGTAGCGGAAGCGAAAGCCGTTGCCGAGGCCGACTTCGTCGAGAGCGCGTTCGATCCGCTTTTCGCCATCGGCAAAGCCGTGGATAGCAAGCGGCTCCTGCAGCAGTCGATCGACGGTCTGGCGCGGGTGCAGCGAGCCATACGGATCCTGGAAGACCATCTGCACTTCGCGGTAAAAGGCCTTGTCGCGGCGCGCGCCGAGCGTCTTGCCGTTGACGACAATGCTGCCCGAGGCGACCGGCGCGAGGCCGGCGATGGCCCGCAGCAATGTCGATTTGCCGGAACCGGATTCGCCGACAAGGCCGAAGGATTCGCCCGGCTGCACGTCGAGGCTGACGCCCTTCAGCGCGCGGAAGCGGTCGAAGATCACCTCCAGCCTGTCGACGGCAATCGCAGATGTCATGCCGCCCACTCCGGCTTGCGGTCGAGCACCGGCAGCGGGTGACGGTCGGCGCCGATCTTGGGCATGCAGTTGAGCAGCCCACGCGTGTAGGGATGCTGGGCCTGGCCGAGTTCCGAGGCCTTGAGCTGCTCGACCACCTTGCCGGCATACATGACGATGACGCGGTCGCAGAAAGAGGAAACCAGGCGCAGATCGTGCGAGATGAAGATCAGTCCCATGCCACGCTCTGCGACCAGCCGGTCGAGGATGCCGAGGACATCGAGCTGCACCGTGACGTCGAGCGCCGAGGTCGGCTCGTCGGCGATCATCATTTCCGGCCCGGCGATCAGCATCATGGCGATCATGGCGCGCTGGCCCATGCCGCCGGACACTTCGTGCGGATGCAGGTCGAAGACACGTTTGGGATCGCGGATCTGCACCGCCTCCAGCATGGCCAGCGCGCGCTCGCGCGCCTCGGCCTTGCCGACCTTTTCATGGGTGCGCAGCGTTTCGACGATCTGACGGCCGATGCTCATCACCGGGTCGAGCGAATATTTCGGGTCCTGCAGGATCATGGCGATGCGGTTGCCGCGCAACGCCCGGCGTTGGCGCGCCGAGACGCCGAGCAGGTCGATGCCGTCGAAGGTCAATTTGCTGGCCGATATCCGGGCCTGCGGCGGTGTCAGTCCCATGATGGCACGGCCCGTCTGCGACTTGCCCGAGCCGGATTCGCCGACGATGCCGAGCCGCTCGCGGCCGAGCGAAAAGGAAACCCCGCGCACCGCCTCAATCATGCCGGTGCGGGTCGGAAAGGTGACCCGCAGATCCTCGACGTCGAGAAGCGTGCTCTTTGATCGCCGTTGATCAGGGGGCCCACTCATTGGTCACCGCTGCGGGGATCGAGTGCGTCGCGCAGGCCGTCGCCGAGCAGGTTGAACCCGAGGCTGACGATCAGGATGGCGAAGCCAGGCGCGCCGGCAACCCACCATTGGTCGAGGATGAATCGGCGGCCCGAAGCGATCATGGTCCCCCATTCCGGCAGCGGCGGCTGCGCGCCAAGGCCGAGGAAGCCGAGGCCCGCGGCCGTCAGGATGATGCCAGCCATGTCGAGCGTCACGCGTACGATCAGCGAGGAGATGCACAGCGGCATGATATGGCGCAGCACGATGCGGAAAGGCGAGGCGCCCATCAATTGCACTGCCTTGATGTAGTCCGAGTTGCGCACGGTGAGCGTCTCGGCCCGAGCGATACGCGCATAAGGCGGCCAGGAGGTGATGGCGATCGCCAGCACGGCGTTCTCGATGCCGGGACCAAGGGCGGCGACGAAGGCCAGCGCCAGCACCAGCTTGGGGAAGGCAAGGAAGATGTCGGTGATGCGCATCAGCACGGCATCGGTCCAACCGCCGGCATAGCCGGCGACGGTGCCGACCAGAAGACCGATGGGGGCGGCGATGATGGCGACCAGGACGACGACATAAAGCGTCCAGCGGGAGCCGTAGAGGATGCGCGAATAGATGTCGCGGCCGAGGTCGTCGGTGCCGAACCAGTGCTGCCCGCTCGGCGCCAGCAGCCGCGCGTTCTTCAGGTCACCGAAGGTCGGCGAATACGGCGCCAGCACACCGGCAAGGGCGGCGACGAGCAGCAGGGCGATGATGATCAGCAGGCCGACAAAGGCCAGACGATTGGCGGAAAAGCGCCGCCACGCGACATAGGCGCGGCCGAGTCTTGCCTGCATGCGCGATGTCGGCCGCTCCGACAGCAACCATTCGCGACGGCTCTGGATGGTCTCGGCGCTCATCCTGTCTTGGTCCTCGGATCGAGCACACGGTAGAGCAGGTCGGACAGGAGGTTGATGCCGATGAACACCGAGCCGATGACGATGGTACCGCCAAGCACCGCGTTCATGTCGGCGTTCTGCAGCGAGTTGGTGATGTAGAGGCCGATGCCCGGCCAGGAGAAGACGGTCTCGGTCAGCACCGAGCCTTCGAGCAGCCCGGCGTAGGAGAGCGCGATCACCGTCACCATCGGCACGGCGGCATTGCGCAGCGCGTGGCCCCAGATGATGCGGGTTTCCGACAGGCCCTTGGCGCGCGCCGCGACGACATATTCCTGGGCGAGTTCATTGAGCATGAACGAGCGCGTCATGCGGCTGATATAGGCGAGCGAGAAATAGCCGAGCAGCGAGGCCGGCAGGATGATGTGCCGGAAGGCGTCGTAAAAGACGTCCCACTGTCCCTGCATCGCGGAATCGAGCAAGTAGAAACCGGTGATCGGCGTGAAAGTGTATTCGTAGACGACGTCGAGCCGTGCCGGGAAGGCCACCCATTGCAGCTTGGCATAGAACAGGACGAGCCCAAGCAGGCCGAGCCAGAAGATCGGCACGGAATAACCGATCAGGCCGATGACGCGCACGATCTGGTCGACGAAGCTGCCGCGTTTGACCGCGGCCAGCACCCCGAGCGGTACGCCAAACAACGCGCCGATCAGTGTCCCCAATGTCGCCAGTTCCGTCGTTGCGGGAAGAGCGCGGCGGATGTCGGTCATGACAGGGTTTGTGGTCAGCACCGAGATACCGAAATCGCCGCTCAGAGCGTGTTTCACATAGATATAGAACTGCTCGATCAATGGCAGATCGAGACCCATCTCGCGGCGCGTGCGCTCCACGACATTGGCAGGTGCCCGGTCGCCCAGAACGGCGAGCACCGGGTCGATCGGGATGACGCGGCCAATGAAGAAGGTGACCGCGAGAAGACCAAGATAGGTCGTCACCGCAATGACCAGGAAGCGGCCGAGCGATGATGCAAGGGCGACGGCGCGGGCGCTGCCGCGCCCGCTTTCGTGTTCAACCGCGCTCATGCTGCGCGTCCGCGGGCGCTATTCTTTCGAGACCGGCCCGACGAAGTTGGTGTCGAAGCTTGGCCCAAGCTTGAAACCCTGGAGGTTCTTGCGCAGACCCGCGACTTCCAGCTGCTGGTGGATGATGACGAAGGGGCTGGTGTCGAGGACCTTCTTCTCGAGATCCTTGTACATATCGGCGCGCTTGCCCGAATCCTTCTCCAGGAGAGCTGCTTCGGTTTCCTTGGTCAGGTCCGGAATGTCCCAGGCATTGCGCCATGCGAGTGTATGCGACTTGCCGGCATCCGAATTGTCCGGGTTCGAGGCAAAGGTCTGGGCGTTGGAGTTCGGATCGAAATAATCCTGGCCCCAATTGCCGATATAGATGTCGTGGTTGCGGGCGCGATATTTGGTCAGCGTCTGCTTGCCGTCGCCCGGAATGATCTCCAGCTTGATGCCGGCTTGACCGAGCGTCTGCTGGATCGATTCCGCCATGCCGGTGGTCGGCTGACCGGTGCGTACATCCATGGTGACGCTGAAGCCGTCGGGCAGGCCGGCCTTGGCCAGCAATTCCTTGGCCTTGGCGACATCAAGCTTGAAGGGATTGTCGTCCATGGCGCCGAGGTCGCCCTTGGGTAGGAAGGTCTGGTGGATTTCGCCGATTCCCTTGAGGATGGTCGTGCTCAAGGCATCATAGTCGACAAGGTATTTGAAGGCCTGGCGAACCTCGGGTTTGGCGAGCTTCGGGTTCTTCTGGTTGAGGCTAATATAGTAGACCGTGCCCTTCGGCGCGCTCGTGGTGGTGAGGTCGGCGTTCTTGCCGATGGCGTCGAGGTCGTTCGGCTCGAGATTGCGGGCAACGTCGATGTCGCCGGCTTCGAGTGCCAGGCGCTGCGCCGAGCTTTCCTTCATGTTGCGGTAAATGACGCGGGCGAGCTTGGCCTTCTCGCCGTGATAATTGTCGTTGCGCTCCATGACGACCGCCTCGTTGGCACGCCATTCACGCAGCTTGTAGGCGCCCGAGCCGGCGTAGCCTGTCTTCAGCCAGGCATTACCGAAGTCGTTGTCCCATTTGTAGTCGGCGCTCGGCGTCACTGCGGCGACATGTTCCTTGACCAGCTTGGCGTCGACAATGGAGGCAACGGTGGCCGACAGGCAGTTCAGCACGAAACTTGGCGCATAGGCCTTGTCGACGGTGAACTGGAAGGTGGTGTCGTCGACCGCCTTGGCCTTTTCGGTGACGTTGTCGCCGCTGATGCCGAACTGGTCGATGATGAAGGCCGGGCTCTTGTCCAGCTTGACGGCGCGCTCGAATGACCAGGCGACGTCGGCGGCGGTGATCGGATTGCCGGAGGCGAATTTCAGGCCCGGCTTGAGCTTGAACGTATAGGTCAGGCCATCGTCGGAGACGGTCCAGCTTTCGGCGAGGTCGGGCTTGACCTTGGAGGTGTCGCTGAGGTCGAGGCGGACAAGAAGGTCATAGGTGTTGCCGGTGACTTCGGCGGTCGACAGCTCGAACGCCTCGCCCGGATCCATCGAGATGATGTCGTCGATGGCAAAACCTTCGACAAGCGTGTCGGCGGGGGTGACCGCGCCAGCCGGCGCTCCGGCCAGAAGCAGCGCCGACATGGCGGCGCCCGCAAGCAGGATGCGGGATCGTAGAGCAAGCTTTTCCATCATCATGATGATTGTTCCCTGTTTTGTTGTTTGTCGACCTGAGTTCCCGGCTCAGGGTTGCGGTGTTCTTTCAGGGCTCCAACGAGAGCCCTGGCCCACTACCGTCGTGGTTTTTGTCCAGTTGGTCAACACCATATCCGGCGACTCCGGGGCCGGCAACGAGGATTTATGAAACAGCATGAGTGGATCAGAATCCGCTGTGGCGTGTCCATGCATGCGCCGGCCAATCGATGCCGCGGATCGGGAAAAATCTGCTGAAATTCGAAGCTATTTCAGCGCGGTGACCAGGCCGGCATCGGGAAAACAGGTGGCGGCCTGACCATTCTTTTCCTGCCATTTGCCGATCGAGCGGCGGGTCTTGAAGCCGGGCAGCCCATCGGCGCTGCCAACGTCATAGCCCTTGGCCTCCAGGGTCCGCTGCAAGGCGGCGATGTCGGAGCGGTGGAGGTCGCCGACCGGACCCCAGCTACCGGAAAAATTCTGATCGCCATGGGCGATGCGGTCGGCGCCATGGCCGATGAACAGCGCATAGAGGTCGCTGGTGTTGTATTCCTTCAGCACGTAGAAATTGGGGGTCGCGATGAAGGCCGGGCCGCTGCGCCCGGCCGGCATCAGCAGGAAGCCTTCCGCCTTCATCTCGGCGGCCGGGAAGGCTTTACCGCCGACGCGCTTGATGCCCATGGCGTCCCACTGCGAAATCTTCTTGCCCTGGTCCGGACCTTCCAGCGAACAGGACACGCTCTGAGGCACGGTCACCTCGAAACCCCAGCCGCGTCCCCTCACCCAGCCGTAGTGGACAAGATAATTGGCGATCGAAGCCAGCACGTCGGGAGTCGAATTCCAGATGTCGACGCGGCCGTCGCCGTCGAAATCGACCGCATGCTTGAGGAAGGAGGTCGGCATGAATTGCGGCTGGCCGAGCGCACCGGCCCAGGACGATTTCATCGCGCCGACCGGGGCCAGCCCGCGCTCGACGATTTCGAGCGCCGCCAGCAGTTCGGTGCGGAAGAAATCCTTTTTCGTCGACATGAACGCCTTGGTGCCCAGCACCTCGAAGGCATCGTAGGGCATCTTCGCCGCGCCGAAGCCGGTCTCGCGGCCCCAGATCGCCAGAAGGATTTCGCCCGGCACGCCATAGCGCTTTTCGATCGCGGCAAGCGTGCGGGCATTGGCGGCTTCGCGGGCGCGTCCGCCTGATGTCACCGCACGAACCGTCTTCTCGGCAAAATAGGCGCCGGGCGAGCCGAACTCGGCCTGGTGCTGCTTCTGCGGCGTCTTCGGTTTTTCGCCGGGCATGACAAGGTCGGGGAGATCGAGATTGGGCTTGATGCCGTTGAACGCGGCATCGAACATTTTTTTGGAAATGCCTTTCGCCTTGGCCTCGGGCCAGAGGTCGGTTTGGAGCCAGGCGCGGAACTGATCGTCGATCTTGGCGGCGGAGGCGGGGATGGTGAGAAAGATGGCGAGGAGCGCGGCCATAAAGAAAATAAAGCCGAATTTGCGAATGCCGCGTTTTGTGGCGCCCCCCTCTGTCCTGCCGGACATCTCCCCCTCAAGGGGGGAGATTGGCAGCTTCGACCTTGCCGCCAATCTTGCAGCGTTGAAAATCAGCGACCGCAGACAAATCTGGCGATCTCCCCCCTTGAGGGGGAGATGTCCGGCAGGACAGAGTGGGGCGTGCACCACCAACTTCGAAGGAGACGCAATCATCGTGCCCATCCGCCCCGCCGATCTTGTCAAAACGCCGTTCGCGAGCGCAGCGCGGCGGCCAGCGTGCCTTCGTCGAGATAGTCGAGTTCGCCGCCGACCGGCACGCCGTGCGCCAGCCGGGTTATCTTGACCTCGAAGCCGGAGAGCTGATCGGTGAGGTAGTGCGCGGTGGTCTGGCCCTCGACCGTCGCGTTGACGGCGAGGATGACCTCCTTGACCTCGCCGCCGGCGATGCGGTCGATCAGCGAACGGATGTTGAGCTGATCGGGGCCGATGCCGTCGAGCGGCGACAGCGTGCCGCCGAGCACGTGGTAACGCACATTCATCGCCGCCGCCCGCTCCAGGGCCCACAGATCCGAGACGTCCTCGACGATGATCAGGGTGGCGGCATCACGACGGGCGTCCGTGCAGATCATGCAGGGGTCCGACGTATCGACATTGCCGCATGTCGAGCAGATGCGCACCTTGTCGGCCGCCTCGCCCATCGCGGCGGCGAGCGGCGACAGCAATTGTTCCTTCTTCTTGATCAGGTGCAGCGCCGCGCGCCTGGCCGATCGGGGGCCAAGCCCCGGCACCTTGGCCAGGAGCTGGATCAGGCGTTCGATCTCGGGACCGGCGATTCGCTTGGACATCGCCCTGATCTAGGATTTTTCAGAGCGCTTTGAAACATCCCCATCGACGCATGGCCCGCCATGCTGCCATGTGGAAGGGATCAGTTGGCTTCGAGCGGGCGGCCCTGGCTGACGATCATCGCGCCGATGGCATCGGTGTTCTCAGGAGTCGACTGGAAGCCCATCGACGCTTCCTGCGGAGCGTCCTCAACCGAGGAGATGACCCTTTTGTTCGAGGTTCCGCTGTTCAAGGTTCCGCCAAAACGGGCGGCATCCGGCTCTTCCATCGGCTCCTGCATGGCAACTTCGATCGGCTTGGCCTGGATCCGAGCGGACTTTGCCGTCGGCACTGCGGATGCCGTCAGATAGGTCTGCTGCGCGGGGGCGATGCGGGCGGGCGACGGCTTGGTCGCCGGTTCCGCGGCGGCGGTCACGTAGACCTGCTGTGCCGGAGCGGTGCGGGCGGTTGCCGTCTTGCTGGGGCGTGCCGGTTCCGCCGCTGCGGTCATGTAGACCTGCTCTGCCGGAGCATTGCGGGCGGTCGACTTGGCCGGGCGCGCCATCTCGACGGACGCGACACGCGTCGCGGGTACTCCCGGCAACGCGGTCGGCGGCTCGGCCGACGCTACCATCGGCTCATCCGGCAGCGGTTGCCAGTTGCGGCCGCGCTTTTCGTAGAAGGCATTGCCGCCCGCAACCATGGTGTAGTGCATGTTCTTGTAGGGGAAGCGCAGGCCGGCGGTGTGGAAATACATCGTGTTCTTGAGTTTGGCCTTGCGCTCGCCCTTGAGCACGGCGTCGGCGGCCTCCTCGACATCGGGCATTGCACGCGAATTCATCGGCCTGGTCATGACGCCCGGTGCGAACTGCCCGGGTTCACCCACCACCTGGCAGATGGTGCTGCCATGATTGCCCGAGCGCAGCCGGTTCATCACCACCGTGCCGACGGCGATCATACCGTCGCGGCTCGACCGGTTGGATTCGAAGAACATTGCCCGTTCCAGGCATTCCCTGTCCTTCGGCGTGTGGCTGTAGGCGCGCGAACTCAGGAAACTCGGCGTGATGGCGTCGGTCAGGCTGGCAACCGACATGCCGTGCGAGGTGGTCTGGCTGCAAGCGGCCAAGAAAAGGGGAGACGTGACGACGCCGAGCAACAGCGGCGTCTTCCATCGCATGGCGATCAACAGGTAACCCTCTCACTTCAATGCCCGCCCCCAGGCTGCGGCAAGAATGAGACACTTTCGGGCAAAATGATGGCCAAAACGTTATTAACGGCGGACTGTTGCCGAATTGACACAAATCGAGGCTTTCCAGATGGATCGAGCCGTCGTTTCACATAGACGATGACCACCTTTTCTTCGTTTCGCCGCAATTCCCTTGGGGAAGCGCCATGCGCTTTTCCCGGGAAAGCCGCGCCACGCTTTCTCAAAAACAGCCTATCGCCCGGCGGCGATTGCTGCCGGTCGACCGGGTTCGACCTCTTCGACCGTCTCTGAAAACAAGCCCCGCCCGAGAAACAGCGCCCGCGCCTCCCGGGCCGTCGGCGCGATCTTGCCCGGCCAGTCGCTGTCGATGAACTCGGCCTTGGTGAAATCAGGATTTGTTTCGGACGCCGCCTCCAGGAATTCGGCGATTTCCAGCACGATCGCGCGTTCGTCCTTCGAAAGCGCCGACGTGCCGGCCTCGATCGAAGGGCGGTGCACGAAATCCTCGAAAGATTGAAATAGCCCTTGATGCCGACGAGATCGACGCCCGCATCGCAATCGGCGAGGATTTCCAGAATCTCGTAAATCCTGTTGCGGATACGCTGCTCGATCAGTCTTTCGGACGGCTCGCCGATCATGGCCGCGCCGGTCTCAGCTTTATGCATATCGTTGCCCCAAAACCGCTGCGCACTTTTGGGCGACATGCATTAGAAAGGCAGTTTCATTCCTGGCGGGATGGGCAGGCCGGCGGTCAGCGCCTTGGTCTTTTCCTGCATGATCTGCTCGACCTTGGCCTTGGCGTCATTGTGCGCGGCAAGAATCAAATCCTCGAGGATTTCGACCTCGTCTTCCCTAAACAAAGACGGGTCGATCTTCAGCGACTTGATGTCGAACTTTCCGCTCAACGTAATGCTGACCAAGCCGCCGCCGGCCTGGCCGACGGCTTCGACAGTGGCGATCTCATCCTGCATGGCCTGGAACTTGGCCTGCATTTCCTTCGCCTTGCCCATCAGGCCGAGAAGATCTTTCATGGTCCGATCCTTTGCGGATTAGTGCTGGATATCAGGGTTCGTCGTCATCGGCCGGCGGCTCGACCGGCATTTCGGCCTCGCTCGTTTCGGCGTCCGGCGTGTCGGGAATGCGCACGTCGATGATCTTGGCGCCGGGAAAGCGGGCCAGGATGGCGGCCACGGTCGGGTCGTTCCTGGCATCGAGGAAGGCGTTTTCACGCTTCGTCGATTCCATTTCAGCCAGGGTGTGGCCGCCCTCCTCCTTCGACAGCGACACCAGCCAACTGCGGCCTGTCCAGGCGCGCAGTTTCATCGTCAGCTCGTTGAGCAGCATCTTGGGCGCATCATCGGTCAGGCTGACGTCGATGCGGCCAGGTTCGATGCGCACGAGACGGATGCAGCGCTTGACCAGCACCTTGAAGGCGATGTCGCGCTGCGCGTCGGCGAGGGCAACGATGTCGGCCAGCGATTTCAGCGGTACGGCTTGCGTCTCCGGCGCCGGTTGCGGGGGCGCGACGAAGGCGGCCGGGGCCGGCGTGGCCTCGACCAGCCGCATGGTCTGCGCGCCGCCCGACCCACCAGGCATGCGCGCCTGCGCCACGGTGCTGGCGCCGTGGCCACCAGTACCGCCATTGCCGGGGTTCACGGGCGCGCCGTTCGGGCGCGGCGCGGCGCCAGTTGCCGAGGCACCGTTCTCCAGCGATCTCAACGCCTCGTCCAATGTCGGCAGGTCGGCGGCGTGCGCCAGCCGGATCAGCACCATTTCGGCGGCGCTGACCGGCCGGTTGGACGACTGCACCTCGGGAATGCCCTTGAGCAGCATCTGCCAGGTCCGCGACAGCACGCGGACCGATAGCGCCCGGGCGAAATCGGCGCCGCGCTGGCGCTCGTCCTGCGACAGCGAGGCATCGTCCGTGGCGCTCGGCACGAAACGCAGCCGGGTGACGAGATGGTTGAACTCGGCCAGATCGGTGAGCACGGCGGCCGGATCGGCGCCGGTGTCATATTGCGCGCGGAATTCGCCCAGTGCGGCCGCCACATCGCCCTTCATCACATGTTCGAACAGATCGACGATGCGGGCGCGGTCGGCCAGGCCCAGCATGGCGCGCACGGCCTCGGCGCTGACCGAGCCGGCGCCATGGGCGATCGCCTGGTCGAGAATGGAGAGCGAATCGCGGGCGGAGCCTTCCGCCGCGCGCGCGATCATGGCCAGCGCGTCGTCGTCGACCGAAATGCCTTCCTTGCCGGCGATCGAGGAGAGATGCGCGACCAGCGCGCCGGCGTCGATGCGCCTCAAGTCAAAACGCTGGCAGCGCGACAGGACCGTGATCGGAACCTTGCGGATCTCGGTGGTGGCGAAGATGAATTTGACGTGCGGCGGCGGTTCTTCCAGCGTCTTCAGCAGGCCGTTGAAGGCCTGCGTCGACAGCATGTGCACTTCGTCGATGATGTAGACCTTGTAGCGGGCCGAGACGGGCGCGTAGCGCACGCGTTCGATGATGTCCCTGATGTCGTCTATGCCGGTGTGCGAGGCGGCGTCCATCTCGATGACGTCGACATGGCGGCCTTCCATGATCGCCTGGCAATGCTCGCCAAGCACGGCGAGATCGACCGAGGGCTGGTCAACGGTGGCGGTTTTATAATTCAGGGCTCGCGCAAGTATGCGCGCGGTCGTGGTCTTGCCGACGCCGCGCACACCGGTCAGCATCCATGCCTGGGCAATGCGGCCGGTGGCAAAGGCATTGGTGAGGGTGCGCACCATCGGCTCCTGGCCGACGAGTTCGGAGAAATTCGACGGACGGTATTTGCGCGCCAGCACGCGGTAGGCGGCGGCCTTGCCAGTCGCCAGACTATCGGACCCCGAATTTCCGGCTTCGCTCATTCGCCCGTTAAGCTCCAAAAGGCCGCGCCCGAAGGCGCCGATTCCTGCGCATAGTCTCGCCCGCGCTGCAATGCGTCGTCAATGTCGCGAGGAGGGCCGATGAGGTGGGAGGCTGGAACAATGACCCGTTCCGGGCTCGTTAGGGCTGCTTCCTTCCGGACCTGACCCGGTTGGCGAGTGGATCGTCCACCACCAACCTCCCGCTGTCCATATCGGCAATTGCGCGACGAAATGCAAGTGCGCAGGCAAATCGGCACCGCGAAGCACGGGATTCGCTTGCAGCCCCGATGCGGCCGCTCTAGCGTTCAGGGTTTGAGGAAACCAAGAAAAGCAAGGGAAACGCCGATGCTGCCGGGCCTGAAGGCCGGATTCACGCTGGATGCCCGGCTGGAGGCGGACAGCGAGCAGTTGATGTGGCTTGGGCTGTGCGAATTGCGGGTGATGAACGACCGCCGCTGGCCATGGCTGCTCCTGGTGCCGCAGCGCCCGGGCGCGGAGGAGATCCACGACATGACGCCGCTCGACCAGGCGATGCTGACCTTCGAGACCAATATGGTGGCGCAGGCGCTGAAGAAGGTGAGCGGCTGCACCAAGATCAACACCGGCGCGCTCGGCAACATCGTGCGCCAACTGCATGTCCATATCATCGCACGGTCCGAGGGCGATCCCGGCTGGCCCGGCCCGGTGTGGGGGCATGGCCTGCGCGAGCCGTACGAGCGTTCCGACCTGCGCCGGTTTGCCGAAACGATAAGGGCGGCGCTATAAGCCTTCCCCGTGTCCATCCCAAGCATGTCCATCCCAAAGCACCAGAGTCCATATGAGCTTCCGCCTGTTTGACGCGCCCCTGCGCGAGCCGAGCCAGTTCGTCGGCTTTGCCGGCAACACGATCGACCGGCAATCCGAGAACCGCGCCGACGATTCGGTCGACAAGGCGCTGGCCGATCCGACGACGCGACTGCTTTTGATGAATGGCGGCCGGCTCCACCTGAAACTGGCGGATGGCGGTTTCGATCCTTGGCACCGCGTCGCCGAGAGCGAGCCCTTCAGCCCTTCCTTCGACCAGGGCGTCCTGCTCGGCTTTTCCGAACAGGGGCCGGTGCTGGCGGTGCTGGCCGGCATCGATCCCGAACAGTTGCCCGAAACCGTCAAGGCGATCGATTACCGCTCGGTCTACATGCAAGGGCTGATCGACGAGGCCGCCGCCGGCGCGATGGCGCAAGGCGCCGCCCTGCTCGCCTGGCATGCCAGCCACCGCTTCTGCAGCAAATGCGGCACCGAATCGCAGATGCGCGCGGGTGGTTACAAGCGCCATTGCCCGAATTGCGGCACCGAGCATTTTCCGCGCACGGACCCGGTGGCGATCATGCTGACGGCGACGCGGGAGAAATGCCTGCTCGGGCGCGGCCGGCATTTTGGGCCGGGCATGTATTCGGCGCTTGCCGGCTTCATCGAGCCCGGCGAGACGATCGAGGCGGCGGTGCGCCGCGAAACGCTGGAGGAGGCCGGGATACGGCTCGGCCGCGTCGTCTACCATGCCAGCCAGCCGTGGCCGTTTCCCTATTCACTGATGATCGGCTGCTTCGGCGAGCCGCTCAACGAAGACATCCAGGCCGATCTCGACGAATTGGAGGACTGCCGCTGGTTTTTGCGCGACGAGGTGCGCCTGATGCTGGAGCGTACGCACCCCGACAATCTGGTCACGCCGCCAAAGGGCGCCATCGCGCATCACCTCATCCGCGCCTGGGTCGACAGCGAATAGCGAATATCGAAGTCATTGCAGGAGAGACAAATGATCCGTCACACCGTCGTCTTCACGCTGAAGCACCCGCCGCACTCGCTGGAGGAAAAGCGATTCCTCGTCGACGCCAGGAAAATCCTCTCGGCGATCCGGGGCGTCACGCATTTCGAGCAATTGCGGCAGATCAGCCCAAAGAACGATTATCAGTTCGGCTTCTCGATGGAGTTCGCCGACCAGGCCGCCTACACCAGGTACAACGACCATCCCGATCATGTCGCCTTCGTGCGCGACCGCTGGGTGCCGGAGGTCGAGACCTTCATGGAGATCGACTACGTGCCGTTGGGCTGGTAGCTCAATCCGCCACCTTCCACTGCTCACGTGACTCGCTGGCCGGATAGACGCCAAGTATCCGCACCTCGCGCGAGAAGAAGCGCAGTTCGTCCAACGCCAGCTTGACCAGCGGATCGTCGGGATGGCCCTCGATGTCGGCGTAGAACAGCGTCGCCGTGAAGGCGCCGAGCTGGTAGCTCTCCAGCTTGGTCATGTTGATGCCGTTGGTGGCGAAGCCGCCCATGGCCTTGTAGAGCGCGGCCGGCACGTTGCGGACGCGGAAGATGAAGGTCGTCATCATCTTGACGTCGGGTGACGGGCGCTCGGCCCATTGCTTGCTCTTGGTCAGGACGACGAAGCGGGTGACGTTGCTGTCGGTGTCCTCGACGTTCTCCTCGATGATGTCGAGCCCGTAGAGCGTCGCGGCCAGCGCCGGGGCCAGCGCGGCCATGGTGCGGTCCCTGACTTCGGAGACCATTTTGGCGGCGCCCGCCGTGTCCCCGGCGACTACCCCTTTCCACCCATTCTTGCGGATGTATTTGCGGCACTGGCCGAGCGCGTGGATGTGGGTGTGCACGGTCTTGATCTCGTCGCGCTTGACGCCCGGCAGCACCATCAGCTGGAAATGGATCGGCAGGAAATATTCGCCGACGATGTGCATCCTCGATTCCGGCAGGAGATGGTGGATGTCGGCGACGCGCCCGGCGATGGTGTTTTCGATCGGGATCATGGCGAGATCGGCCTTGCCGGTCTCGACGGCGTTGAACGCATCCTCGAAGGTCGGGCACGGCAACGGCTCCATCGAGGGATAGACGTTGCGGCAGGCGGTGTCGGAATTGGCGCCGGGCTCGCCCTGGAAGGATATTCTGTTGGTCTTTTCAGGCATGCTGATATCTCAGTTTGAAAGGATTTCCCTGGCACGTTCCAGGTCATGCGGCGTGTCGACGCCAAGCGGCAGCGACTGGACGATCTCGGCGTCGATGCGCATGCCGGCTTCCAGCGCCCGCAGTTGCTCCAGCCGCTCGCGGCGCTCGAGCGGCGACGGCTTCAGCGCGACGAAGCGCTCGAGCGCGGCGCGGCGATAGGCGTAGAGGCCGACATGGTGATAAAGCGGCCCGTCGCCCCAAGGTGCCGTGGCGCGGGTGAAGTACAGCGCCCGCAACCGCGTGCCGGAGAGCGGCGACCCGACGATCTTGACGACGTTGGGATTGGTCTTTTCCTCCTCGCGGATGATCTCGACGCCGAGCGTGGCGATATCCACCGAGGCGTCCTCGAACGGCCTCAGCGAGGCCGCGATGATCGCGGGATCGATGGTCGGCAGGTCGCCCTGCACATTGACGATGGTTTCGACCTTTTGCCCGGGGTCAAGTTCGAGCAGAGCTTCAAAGATGCGGTCGGAACCCGATTCGTGGTCCATGCGCGTCATCACCGCCTCGAAACCATGCGCGCGCACCGCCTCGGCCACGCTTTGCGTGTCGGTCGCCACCGCCACCCGACCAAGGCCGGCTTCGGCCGCACGGCGGGCGACATGCACGATCATCGGCGCGCCTGATATATCGGCCAGCGGCTTGCCCGGCAGCCGTGTCGAGGCCATGCGGGCCGGTATCAGGATCAAGGTGGACATCGGTCTGGCAAGGCGTCCGAAACGAGGAGGGGAAAAGTGGCAAAAGGTCTCACTGGCAGCGCCCTTATAGGTGTTGCAACGCCCGAGCAAAAGACCTAGTTTCCGCCCGATTTGACCGGCTCTGGAGGGCAGGTCTCGATACCGACGGACGGAGTGGACGGATCAGTCCGCCGGAAAAGGGAGCAAGGGGCGAATGGATTCCAACGAAGTCAACAAACTGCTCGCCGGATTGCTCGGAACCGTTTTCGTCGTCTTCTCGGTCGGGCTGGTATCGGACGCGCTGTTTGCCTCGCCGGCCCCGGAAAAGCCCGGCTTCGCCATCGAGGCCGCGGAGCCCGCCGAAGGTGGCCCCGCCGCTCCGGCAGCAGCCGAAAAGCCGATCGCCGACCTCCTGGCCAGCGCCAGCGTCGAAAAGGGCGCTGCCATCTTCAAGAAGTGCCAGGCCTGCCATTCCGGCGAAAAGGGCGGCCCTAACAAGGTCGGTCCGGATCTCTGGGACCTCGTCGACCGCCCGGTCGCCGAGCATGAAGGCTTCGCCTATTCGGCCGGCATGAAGGAATTCTCCAAGGGCGGCACCGAGAAGTGGACCTATGACAACATCAACCACTTCATCACCTCGCCGAAGAAATTCGTGAAGGGCACGGCGATGGGCTTTGCCGGCCTGCCCAAGGAAGAAGATCGCGCCAACGTCATCGCTTATCTGCGCACGCTGTCGGACAACCCCAAGCCGCTGCCGGCACCGGGTGCCGCCGCGGACGCCTCCGCGCCCGCCAAGCCGGCCGATGGGGCCGCTCCGGCGAAACCGGCTGACGGCGCCGCACCGGCCAAACCCGCGGCTCCCGCCGCGCCTGCGCCGGCCGCACCGGCAAAATAACCGGAAATGCGGTGATCATCTTGAAAAAGCCGGGTTCTGCCCGGCTTTTTCGTTAGGAAAAGCTCCGATGCGGCGACAAAGCCGCGCATGGCGGTTTTCACGAGCGCCAAATCATCTAGATTGCGTCTGGATGATCCGCAGGCATGGCGAAGAGGATAGTGCATGACGGTTGGCCGAACGCTTCTCATGTCGTTGCTGGCGGCGGCCCTGCTGGCGGCGGGGTTGCAGACGACCCTGGCCGACGAGTGGCGCACCACCTCATCGCTGATCGGCGACTCCAAATACGGCGACAATTTCCAGCACTACGACTACGTCAACCCGAACGCGCCCAAGGGCGGCACACTGAATTCAGTGGTGCTCGGCACCTTCGATAGTTTCAACCCCTACATCGTCCAGGGAACGCCGGCGGCAGGTCTCGTCGGATTCGGCGGCGGCCTGCTCTACGACACCCTGATGGAGCAGGCGACCGATGAGGGCAGCGTCAGCCATCCGCTGATCGCCGACGCCTATAAATATCCGGCCGACTACTCCTCGGCGACCTACCGGCTCGATCCGCGCGCCAAATGGCATGACGGCCAGCCGATCACCGTCGACGACGTGATCTGGTCGTTCCAGGTGCTGAAGGCGAACAGCCCGCAATACAACCGCTATTTCGAGAATGTCACCGATGCGGTGGCGGTTTCCGACCGCGAGGTCGAATTCCACTTCAACCAGAAGGGCAACCGCGAACTGCCCAAGATCATGGGCGATCTTGCCGTGCTGCCAAAGCACTGGTGGGAGGGTACCGATGCCAACGGCAAGAAGCGCGACATCACCAAGTCGACGCTGGAAATTCCACTCGGCTCGGCGGCCTACAAGATCGCCAGCTTCAAGCCTGGCTCCGAAATCATCTGGCAGCGCGTGCCGGACTATTGGGCCGCCAAACTGCCGGTGAAGGTCGGCCGCGAGAATTTCGATACGCGCCGATACACCTACATCCTCGACGACAATGCCGCCTGGCTGGCCTTCACCAAGGGCGGGCTGGAAGACATCCACCGCGAAAACAGCTCGCGCAAATGGGCGACGGCCTACAATTTTCCGGCTGTCCAAGCCGGTGATGTCATCAAAAAGGACTTCCAGACCCGGTCGCCGCAGCCGATGCAGGGCTTCGTTCTCAACCAGCGGCGGCCGCAGTTTCAGGACCGGCTGGTGCGTGAGGCACTGACCATGCCGTTCGATTTCGAAAGCATGAATCGTACGCTGTTCTTCGGTTTCAATACCCGCACATCGAGCTATTTCCAGGGCACCGAACTGGCGTCCAGCGGATTGCCGCAAGGCAAGGAACTGGAGATCCTGGAAAAATACCGCGACAAGCTGCCGCCGGAACTCTTCACCCAGGAATTCAAGCTGCCTGTCTACGACTCTCCGCAAGCGGAGCGAAAGTACCTGAAGCAGGCCGTCGATCTGTTCGCCAAGGCCGGATGGGTCATCAAGGGCGGCAAGATGGTCAACGCCAAGACAGGCGCACCGTTCAAGTTCGAGATCCTCGGCTGGAACGACACAGACCAGGTGATCGCCAGCCCCTACATTGCCAACCTGCGCAAGATCGGCGTCGACGCTACTCTGCGCATCATCGATCAGACGCAGTACATCAACCGCGTCAACAACTTCGATTTCGATGTCGTGACGGGTCTGTTCGGCCAGTCGGATTCGCCCGGCAACGAGCAGCGCGATTTCTGGAGCTCGAAAGCCGCCGATGCGCCTGGTTCGCGCAACCTGATGGGCATCAAGAATCCAATCGTCGACGCGCTGGTCGATCGCATCATCTTTGCCACCGACCGCGATGATCTGGTCGCCGCCACCCATGCGCTCGACCGCGTCCTGCTGTGGAACTTCTACGTGGTGCCGCAATATTACCGTTCCGCGGTCTGGCTGGCCTATTGGAACAAGTTCAAGTTCCCCGACAAGCAGCCTGCCTATGTGGGCGTCGACATCGATTCCTGGTGGGTCGATCTCGACAAGGAAAAAGCGCTGGCGGCCAAATACAAGGGCGGCAATTGATGGCGGTGCTACCCCGCCGCGATTTCCTGGCTTTGGGCGGCGCCGCCGCTGCCGCAGCCCTGATGCCGGGCAAAGCCTTCGCAAGCATTGCAACCGGGACCAAGCTGCACGGTCTGTCCGCCTTCGGCGACCTCAAATACAAACCTGACTTCCCGCATTTCGACTATGTCAATCCGGACGCGCCCAAGGGCGGCCAGATGAATTTCGCGCCGCCCAACGCAACCCTCAATCAGAGCTTCCTGACTTTCAACACGCTGAATTTCCTGGTGTTGAAGGGGGAGGCGCCGCCGCGCGCCGAACTCTGCTTCGATTCCCTGATGACAAGCGCCCTCGATGAGCCGGATGCGGTCTACGGCCTGCTTGCCGAGTCCGTCACGCTGTCGCAAGACCGCAACGGCTTCCGCTTCGTGCTTCGGCCGCAAGCGCGTTTCCACGACGGCTCGCCGCTGACCGCAGAGGACGTCGCCTTCGCGCTGAAGCTTTACAAGGACCAAGGTCACCCGAACCTTTCCAAGGCACTGCGGCATATGACGGAAGCGGTCGCGGTCGATCCGACCACGCTCGAGCTGACCTTCAATGGCGAGCAGTCGGCGCAAAACATCCTGGCGGTCGTGGTAATGCCGATCGTGTCCAAGGCCTTTTATACGGCCAATAAATTCGACGCCTCGACGATGACGCCGCCGCTCGGCTCCGGGCCCTACAAGATTGGGCGCGTGGCGGCCGGACAGACTGTCGAATATGAGCGCGTGGCCGACTATTGGGGCCGCGATCTCCCTGTGAACCGCGGCCTGTACAATTTCGACCGCATCCGCATCGATTTCTACCTCGACCGGCAGGCAGCCTTCGAAGCGTTCAAAAAAGGCGACACGCATTTTCGCGAGGAATTCACCGCGCGCGTATGGGCGACCGGATACGACTTTCCAGCGTTGAAGGACGGCAAGGTCGTCAAACGGGAATTTCCCGGCGAGAAGACGCCGGACATGCAGGGCGTCGCTCTGAACCAGCGTCGTCCGCAATTCCGCGACGAACGGGTGCGACGGGCGATCGCCAGATGCTTCGATTTCGAATGGATGAAGCGGGCGCTGTTTTACGGCTCCTACGAACGTGCTCAGTCGAATTTCGAACGGTCGGATTACAAGGCAGAAGGGCTGCCCTCGCCCGAGGAATTGGCCCTGCTGGAGCCGTTCAGGGCCGAGTTGCCGCCAGAAGTCTTTGGTGAAGCGGTGACGCAGCCCCTCTCCGACGGTTCGGGCCATGACCGCAAGCAGCTGGGCGAGGCTTCGCGATTGCTTGCGCAGGCCGGCTGGAAACGTGCCGGCAGTTTCCTCGTCAACGACAAGGGTGAGCGGCTGCGGGTTGAAATGCTGGCGGAGGATGACGGCATCGTTCGCATCTACACCCCGTGGTCCGAGAATATGAAGGCGATCGGAATCGACGCATCGATCCGGCAAGTCGATTCAGCGCAATATGAACAGCGGCAGAGCGATTTCGACTTCGATCTCGACATGCTGCATTGGTCGATCGGAGCGACACCGACCGATGACGGGCTGGAAATGCTCTATGATTCCCGGATGGCTGACATACCGGGGCAGCGCAATTATCCGGGTACGAAAAGCAAGGCCATCGATGCGCTGATCGTGGCGGCCGGCAAGGCACAAAGCCGCGTAGAACTGGTCACCGCGCTCAGGGCGCTCGACCGGGTCTTGCGCGCGCGGCTAGACTGGATACCAACATACTATCTGGCGAATCACCGCGTCGCCTATTGGGACATGTTCGGCTTTGTCGAGCAAAAGCCCGATTTCGGCTTTCCGGTCGAGACGCTGTGGTGGTTCGACAAGGGCAAGGCGGCAAAAATTGGCAAAGGCTGAATTTCTTGCGGGTGTTGGCGCTGCCCCTCACCTGCCTGCCGGCATCCTCTCCCCGTATAGTGACGGGGAGAAGGGCGCTCTCATCGGTGATTTCGCCAACTGCAAACGTCGCGATAAGAGCGCCGAGGCTGCGGCCAGTCCCTTTCTCCCCGTCACTATACGGGGAGAAATGTCCGGCAGGACAATGAGGGGCGGCGCCGGCGTCGACAATTGGACTGAGGCGACTGCCTTGGGGGTGCCGCCGGACACGGTGGCTCTCCTTGAGGAGGATACCATCTGATGGGCGCCTATATACTGCGCCGTATCCTTTTGATGATCCCGACCCTGTTCGGCATCATGGCGATCTCCTTCGCCGTCATCCAGTTCGCGCCTGGCGGCCCGGTCGAGCAGGTCATCGCCAAGCTGACCAACCAGGGCGGCAGCGACCGCCTCGGCGGTGGTGGCGGTGATGCTGGCGGCTCCAATTTCGACGCCGCCGGCGATGTCGGTTCGAAATATCGCGGCGCCCAGGGTCTCGACCCGGAATTCATCAAGAAGCTGGAGAAGCAGTTCGGCTTCGACAAGCCGCCGCTCGAACGCTTCGGCATGATGCTGTGGAATTACGCCAGGTTCGATTTCGGCAACAGCTATTTTCGCGATATTTCGGTGCTCGACCTGATCCTCGAGAAGATGCCCGTTTCGATTTCGATCGGGCTCTGGATCACGCTCCTGTCCTATCTGATCTCGATCCCGCTCGGCATCCGCAAGGCGGTGAAGGACGGCACCCCCTTCGACGTCTGGACCAGCGGCGTCGTCATCGTAGGCTATGCCATTCCGGGCTTCCTGTTCGGCATCCTTTTGATGGTGCTGTTCGCCGGCGGCTCGTTTTGGGACTGGTTCCCGTTGCGCGGCATCGTCTCGGACAATTGGGACCAGTTGTCGTGGCCGGCCAAGATCGCCGACTATTTCTGGCACATGACCTTGCCGCTGACGGCGCTGGTGCTGTCGGCCTTCGCCACGACGACGCTTTTGACCAAGAACTCGTTCCTGGAGGAGATCCGCAAGCAGTATGTGGTGACGGCGCGCGCCAAGGGCCTGTCGGAACGGCAGGTGCTTTACGGCCATGTGTTCCGCAATGCCATGCTGATCGTCATCGCCGGCTTCCCGGGCGCCTTCATCTCGGCCTTCTTCACCGGCTCGCTGCTGATCGAGAACATCTTTTCGCTCGATGGCCTCGGCCTGCTCGGCTTCAGGTCCGTCGTCGAGCGCGACTATCCCGTGGTGTTCGCCAATCTCTACATCTTCTCGCTTCTCGGCCTGTTCATCGGGCTCTTGTCCGACCTGATGTACACCTGGGTCGATCCGCGTATCGATTTCGAGCGGAGAGACGTCTGATGTCGGAGGCAAGCGTTACCGCCGGTGTCTTGCCGGAGCGGCTCCCACGGCCGTTCCTGTCGCCGCTCAACAAGCGCCGTCTGCAGAATTTCAAGGCTAATAAACGCGGCTTCTGGTCTTTGTGGATTTTCCTCGTCTTGTTCGTTTTGTCGCTGTTTGCCGAGTTCATCGCCAACGACAAGCCGATCATCGCGTCCTACAAGGGCGAAATCCTTTTCCCGGTGATGGTCGCTTACCCCGAGGAAAAATTCGGCGGCTTCTATGCCGTCACGGACTACCGCGACCCGGTGATCCAGGACGAGATCAATGCCCATGGCTGGATGATCTGGCCGCCGATCCGCTACTCCTACCAGACCGTCAACAACGCCATCCCGGAAGCAGCACCCGCCAAGCCGTCATGGGAATATGACGCCAAGACGCGCTGCAACCAGTATCCACAAGGAGCGGCCGATCCAGCCTGCAATGTCGGCAACTGGAACTGGCTCGGCACCGACGACCAGGCGCGCGACGTGCTGGCGCGCGTCATCTACGGCTTCCGCATTTCGGTGCTGTTCGGCCTGATCCTGACCGCGGGGTCGGCGCTGATCGGCGTCGGCGCCGGAGCCTTGCAGGGCTATTTCGGCGGCTGGACCGATCTGCTGTTCCAACGCTTCATCGAGATCTGGTCGGCCATTCCCGTGCTTTATCTGCTGCTCATCGTCGCCGCCATCCTGCCGCCGGGCTTCTTCATCCTGCTCGGCCTGATGCTGCTGTTCTCCTGGGTGGCGCTGGTCGGCGTGGTGCGGGCGGAGTTCCTGCGCGCCCGCAACTTCGAATATGTCAACGCGGCGCGCGCGCTCGGCGTGCGCAACCGCACCATCATGTTCCGGCACCTGCTGCCCAATGCGATGGTGGCGACATTGACGTTCCTGCCCTTTTTGCTGAGCGGCTCGATCTCGACACTGACCTCGCTCGATTATCTCGGCTTCGGCCTGCCGCCCGGCTCCGCCTCGCTCGGCGAACTGCTCAAGCAGGCACAGCGCAACCTCAACGCGCCTTGGCTCGGCATTTCCGGCTTCGTCGTCATCTCGCTGATGCTGTCGCTGCTGGTTTTTGTCGGCGAGGCGACGCGCGACGCCTTCGATCCGCGCAAGACGTTCAAATGAGCGAAACCCCCTTGCTCAGCGTCCAGGACCTCAGCGTCGCCTTCAGCCAGGACGGCGGCCAGTCTGTCGCCGTCGACCACATCTCGTTCGACATCGCCAAGGGCGAGACGGTGGCGCTGGTCGGCGAATCCGGCTCCGGCAAATCGGTCTCGGCGCTGTCGGTGCTGAAGCTGCTGCCCTACCCCAGCGCCAGCCATCCCTCGGGCAAGATCCTGTTCCAGGGCGCCGACCTGCTGGCCATGAGCGAGAAGCAATTGCGGCAGGTGCGCGGCAACAAGATCACCATGATCTTCCAGGAGCCGATGACCTCGCTCAATCCGTTGCACACGATCGAGCACCAGATCGTCGAAATCCTGAAGCTGCATCAGGGCATGGGCGATCGTCCGGCCAAGGCGCGGACGCTGGCCCTACTCAACGAGGTCGGCATCCGCGATCCACAGAAACGGCTCGACGCCTATCCGCACCAGCTTTCGGGCGGCCAGCGCCAACGCGTCATGATCGCCATGGCGCTCGCCAACGAGCCGGAACTGTTGATCGCCGACGAGCCGACGACGGCGCTCGATGTCACCGTGCAGGCGCAGATCCTCGAACTGCTCGCGGGCCTCAAAAGCCGCAAGGGCATGTCGATGCTGTTCATCACCCATGACCTCGGCATCGTACGCAAGATCGCCGACCGGGTCTGCGTGATGACCAAGGGCAAGATCGTCGAGACAGGACCGACCAAGGACATCTTCGCCAACCCGCAGCACCCCTATACGCGCCACCTCCTGGCCGCCGAGCCGAAAGGCAAGCCGCCGGCCGCCAATGCCGGCGCCAAGCCTGTCATGACCGGCAAGGACATCAAGGTCTGGTTTCCGATCAAGCAGGGCTTCTTCCGGCGTGTCGTCGATCACGTGAAAGCGGTCGACGGCATCGATGTCACGGTGCGCGCCGGCCAGACGCTGGGCGTGGTCGGGGAATCCGGTTCGGGCAAGACGACGCTCGGCCTGGCGCTGGCGCGCATGATCTCGTCGACCGGAGCCATCCAGTTCAACGGCCGCGACATCAACCAGCTCACCTTCAACGCCATGCGGCCGCTCAGGCGCGAACTGCAGATCGTCTTTCAGGATCCGTTCGGTTCGCTCAGCCCGCGCATGTCGATCGCCGAGATCATCGAGGAAGGCCTGAAGATCCACGAGCCGAAACTGTCACCCGACGAGCGCGACGACAAGGTCGCCGCCGTGCTGAAGGAAGTCGGCCTCGACCCGGCGACCCGCAACCGCTATCCGCACGAATTTTCCGGTGGCCAGCGCCAGCGTGTCGCCATCGCGCGTGCCATGGTTCTCAACCCGCGCTTCGTCATGCTGGACGAGCCGACATCGGCGCTCGACATGAGCGTGCAGGCGCAGGTCGTCGATCTCCTGCGCGATTTGCAGGCCAAGCACGACCTCGCCTATCTCTTCATCAGCCATGACCTCAAGGTCATCCGGGCGCTGGCCAACGACGTCATCGTCATGCGCAACGGCCAGATCGTCGAAGCCGGCACGTCCGAACAGATTTTTGGAAATCCGCAAACCGACTATACTCGGGCGCTGATCTCGGCCGCCTTCAAGATCGAGACGGCGCCGACAGGCGTGGTCAGCGAGTGATCCGCACAAGGAAGGACTGAACGAACCGCGATGGAAAAAGGCCGTATCCTGCTTGCCGTCACCGGCTTTCATCCGCAGCGCTGGCGCGACCTGTTGTCGGCCGAGCGCGAGGTGGTGCTGGAGCCGGACGGCGCCAAGGATCCCTCGATCACCTATGCGGTGGTGTGGAAGCACAAGCCCAATCTGATGTCGTCGCTGCCCAATCTGCGCGCCATCTTCTCGATCGGCGCCGGCGTCGACCATATCTTCGCCGATCCCGGCCTGCCCGACGTGCCGATCGTCAAGGTCGTCGCCGATAACTTGACGCAGTACATGACCGAGTACGTCGTCTGGCGAGTGCTCGACCATCATCGCCAGGGCCTGCTCTACCGGTCGCAGCAGCTGAAGAAGATCTGGCACGAACCGCAACAGAGGCCGGCCGGCGACATTTCCGTCGGCATCATGGGTCTCGGCAGTCTCGGCCGGGCCGCGGCCTCGGTGCTTCTGTCGCTCGGCTTCGCGGTCAATGGCTGGTCGCGCAGCGACCGGCCGATGAAGGGGGTGGCGACCTATTCCGGCGAAGCGGGCCTGATCCCGTTCCTCAACGCCACCGACATTCTGGTGGTGCTCCTGCCGCTCACTCCGGACACGCAAGGCATCATCAATTACGGCGTGCTGAAGGAATTGCGCAAGCGCAACGGGCTTGGCGGCTCGGTGCTGATCAATGCCGGACGCGGGCGGCTGCAGAAGGATGCCGACATCGTGCGGGCCTTGGACGACGGCACGCTGAAGGAAGCGAGCCTCGACGTGTTCGAAGTCGAGCCGCTGCCGAAGACCAATCCGCTGTGGCGCCATCCGAAAGTGTTCGTGACGCCGCATGCCGCGGCGACTTCCGATCCCGTGCACCTGGCGCCGATCATGCTGCGCCAGATGGACGCCTTCGAGCGCGGCGAGAAGCTCGACAATCTGGTGGACCGCAAGGCGGGATATTAGCCAGACGTCGTCGTCACCTGGCCAAGTCCCAGTCCTGAAAACATTTCTTGATCGCCCGAACCGAAGGCAGCTGCAGCTTTGGCAGGTCGATCCGCTCGAACATCGCCCTGTATCTCTGCCGGTTTTCCGGCGTGGCCACGGCGATGTGGTGGATCATGTCCCATTTGATGCTGTCGCGCCCGCCTTCCAGGCCACCGCGCCTCTCCCTCTCGAACAGGGTTCGCCTGAAATGACGCAGCAGACTTGCCGAGGTGGAGATGTCCAGCAGGATCAATCCCGTCGAGCGCTGGAAGCGTTGCGGCATGCAAACCGAGTAGTTTCCGTCCATCACCCACCGCTCGCCGGCGATCGCGGCGTCATGCAAGGCAATGAACTCGTCCCTCGGGCGCTGCTCCCAATCCGTGTTGGGCAGATGAAAGAGCAGATCGAGATGGATGGGCGTCAGGCCACGCTTGCGCGCGATCGCGTCGGCAAGCGTCGACTTGCCGCTGTTGGACGGCCCCAAAATACAGATGCGGTCGCCTAAGTCCGAGAGATTCACCGGATGGAGCCTTGCGATTGGATCATCAGCCGGGCAGAGCGAACTTCTTCTGCTTGTCCGGCTTGCCGCAGTCGCGGCGGTCGATGGACCGGTTCATGGCATCGATTTCGCCTGACGCCTTGTCGCTGTCGCGCTGGGCCTTGGAGCGCAAGTCGGGCGTGAACGGGCCGAAGCCCATGGCAGGATTGGAGAAGGCCGGCTTGGCGGTCGTCGGGAGGTTGTATTGCTGCGCCAGCCCGTTGCGTTGCCCCAGCAACTGATCGCATGGCACGCTGTCATATTGCAGCGAGGACTCGACGTTGGCGTCCTGCCGCTCGGATGCTGAATTGCCGACGCAGCCGGTGGTTGCCAGGCAAGACGCCAAGATCATCATGTTCCAGCGCATCGAAGTGCTCCTCCTGGTATCCCGCCCTGACGCGACCAGATCGCAAATATCAGTCGCGCACGCAAATCGGACTTTTTCGCAGCAGTACAAAGGGCTGCCCTCACATGGCATGAGCTTTCCGTGCCACGACGGCCAGGCCTTTGACGGGCTCGCGGCGATCCTGCCGGATGGTGGTCGGCTCCAGCGCCACGATCGAGAGGCCGTTGGCCTCGAGGGTCCGTCCAACATAGCCCTCCGAATGGGCATAGCGCCGCGACGGCTGCAGCGCGAAGTCGCCGCCATCCGCCAAGCTCTCGACGGAAAAGGCAAACAGGCCGCCCTCGGCGAGCAGGCCGGCGACCGTTCCCACAAAACCTTCGAGCCCGCCGATGTAGATCAGCACGTCGGCTGACATCACCAGATCGGCCATGTCGCCGGAATAGGAAAAGTCCTGCAAATCCGCTTTTGTCAGCGCGTCATAGATACCTTTTGCCCGCGCCATCCTCAGCATCCTTGCCGAGATATCGACCCCCTCCAGCCGGTCGACGATCGGCCTCAGCCTCTCGCCCATCAATCCGGTGCCGCAGCCCAGGTCGAGCGCCAGGCGGAAGCGGCCTGGCCTTGCCTTGCGGATGGCGGCGTCGAGTACCTCGGGCAGCCGGTAGTCGAGCTTGCCGACCAGCATCTCCTCGAATGTCTCCGCATAGTGGTCGAACAGCGTTTCGACAAAGGCACTGGGCGGCGCCATGGAGACCGGACCCTTGCCGATCAGCTGCAATTTGAGGGCCGCGCCCTGGCGATCGGCCGGATCGAGTTTCAGCGACGTCATCCAGGCTTGCGCCGCAAGGTCGAGCCTGCCTGATGCCTCCTGCATCTCGCCGAGCCGAAACCAGCCCATTGCCCATTGCGGCGCCAGTTCCAGCGCACCGAGCAGCAACTCGGCCGCAGCAGTATGATCGCCTGAGGCAAAGAGCATTTCGGCATAATCTGCACGGCGATCGGCGTTCGGGTCGCCCGACGAGGTCTGAAGCGGTTTCATGATGATGGTTCCACCGGCAGGGTAGCCAGCCGCCATCTCTGTAGAGCAAAGCATGCCGAAGCTGAACCGAATTGAGCTGGCTTTGCCCGGGGAGTCAGCAGTCTGGGGCAACGGGCTTCTCGCAGCGGAATTATATCCTATCTTGGGACCATGCGCGCCAGCGACCTGCTTCATCCCCGGCCCGAAGGCCTCTACTGCCCGCCGGGCGATTTCTTCATCGACCCGGTGCGGCCGGTGAACCGGGCGCTGATCACCCACGGCCATTCCGACCATGCTCGTTCCGGCCACGGCTCGGTGCTTGCGACGCAGCAGACGCTCGATATCATGGGACTTCGCTATGGCGAGGATTTTGCCGGGACGACGCAGGCAGCCATGCTCGGCGAGACGATTGCCATCGACGGCGTCGATGTCACCTTTCATCCGGCGGGCCATGTGCTGGGTTCGGCGCAGATTGCTGTCGAGCACCAGGGCAGGCGCATCGTCGCCTCCGGCGACTACAAGCGGCAGAAGGATGCGACCTGCGCGCCGTTCGAGCCGATCCGCTGCGACGTCTTCATCACCGAGGCAACCTTCGGCCTGCCGGTGTTTCGCCATCCACCCGACACGGAAGAGATCGCCCGCCTCTTGAAATCGGCGGCGCAATTTCCGGAGCGCTCGCACTTGGTCGGCGCCTATGCGCTGGGCAAGGCGCAGCGCGTGATGCGGCTGCTACGCGACGCCGGTTACGACAAGCCGCTCTACATCCATGGCGCGCTGGCCAAGCTCAGCGCGTATTACCAAAGCCAGGGCATCGATCTCGGCGAACTCGAGCCGGCGACGGTGGAGAGCGGCGGCAAGCAGGATTTCGCCGGGGCCATCGTGGTCGGCCCGCCATCGGCCTTCGCCGACCGCTGGGCTCGGCGCTTTCCCGATCCGATCTCGTGCTTTGCGTCGGGTTGGATGCGCATCCGCCAGCGCGCCAAGCAAGGCGGCGTCGAACTGCCGCTCATCATCTCGGATCATGCCGACTGGGACGAACTGATCGTCACCATCAAGCAGACCGGCGCCGAGGAAATCTGGGTCACGCACGGCCGAGAGGAAGCGCTGGTGCGCTGGTGCGAACTGGAAGGGATAGCGGCCAGGCCACTGCATCTGGTGGGCTATGAGGACGAGGGCGATTGAGGATGACACCCATCGATGCCGCGCCCTTCGGCGCCCCCCTCTGGCCTGCCGGCCATCTCCCCCTCGAGTGGGGAGATTGGCAGTTTTGGCGGCTGCGCCCTTGCTTCTGCGTTGAAGATTGGCGAAAGCCGTCGCGACATCCGATCTCCCACCTCGAGGGGGAGATGTCCGGCAGGACAGAGGGGGGCGCCTCGCGCCGGCTTTCACTACTGGCGTGGTGCGTCCAGCCATGAACCGCTTCGCCGAGCTTCTCGACCGCCTGGTGCTGATGCCATCACGCAACGGCAAGTTGACCCTTTTGACCGACTATTTCCGCAGCGTCGAGGATCCCGATCGCGGCCTGGCGCTGGCCGCCATCACCGGCGATCTCAAGATTGCCGCGGTCAAGCCGGCCATGCTGCGCACGCTGGTCATCGAACGCATGGACCCGGTGCTGTTCGGCTATTCCTACGACTATGTCGGCGACCTCGCCGAGACGGTGTCGCTGGTCTGGCCGCAAACGCCTGGCGGGATCGCGAACCGCGAGCCGACGCTTGGCGAAGTTGTGGCGAAGCTGCAGGCGGCGAGCCGCTCCGATGGACCGAAGGTGCTGGCGGGGCTGCTCGACAGCGCCGGCATCTCGGCGCGCTTTGCCATCATCAAGCTGGTCACCGGCGGCCTGCGCATCGGCGTCTCGGCGCGGCTGGCCAAACAGGCGCTGGCCGATTTCGGCAAGGTCGACATGGCCGAGATCGAGGAGCTCTGGCATGGGCTATCGCCGCCCTACACGGCGCTGTTCGCCTGGCTGGAAGGCAAGGCCGAAAAACCGCGCAACACGGCGATGGCGCTGTTTCGCCCGGTCATGCTGTCGAATCCGATCGGCGACGGCGACCTCGAAAAGCTCGATCCCTTGGACTATGCGGCGGAATGGAAATGGGACGGGATCCGCGTCCAGGCGGTGGCCGAAGGCGGCATCCGCCGGCTCTATTCGCGCACCGGCGACGATGTCTCGGGCGCCTTTCCAGATCTCGCCGACGCCATGCACTTTTCCGCGACGCTCGATGGCGAACTGCTTGTCGGCGATCCGCGAGACGCGACGGGCACCTTCTCGGACCTGCAGCAACGGCTGAACCGCAAGACGGTGACGCCGAAGATGCAGCAGCAATATCCGGCCTTCATGCGTTGCTACGACCTGCTGCAGATCGGCGCGGAGGATCTGCGCCCACTGTCCTTCCGCGAGCGGCGCGGCCGTCTCGAAGCCTTCATCGGGACGCTCGACCCCAGCCGCTTCGATCTTTCCCCCTTCGTCCACTTCACGGACTGGCAGGCGCTCGAGGACCTGCGCCGCGCGCCGCCGCATCCGATCATCGAAGGGGTGATGCTGAAGCGCTGGGATTCGCCCTATGTCGCTGGCCGGCCGAAGGGGCCGTGGTTCAAATGGAAGCGCGATCCGCACACGGTGGACGCCGTGCTGATGTATGCCCAGCGTGGCCACGGCAAGCGCTCGAGCTTCTATTCCGACTACACGTTCGGCGTCTGGTCCGGAGCCACGGGCGAGGAGGAACTGGTGCCGGTCGGCAAGGCCTATTTCGGCTTCACCGACGAGGAGCTGAAGCAGATCGACAAATATGTCAGGGACAACACCGTCGAGCGCTTCGGACCGGTGCGCTCGGTGCGCGCCGATCGCGACAATGGCCTGGTGCTGGAAGTCGCCTTCGAGGGGCTCAACCGTTCGACCCGGCACAAATCGGGTGTGGCCATGCGCTTCCCCAGGATTTCACGGTTGCGCTGGGACAAGCCGGCCAACGAGGCCGACCGCATCGAAACCCTGCAGGCGCTGCTCGACCGCTAGAGCAATTCCAGGAAAAGTGCGTAGCGGCTTTCCCGGGAAAAGCGCGTAGCGCTCTCCCTAGGGAATTGCGTGAAAACAAAGAGTTAGAGCGGTTCGGCGATTCCAACAAACACTGAACCGCTCTAAGGACCGTCGATATGTCGGTCGCGATTCAGTTCAAGGCTCGATCGACACGCGGATCTCGTAGATGTTGACCGCCTTGCCCTGCTTGTCGAAATCGGAATTGATGGCGATGGTTCCGGCCGAGCCCGGATGCTTGTCGGGGAACTTCACGTCGAACAGATATTCGTTTTTCTGCTGGCCGACCGCGTAACGCTTGCGGCCGCAGTCGCCGAGTTCGCCGAAATTGCAGTCGACGGAGATCTGCGTGTCCTTGCCGTCCTCGGCGCGGGCGATGATGTCGAACACGGCATGCTTGCCGGCGAGCTTTTCCAGCACGCCCTGCCCGACATCGAAGGCGATCGCCGAGCCGGAGGCGCCGGACTGGATGCGCAGGAACGGCCCACTGTCATCCTTCACGGCCTCGGCCTTGGCGTCCGACGGGGCGGCGACATGGGTCGGATCTGTCGGTGAAAACACATTGATCCAGGCGCGCGACTGGTCCGCGGCACCGGGCTTTGCCGGCGCGTTGGCGCCGTCGGCCGGGGTGAAATCGGGGTCCTCGACCGTCGGAGGCGCTTCCGGCGGCGCGGTGTTGAGCTGCGCGGCCGTCTTGAACACACCGGTCTGCATGGCGAAGTACAGTCCGATGCCAATCGCCGCGAGCAGCGTGACCGTGAAGAAAATGGCGGTCAGCGGCAGGCGCCGGCCGCGAATGCGCCGCTCATCGCGGTCTGGGGTCACTTCCGTCGCGGCTCCCGGCGCTGCGGGAGCCGACATGTCGATGGCTGGCGCGCCGGGAAGGTTGGCGTCGGGCATGATGTCGGGAACCACCGGCAGCACGCGCGAGCGCGGCGCGTCGGAGGCGGGCTGCACGGGGCCGTCGACGGTGACAGCGGGCGATGGCGCCCTCGGGCCGGCCTCGACCGCAGGCGCTGCGCCGCCCTCGGCCTCGCCCGCCGGCGCGTCGATCTGCGGGGCGACGCCGGGCACCGCCGGCAGGTACTCCGATTCGATTTCGGTGATTTTCGCCTGAATCGCCTTACGGCGCTTGATGGCGACTTCCACCGTCACGCCGGGATTGGCCTGGAGCGCACGGTCGAGCGCGGCGAAGGCCGACCGATAGACCCTCTCGCGGAACGCTCGGTTCTCGGCATTGCCCTTTTCCAAGGCGTTCCGGATCGCTTTTTCGATCGCGTCCAAGCGAGATCCCTCTGCAAATTGCCACAAGCTTTCACGATGGTTAGCGGCAGGCGACCAATCAATCAACGGGCGGGCGGCCGCATTCTGCCTCGACGTGCCGTCCAAAGTCCATCTTCGCGATGTTCCGGCAAACAAAATCGGAACATGGCGCCGATTCCAGCATGCAGGGGCGCTAGAACCCCGGTTTCGATCGCGGCGGCGCTCTTCGCATGATTTGCCAAGTCGCATCTTGAATTCGCGGCCCGTTGAGTCTATCACCCTGCCCATCTTGGAGGTCCTGGCCTCCCGGGCCGCTTTAGCTCAGTTGGTAGAGCACATCATTCGTAATGATGGGGTCAGGTGTTCGAGTCACCTAAGCGGCACCAGTTTTCAAACCAATGATCGAAGCAGCTCGGGTGCGCGGAAGATGGCCCGAATCCTGGCCGTTTGCTTGTGCCAAGCCGGATAGTCGTGCGACTTGCAGATACCGGCCCAGGCGCGAGGTCCTCCGGCCCTATAAACGCGTCGAGAAGGTGCGATGGGGCCTTTTTCAAATCACAACAGCAAATGATGGACCGCGCGTTTCTATTTTTTTGGAACAGACGCCTGTTTTTTGGAACAGACGCTTGGGTCGCACATTTCCTGCCGTGGTTTCTACGGACAGGAGGTTTCAAATTGCCAAGGCGTGTCGACAAGGAAAGGCTCGAAAGGGCGGACCGCGAGGCGAAGCGGGTGCTGGATGCCGAGCGTCACGCAAGGGACGCCAAGACAACTCGCCTGAGGGAGCAGAGACTGCAGCAGGAGGCATTGGCGGACAAGTCTCCGCCTGCGCGCCGACGCGAGCCGGTCAGGAAGCAGGCGCGGCGTGTGATCGAGGTGGACTGATCCGCGGAGGTCGCCGGTTCGCCCCTGGAGCGCGATCCGCGTTGCCGCATAAGGCGGCAACCCAGAAGACCCATATGCCATTGTCGGGACACCGGTTTTGGTATGAAATAACAGGCGTCAGCATGGGAGGTCCAAATGCCCAACACTTTCAAGACCGGAGACGTCGTCAAGCTGAGGTCGGGAGGCCCGAAGATGACGGTCAGCGACGGCGCCGCTTCCGGCATGTATCTGTGCCACTGGTTCAACAAAGAGGGCGAGGTGTGGACGCCGCAGCATGCCGGCTTCAAGCAGGAGCAGCTGGTAGCCGCCGACCAATCGACGTAATTCCCGCTTTCGCCAAGGAATGGCCGGCCCGGGCGTATCCAGACGCGCTGGAGGAGGTGTTCTGCTGCTCCCCGGGCCGCGAAGGTCCGTCATCGCCGGCAAGCGGCGTGATCGGCATGGGTGGCCGACGGATTTCTCCGATCGCGACGTTTAACGGTTGAAGCGTGACCATGGCATTGGGCCATGGCATGCGCCAACCGGAGACGTAAAGCCATGATACGCCGTTCGATCCTTGCCGCTGCCTTGAGCCTGCTGACCACCGCGGCTCCGGCCCAGACAGCGGCACAGCCACCGGCCGCGACGCCACCGGCCGCCGCGTCGCCCGCTGCTACATCGTCGGCCGCCAAGTCCGACATCACACTGGCCAAGTTCCAGAAACGGCGGGAGAAGGCGATCATGGCCGCCGACACGGACGGCGACGGCAAGATCAGCCTGCTGGAGTGGGAGGCTTTTCAGGCCAAGCGCAACGTCAAGGGCGATCCGGCCAAATCCTTCGCGCGCATCGATTCCAATCATGACGGCTTGATCGACCGGGCCGAGCTCGATGCGTTCTTCGCCAAGCGCTTTGCCCGGCTCGACAAGAATGGCGACGGCATGCTGACGGCCGACGAGATGCCGGGCCACAAATCCGCTCCCAAGCCGGAGCAGTGACCAAGAGGCTATGACGTGTGATGGATATCGGAAGTGCGCCAGCCGATGAGCGGCGATCCGGACGAGGAGTTGGTTCGTCGGGTCGGTGCTGGCGATCCCGCGGCGGTGCAGGCGCTCGTCGCGCGGAAGTTGCCGCGTATCCTTTCGCTTGCCGTGCGCATGCTGGGCGATGCGGCGGAGGCCGAGGATGTCGCGCAGGAAACCTTTATGCGCATCTGGCGTCATGCCTCGAAGTGGCGGCGTGGCAATGCACGCTTCGACACCTGGATCCACCGCGTCACGCTCAACCTTTGCTACGACCGGCTGCGTCGGCGCCGCGAATGGGTGACCGACGAAGTGCCGGACATTGTCGATCCCGCCCCGCTTCCCGATTCCCATCCTGGCGACGAGGCGCATCGGGTCGAGCGGGCCTTGCAGGCAATCGCGCCACGCCAGCGCGAGGCGATCATCCTGGTCTACTACCAGGAGATGTCCAACATCGAGGCGGCCGCGACCCTGGAGATCAGTGTCGATGCCCTGGAGAGCCTGCTGTCGCGCGGCCGGCGGGCGCTGCAGGCGATGCTGGCCAGGGATGGCTGCGATGACTGAGAAAGGCGCGCGCCCAAATACTGTACATTCAACCCGCCTTGCGGGTGTCCGGGTGGTCTGCGTCGTTTCCAACCCGCGTGGGCACCCGGCACCAAGGGGCAAGGGGAAAACAAATGGCTGAAGACATCGAAGACGGGCCGGCAATGGATGCCAAGCGTTTCGCGGCGCTCGCGCAAGCCTATGGCGGCGATGTGCGCCGCTGGCCGGAAGCAGAACGCGAAGCCGCCTGGGCCTTTGCGTCAAGCGAAGCGGGCCAGGCCATTTCGCGACACGCCGGCAGACTTGACGCCCTGCTCGACAGCTATCGGGTCCAGCATCCCGGCAAGGCGCTGCACGGCAGCATCCTGCGCGCGGCCGACCGGCACCTCGTCCAGCGCCGACACCATCGGTTCTGGTGGTTGGGCCTGGGTCTCGCCGGCATTGGCCTGGCGGGCGCCGTTGCCGGATTGGCGCTGGTGAGCGTTGTCACGCCGGAAACCGGATCGGATCACTATGTGCTGGATGCCAACGCGACGGCGTTCGGCGATGCCGGCCCCGATGCCGAAAATGGTGAGGAGAGCCTATGAGCGCGCGCTGGGTTCGTGGTCTGGTCATCGCCTCGGTCGTGCTGAACGTCTTTCTTGCCGGGGCATTTGTCAGCGGGGCCGTCTGGCTGAGAAATGCCAGGGCAGGCGCCGGGTACTCGTTGGAGTCGGTTGGCGGACAGCTTCCCGAAAAAGATCGCAAGTCCTTTCGCAAGGCGCTGCGGCAAGTACGCATTGAAGCCCGCCAGACTATTCTTGACGGCCAGCAGGCAAGGCAGGAGGCGGCGGACCTGTTGCGCCAACCCGTTGTGGACACCGTGGCTTTGTCCGCCGCCCTGGAGCGGGCGCGCAACGCTGACGTGACCGTGCGCACGCGGCTTGAACAGGCCATTGTCGACTTCGCGGCGAACACATCGCCGCAGAACCGGAGCGCGCTGGCCGCGGCACTGATGCGCCATGTGGAACGCCGCGCGGCCGTAGCACCAAAAAAATCGCCGTGACGACCGACGGAAAACGCTCGCAAGGCCGTTTAACTGGGGGAAGGGCAGACCTGCCGGACCAATCGGTACGAACAGGTTTTCATTCTCGGACAACATTCGGAGTAACGTCATGAATCGTCTGACACAATACGCGGCAGCAGCCGTCCTCGCCTTGACCGGAACCGGCGCAACCGTCGCGACGTCCGCCGCCATGCCTATGACGGTGCAACCGGCCGCCCCGGCGCTGATCGAGCATGTGGCCTGGGGCTGCGGGCTCGGCTGGCATCCCAATCACTGGGGGCGCTGCGTTCCCAACCGTGTCGTGGTGTATCCGCGCTACCGCTATTGGCACGGCCCGGCCTATTACGGCTGGCATCCGCACCGCCACTGGCACCGCTGGCATCGCTGGTAGGCGCGTGGGGGGCCGGGCGGCACACGCCGGCCCGGCCGCCTATTCCCAACTTGAGCTGGGAAACAGCCCAGTCGGGCGTCGCGCGCCTCCCGTGATATCCAACCATGGAGAGCTGACATGGCAGCCCCGGCTAAAGGTTCCGCCCTACTGGATCCAGCCCTGATTGCCTTCAATCGCTTCGGGCTCGGGGCCCGGCCTGGCGACCGCGACAGGCTGGCGAACGACCCTCGCGGCTATCTCAAGGCGGAACTGCGACGGCCGGACGTCGCCATGATCTCGCCTGACGATCCGGCCTACACCGATCTCGAGGGAAGCACGTCTGCCATCCAGGCCAGCATGGCGGCAAACCTCCAGCGCAAGCTGGACCGGGAGCGGATGGCGACAGAGCAGCCGGCAACGGGCACGCCAGCCTCGGCCTCGGCTATGCCGCCGCCGGCCGCATCGGGCGTGTCGTCGCCCGCTGCCAAGGCCAAACCCGCCGTGCCGCCTGTCGAGGTCACCTTGTTCCGGGCCGAGGCGCAGGCGCGCTTCGACAAAGCCTTGCGGGCCGAGGCCGGCTTCGTCGAGCGTCTGGTCTATTTTTGGTCGAACCATTTCTGCGTCTCCGTGGCGAAGGGCAACATCGTGCGCGCCAGCGCCGGGGCCTTCGAACGGGAAGCCATCCGGCCCTTCGTGCTCGGGCGTTTCGCCGACATGCTCATGGCGGTGGAGCGGCATCCGGCGATGCTGTTCTATCTCGACAACCAGCACTCTATCGGCCCGAATTCGCGCGCCGGCAAGAACCGCCAGCGCGGCCTCAACGAGAACCTCGCCCGCGAGATCCTGGAACTGCACACGCTCGGTGTCGGCAGCGGCTACAGCCAGGCCGACGTCACCAGCTTCGCGCGCATCCTGACCGGCTGGACGATGGCCGGACGGGAAGGACGGCTGGGCGAACCCGGCAGTTTCGTCTTCAACGCCAATGCGCACGAGCCGGGCGAGGCGGTGCTGCTCGGCAAGACCTATCCGGCCGGCGGCATGGGGCAGGCCGAGGCCGCGCTCGATGACATCGCCCGTCATCCGGCGACCGCGCAACACATCGCGACGCAACTTGCCCGCCATTTCATAGCCGACGATCCGCCGCCGGCGGCGGTCGCCCGTCTCGCCAAGGTGTTCATCAAGAACGACGGCAATCTCAGGGCACTGGCGGCGGCGCTCATCGACCTGCCGGAGGCGTGGTCGACACCATTGGCCAAGATGCGCTCGCCCCTCGACTATGTCACCGCCATCAGGCGGGCGGCCGGCCCGGGACCGAACGATCCCGGCCAGCCGCTCAAATGGCTCAACGCGCTGGGCGAGCCGCTCTGGCGGCCGCCGGGACCGAACGGCTTTTCCGACCAGGCGGACAGCTGGGCATCGGCGGAGGGCATGAAGACACGGCTCGACATCGCCTGGCAGGCTGCCAGGCAAGTGAAAGACATCGGCAATCCCAACGACATGCTCGACGCGGTCATCGGTCCCTCCGCCTCGCCGGAAACGCGCCAGGCGGTCGCCCGCGCCGAGTCCAAGCAGCAAGGCCTGGCGCTGTTGCTGATGGCGCCCGAATTCCAGCGCCGATAGCGCCAGCGCGGACAATGGAGACAATGTCATGAGCCTGCTGTGTGAAACACCTCATCCTTCCCGCCGCGCCGTGCTGATGACCGGCGGCTCGCTGTTCGCCTGGGCCTATCTGCCGCGCTTCGCCCGCGCCGCCGACAATCGCGACCCGCGCCTGATCGTCATCGTACTGCGCGGCGCGCTGGACGGCCTGTCGGCGATCGCTCCGGTCGGCGATCCCGACTATGCCGGCCTGCATGGTGACATCGCGCTATCGCTTTCCGGCCCGCATGCGGCGCTGCCGCTCGATGGTTTCTTCGCGGTCAATCCGGCGATGCCGGAGTTCGCGCGCCTGTTCAAGGCGAACCAGGCGGCGGTCGTGCATGCGGCGGCGACCGGCTATCGCGAGCGCTCGCATTTCGACGGACAGGATGTGCTGGAAAGCGGCTTTGCCGGTCCCGGCCATGTCGCTACCGGCTGGCTCAACCGGGCGCTCGAGAACCTGCCGGCGGGCGACCGCGTGGCGACGCTTGGCGGCCTGGCCGTCGGGCCGTCGACGCCGCTGGTGATCCGTGGCGCTGCACCAGTACTCGGCTGGGCGCCGCAATCGCTACCGGCGCCCGCCGGCGACCTCGCGACGCGTGTTCTCGATCTCTACCAGCACCGCGACCCGGTTCTGGCGGTGGCGCTGCAAAAGGGCCTCGACGCCGACCGCATGGCGCTCGACGACCAGATCGGCTCCAAGGCGATGAAGCCTAGAGGCGGCCTCGACAGCGCCGCCGGTATGCGGCAGGCCGCGCAAGGTGCCGCCAGGCTGATCGCGGCCGATGACGGGCCGCGCGTCGCGGCACTGGCCTTCGACGGCTGGGACACGCATGTCAACGAAGGCGGCGCGACCGGCCGGCTCGCCACTTTGCTCGGCGGCCTCGACGGTGCCTTCGAGGAATTCGAAAAAGGTCTCGGCGAGCGCTGGAAGGATACGGCGATCGTCGCCATCACCGAATTCGGCCGCACGGCGCGGATCAACGGCACGGTCGGCACCGATCACGGCACCGGCACCGTGGTGCTGCTCGCCGGCGGCGCGATCAAGGGCGGCCGCGTCATCGCCGACTGGCCGGGGCTGAAGCCGGCGCAACTTTACCAGCAGCGCGACCTTGCGCCGACCAGCGATGTCAGGGCGGTGCTGAAAGGCCTGCTCGCCGACCAGTTCGGACTTTCGGCCGCCGTGCTCGGCGAGAAAGTGTTTCCGGACTCGGGTGCGGTGAAGCCGATGATGAACCTGATCGCCTGAGGCTCTGGCAACGCCGCGTTTCCTGACGCGGCGTCGCCTCGCTCTTGTCGGTGATCAGGCGGCCTCGACCTTGGCGGGCGCGAAGTCTTCGCCGCGCACCAGCTTGGTCACGCCGACGAAGTCGATCTTGCCCGAGCCAAGCACCGGCACATGCGACACGACTCGCACTTCGGCCGGCACCATCAGGTCCATGGCGCCGTTCGCCTTGGCGAAGGCCAGAAACTCGGCGCGCGTCGCCCTTTCGGCTTCGGTGACGAGCACCAGCTTTTCGCCCTTGCGCGGATCCGGCACGGTCGCGACCGCCGAGAGCGAACCTTTCCATAGCTCGCCCGCCATCGCCTCGACGGCAGCCAGCGAAATCATCTCGCCGCCGATCTTGGCGAAGCGCTTGGCGCGGCCACGGATGCTGACGAAACCGGCCTCGTCGATGCTGACGATGTCGCCGGTGTCGTGCCAGCCATCATGCAGCGGTTCGAGCACACCAGGCTTTTCGGCCCTGAGATAGCCCGCCATGACGTTGGGGCCGCGCACGAACAACCGTCCGCCACCTTCGACGCCGATCACCGGTTCCAGGCGGCATTCCATGCCGGGCATGATTTTTCCGACCGTGCCTGATTTGTTGTACATCGGCGTGTTGATGGAGATGACCGGCGCCGTCTCGGTAACGCCGTAGCCTTCGAGAATGCGCAGGCCGAACTTCTCCATATAGGTTTCGCGGGTCGAGGCCTTGACCGGCTCCGCACCGGAAAAGCAATAGCGCACCGAGCGGAAATCATAGGGATGCGCCGTGCGCGCATAGCCGTTGAGGAAGGTGTCGGTGCCGAAGATGATCGTCGCGTTCGAGGCATAGACCAGTTCCGGCACAATGCGGTAGTGCAGCGGCGACGGATAGAAATAGACGGGGACGCCCGACACCAGCGGCAGCACCGTGCCCGCCGTCAACCCGAAGGAATGGAAGATCGGCAGCACGTTGAACACCTTGTCGCCCGAATGGAAATCGATGCGCGAGGCGGCCTGCGCGGCATTGGCCAGGATGTTGCGGTGGGTAAGCACCACGCCCTTCGGCGTGCCTTCGGAGCCCGAGGTGAACAGGATCACGGCCGGGTCGGTGGCCTTGCGGGCAACCCTGGGCGTGCTCTTGCGCAACAGGCCAAGCAGCTTATCCTTGAGGCCGATGGTTGCACGCAGATCATCGAGCCAGACGATGTTCACCGACCGGCCGACCTCCTCGACCGTCGCGCCGAGCTTGGCCTGCTCGACAAAAGCCCGAGAGGTCAGAATGGTGGTTACCTGCGCCGCCTTGCAGGCGGACAGGATGTTGGCGGCACCGGCTGTGAAGTTGATCATCGCCGGGACCTTGCCGGCCGACATGACGCCGAGCAGCGCAGCACAGGCGCCATTGGCGTTGGGCAGCATGATGCCGAGCGTGTCCTGTCCGGCATAGAGCGTTTCGAACTTCTCGCCGAGCACGGCGACACCAGTGAGCAGCTTGCCGTAGCTCAGCGAACCGGCGACCGGATCCTGCACGGCGAGTTGCTTCATGCCGCGCTCGGTCGCCGTCTCGATGATCCTTTCGAGCACGGTCTTGTCGATATGCTGGGTGCGGAAGACGAGGTCGGACATCACCTGGTAGAGTGCGGCACCGGCGGCGGCCCGGCGCTTGCGGCCTTTCAGCTCGTCGTCGACCTTGAGCTTGACCGGCGGCAATATGGTCACCCTGACCTTCGGGAACAGGCGGTGGCGGACATGCTGCGCCGTCAGCCGCGAGAAGGGGCTTTTCTCCAGCCCCTCGATACGGATCGGCACCACCATCGAGCCGGTCTTGTCGGCCACCATGGCGGCGCCGTCATAGACCTTCATCAGCCCGCCGGTGACGGTGATGCGGCCCTCCGGGAAGATGACCAGCGGGTCGCCGTTCTGCACGATCTTGATCAGCGTGCGCGTCGACATCGGCTTGGCCGGATTGAGCGGCAGGGCTCGGGTCAGTTTGAGGAACGGCTTCATCCACCAGGCCCGCGCGATCGTGTAGTCGATGGCGAAGACCGGCTCTTCATCGGTCAGCGTCAGCGCCAGCGGACCGTCGAGGAAGCTGACATGGTTGAGCGCCAGGATCGGTGCCGGGCCCGCGGCCTTGAGGTTCTCCAACCCTTCCACTTCGAGCCTATGGAAGGCGCGGAAGAGAATGGAGACGAAGTCGCGGAAGGCGTTGGTCGGCAGATATTTCAACATCAGCCAGGCGGCCACGGCATTGAAGGCGGCAAGCCCGAACAGCACGCTGGCAATGGAGACGCCGGCGGCCTGAATGGCGGCGACGAGGATGCCGCCCAGCGTCATGAAGCCGGCGTTGACGATGCTGACAGCGGCGACGACGCGGGCGCGGCGCGCCTCGGGCGACCAGGCCTGCACGGCAGCGAAGGTCGGCACCACCAGGAAGGCGCTGGAAATGGCCATGCCGGCAAGGTCGATCGCAACACGGATCGTGTTCGGCCCGGCGAAGAAGAGGCCAAGGGTTTCGGCCTTGGGCGAAGGCTGCATGCTCCAGATCGTCCAGGCAAGGTGCAAGCCGAACAGCGCCAGCAGCGCCGTGCCGACCGGCGCCGGAAGCAGCACCATGCGGCCCTGCGACATCCAGGCGGCGATCGCCGAGCCGATGGCGATGGAGACGGCGAACACCGCGAGATAGGCGGTGACCGCGATCTCGTTGCCGCCGAGCTGATCCTTGATCAGCGTCGGCAGGATCGAAAGCACGATGGCGCCGATCAGCCAGAACCACGAGGTCATCAATCCGGCGCGCCAGATGCGCGTGTCGGTGCGCAATTCGCTGACCTGCCGCCATGTCGAGCGGAAGATGTTCCAGTCGATGACAAGGTTCGGCGCGGCCGAGCCGGTCGAAGGGATGGAACGGCTGACGACCCAGCAGCCGACCGCCAGGATCATCATCATCGGGCCGAAGACGGCGACACCAATGCCGTCGGCGGAGACGATGCCGCCCACGATCGTGCCGCCGAGGATGGCGGCGAAGGTCGCCGACTCGATCCAGGCGTTGGCGCGGGGCAACTCCTGGCGTTCGAGATGATCGGGCAGGATGCCGTATTTGATCGGCCCAAACAGTGCTGAGATGACGCCGAACATCAACAGCGCCGTCATCAGCACGGGAATGGAGGACAGCGCGATGCCGACGACCGCGACGGCGGCGGCGCCGATCTCCGCAAATTTCAGCCGGCGGGCGATGAGCGCCTTGTCGAAGCGGTCGGCAATCTCGCCGCCCAGCGCCGACAGGAGCAGGAACGGAGCCATGAACACGGCGCCGGCCAAAGTGACCAGCGAGGCCGCCTGATCGGCGGCAAGTGTGAAGAGGATCAGGAACACCAGCGTGTTCTTGAGGAAATTCTCGTTGAAGGCGGACAGGAACTGCGTCCAGAAAAGCGGCGCGAAGCGCCGCGAAAGCATGAGATGCGTGTTCATGGCGATTTCCCATTTGGCGGAACCACGCGGCGATGCTCCGGTGATCCCCGCGGGTTCATGCGCTGTTTCAATCGTTGTAATAGCGTGAGCTGGTTAAACTTCTTACCGGTCAGATCTTCCCCGGGATCGCAGGCCCAGGCTCGTTCCGGCCAGCGACCCTGCCCCGCGTCAACGTGGAGTTGTTCAACATTTCCGCTTCTCCCTATGAACAATGTTCATGGTGCCAACGTACCACAATGTGAACAGTGTTCAAGAGAAAAATGAACGACGTTCACGAAGAGCGGATTGATCGGAGAGAAGATGCAACGGTGGCGGCCAGCCGTGTTGCCGTGGCTAGAGTCACGGAGGCGATTGGCGGCGCAATCGGCGGAGGCCGCCCGTTGAAACTCAGATGACTGAAGATGATCCCAGCGTTGCCACGGTCTTCAGCGCGCCATCGAGCATGTCGCCCTTCTCGTCCTTCAGCGCCGCCTCGCGCAGGCGGCGGATCCAGTCGGCGGCGTCGTCGCGGCCCTTGAGCAGGTCGAGAGATGAGAGTACCCGGTCGAACTTCGACTGGGCGCGGACATGGGTGTCGCTGTAGCCCTTGATCAGCCGGCGGCAGTTGAGGATTTCGACGGCCAGCGCATAGTCTGAGGGTACGTAGCCAAGCGCCAGCGTATACCAACGTTCCAGATGCGCCGTCTCGACTTGGTGGCGCAGCAGGCGGCGACGCCAGCGGCGCAGGCCGCCGATGAACCACAGGGCGGCAAAGCCGGCAAAGCTGTCGGTGCGGATGCGGCGGCCACGGTTGATGCGGCGGTCGAGGAAGCCAGCGAGTTTGGGCCGGTTCTCGATGTAGCTGCCCAGCCCCGCCGGCAGCGTGCCGCAGAACTCCTCGATGCGCGGATGAAAGTATTCGGTCACTTGCAGGACCGAACCGTCCTTGACGCCAACCTCCTTGCGGACCCGCCTGTCGCGGGTCGAACGCGTCTTCAGATCGGCGACGCGGATCATGTCGTCGTAGCACATGGCATTGGCCAGATGCTTGGCGGCGGCGATGGACAGCGCATGGGCGTGGCCGGCGCTGTCCAGCGCGACGGCCTTGTCCAGCCGGTCGAGATATTCGCGCCCATAGGCGATGTCCTGATAGTCGACGACCTTTTTCAAGCCGCGAAGCGCCATGTCGCGCACCGCCACCGGCATCTGGTCGATGCGAGCGGCCAGCGCCTGCCATCCCTGCAACAGGTTTTGTGGACCGCTCACGCGCCCGGGACCCAGGGCGGATTCGGCAATCGCCGGCTCCGCCGGCTTTGACGAAGGTGTTGCCGCCATGCCGCGCGCGCGATCGAACGCGGCGCCGAAGGCGGCGAGGCTGGCCTTGACGCCACGGCCGCCGGTGCCGATCGCCTGCTCATAACTTTCACGGGTGAACGGCAGTGCGTCGGAGCCGGCCAGCGCGCCAAGCAGGCTTGCAGAGATCATCGAGCCATTGTCGGCGGCGATCTTCTCCATGTCGAAGGCGATGAAGCGCTTCGACGCGGCTTCCGCCGTGGCTTGGACCTTGGACGACGAAGCGCGGCCGTCGCCCGGTTCAATCTTTTCCGAGACGGCGGCGATGCGGTGCGAGGAAGCGATCAGCGTGGTGCGGTTGGGGGTGACGAAGCCCCTGATGATGGCACGGCCGGCTTCCATCAATTCGGCGGCGATCAATATGTCGACATCGCCCTGCGAGGGCGACAGGGCGAAGACCGGCAGGCGGCCCGTGTCGCGGGCCATTTCGATATAATAGATGGTGGCGCCGGTGCGCTGGGCGACGCCGGCGACCGACGTCGATTGCGCGACATAGCCATTGCGCTCGGCGACATCGGTGATCCAGTCGGCGAGCACGCCGCCGCCCTGGCCGCCAACCGCCAGCACGGCTAGCTTGATGACCGGCTCATCGGCAGCACCGGACCTGGGACGCAGGGAGGGAACAGGCTCAAGCATCGGCGAATGTCAGGCGCCGGCTTTCGCGCCGCCTCTGCAGGACGCCGATCGTCGCGCGGCGCGTGGCTTCGAGGAAACGATCCCAGCGGCTTGGATTGTGTACGACATCGGCGCGGTAGAAGGACGGGCAGAGCACAGCCGCGTCCGCCACCTCGCCGCAATTGCCGCAGCCGACGCAGTTCTGATCGATCGATGCGACCGGATCGTCGCGCAGCGGATCGTCCAGCGACTTCACCGACAGCGACGGACAGCCGGAGAGCCGCATGCAGGCATGGTCGCCGGTGCAGATGTCCTCGTCGACGCCGAATTTCGGCTTGACGACACGCTCGCCGCCTTTGATCGCCTTGTCGACCAGCGGCTTTTCGCGGCGCTGGCGGTTGAGCATGCATTCCGACGAAGCGACGATGACTTTTGGCCCCTTTTCGTCCGTCGTCAGCGCCTCGCGCAAGGTGTCCTGCATCTTGCCGACATCGTAGGTGCGGTCGACGTGGCGCAGCCATTTGACGCCCATGCCTTTCACCGCCTCGGTGATCGGATGCTTGGTCGACTTCGTCTTGTTGCCGGCGCGCGACGACAGGATGTCCTGCCCCCCAGTGGCCGCGGAGTAAAAATTGTCGACGATGACGATGACGCCGTCATTCTTGTTGAACACCGCATTGCCGATCGAGGAGGTCAGGCCGTTGTGCCAGAAGCCGCCGTCGCCGACGAAGGAGATCGAGCGGCGCTTGGCGTCGGGCGAATTGAACGCCGAGGCCGAGGCCGGACCCAGCCCGTAGCCCATGGTTGTAGCGCCGAGTTCGAAAGGCGGCATGATCGAGAACAGATGGCAGCCGATGTCGGAGGCGATGTGGTGCTTGCCGAGCTCCTGCTCGACCAGCTTGGTCGCAGCAAAGATCGGCCGTTCCGGGCAGCCTATGCAAAAGCCGGGCGGGCGGCCCGGCACGACGTTGATCAGATCAGCCGTGTCGACGCCGTCGCCGATCTTGTTGGGCGCGCGCACTTCGCCCGGCAACAGATGCGGTGCCTCGGCGCGCAGGAAGGCGCCGATGCCGTCGAGCATGACCTGGCCGGTATATTCGCCGGCCATCGGCAGATGCTCCTTGCCGACCAGCCTGGTGCCGCGCCCCGCCTTGTGCATCATCGCGGCAAAGGCCTGTTCGATGTAGTTGGGCTGGCCTTCCTCGACCACCAGCACCGCCTGCTTGCCTTCGCAGAAAGACAGGAATTCGTCGTCGATCAGGGGATAGACGGCGTTGAGCACGTAGAGCGGCACATCGGTGTCGCCATAGGTGTCGGCAAGGCCGAGCCGCTGCAGCGCGCGGATGACCGAATTATACATGCCGCCCTGCATGACGATGCCGACCGAGCCGTGGTCCGAGCCGAAGAACTCGTTGATCTTGTTCCTGGTGATGAAATCCACCGCTGCCGGCCAGCGCTTCGCCACCTTCTCCTTCTCGTGCAGGAAGGAGGCGGGCGGCAGCACGATGCGGCCGGTGTCGCGGCGCGGTGCGTCCAGCGCATCGGCGACCGTCATCGGCGGGCGCTTGTTGTCCTTGGCGATGAAATGGCCATGCACATGGCAGCAGCGGATGCGCACCTGCAGCATGACCGGCGTGTTGGAGATTTCCGACAGCTCGAAACCATCCTCCACCGCCTTGACGATCGACGGCAGGTTCGGACGCGGGTCGAGCAGCCAGACCTGGCTCTTCATGGCGAAGGCATGGCTGCGCTCCTGCATGATCGAGGAGCCCTCGCCATAATCCTCGCCGACGATGATCAGCGCGCCGCCGGTGACGCCGCCGGAGGCGAGATTGGCCAGCGCGTCTGAAGCGACGTTGGTGCCGACCGTCGACTTGAAGGTCGCGGCACCACGGATCGGGTAGTGCACCGAGGCGGCGAGCATGGCGGTGGCGGTGGCTTCCGAGGCGCTGGCCTCGAAATGCACGCCGAGCTCGCCCAGAATGTCCTGCGCGTCGGCCAGCACGTCCATCAGATGGCTGATCGGCGCGCCCTGGTAGCCGCCGACATAGCCGACGCCGCATTGCAGCAGCGCCTTGGTGATGGCGAGGATGCCCTCGCCGGCAAATTCCTCGCCGGCGCCGAGCCTGAGTTTTTCGACTTCCTTGGCAAAAGACCGTTCGGCCATCTCTGCCTCCTTCCGTTGCCGCCGACAGCCGGCGGCGCGTGCGTTCTAGAATCCTTGTTTATGCATGTCGTTCCCCAGAACCGGGTCCACTTTTGGGCGACATGCATTAGATGTCGTGCTTGCGAATGTTCTTCAGCATCTTCAAAAGCGTGGCGATAAGCGCTGCATATTCCGCGTCGTCGATATCGTCGAACATAGCCTCGAAGGCGTCGTGCATGGCCGGCCAGGCGCGGGTGAACTCGGCGCGGCCTTCGTCGGTCAGGAACACGTGGCGGATGCGGCTGTCGGTGACACCTTGCTCACGCCGCACGAACCCTTGCCCCTCCAGCGTGTCCAGCGTGCGGCTCAAGGTCGACTGCTCGATGACAGTATAGACCGAGAGGTCGTTGACGGTGACGCCGTCGGTGACCGACAGCACGGCCAGCGTGCGCACCTGCGAAATCGTCAGGCCCTGCTTGCGGAAATCTTCACGCAAGGTGGCGTTGTAGCGGCCCATGATGCGGTTCATCAGATAGGGCGCGAATTGCTGCAGGCCGATCTGACCGAGGGTCGAAATGCGTTGGCGTTTTTCGGCGACCTTCTGTTCCATCACAGTTTCCCCGCCAGCAGGAAACCGGAGCCGCCGCCAAGGCCAGCACCGGGATGGGTCGAGGCACCGATATGGTAGAGGTTCTTGATGCCGGTCTGGTGGTTGCGGCTGGTCTTGAACGGCCGCCACAGGAAGGACTGGTCAATGGTCGAGGAGCCGCCGTAGGGATCGCCGCCGACCAGGTTGACGTTCATCGCCTCGAGATCGGCCGGCGAATAGGCGCGGCGCGCGATGATGCTGTCCTTGAAGCCGTCGATATGGCTGGCGAGGATCGCTTCGGCACGGTCGGCATAGGCTTCGCGCAGCGCCTCGGTCCATTGACCGTCAGCCGGCGCCTGCAGCTTGCCGGCAGCGTCGCCCTTGATGTGGCGCGGCGCCTCGGGCAATTGCAGCCACAGGATCGCCTTGCCTTCCGGGCAGCGCGACGGGTCGAGCGCATGCGGCTGGCCGACACAGATGGTCGGCACGTCAGGCAGCATGCCGCGCGCCGCCTCGTTGCAGGCTTTCGAGACGCCATCCAGGCCAGGCGTCAGATGCAGCAGCGCCACCTTGTCGAGGCCCTCGCCGCCGCGCCAGGCCGGCGGCTTGTCGAGGGCGTAGTGGATCTGGAAGTTGCCTTTGCCATAGCGGTACTTCCGCGTCGCTTCGACATCGTCCTTCGGAGCGTCCTTGCCGAGCAGGCGACCATAAAGCTGCGTCGGCGTGACCGAGCAGATGACGCTCTTGGTGGCGTGAACGGTTTCGCCCGAGGCCAGCCGTACGCCTGTGGCGCGACCTCCGGTCAGGAGGATGGAGGCAACGTCCGCTTCGGTGGAAATGACGCCGCCACGCTCCTTGATGAGCGCCTCGAAAGCCGACAGCAGGTTCTTCGCGCCGCCCTTGACGATCGGCGCGCCGGCAGCCTCCAGCGCGAAGGCGATCACCTTGGCGATCTGGCCGGAAAAGCCGTCTTCCGGGCCAAGCCCGGCATGCAGCACCCACGGCGCCCAGAGCGCGCGGACGGTCTCGGACTGATAAGCGCTTTCCAGCCAGCCGCGCGCCGACACAAGGGCGTCACCGAGAAAGGCGGCAAGCCCGCGCGGACCACGCCGCCAGGCGTCGCCGGCCAGCAGCTTGGCCGTCGGATAGGACCACAGACTGCCGCTGAGCAAGCCGAACAGCAGGCCGGCATTGCGCTCGATGCCGCCGACATCTTCCGCATGGCGGTCACCGTCGCCGGCCGCGATCGCGTTGAACGCAGCGATGTTGGCGGCGCGGTCGGTGGTGAGCACCGCGTGGCTGCCATCCGGCCGCAGCACGCCCGTTGGCGTGCCGGTGTGGCAGAATTCCAGCCCGTGCCGGGCGAGGTCGGCGCCCAGTGCCGCGAAGGCCGGCGAGGTGATGAACAGCACGAAGGTCGTCGCCATCACGTCGTGGATGAAGCCGGGCGCGGTGATCTCCTCGGTGCGCATGCAGCCGCCGATACGGTCATTGCGCTCCAGCACGAGCACCCTGGCGCCATTACCGCCAAGCATCGCCGCGCAAACCAGCCCATTGATGCCGCTGCCGACGATGATGTGATCGGGGGCGTTCATTGATGATTCCCCGGGGCCAGCAGGTAGGCATGCGAGGTCAGCCCTCTACGGCGCCCCCCTCTGTCCTGCCGGACATCTCCCCCACGAGGGGGGAGATCGGCTGTCATCGTTGCCTTCGCCAATTTCCAACGTTGCAAGAACGAGCGGGGCGCCAAAGCTGCCAATCTCCCCCCTCGTGGGGGAGATGTCCGGCAGGACAGAGGGGGGCGCCGTAGAGCGACGGCCTTGCCAGGCTGCCCCTTCCCACCCATCACTACAACATCTGCTGCAACCATGATCTTCTCCCGAAGACCGCCCTCGCCCTATTTCCCCGGCACCAGCGCCAGTGCGCGGATCGGGCTGCCCGTGCCGTGCTCGATCTTGAGCGGTGCGGCGATCAGGATCGCGCCTTTCGGCGGCAGCTGGTCGAGATTGCAGAGGCTGGCCAGGCCATAGCGGTTGGCCTTGTGCATCAGCGTGTGCGCCGGGAATGGCGGCTCCATGCCGCCGGCCTTGCCGGCATCGGTGCCGATGGTCTCCGAGCCCCAGCCCTTGATATTCTTGCTGATCAGGAACTGGATGGCTTCAGCCGTCGGGCCGGGCGTGTGCGGGCCGGTCTCGTTGGCGTTGAGGAACTCGGCTTCCGAGCCGTTGCGCTTGTACCAGTCGGTGCGCATCACCACCCACTCGCCGGCATTGATGGCGCCATGCTTGGCTTCCCAGGCCTTGATGTGGTCGACGGTGAGCAGGAAATCAGGGTCGGCGGCGGCCTCTTTCGAACAGTCGATGACATTGACCGGACCGATGAAATTCTGCGCTGGAATGGTGTCGGTGGCGCCGTCCGGATAGTCCTTACCGCTGATCCAATGCTGCGGCGCGTCGAAATGCGTGCCGGAATGCTCGCCGAGTTTCAGCCAGTTCCACGCCCACCACGGACCGTTCTTGTCGTAGCGGGAGATCGAGTGGATCTCGATCTTCGGCGTGTCGACCGCGAGCTCCGGCGGCAGCTTGATCAGCGGCGTGTCCGGTCCAAGCGGCGCCGTCAGGTCGACCACCTTGATGGCGCCGGAAAGGAGCTGGCCGGCGACTTCGCCGAGAAGTTTTTGGGTGTCCATGGTCTCTGTTCCCTCTTGTCTGACATGATCAAGGCTCGTCTCGGCCCTTAATATCCTACTAGACGAAAACATATGCATCTGCAATTATCTTTAAGCATAAAGGAAATGGGAACGGGGCGTGAGCGAGTTCGACGCCATCTTTGTCGGGGCGGGCCACAACACTCTGGCATGCGCTGCGCATCTGGCGCTCAAGGGCTGGAAAACCGGGGTTTTCGAGCGCAGCGCAACAATCGGCGGCGCCGTCCAGACCCGCGAATTCACCCTCCCCGGCTTCCGCCACGACTTCGGCGCGATGAATCTGAGCCTGTTCGCCGGCTCCGCCTTCCACCGGAAATATGCAAATGAATTGAAAGCGCAGGGGCTGGAATTCGCGCCGGTCGCCGACTGTTTCGCCAGCGCGTTCCCGGATGGACGCTGGTTCGGCGTCAGCAACGATCTGGAAAAGACCGCCAGCCGGATGGCCGCGTTTTCAGCCGCCGATGCCGCAACATGGCGCAAGCTGGTCACCGCCTTCCCCACCGAAGCCGAACATTTGTTCAAGCTGCTGGGCTCGCCAATGAGCGCCCGGGCGCTTGCGGCAACCGCATGGAACCTGTGGCGCAAGAAGGGTGTTTCCGGCGCGCTCGACACCGGCCGGTTGCTGTTGTCTTCGCCGCGTGCCTGGCTGGAGGAGACTTTCGAGTCTCCACACATCGGGGCGACGCTCGCAACCTGGGGCATGCATCTCGACTTCGCGCCCGACATCGCCGGCGGTGCCGTGTTTCCCTATCTGGAATCGATGGCCAACCAGAGTTTCGGCATGGTGCTGGGCAAGGGTGGCGCCGACACGATCATCCGTGCGCTGGCCGGCATGGTGACGTCGGCCGGCGGCAAGATCGTCACCAGCGCCGATGTCGCCGAGATCAAGGTCTCCGGCGGCAAAGCGACAGGCGTACGGCTTGCCTCCGGCGAGACGCATACGGCCACCAGGGCGGTCATTGCAGGCGTCGCGCCCAAGGCGCTGACCGGCAAGTTGCTGCCCGGAGGTTCCGGCGACACCCGCTTCGACACGGCGATGCAAAAATTCAGGCATGCGCCGGGCACGATGATGATCCACCTGGCGCTGGACGATTTGCCGGACTGGCGCGTCGGGGCAGAGTTGCGCCAGTTCGCCTATGTGCATCTGGCGCCATCGCTCGACCAGATGTCGCGCACCTATCAGCAGGCGATGGCAGGTATGTTGCCGGACGAACCGGTGCTGGTCGTCGGCCAGCCGACCGCGGTCGATCCGTCGCGAGCGCCTGCGGGCAAGCATGTTCTGTGGGTGCAGGTGCGCATGCTACCCGCCGAAATCCTTGGCGATGCAACAGGCAAGATCGCGCCAGCGCATTGGGACGAGGTCAAGGAGGTCTATGCCGACCGCGTGCTCGACATCATCGAAACCTACGCGCCCGGCCTGCGCGCAAAAATCCTCGGCCGCGCGGTGTTTTCGCCCATCGATCTCGAGCGCGAGAACCCGAACCTCGTCGGCGGCGACCAGGTCTGCGGCAGCCATCACCTGGCGCAGAACTTCCTGTTCCGCCCGGCGCGCGGCTATGCCGGCTGGAACACGCCGCTGACCAATCTGCATCTCACCGGCGCCGCGACATGGCCCGGTGCCGGCACCGGTGCCGCCTCGGGCTTCATGCTCGCGCAACAACTCGGCGGGAGGTAGGCGAGACGATTTCATGAGGGCGACGAGAGGCAAGGCGCTGCTGCCGACGAAGCCTGAACCGGACGAAGCCGCGCGAAGACAATAACCAACAAGGGGAACGACCATGACAATCAACAGACGCGAATTGCTGGGGTACAGTGCCGCGGCACTTGGCGTGGCCGCCGTCGGCCTGCCGAAGATCGCCCAAGCTGCCGCCGGCGAACTGACCATCGCCTACAACGTCAACCTGCCGTCCTGGGATCCGACCACCGGGCCGTCGGCCGTCAACCCGACAATCCAGGGTCTCTACCAGTCGGTGTTCGACCAGTTCATCCCGCAGAAGCCGGACCTGTCCTTCGCGCCTGGCCTGCTCACCGAATGGGGCTGGAACGACGACCGCACCAAGATCATGATGACGGTGCGCGAAGGCGTGAAATGGCATGACGGTTCGCCGTTCACGCCGGAAGACGTCGTCTGGTCGCTGCAGCGGGCGGGCGACGAAAAGACCGGCAACCCGATCCAGTTCGTCTGGAAGAACGTCAGCAATTTCAAGATCGACGGCAACAAGATCACTGGCGACGTCGTGCAGTTCGACCCGGTCTATTTCAAATGGATGTCGTTCCTGACCGGCTACATCATGCCGAAGGCTTATTACGAGAAGGTCGGCGCCGAAGGTTTCGAGAAGGCGCCGATCGGAACCGGCCCGTACATGGTCGAGAAGTTCGAGCGCAATGCCTTCCTGCGTCTGAAGGCCAATCCCAACTATTGGGGCGGCAAGCCGGCCTTCGAGAATGTGACGATCAAGTTCGTCACCGATGCGGCAAGCCGCGTCGCCGAGATCGAATCCGGATCCTCGCAGGTGACGCTCGAAATCCCCTATGAGGAATACGACCGGCTGATCGCCAAGGACGGGCTTGCCGGCTCGATCAAGAACGTTTCCGACATCGGCATGATCTTCTTCAACAACAAGGATGCCATGCTCGACAAGAACGTCCGCCAAGCAGCCGTGATGGCTGTCGACAAGGAGCTTTTGGTCAAGCGGCTGCTGCGCGGCTACGGCCAGCCGATCGACACGCTGGAGACACCGGAATACGCGGCCTACGACGCTTCGATCAAGGTCGAGCACAATCCTGAGAAGGCCAAGGAATTGCTCGCCGCTTCTGGCTATTCGCAAGAGAAGCCCGCCAAGATCACCGTCCAGACGACCAAGGGCTTCAAGCCCAAGGACTATGAGATGGTGCAGGCCATCGTCGGCATGTGGCGCAAGGTCGGCATCGAGGCAACGATCGAGGTCTACGAGATCGCCAAGCACTACGAGCTGCGGGCCGCGCACAAGCTGGCGCCGGCGGCCTTCTACAACTGGGGCAACGCCATCGGCGATCCGACCACGTCGACCGGTTTCGCCATGTTCGGACCCTCGCCGCATTCGTCATGGAAGACCGACGACCTCGACGCCAAGATCGGCCCGCTCTGGGGCGAGAAGGACGAGGCCAAGCGCATCGCCGGCTGGAAGGCGGTCGATAAATACATCGCCGAGCAGGCCTATGTGCTGCCGCTGATGCAGTACGCGCAGCCGATCGTGCATGCCAAGGGCGTCAACGTGGTGCAGCATATTTCCGGCGCGCTGCTGCCGGCCCTGATGACCCCGGCCTGATATCGGCCCGGAATTGCCGCGCGCCGTCGCCAATGACGGCGCGCATTTTCCATCGGGCATACGAGCCCAAGGGCTCCTGAAGATTTAAATGCTCCTGCAACGATTCCTGATCCGTCTGCTGACGATGCTGATCACGCTGTTCGGCGTGGCCGTCGTCGTATTCGTGGTCATCCGCGTCGCGCCCGGCGACCCGATCGCCATGATGCTGCCGCCCGGCGCCACCAGTGACGACATCGCCCGGCTGCGCGCGCTCTACGGGCTCGACAAAACGATCGTCGAACAGTTCTTCATCTGGCTGTCCGGTGTCGCCAGAGGCGATTTCGGCACCTCGATCTCGCTGCGGCAAGACGTGCTCGGCCTCGTCTTCAACCGGCTTCCGGCAACGCTGGAGCTTGCCATCGTCGCGCTTGTCATGGCGGTGGCGATCGGCGGCACGACGGCGATACTCGGCGCGCGCGAACGCGGTACGGCGGTCGAAGCCGGCATCGACATCGCCAGCGGTGCAGCGCTTTCCATCCCCGATTTCCTCTGGGGCCTGGTGTTGATCCTGCTCTTCGGCGTGCTGGTGCCGATCTTCGACATTTCGGGCCGCGTGTCGCCGCAACTCGACCTGCCCTTCGTCACCCAGTTCTATTTGTTCGAGAGCCTGCTGCGGCTGCGCTTCGACCTGACCTGGGATCTCTTGAAACACATGCTGATGCCGGCGATTGCCCTGGCGCTGCCGCTCGCGGCAATCATCTCGCAGCTGTTGAAACAATCGCTGAAGGAAGTGCTCGACCTCGACTACGTCGTGCTGGCGCGGGTCAAGGGTTTTTCGGAAACGCAGGTCATCCTGCGCGAGGCGCTGAAGAACGCCGCCCTGCCGACACTGACCCTGGTCGGCGTGCAATTCACCTTCCTCATCGGCGGCACGGTCATCGTCGAACGGCTGTTCTCCTATGAGGGCCTCGGCAACATGGCGATCGACGCCGTCATCAACCGCGACCTGCCGCTGATCCAGGGCATCGTGCTGGTCTTCGCGCTGCTGTTCGTGCTGATCAACCTTGCCGTCGACATGATGTATGCGCTGCTCAATCCGAGGCTGCGCCGTGGATGAGGCACGCATCTCGCGACGCGGATTGAGCCCGAGGCTGTGGCTGGCCGGCGGCTGGCTCCTCATCGCGCTCTTGGCGGCGATTTTCGCGCCGCTGGTCGCGCCGCAGGATCCGCTGGCGCAGGATTTAATGCTCGAACGTCTGCCGCCGTTCTGGCTCGATGGCGCCGAGCCGGGTTATTGGCTCGGCACCGACAGCCTCGGCCGCGACCTGCTCTCGCGCCTGATCTTCGGCGGCCGCATCGCCTTCATCGTTGCTTTCGTGGCGGCCATCGCCGCCTGCGTCGTCGGCTCGACGCTTGGGCTGATCGCTGGCTATTTCGGCGGCTGGGCGGACCGGATCATCTCGCGCATCGTCGACATCTGGATGGCGTTCCCGCCTGTGCTGTTCGCCATCCTGCTGGTGGCCGTGCTCGGCACCGGCTTGAGCTCGGTCATTCTCGCCATCGCGATCATCGACTGGACGCGCTTCTGCCGGGTCATTCGTGCCGAAGCCATGGGGCAGTCGCGCATGGACTATGTCGAGAATGCCCGCATCGCCGGCTACGGCCGCATCGGCATCATGCTGCGCGAGGTGCTGCCCAATGTAGTGCCGTCTATCGTGGCGCTGCTGTCGCTGGAAATGGGCATCGCCGTCATCGTCGAGGCGATCCTGTCCTTCGTCAATCTGTCGATCTCGACCGACGATCCGACCTGGGGCGGCATCATCGCCGAGGGCCGGCTGTCGATCCATCAGGCCTGGTGGGTGCTGGTTTTCCCGCTGATCATGCTCATCCTCACCGTGCTCTCGTTCAGCCAGTTCGGCGAAGCGCTGAAGACGCGTTTCGATCCGGTTCTGCGATGAGCGCCTGTCTCGACATCGCCAATCTGAGCGCCGTGCTGGCCAACGGCCAGCGCGTGCTGCGCTCGGTATCGCTCTCAGTGCAGCCCTGCGAGGTGCGTGCCCTGGTAGGCGAAAGCGGCGCCGGCAAGACGATGATCGGCAAGGCGGTGCTTGGCGTCCTGCCATCGAGTGTGCGCATCGTCGAAGGCGATATGCGGCTCGAGGGCGAAGACCTCGGCAAACTCCAGCCCAAGGCGCGGCGCACGCTGATCGGCGCGCGCACGGCGCTGATCCCGCAGGACCCGCTGACCGCGCTCAACCCGTCGCGCCGCATCGGCCCGCAGATGACCGACCGGCTGGTGCGCATCCTCGGCTGGAGCGGCGACAGGGCCGACCGGCGCATCCGGCAATTGCTGGACGAGGTGCAGATCCGCGACCCCGACCGCGTGCTGAAGAGCTATCCGCACGAGCTGTCCGGCGGCATGCGCCAGCGCGTGCTGATTGCCGCCGCCTTCGCCGCCGAGCCACGGCTGATCGTCGCCGACGAGCCGACCACGGCGCTCGACGTCACCGTGCAGAAACAGATCCTTCGGCTGATCGCCGCGTTGCAGCGCGAGCACGGCACGGCGATCCTGTTCGTCACCCACGATCTCGGCGTCGTCGCCAAGATCAGCCAGAAAGTGTCGGTGCTCTATGCCGGCAAGGTGGTGGAAGAGGCCGACACCGCTGATCTCTTCGCAGCACCACGGCACCCCTACACCCGGGCGCTGATGGCTGCGACGCCGCGCTATACCGATCCGTTCGCTTCGCTGAAACCCGTGGACGAGACGGTACTGGCCGGACTTGCGGCCGAGATCGCGGCAGCCGACCGGGCCTGGAGGCGTCCGCATGGCTGAGCCGCTGTTTTCCGTGCGCGGGCTGAAGGTCGCGCTGCCCGACATGACGCGCAAGCCGCTGATCGGCCGCGCACCGCTGGCCGAGATTCTGAAAGGCCTGGACTTCGACCTGCCCAGCGGCTCGGTGACGGGCATCGTCGGCGAATCCGGTTCGGGAAAATCGACGCTTGGCCGTACGCTGGTGCGGCTGTTGGAGCCGAGTGTCGGCAGCATCCGGTTCGAGGGCCGCGACATCACCCATCTGCCGGAAGCGGCACTGCGGCCACTGCGCCGCGACCTGCAGATGATCTTCCAGGATCCGATGTCGTCGCTCAACCCGCGCCGCACCATTGCCAGCATCATCGCCGCGCCGCTCAAGCAGAACGGGCTTGGCGACAATCTGAAGACGCGTGTCGCGGAGGCCCTGCAACGCGTCGGCCTGCCGCAAAGCTTCGCCACCCGCTACCGCCACGAACTGTCGGGCGGCCAACGCCAACGCGTCGGCATCGCACGCGCGCTGGCGCTGTCGCCGAAATTCGTGCTGGCCGACGAGATCGTCTCCGGGCTCGACGTCTCGACGCAGGCGCAGATTCTCACCTTGCTGGAGAAGCTTGCCGCGGAGATGGGCCTGACGGTCGCCTTCATCAGCCACGACCTGTCGGTCATCCGGCGGCTCTGCCAACAGGTGATCGTCATGCGCGAGGGCAGGATCGTCGAGGCGAACGCCACCGACGCGCTGTTCGACGATCCCAGGGAGACTTACACGCGAGACCTGCTTGCCGCAATTCCGCTTCCCGAGATCGACGCGGACTGGCTGCGGCCGCCCGGGAAGGCGCCGGCATAGACTGTCCATCCCGCACGGTGCTTGCCGCGATCCTGTTCGGCTCGATGGGAGCGGCCTCGGCGGATACGCCTGAAGGTCGTCACGGCAAGCGCGCGACCCACGTCCGCATAATCATTTCGACATAAAACTTTAAGCTTGAAATATCTTGCCGCCGGCGCGATACTCGATATGCAGCAAGCGAAGAGGAGAGCGCACGGATGAAGGTTGCGGTTCTCGGCGGCGGACCAGCCGGCCTCTACTTTGCCATTTCAATGAAGCTGAGGGACGCCGCGCACGAGGTGACGGTTTTCGAGCGCAACCGCGCCGACGACACGTTCGGCTGGGGCGTCGTGCTGTCGGCCGAGACGCTCGACAATCTTGCGAAGAACGATCCGGTCAGCGCCGTCTGGATCAAGAAGCATTTTGCCTATTGGGACGACATCGCCGTCATCCATGACGGCGTGCGCACGGTCTCGTCAGGCCACGGCTTCTGCGGCATCGGCCGCAAGCGCCTGCTGGTTCTCTTGCAGCGCCGCGCCCGCGAACTCGGCGTCAAGCTGATGTTCGAAACCGACATCGCCGATCCAAAACCCTATATGGAGACGCATGACCTGGTCGTCGCCGCGGATGGGTTGAACTCCAGGGCGCGCAACAGCTTCGTCGATGTCTTCAAGCCCGACATCGACACGCGCAAATGCAAGTTCGTCTGGCTCGGCACCAACCAGAAATTCGACGACGCCTTCACCTTCATCTTCGAAAGGACCGAGCATGGCTGGGTGTGGGCGCACGCCTACCAGTTCGACAGCGAGACCGCGACCTTCATCGTCGAGTGCAGCGAACAGACCTGGGCCGCCTTCGGCTTCGGCGCGATGACGCAGCAGGAGTCCATCGCGGTGTGTGAGCGCATCTTTGCCAAACATCTCGGCGGCCACGCGCTGATGACCAATGCCAATCACATCCGTGGCTCGGCCTGGATCAACTTCCCGCGCGTGCTGTGCGAGCGCTGGTCGTACAAGAATCTGGCGCTGATGGGCGACGCGGCGGCCTCGGCGCATTTTTCGATCGGCTCGGGCACCAAGCTTGCCCTGGAAAGTGCGGTGGCGCTGGCCGACTATGTCGAGACCGAACCGGACCTCGAGGCCGCGTTCCGCAAATATGAGGATGCCCGCCGCACCGAGGTGCTGAAGCTGCAGTCGGCGGCGCGCAATTCTCTGGAATGGTTCGAGGAGGTCGAGCGCTATCTCGGCCTCGACCCGGTGCAGTTCAACTATTCGCTTTTGACCCGTTCGCAACGCATCAGCCACGAGAATCTGCGGCTGCGCGATGCCGAGTGGCTGGGCGGCGCGGAAGAATGGTTCCAGCGCCAGGCCGGCGCCGGCGGCAACAGGCTACGTCGGGCGCCGATGTTCGCGCCCTTCAAGCTCCGCGACATGGTCCTCAACAATCGCGTCGTCGTTTCGCCGATGGCGCAGTACAAGGCCGTCGACGGCTGCCCGACCGACTGGCATTTCACCCATTATGCCGAGCGCGCCAAGGGCGGCGCCGGCCTGGTCTATATCGAGATGACCTGCGTCAGCCCGGAAGGGCGCATCACGCCCGGCTGCCCCGGCTTCTACGCGCCCGAACATGAGGTGGCCTGGAAGCGACTGGTCGACTTCGTGCATACCGAGACCGAGGCGAAAATCTGCGCCCAGATCGGCCATTCCGGCGCCAAGGGTTCCACCCGAGTCGGCTGGGAAGGCACCGACGTGCCGCTGGTCTCGGGCAACTGGCCTGTCATGGCGGCATCGGCCGTTGCGTGGTCGCCTGAGAACCAAGTTCCGAAGGCGATGAACCGCGCCGACATGGATTTGGTGCGCGATCAATTCGTGGCCTCAGCCGAGATGGCCGATCGCTGCGGCTTCGACATGCTCGAAATCCACGCCGCGCACGGCTATCTGCTGTCGTCGTTCATCACGCCGGTCACCAACCGGCGCACGGACGCCTATGGCGGTCCGCTGGAAAACCGCATGCGCTATCCCCTCGAAATCTTCCACGCGGTGCGCGCCGCCTGGCCGGCGGGAAAACCGATCTCGATGCGCATTTCGGCCAATGACTGGGTCGGCATCGAAGGCGTGACGCCGGCAGATGCCGTCGAGATCGCGCGGATGCTGCACGAGGCCGGCGTCGACATCTGCGACGTTTCGGCCGGCCAGACTTCTGTGTTGGCAAAGCCGGTCTACGGACGCATGTTCCAGACGCCGTTTTCGGACCGCATTCGCAACGAGGTCGGCATGGCGACGATGGCGGTCGGCAACATCTTCGAGCCCGACCACGTCAATTCGATCCTGATGGCCGGCCGCGCCGATCTGGTGGCGCTGGCGCGGCCGCATCTCTCCGATCCCTACTGGACGCTGCATGCGGCGGTGACGCTCGGCGACCGTGGCGTCAAATGGCCGGATCCCTATCTGCCCGGACGCGACCAGCTCTACCGGCTGGCCGAGCGCGATGCGGCCGCGGGGCTGAAAGTATGACGGCCGCGACAATCTCCGGCAAGCATGCGCTGGTGACCGGCGGCGGCTCCGGCGTCGGCCGGGCCATCGCGCTCAATTTGGCCGAGGCTGGTGCCGACGTGACCATATGCGGGCGCCGCGAAGCTGAACTCGTCAAGGTTGCCGGCGAAAACGGCCGCATCCATGGCATTGTCGCCGACGTCACCGATGAGGTGGCGATGGCCTCGCTTTACCAAACGGCGGAAACCGCGCGCGGACCGTTCGACATCGTCGTCGCCAATGCCGGCATGGCCGGCAGCACGCCGGCGCACAAGACCTCGCTGGCCGACTGGCAGCGAACGCTCGACGTCAATTTGACCGGGGCCTTCCTGACGGTGAAGCCGGCGCTGGCCGGCATGGCCGCGCGCAAGGCAGGACGGATCGTCTTCATCGCCTCCACCGCCGGTCTGAAAGGCTACGCCTATGTCGCGCCTTACGTCGCGGCCAAGCATGGCGTTGTCGGCCTGATGCGGGCGCTTGCCGCCGAGACGGCGAAATCCGGCGTCACCGTCAATGCCGTATGTCCGGGCTTCGTCGAGACCGACATGCTGGAAGAGTCCATCCAGCGCATCATCGAGAAGACCGGCCGCTCGGCTGGCGAGGCGCGAGCCAGCCTCGTCTCGACCAATCCGCAAGGCCGTTTCATCCAGCCGCAGGAAATTGCCGAAGCCGTGCTGTGGCTGTGCGGCGACGCGGCGGCGTCGATCACCGGACAGGCGATTTCTATCTCGGGAGGTGAAACATGGTAGCCGGCCCCCTGCCCGTGCCATCGGGACCCGGCAAGGACCGGTTGCGTCTTTGGATAAGGCTGCTGCGGGCTTCACGCACGATAGAGGCCGAGCTGCGCGAACGGCTAAAGAAGGAATTCGATACGACCCTGCCGCGCTTCGATGTGATGGCCGCGCTTTACCGGGCGCCGGAAGGCATGCTGATGAGCGACCTGTCGCGCTTCCTGCTGGTGTCCAACGGCAATGTCACCGGCATTGTCGACCGGCTGGTGTCGGAAGGACTTGTCGCCCGCGCGCGCCGCAATGGCGACCGCCGCACCTCCATGGTGCGGCTGACCGACGAAGGCACGAAGTCCTTCGCCACCATCGCCGCCGCGCATGAGGGTTGGATCGGTGAATTGCTGGGCAAGGTCAGCGATGAGGATGCGCGCCGGCTGACCGGCATGCTGACCTCGTTCCGCAGCAACTGGGAGGGACGCGAATGACTGCAATGGCCGGCCTGAAGCCGAAGCATTTCCTGTGGGAGGTCGAGGGCAGGATCGCCAAGATCCGGCTCGACCGGCCGGAGCGCAAGAATCCGCTGACTTTCGACAGCTATGCCGAGCTACGCGACACGTTCCGCGACCTCGTCTATGCCGACGATATCGACGCCGTGGTGTTCCTGTCCAATGGCGGCAATTTCTGCTCCGGCGGCGATGTCCACGACATCATCGGTCCGCTGGTCAAGATGGACATGAAGCAACTTCTCGCCTTCACCCGCATGACCGGCGATTTCGTCAAGGCGATGCTCAATTGCGGCAAGCCGATCATCGCGGCTGTCGACGGCGTGGCGGTCGGCGCCGGCGCCATCATCGCCATGAGTTCGGACATTCGCATCGCCACGCCGGAAGCCAAGACGGCGTTCCTGTTCACACGTGTCGGCCTTGCCGGCTGCGACATGGGCGCCTGCGCGATCCTGCCGCGCATCATCGGCCAGGGCCGCGCCGCCGAACTGCTCTACACCGGCCGCACCATGACGGCTGATGAAGGCGAGCGCTGGGGGTTCTACAACAGGCTGGTCGATGCCGCGGCTCTGGAGGCCGACGCGCTGGAGATGGCGGCCCGCATCGCTTCCGGCCCGACCTTCGCCCATGGCATCACCAAGACGCAGCTCAACCAGGAATGGTCGATGGGCCTCGACCAGGCGATCGAGGCCGAAGCGCAGGCGCAGGCGATCTGCATGCAGACGCGCGATTTCGAGCGGGCGTACCTGGCTTTCGTGGCCAAGGAAAAGCCGGTGTTCGAGGGAAATTGAGGATGGGCGTTCTATCGGAGACGTTGGCGGGACAGCGCCCCCCTCTGTCCTTCCGGACATCTCCCCCTCTAGGGGGGAGATTGGCTGTCACGTATGCTTTCGCAAACCGCCAACGTCGCAGAAAGGGCGCCGCTGCCGACACTGCCAATCTCCCCCCTAGAGGGGGAGATGTCCGGCAGGACAGAGGGGGGCGCCGTAGAGCACTAATCTTGAAGTACCGCGGAGGCACCCATGCCTGACCGTTCCTTCCTCGCCTGGCCCTTCTTCGAAGACCACCATCGCGACCTCGCCGAGCACCTAGACACGTGGTGCGCGAAAAACCTGCCCGTCGATCATCATGACGTCGATGCCGCCTGCCGCGAACTGGTGGCGAAGCTCGGCAAGGACGGCTGGCTGAAGCCGACGGCGCTCGACATCGACAATCCGGGACCGCTCGACGTGCGTACCTTGTGCATCACGCGCGAGACGCTGGCGCGCCATGATGGGTTGGCAGACTTCGCCTTCGCCATGCAGGGGCTCGGCACCGGCGCGCTCAGCCTGTTCGGCACGCCGGACCAGCAGCAATGGCTGGCAAAGACACGCGCCGGCCAGGCGATCTCCGCCTTTGCCCTGTCGGAGCCGCGCTCCGGATCCGATGTCGCCAACACCGAGATGACAGCAACGCGTGACGGCGACAGCTACGTTCTCACCGGCGAGAAGACCTGGATCTCCAATGGCGGCATCGCCGATCTTTATGTTGTCTTTGCCCGCACGGGAGAGGCACCGGGCGCCAAGGGGCTTTCGGCCTTCATCGTGCCGGGAGACGCCAAGGGCCTCGGTATCGCCGAACGTCTCGAAGTCATCGCGCCGCATCCGCTGGCGCGGCTTTCGTTCGGTCAGGTCCGGCTGCCTGCCTCTGCGCTGATCGGTAGGCCGGGCGACGGTTTTCGCATCGCCATGTCGGTGCTCGACGTGTTCCGCTCGACGGTCGGCGCGGCGGCGCTCGGCTTTGCCCGCCGCGCGCTCGATGAAAGCATCAAGCGCGTCGCCGAGCGCAAATTGTTCGGCGCGCCTATGGCCGAGTTGCAGATGGTGCAGGGCCATGTCGCCGACATGGCGCTCGACGTTGATGCGGCGGCGCTGCTGGTCTATCGCGCCGCCTGGACCAAGGACATGGGTGCCGCGCGGGTGACGCGCGAGGCGGCGATGGCCAAGCTGTTCGCCACCGACAAGGCTCAGGAGGTGATCGACAAAGCGGTGCAACTGCATGGCGGCGACGGTGTCCGCAAAGGCCACATCGTCGAGAGCCTGTATCGCGAAATTCGCGCACTGCGCATCTATGAGGGAGCATCGGACGTCCAGAAAGTGGTGATCGCGCGGCAAGTGATGGGCGCGGCCTGAACAGGTCGCGTTGACGGATTGGATTGTTTTGAAACGCGGATATTGCGGACCCGATATTGGATAGGCGGAGAGACGACATGCACGAGATCCTGCAGCCGGAAGGCTGGGCAAAACCGGTCGGCTACGCCAATGGCGTGGCGGCGCGCGGCAGGCTCGTCTTCGTCGGCGGACAGATCGGCTGGAACGGGCAGTGCCAGTTCGAAACCGACGATTTCGCCGGCCAGGTGCGGCAGACGCTCCAGAACATCGTCGCGGTGCTGGCCGAGGCCGGCGCGGAGCCACGGCACATCACCTCGATGACCTGGTATTTTACCGACAAGGCCGAATATCTCGGCAACCTCAAGGGGATCGGCGAGGCCTATCGCGAGGTGATCGGCCGACATTTTCCGGCCATGGCCGCCATGCAGGTGGTGGCGCTCGTGGAAGACCGCGCCAAGGTGGAGATCCAGGCGACCGCCGTCGTTCCGGAATAAAGAATTCGTCTCTCCGGAATATTTTATTCGCGAAGTCCGGCCTGCCTCAGCAAGGGCAGCACGTGGTCGCAAAAATAGGGCAATTCCTGCGTATAGTTGACGAAGGACAGGGCGATACCTTGATAGCCGTGCGCGGCAATGGCGGCCATCTCGGCGGCAATCGTCTGCGGCGTTCCAACCAGCGGATAGGTGCCGGCGCCGCCGGCGAAACGCTGGCGGTAGCGGTCATAGGCATGCGGGTCGTGCGACTGCGAGAATTCCTTCTTGCCGGCCATATGCGCATCGACCGCCTCGTGGTCGGCCAGATCGACGGCATATCTGTTATAATAGGCCTGTGCCTCTTCCATGGTCGGGCGGCAGACGACATGGGCCACGGTGTAGACGCCGACCTCGCGGCCCACCTTGTCGGCCCGCTCGCCGATGTCGGCGACATGCTTGCCGGCATCGCCCATCTCGGAAAAGGTCGTGAACAGATAGTCGCATCTGGCGGCGGCGAAATCGCGGCCCGGGCCGCCGAAAGCGGCGTTCATGGTCACCGGGCGCGGAACCTGCAGGCTGGCCGGCCGGCTGACCGCCTGGGTGAGGTGATAATAGGTGCCTTCATAGTCGAGCGGCTCCGCCGACGCGTAGAGCTTTTCCAGGATTTCGATCCATTCGGCCGCCTGGTCGTAACCCTTCTCGACCAGCGGCGTGCCGAACATGCCGAATTCCTTCGGGTTCCAACCGCAGACGATGTTCAAACCGGCACGGCCCTGGCTGATGTGGTCAACCGTCGCCAGCGCCTTGGCGGCATAGAGCGGATGCACCAGGGGCACATGCACGGTCATGAACAGACCGATCCGGTCGGTGGCCACGCCGAGCGCCGCCGCCCATGTGAAGGTCTCGAACGACCGCTCGCGTACCTTGTTGCGGCCGCCAAAGCCGCGCCAGCGGGCGATCGGCAGCAGGAACTCCAGCCCGGCGCGGTCGGCGATCTGGGCGGCCGTCAGATTGTCCTGCCAGCTTGCCGTCCAGCGCTCCGGCACATCCGATATGGCAAGGCCGCCATCGGCGTTGGTCGAGAAGACCCCAAGCTTCAGTTTGTTGGAGCCGTGCAACGGATGTGCCTTGTTCATGTCGCGACCTCCCGGCGAAGATCGCACGCTACGGCTCCGCGAAAATATTTCAAGCATGAAATAGCTTCGCCTCGCGCTGGTTTGCCGATATGAATTTGGCGGGATGAAAAAGGGGATCGGCATGAGCGAGTTCCGCCAGAAATGCATCGGCAAGACCAGCCTCGTCGGCTCCTTCGCCGCCATTCCTCACCCCGTCGCGGTCGAATTGCTGGCGCTGTCCGGCCTCGATTTCCTCTGCATCGACTGGGAGCATGCCCAGATTTCCCGCGACATGGTCGAGAGCATGGTACGCGCCGCCGATGTGCATCGCGTGCCGGCGATGGTGCGCGTTCCCGGACATGCGCCCGAAGCCATCCAGGCGGCGTTGGACAGCGGCGCGCAAGGCGTGCTGGTGCCCCGCGTCTCAACACCGGCGCAGGCGGCGATGGCGGTGAAAGCGTCCCGCTATCCGCCACGAGGCGAACGCGGCGTCGGACCCGGCCGCGCGGCCGGTTATGGTTATCGTATTCCCGAATATCTTGCGGGCGCCAATGAGCGGACCATCGTCGCGATCCAGGTCGAAACTTCTGAAGGGCTGGCCAACATCGAGGCGATCGCTGATGTCGACGGCGTCGACGTGATCTTTGTCGGCCCCGGCGATCTCTCCGTGTCGATCGATGCGATCGGACCGAAGGGCGCCGACAAGCTCACGGATGCGATCCGCAGGATCATCGGCGTGACGATCGCGCACGACAAGACCTCCGGCATATTTTGCGCCAGCCCGCAGACTGTCGGCCAATGGGCAGCCGTCGGCGCCAGCTTTTTCGTCCTGGCCAGCGACACGATGTTTCTCGGTGCGGGCGCCGCGGCCAACCATGCCGCTGCCCTGGCCGAACTGGCGCGGGAAAACCCGCGCTAGCGCCCAGCCGAGGGCAAGCCGAGCAACTTTTTTAAGCTTAAAACTTTTGCCTTGAAAACCGCGGCACTTTGGATAAGCATTCAGGATCAACGGCCGCCGTCGGGCTGGAGGGTTTCCGGGCATTTCATCATTCTGCTCCGGGTAGGAGAGGTTTCAGTCCTTGTCGTTTGTGCTGCCCCAGTCATCGTCCAGTGCACGCTACGCCTGTGATGCGTGCGCCCAGGAACCCGCATACCGAGACCATCGCCAACCTTGCCGCGCGCATGAATGCCTACGCGACGGTGACCAGATTGCGGCCACGCTCGAGCCCATGGTCGCCATCATGAATTGACGCCCCGCTGGGAGGCGGGACGGCAACAAACCGTGCGGGGCAGCCCGCCCGATCAACAACCAGAGGGAACACCCCAGAGGGACCACCAATGAACCTGACCCGTCGCAATCTCATCCTTTTCGCAGCGGCAATCGGTATCGGCGCCGGGCCGGCAACCGCCTATGCCGCCGATGTGCTCAATGTCGGCGCCTACCCGACCAACCCGCCCTTCGAATACAAGAACGAGAGCGGTACCTTCGAGGGTTTTGAGGTCGACATCGTCAACGAGGCGGCCAAGCGCGCCGGCATGACAACAGACATCGCCGATCTCGGCTTCCAGGCACTGTTCGCCGCGACCACTTCCAAGCGCATCGACGTCGCCATCTCCTCGATCACGATCACGCCGGAGCGGCTGAAGTCGCAGTCGTTCACCCAGCCCTATTATGATTCCGACATGGGCATCGCCACCAAGACCGACAGCGCGGTCAATGCCGAGGCCGACCTCAAGGGCAAGATCGTCGGCGTGCTCTCGGGCTCGACCGGCGAGACCTGGGTCAAGGCGCACCAGGACGCCGACGGCTTCAGCGACGTGAAGGGCTATGACACGCAGCAGAACCTGCTGCTCGACCTCAGCGCAGGCCGTGTCGACGCCGCCGTCAGCGACATTCCCGGCATGGAATATTCCTTCACCAAGATGAAGGACCTGAAGGTCAAGCAGCGCATCAAGACCGGCGAGCAGTACGGCCTGATGATGACCAAGGATCATCCGCTGCTCGGCAAGCTCAACGACGCGCTGAGCGCGATGAAGAAGGACGGTACGCTGGCCGCCATCCACAAGAAGTGGTTCGGCAGCGACGCCCCGGCCGATTCCTCGACCGTCAAGGAAATGCCGCTGCCCAAGGCCTGAGCCGCGATCGACAGGACGGAAGGCGTGCCGGCTCCGAAAGGGTCGGCCGTTTTCACGCATAACCTTCCCGGGACCAGCATCCGTTCGGCAAGGCCGATCTCGATCCCGGGTCGGGCTCTCTGGCGTCAGATGACGCAACACCGTTCGGGAATGCTCCGATGTCGCTGATCGACACTTTCTTCAACGCAGACGTCATCGCGTCGAGCCTGCCGGCGCTGCTGCGCGGCTTCCTGAACACGCTGCTGCTCGGCCTGCTCAGCATCGGCATCGGCATTCCCATCGGCCTGGTGATCAGCCTGTTGCGACTCTATGCGCCGAAGCCGCTGCGCTGGCTGGCGGTCGGCTACACCGACATCTTCCGTGCCTTGCCGGTCCTAGTCGTGCTGATCCTGATCTACTATGCGCTGCCTTTCCTCGGCATTCGCCTGTCGTCCTGGGCTTCGGCGGTGACCGCGTTCGCCATCATCATGTCGGCCTATTCGGCCGAAGTGTTCCGCTCCGGCATAGAGAGCATTCCGCGCGGCCAGTTCGAGGCCTCGCAGGCGCTCGGCCTGCCGTTCCTTTTGACCTTGCGCAAGGTGGTGCTGCCGCAGGCGGTGCGCGTCGTCATCCCGCCGATGACCAGCAACTGCGTCTCGATGTTCAAGGACACTTCGCTGGCCTCAACCGTGGCGCTGCCGGAACTGCTGAAGGAAGCGACCAACGCGCAATCGCTCTACGCCAACCCCTCGCCGCTGATCGGCGCGGCACTCGTCTATCTCATCTTCCTTTGGCCGATGGTTCGTCTCGTCAGCCTGCTTGAAGCCCGCTTCAAGGACGAGAAGGCCCGCTAGAGCGGTTCAGTGTTCGTTGGAATCACCGAACCGCTCTAACTCTTTGTTTTCACGCAATTCCGGACGGAAAACCGCTACGCACTTTTCCTGGAATTGCTCTAGCCACCACAATCACTTCGCAGGAGATATTCTTGAGCAATCCCCAGGCCACCGGCGGCTTTCCCGTCGACACCATCCGCGCCATGTTCCCTGCCCTGCAGCGGGCCGGCGATTTCATCTTCATGGACAATGCCGCCGGCGCGCAGATCCCGCAGAGCGTGCTCGACGCGGTGACCAACCACCTGGTTTCGCACAATGTGCAGCGCGGCGGCCGCTATGGCCGCAGCGTCACCGTCGACCAGTCGGTCGCCGATGCTCGGACAAGCGTCGCCTTGCTGATCAATGCCTACAGCCCGGCGGAAATCTGCTTCGGCATGAACGCCACCTCCTTCATCCGCCTCGTCAGCCTCGGCATCGGCCAGATGCTTGCAGAGCGCGATGAAATCGTCATCACCGACATGGACCATGATGCCAACATCGCCACGTGGCTGGCGCTGGAATCCGCCGGTGCCAAATTCAAGTGGTGGCGCATGCGCGAGGACGGCAATCTGCATGTCGACGATTTGCGTCCACTGGTCTCCGACCGCACCCGCCTCATCGCCTGCACGGTGACCGCACACTCGATCGGTTCGATCGTCGATGTCGCTTCGGTGGCCAAAATCGCGCATGCCGCCGGCGCCGAAGTGTTCCTCGACTGCGTGCACTACGGGCCGCACGGGATGATCGACGTGCAAGCCTGGGACTGCGACTACCTCGTCTGCTCCGGCTACAAGAACTTCTCGCCGCATATGGGTTTCCTGTGGGGCCGCTTCGAAACGCTGAAGCGCCTGCCGACCTTCCGCGAGGACTTCATCCCCAACGAGCCGCCCTACAAGGTCGAGGCCGGCACCTTCATCTATGAGAACGTGTCCGGCATGGATGCCGCCGTACAGTACCTGGAACTGATCGGCCGCAATCTCGCGCCGTCCAACAACCGCTCGCGGCGCGAGAATATCGTCGCCTGCATGGGCGCCATCCGCGACTATGAGCTGGTGCTGGCGCGCGAGATGATGAGCGTGCTGAAGAACTGCGGCGCGACCATCTACGGCGTCGCCGACGAAGCCCGCATCAACGAGCGCGTGCCGACCTTCTGCTTCAACATCGGCAAGCTGTCGCCACAGCGGATCGTCGAGGAAATGGCCGAGATGCAGATCGGCATCCGCGACGGCCACATGTATGCGCCCCGCCTGATGAAACGCCTCAACCTGTCGATGGACAGCGGCGCCATCCGCGCCTCGCTGGTGCATTACAACACGGTCGAGGAGATCCACAAGTTCGGCGAGGCGCTGCGCGCCATCATCGCCAAGCTGCAGTGACCTCAGACCTTTGGTCGGAACCTCTCCGTGGGAGTCGCGGCCCCCTCGACGTCGTCATCCTATGGCGAAGCAAGGAGCGAAGCGACGCGGCGCAGACCATAGGATGACGAAGAGACGTCAGGCCGCCTTCTTCTTCGCCAACCTCGCCTTGATCGAGGCGACGTCGGCTCGCGGCGTGGCGGCGAACAGCGTCCTGGTGTAGCTGTGCTTGGGGTCGGCAAAGACCTCGTCGCGCGAGCCGTATTCGACGGCCTCGCCGAAATACATCACCATCACGTCGTCGGCGATGTAGCGCACCACGGAGAGGTCGTGGCTGATGAAGACATAGGTCAGCTTGAATTCGTCCTGCAGGTCGGCGAGCAGGTTGAGCACCTGCGCCTGCACCGAGAGATCGAGCGCGGAGACCGGCTCATCCAGCACCAGCAGGCTAGGGTTGAGCATCAGCGCACGGGCTATGGCGATGCGTTGGCGCTGGCCGCCCGAGAACATGTGTGGATAGCGGTTGTAGTGCTCGTGGCCGAGGCCGACCTTCTTCAGCATCTTCATGGCGAGGTCGCGCCGTTCGGCGGCCGGCTTGTCGGTGTTGATGAGCAGCGGCTCGCCGAGCACGTCGCCGATCTTCTGGCGCGGGTTCAGCGAGCCATAAGGGTTCTGGAAGACGATCTGCACCTTGCGGCGCATCTCCTTCGTCAGTCCGCCCTTGGCGATGTCGACCTTGTTGCCGTCGATGAACAATTCGCCCGACGTCGCGGGATCGATCAAGGTGATGATGCGGGCGAGCGTGGACTTGCCGCAGCCGCTTTCGCCGACGATGGCGAGCGTCTTGCCCTTGTCCACCGTGAAGGAGACGCCCTTGACCGCATGCACGGTGCGCGGTCCGCTGAACAGGCCACCGCCGATATGGTAGTCGCGAACGATGTTCTTGCCTTCGAGGACCGTGGTGCTCATGCGGAGGCTCCCGCTACCGAGGGGGCCGGCTCGAACAGCATGTCGGAAACGGTCGGCAGCCGGTCGCCGACGGCGTTTTCCGGCAACGCCGACAGCAGCGCGCGCGTGTAGTTGCTCTTCGGCGATTCAAACAGCGACAGCACGTCGGCCTCTTCCATCTTGCGGCCCTTGTACTGGACGATGACGCGGTCGGCGGTCTCGGCCACCACGCCCATATTGTGGGTGATCATGATCAGGCCCATGCCGTATTTGGCCTGCAGCGAGACGAGCAGATCGAGGATCTGCTTCTGGATGGTGACATCGAGCGCTGTCGTCGGCTCGTCGGCGATCAAAAGCTTCGGATTGCAGGCAATGGCGATGGCGATCATGACGCGCTGGCACTGACCGCCGGACATCTGATGCGGAAACGAGCTCAGCCGTTCTTCCGGATCGGCAATACCGACCAGCTTCATCAGTTCGATGGCGCGGGCGCGGCGCTGTGCTCGGTCCATGCCCATGTGGAAGCGCAGCACTTCCTCGATCTGGAAGCCGACCGTGAAACACGGGTTGAGGCTTGCGATCGGCTCCTGGAAGATCATCGAGATGTCCTTGCCGACGATCTTGCGGCGCTCGGACGGGCTGAGCTTCAACAGGTCGACGCCGTCGAAGGCCATGCGGTCGGCCTTGACCGTCGCGGTGTTGGGCAACAGCCCCATGACCGCCAGCATCGACACCGACTTGCCGGAGCCGGACTCGCCGACGATCGCCAGCACCTCGCGCGGCTCGATCGAAAGGTCGATGCCTTGCACGGCCATGAATGGCCCGGCGGCGGTGTCGAAGGAAACGGTGAGGTTCTTGATCTCGAGCAGGGACATGCTCACGACCTCTTCAGCTTGGGGTCGAGGGCGTCGCGCAGGCCGTCGCCGATCAGGTTGATGGCAAAGACGGTGATCAGGATGGCGAGGCCCGGGAAAGTCACCACCCACCAGGCGCGCAGGATGAACTCGCGCGCTTCGGCAAGCATGGTGCCCCATTCCGGTGTCGGCGGCTGGGCGCCCATGCCGAGGAAGCCGAGTGCTGCAGCCTCGAGAATGGCGTTGGAGAAGGACAGCGTCGCCTGCACGATCAGCGGCGCGATGCAGTTGGGCAGGATGGTGACCAGCATCAGCCTGACATGGCTGGCGCCAGCGACCTTGGCCGAGACCACATATTCGCGGGTCTTCTCCGCCATCACCGCGGCGCGGGTGAGCCGGGCAAAGTGCGGCTGCAGCACGAAGGCGATGGCGATCATGGCATTGACGAGGCCGGGGCCGAGCACCGCGACCAGCACCAGCGCGAGCAGCAGCGACGGGAAGGCCAGGATGATGTCCATGATGCGCATGATCAGCGTGTCGACCCAGCCGCGGCAGTAGCCGGCAAGCAAGCCGAGGATGACGCCGGAGATCAGTGCCGTGGTGACGACGACGAAACCGATGGCGAGCGAGAAGCGCGAACCGTAGATAAGGCGCGAAAGCATATCGCGGCCGACGGCATCGGTGCCGAGCAGGAACTGCGCGTTGCCGCCCGCCTGCCAGGCCGGCGGCGTCAGGAAGAAGTCGCGGAACTGATCGTCCGGCGAATGCGGGGCGAGCAGCGGCGCGAAGATGGCGACAAGGATCAGCAGGGCGAAGACGACGAGGCCTATCACCGCGCCCTTGTTGATGGAAAAATAGTGCCAGAATTCGGCGAACATCTGCAGCCGCGCGTCCCGCGGTTCGACGACGGTCGCGGCTTCGATGGTGGCTGGGCCTTCATTGGTCATGTCAATTCGCCCGGATACGCGGGTTGATGACGGCATAGAGCACGTCGACGATAAGGTTCACCGACATGACGATCAGCGCGATCAGAAGCAACCCGCCTTGCACGGTGAAATAGTCGCGCTTGGAGATGGCGTCGATCATCCACTTGCCGATGCCCGGCCACGAAAAGATGCTCTCGGTCAGAATGGCGCCGGTGAGCAGCGTGCCGACCTGCAGGCCGATGGTGGTGACGACCGGGATCAGCGCATTGCGGAAGGCATGCAGGCCGATGACACGGCGCGGCGCCAGGCCCTTGGCGCGCGCGGTGCGAACATAGTCCTCACCCAGCACTTCGAGCATGGCCGAGCGTGTCTGCCTGGCGATGACCGCCAGCGGAATGGTGCCGAGCACGATGGTGGGCAGGATGAGGTGCGACACCGCCGAGCGGAAGGCGCCCTTCTGGCCCGAGATGAGGGAATCGATGGTCATGAAGCCGGTCACCGGCTTGAAGAAGTAGAGAAGGTCTATGCGGCCCGAGACCGGCGTCCAGTGCAGCATGCCGGAGAAGACGATGATCAGCAGCAGCCCCCACCAGAAGATGGGCATGGAATAGCCGGCGAGCGCGGTGCCCATGGTCAGCTGATCGAACCAGGAGCCACGGCGGATCGCGGCGAAGATGCCGAAGGCGACACCGAAGATGACGGCGAAGATCATGGCGAAGATGGCGAGTTCGACCGTGGCCGGGAACCGCACCAGGAAATCCTTGAGCACCGGTGTCTTGGTGGAAAACGAGGTGCCGAAATCGCCGCTGAGGATGTTGGTCAGATAGGTCAGATACTGTTGCCAGATCGGCAGGTCGAAACCGAACTGATGCATCAGCGCCGTGTGGCGTTCGGGCGACAGGCCACGTTCGCCCGCAAGCACCAGCACCGGATCACCGGGCAGGATGCGCACGAAGCCGAAAGCGAGGATGGTTATCCCGATGAAGGTCGGGATGATGAGGGCGAGCTTGCCGAGGATGTAACGCAGCATGGCGGGCGAGGTGGGGCGGCGCCCTGTGGCGCCGCCCCGTTTCGCGAACCTTATTCGGCGATATCGACGCCGTCAAAGCGGTGGATGCCGAGCGGATCCATCGCAAAGCCGGAGACTGTCTTCTGCATCGGCATGAACACCTTGGAATGGGCCAGCGTCGCCCACGGTGCCTGCTCCTTGAAGATGACCTGTGCCTGTTCGTAGAGCTTGGTGCGCTCGGCCTGATCGGAAACCGTCTTGGCCTTGTTGATGAGCGCATCGAAGTCCTTGTTGCACCATTCCGCGCGGTTGTTCGAACCGACGGAAGCGCAGCTCAGGAGCACGCCGAGGAAGTTGTCCGGATCGCCGTTGTCGCCGGTCCAGCCGACGATGACGGCGCCGTCGTGATCGACCGCCGAAGCGCGCTTGAGGTATTCACCCCAATCGTAGCTGACGATGTTGACGGTGACGCCGACCTTGGCGAAGTCGGCCTGGATCAGCTCGGCGGTGCGGCGCGCGTTCGGCATGTACGGACGCGACACCGGCATGGCCCAGACGTTCATCTTGAGGTCCTTGACGCCAGCCTCTTCAAGCATCTTCTTGGCCGCGTCCGGATCGTACGGATCGTCCTTCACGTTCTTGTTGTAGGACCACATGGTCGGCGGGATCGGGTTGATCGCCACCTGGCCCGCGCCCTGGAACACGGCGTCGATGATGGCCTTCTTGTTGATGGCCATGTTGAGCGCCTTGCGGACGCGCACGTCGTCGAACGGCTTCTGCTGGGTGTTGTACATCAGCGCGCCGACGTTGAGGCCTTCCTGCTCCGCGACCGTCAGGTTCGGATCAGCCTGCAGGCCTTTAATATCGGCTGGCGCCGGGTAGGACATGATGTTGCATTCGCCGGCCTTCAGCTTCTGCGCGCGCACCGCCGGATCGGTGGTGATGGCGAAGACCAGATCGTCGATCTTCTGCTTGCCGCCCCAATAGTCCGGGTTGGCCTTGTAGCGGATTGCGGCGTCGGTCTGGTAGTCGACGAAGATGAACGGGCCGGTGCCGACCGGCTTCTGGTTGAACAGTTCAGGCGTCTTGTCGGCCTGCAGTTTGTCGGCATATTCCTTCGAGACGATCGAGGCGAAATCCATGCCAAGCGTCGGAATGAAGGTGATCGCCGGCTCCTTGAGAGTGAACTTCACCGTCAGGTCGTCGACCTTCTCGACCTTGGTGATGTTGTCGCCGAACTGGTCATTGTAATACTGATAGGCGATGCCCGGTATGTACTGGAACCAGGGGCCGTTCTTGTCGACCTGGCGCTGGAACGAAAACACCACGTCGTCGGCGTTCATGTCGCGCGTCGGGGTGAAATAGTCGGTGGGCGCGAACTTGACGCCCTTGCGCAGCTTGAAAGTATATTCCTTGCCGTCGTCGGAAATCGCCCAGCTCTCAGCCAGGCCGGGCGAGACCGAGGTCTTGCCGTGATCGAATTCGACGAGGCGGTTGAAAACGGTACGCGAGGACGCATCGAACGTCTGTCCCGCGGTGTACGGCGCCGGATCGAAACCTTCCGGCGACGCCTCCGCGCAATAGACCAGGGTTTTCGCGTTGGCCACGCCTCCCAGGACGCTTGCAGCCAGCAACGCGGCTGCAAAAGTCAATTTCTTCTTCATTGAGCACTCCCTGATGTTCTTCCAAGCCCCTCTATCAGGCTCGCGAAGCGCGCATATAAGCACCGTTTTTCCGGCTTTGGAACACCCCGCTTGCTTACCCCTCGGGAAGCAGAAAAAGAATCCGCGATTTGGCTAAACGACAGAAAAAATTAGCAGTTCTTTCCATTCACGATATTATTAACGACCGCATTTTTTTATTGATCCGGCGGCCGGCGACAAGGGTGCCGCGCGCCGTCTTCATGCGACCATCGATGCGGAAAGATGCCGGCTCCAAGTGCAGCCGGCAGGAACGATTTTCGGCGGCAATTCTTTCGGCGTCTTGCCGCAAGGGCAAGACTTGCACCGCCGCCGATAGAGGCAATACATAGATGGACAACCAGCGGCAGCGGAGGACGTCTCCATCAATCCGGAGGCGGCGCGGCACGGGCCAACGAGAAACAGGCGACCAGGGTTGTCGAGGAGGAACGGGTGGCAAAAGCATCGAAGGCGCCAGTGAAGGCGTCGGCCAAGGCGGTCTCGAAACCAGCCGCTGGAGCCGATGGGCAAGGCAAGGCTGCGGGCAAAGCCGCGACCGCGAAGGCGGCGACCAAAACCGCCAAGAATACCCCCGCGGCAAAAGCAGCGGCCACCGCCAAGAAGCCGGCGACGAAAGCCGCGCCGGCAAAGGCATCCGCGACCAAGGCCGGAACAGGCAATGCCGGAACCGGCAAGATCGCGATGACGAAGAGCTCGCCACCAGCGAAAACTTCACCGGTCTCGAAACCGGCAACGGCAGCCAGCCAGCGGTTGCCGAAGGCGCTCACCGAACTCACCGCCGGCCTGCCGCAAAAACCATGGCTCAACAGCTATCCCAAGAACATGCCGGCCGAGATCGGCGCCCTTCCCTACAGTTCCATCGGCGACTTCCTCGTCGGCGCCTGCAAGCAGTTCGCCGGCCAGCCGGCTTTCACGTGCATGGGTAAGTCCATCACCTACGCTGAACTCGAACAGCTTTCGGCGGCCTTCGGTGCCTATCTGCAGTCCACCGGATTGCAGAAGGGCGCGCGCGTCGCCCTGATGATGCCGAACGTGCTGCAGTATCCCGTGGCGATGATGGCGGTCGCCCGCGCCGGCTTCACGGTGGTGAACGTCAATCCGCTCTACACGCCGCGCGAATTGGAGCATCAGCTCAAGGATTCCGGGGCGCAGGCCATCGTCATCCTCGAGAACTTCGCCAGTACCTTGCAGGCGGTCGTCGCCAGGACCTCGGTCAAGCACGTCATTGTCGCCGCCATGGGCGACATGCTCGGCGGCCTGAAGGGCTCGATCGTCAATCTGGTGGTGCGCCGCGTCAAGAAAATGGTGTCGGCCTGGTCATTGCCCGGCCATGTCAAGTTCAATGCGGCCCTGAAGGCTGGCCGTGGCATGACTTTCAAGCCGGCCACTGTAGCCGCCAGTGATGTCGCCTTCCTGCAGTATACCGGCGGCACCACCGGAATCTCGAAAGGCGCGACCCTCCTGCACAGCAATGTGCTGGCCAATGTCGCGCAGAATTCGCTGTGGCTGCAGGACGCCTACACGGTCAAGCCAAAGCCAGCCCATCTCAACCTCGTCTGCGCACTGCCGCTCTACCATATTTTCGCGCTGACGGTGAATGCGCTGATGGGCATGCAAATGGGCGGCCAGAACATCCTGATCCCCAATCCGCGCGACATTCCCGGCTTCGTCAAGGAAATGGGCAAATATCCGATCCATATCTTTCCGGGCCTCAACACGCTGTTCAACGCGCTCTTGAACAATGAGGACTTCCGCAAGCTCGACTTCAGGCCGCTGCTTCTTACCCTGGGCGGCGGCATGGCGGTACAGAAGGGCGTCGCCGAGCGCTGGAAAGCACTGACCGGTTGCCCCGTCAGCGAAGGTTATGGCCTTTCGGAGACCTCCCCGGTGGCGACGGCCAACAAGTTCAGCTCCGGCGAGTTCACCGGCACTATCGGCCTGCCGCTGCCCTCGACCGAAATCGCCATCCGCGACGACGACGGCAACAACGTGCCGCTGGGCGAGGTCGGCGAGATCTGCATCAGGGGACCGCAGGTGATGGCCGGTTACTGGAACCGGCAGGACGAGACCACCAAGGTAATGACCGAGGACGGCTTCTTCAAGTCGGGCGACATGGGCTTCATGGACGAACGCGGCTACACCAAGATCGTCGACCGCAAGAAGGACATGATCCTCGTCTCCGGTTTCAACGTCTATCCGAACGAACTCGAGGAGGTCGTGGCGGCACATCCCGGCGTGCTCGAAGTGGCGGCGATCGGCGTGCCGGACGAGCATTCGGGCGAGGTGCCGAAGCTGTTCATCGTCAAGAAGGATCCGGCCCTGACCGCCGAAGCCATCATCGCCTTTTGCCGCGAGAACCTGACCGGCTACAAGCGGCCCAGATACATCGAGTTCAGGACGGAATTGCCGAAGACGCCGGTCGGCAAGATCCTGCGCCGGGCTTTGCGCGAATAGTGGATCTCGCCGACGACGATGTGCCGGGCCGGCGCCTCCGCCTCGACCCGACGGACTTCATCAAGGCGAATATGCGCCTTGCCCCGGTACCAGCGCTTCCCGAAATCCAGCTTTACACCGCTCACCCGGGCAGCGGATTGAGGCGCCTCGTCGACCCCGAAGACGATGGCGATACGGACGATGACACGCCGGAACCGCAGCCGCCCTACTGGGCCTATGCGTGGGCGGGCGGCGCCGTGCTGGCGCGCCATATACTCGACCATCCGAAGATCGTGGCCGGCCGCCGCGTGCTCGACCTCGGAGCCGGCTCCGGCATTGTCGGCATCGCCGCCGCGAAGGCCGGCGCGCGCGAGGTGATTGCGGCCGAGATCGATCGCAACGGCGTTGCCGCGATCGGCCTCAATGCGGCGGCGAACGGCGTCGAAATCGCCCTTGTTGACAAGGATGTCACCACAGGCCCGCCGCCGGCCGTCGACCTCGTTCTCGCGGGCGACGTGTTCTACGGCCGCGAGGTTGCCCTGCGGGTTATCCCGTTCCTCGATCGCTGCCTGGCAGCCGGTATCGAGGTGCTGGTCGGCGACCCCCGCCGCAGCGACCTGCCGCTGCACCGGCTGCGATTGCTCGCCGAACATCAAGTGCCGGATTTCGGTGACGCGAGGGGCACTGCAACCAAGCCGAGCGGGGTGTTTTCCTTCGAGACGGAATGTCGCTGAAACCCCGACTCAAATACAATCGCCCTTGCAGACGATCCTATACAAGCTATAGTCCAATCATGGGGTATCGGCTCGATATAGAAGCCTTGCTAGCCTCGCTAGAGCTTGATCAAAACACCTCCGATCGACCACAATTTGTTTTCGAAGTTTCGTTCGCCCAGTCGAGGTTCCGGCAATCCGGAGCTGATGACCAACCCCGTCTGGGCATGGGCGGTTGAGCACCGTCTCACCGGTTACGGTCTGAACAAGGCGTTCCTCGGCCCACGCTCGGAGCATGTAGGGCCGTGCTGGAGCTTCAGCCGGTACGGGGGCACTGAAACACTGCTGCCAGACGGTCGCCTTGTCAGGATCGGCGGCGAGTATGAAGATCACTACGATGCCGATTTCTATATTTACAATGATGTGATCGTGAGCGACGCCGAGGGGCACACCGAGATTTTTGGCTACTCGGATAAGGTTTTTCCGCCCACCGATTTCCACACGGCAAATCTTGTCGACGACCGCATATTTATGATCGGCAACCTATCTTACCCCTTTATTCGGGCCGACAAGGCGCAAGTGCTCGTGCTGGACACAACAAGTTATGGCATCGGTCACTTCGAAACGACAGGCGAGGCTCCGCCATGGATATACAAGCACTCTTCAGAACTTGTGAAAAATGGTGGTGCGATCCTGGTTCGCGGCGGTCTCCTCATCGGGCCAGCGTGGCCTGTCGTGGTCGAGAACATCGACGACTGGCGCCTGGACATCACCGCGGGCCGGTGGGAACGCCTCACCAAGCGGCCATGGCCTCGATTTTCATTCGTTCGAGATGACGGCTTGCCTAACCATCTAACTTGGCTTCGCCGCGCTCTGTCGGATCAAAAATGGGGGAAAAGCGAAAACAGAAGCAGCTTTCTAGCCGAGCGCCTTCGCGAACTTGGCCCCAACCCTCGGATAGACTTGATCGAAACGTTGTACACGCCCGAGCTTCCACACTCGAATATCCCTGAAATGGCGGACGAGCATGGCGTCCACCGTCTGTGTGTCGAAGGCGTCACCGTGCGCTATGTCGAGGACTGGCACGATATCCAGTTGACGGTCGAAGGTGTTCTTCCAGACCAGACCGTCGAAATGATCCGCCTGGATCTATTGACCAAACTGGCCGCCATCGAGAATGCGAATATCGACTGCGTCCGCCTGACAGTCGACTAGTGCCTGGAAGAACTCCCTGTACTCGTTCGACTATTGGCGACAAAGCACAGATTGATTGCGCTTGCCCCGCCTTCCTGATCAGACCGTCTCTTTGACCCGTGCCGATAGCAAATCCGGCAGATCGGCAACCGAATCCAGGACGACGTCGGCGATCTCGGCCAGCGACTCACGTGTGCCGGTGCCGGAGAGCACGCCGACTGCGAGGCCGCAGCCGCCGGCACGCGCCATTTCGAGATCGTGCCTGTTGTCACCGACCATGGCGATCTCCGCCGGCTTCAGCCCGGTAAGATCGCAGAACGCCTGGATGGTGTCGGGGGCCGGCTTGGGGTTCGCCACGGCGTCGTAACCATAGGCCGCGTCGAACAGCTGGGCGACGCCCAGCGTGACCAAGGTCTTCTCCGCGCCGCTGGTCGAATCGTTGGTGGCGACGCCAAGCCGGTAGGATCGCTTGTGCAGCAGAGCCAGCGTGTCGACGATATCAGGCAGCGCCACCGCCATCGCCGAGCCCTGCACCGAAGTGATCTCGTTGAAGCGGGCGACGGCCAGCATCTGGTCCTCGTTGGACAGGCGCGGAAACCACAGTTCGACGACGTCGAGATTGGTGCCGGAGGCAAAGATGGAATCGGGTTTGAAGCGCCGGTTGGCGAAATCGAAGCCGGCGGCCGCCAGCAGTCTGTCGGCCTTCCAGCGATCGCCCTCGGCTGCATCCATGGCCATGAAATCGGCCACGCCCAGCCAGGTCGCGTTGAAGTCGACAAGTGTCCCGTCCTTGTCGAACAATATCCCCTTGATGTCTGCCAAACTTTTCACTCCGAACCACGCAATTGGTGGATGTATCCCACAAGGCCAGCGGTCGACGCGTCGCGCTTGGCGGCGCTTTCCTTGCCTTCGACGACAGGCAGAAGGCCAGTCGCCAGTTCCTTGCCGAGCTCGACGCCCCACTGGTCGAAGGAGTTGATGTTGAACAGCGTGCCCTCGACGAAGACGCGGTGTTCGTAGAGCGCGATCAGCCGGCCGAAGGTGCGCGGATCGAGCTTGCGGTAGAGGATGGTCACCGAGGGCCGGTTGCCGGAGAAGACACGATGCGGCGCGATACGGTCGACATCGGCAGGCTTCATGCCCTTGGCCAGCATCTGCGCGCGCGCCTCCTCCAGCGTACGGCCCTTCATCAAGGCTTCCGACTGCGCCAGGCAGTTGGCGAGCAGCAGGTCATGCTGGTGCTTGAGATCAGGCTCGTGGCCGATGGCGGCGGCGAGGAACTCGACCGGGATCAGATCGGTGCCCTGGTGCAGCAGCTGGAAGAAGGCGTGCTGGCCGTTGGTGCCTGGCTCGCCCCAGACCAACGGTCCGGTCGGCGTCGTCACCGCAGTGCCGTCAAGGGTGACGCTCTTACCGTTCGATTCCATGTCGAGTTGCTGAAGATAGGCCGGCAGCCTGGACAGGCGCTGGTCGTAGGGGATGACCGCGCGGGCCGGGTAGCCGCAGATCACGCGGTGCCACCAGCCGACAAGCCCCAGGAGCGCCGGCAGGTTCTTGCGGAGCGGCGCGATGCGGAAATGCTCGTCCATCTCGTGCGCGCCATCGAGAAAGGCACGGAAATTACGCGGGCCGACGGCGATCATGACCGGCAGGCCGATCGCGCCCCACAGCGAATAGCGGCCGCCGACCCAGTCCCAGAAGCCGAAGACGCGATCCTGCTCGATGCCGAACTTGGCCACCAGGTCGAGCGCGGTCGAGACGGCGGCGAAATGCTTGCCCACGGCCTCCTTGCCGAGCGCCTTCTGCACCCAGTCGCGCGCCGTCTGCGCATTGGTCATCGTCTCGACCGTGGTGAAGGTCTTGGACGCGATGATGAACAGCGTGGTTTCGGCGGACAGCCCCTTCAGCGTGTCGTGGATGTGGGCGCTGTCGATGTTGGAAACGTAGTGCGCGCGCGGGCCGTCATGATAGGGGGCGAGCGCCAGCGTCGCCATGGCCGGACCAAGGTCCGAGCCGCCGATGCCGATGTTGACGATGTCGGTGATCTTCTTGCCGGTGGCGCCTGTCGCCTTGCCGGAGCGGATGGCATCGGCGAAGGCGCCCATGGCGTCGAGCACGGAAATGACATCCGCCTTGACGTCCTGGCCGTCGACCGTGACACCCTTGCCGCTGAGGTTGCGCAGTGCCGTGTGCAGAACGGCGCGGTCTTCCGTGACATTGATCTTCTTGCCGGCGAACATGGCGGCGCGACGGCCTTCGAGATCGGCAGCGGCGGCCAGCTTTTCCAGCAGATCCATGGTGGTCGCATCGACGGCGCATTTCGACCAGTCGAGCAACATCTCGTTGTCCGTGGCGGAGAATGTCGCGAACCGCCGCGGATCGGCGGCAAAGGCCTGGCGCATGCTGGCGGGCGCCACGGCGCGATGATTGCGCAGGGCGGCAAGCTGTTTCTGGAAGGCTGACTGATCCACTGGCGGGGACTCCTGGCGTTTTGGACGCACCATATCAGACCGGATGTTTCCGGCGCGTGTCGTCGCGCCGAAACTATTGAGCCGAATTCCATCCGGTCAATACGCGGCGATGACGCAGCGCATCACGATGCGATGACACAATGTATCGGGCAGGGAGGTAGCAGCGCGTTGGTTCGGGCCTGAAGGATCACTGGCATAAATCCCAAAGATCAGAAAAATTGATTGGCGCAACCCCTTGTGCCACGGGTACGTTCGGCTGGTCCAGCCAAGCGAAAAAAGCTGGCCATCGAGGAACATCTTCCATGCCACAGAGAAACGACACGGCGATATGGTCCGGCCTGTTCCGGATTTCGGCCGAATCCGGCCAGACCCTGCAGGCGCAGATCCGCCAAGCCATCGTGGCCGCCATTCTCGACCGCCAGATCGCCGCTTCGATGCCGCTTCCTTCCTGCCGTATCCTGGCCGAAAAACTCGGCGTGGCGCGCGGGACCGTGGTGCTGGCCTTCCAGCAGCTCGTCGACCAGGGTTTCCTGGTGGCGCGCGAGCGGCGCGGCCATTTCGTCAATCCCGACGTGCTGGCGACACCCGCCAAGCCGCACCAGAAGGCGCCCGACCAGGCCAACGAGATCGACTGGAAGGCGCGCCGGCAGATCGCCGCAAGCGACATGCCGCCGCCGGCCAAGCACGAGAACTGGATCAAGTCGTCCTATCCCTTCGTCTACGGCCAGTTCGACCCGGCGCTGTTCCCGACCGCCGAGTGGCGTGAGTGCAACCGCATGGCGCTGGCCGTGCTGGAGATCCGCAACTGGGCGTCCGACATGGTCGACCGCGACGACCCGCTGCTGATCGAGCAGATCCAGGCACGGCTGCTGCCCAGGCGCGGCATCTTCGCCAATCCGGATGAAATCATCGTCACGCTGGGCGCACAGAATGCGCTCTACATGCTCGCTTCGCTGCTGATGACCAAGGGCTCCAAGGTGGCGATGGAAGATCCGGGCTACCCCGACGCGCGCTCGATCTTCCGCCTTGCGGGCGCCGACATCGAGCCGGTGCCGGTCGACCAGTCCGGCATCGTAACCTCTTCTATTCCCAATGATTCCGGCTTCGTCTTCGTCACGCCCAGCCATCATTGCCCGACCATGGTGCCGCTGTCGGCGGAACGGCGGCAGGACCTTCTGGCGCGCGCCAACCGGCACAACCAGATCATCATCGAGGACGGCTATGACAGCCAGCTGCTCGACGAGGCGCCGCAGCAGGCGCTGAAGAGCCTCGACCGCTCCGGCCGCGTCGTCTATGTCGGCTCGATGTCGAAGACACTGGCCCCCGGCCTGCGGCTTGGCTACATCGTGGCCTCGGCTGGACTAATCGCTGAACTGAGGGCGCTGCGCCGCTTCATGCTGCGCCATCCGCCGGCAAACAACCAGCGCGCCGTGGCGCTGTTCCTGTCGCTCGGCCATCATGAAGCGCTGGTGCGGCGGCTGTCGAGCGCCTTCGACGAGCGGCGCAAGCGTCTGGTCCATGCGATTTCCGCCTTCCTGCCGGAATGGCGCTCGACCGATTCGGCCGGCGGCACGTCGCTGTGGCTGGAAGGACCGCGGGGCACCGATTCCCGCGGTTTGGCCGAAGCCGCCGCCTCGCGCAGCGTCATCATCGAGCCTGGCGACCGCTTCTTCGACCGCACCGAAAAGCCTTCGCGTTTCATGCGGTTGGGTATTTCCTCGATCGCGCTGCAGCACATCGAGCCCGGCATCCGCGAACTGGCCACGGCCGCTGGCCGCAGGCCCGCTGCCGCCTGATTCCACTGACCGGAGCCGCCCAATGGCGGCTTCGGCTCCTTTAGCGCTGGCATATCCAACCGGACCGGCTGGCTCATAGGCTGTGCCAATGCCGGCAGCATAGTCGTGGCACAAAGGGGAAGAAGCAGCCGATGGTGGACCAACCGCCGCGCTGTTTCTCGCAAAGGTGGAGTGCTTCGATGTCTGTGGTTCTTGAAAAGCAGGAAGCGGCGGCGGATCAACGCTCGCGCCGCTCCGGCGGACGCGAAGCGCGCCGCGCCATGCGGGCAGCGCCGCTCGCCGACGACATCAAGCCGGTTCGTGCCGGCCTCGAGGGCGGCAGCTACGGGCCACTCAAGGGCAATGATCGCGAGCGCATCCACGACGCGGTGCTGACGCTCCTGGAGACAGTCGGCTTCGCCAACGCCATCCCCTCCTGCATCGAGGCGCTGACCCAGGCCGGCGCCACTTATGGCGACGATGGCCGCATCCGGTTCCCGCGCGCGCTGGTGCTCGAGACGATCAAGAAGGCGGCACGGAACTTCACCCTGCACGGCCAGGATCCCAGACACGACATGGTGATCCAGGGCAAGCGCGTGCACTACGGAACGGCAGGCGCCGCGGTTCATCTGGTGGATGTCGAGAAGCGCGAATACCGCGAGTCGCTGCTGCAGGACATCTATGACGCCGCCCGCATCGTCGAAGGGCTCGACAACATCCATTTCTTCCAGCGGCCGATGGTGCCGCGCGATATTCCCGATCCGCTCGAAATGGACTTCAACACGCTCTACGCCTGCGTGATGGGCACGTCCAAGCATGTCGGCACCTCATTTACGGTCCGCGAGAACGTGCAGCCGGCGCTCGAAATGCTCTATGCCATCGCCGGCGGCGAGGAGAATTTCCGCGCCCGGCCATTTGTGTCGAATTCGAACTGCTTCGTCGTGCCGCCGATGAAGTTCGCCGAGGACGCCTGCGGCGTGCTCGAGGCCTGCGTCGAGGGCGGCATTCCAATCCTGCTGCTGTCGGCGGGCCAGGCCGGAGCCACGGCACCGGCGGCGATTGCCGGCGCCGTGGTGCAGGCGGTGGCCGAAGTGCTGGCCGGCCTGGTCTATGTCAACGCCATCAAACCAGGGCATCCGGCGATCTTCGGCACCTGGCCGTTCGTATCGGATCTCAGGACAGGCGCCATGTCGGGCGGCTCTGCCGAACAGGCTGTCTTGACCGCGGCTTGCGCGCAGATGGCGCAGTTCTACGACCTGCCGGGGGGCTCGGCCGCCGGCATGACGGACTCGAAACTGCCTGACATCCAGTCGGGCTATGAGAAGGGCATCACCGATGTGATGGCCGGCCTTGCCGGGCTCAACCTCGTCTATGAATCGGCCGGCATGCATGCCTCGCTGCTCGGCTTCTGCCTGGAAAGCCTGATCATCGACAACGACATGCTCGGACACTGCCTGCGCTGCGTGCGCGGCATCGAGGTGACCGACGAAGCGCTGTCGATCGACACCATCGCCGATGTCTGCCTGAAGGGGCCAGGTCATTATCTCGGCAACGAACAGACCTTGCGGCTGATGCAGACGGAATATTTCTATCCCGCCGTCGGCGACCGGTTTTCGCCGAAGGAGTGGAACGAGAAGGGTCGGCCGGACATCCTGCAGCGCGCGATCATCGAGAAGAAGCGCGTCCTTGCCGAACGCTTTCCGCGCCATGTGCCGAAGCTGCTCGACGACAAATTACGCGCCCGCTTCGGCGACATGATCAAGCTGCCGCGCGGCGGCATGGGCGGGTAGAACTGCTTCTCGCCAAGAGATTTAGTCGGCGCCCCTAATTCGAAGAGATACGTCTCTACAATCGCCAAGACCTAACTTGATTTAATGTCGAGACAACAATAGATAAATAATTATTTAAAATCTTGAGATTGTTATCGGATGTATCGCAATATTCGAAAGGTTCTTTGAAATTCAATCCAACTACTGCATATATGATTTTTCCAAATGCTTCCCAATCGCTTACACCACAGAGCAGATCTCCATCTTTCGAGAAAATTCCGACCTTAAATCGCATTCTCCATTTGTATTTCGTTCTAACGTCAAAAGCTACTCTTATGCTTATTTGTTCAAGAAACTCAATGCCTCGCCATGTCAGATATCCATCCCCTTTCGTATAGGAAACGTCTTTTAATCCTGACGATACAAAGCAATCTTTTACTACCGATGCGGCAATCTTAACCTCAGCACCATTCGGTATTTTACGTTCAAGAGAATTTTCGTCATGGCGAAAGAGATAACCCGTCCGCTCTTTCCACATACCTACGTCTGTAACAATGTTATTGAGCGAGTTCTCCTCAGCAGGGCTCATGCCCGCGGAGAGAGGCATCGCTTGCTGGAGTCGTCGCGACATGAACACGGCTTCTGTCTGAGAACGATCTAATCCGATTTCCCTCATTGCAGGCTCAAGGAAAATGTCTTGCATACCGGTATAGCCAAGTTCGGAAAATCCACCTTGGCGACTATCGATGGCATAAAGTAAGACTTCTAGTTTCTGTTTGATTACCTTCCCTAAGTCGAAATCCGACATAATTTCACCCCTTAGAAAGCGAGCGCTGCTATTCCAGCCCAATGCGGCTAAACCACCCATCAGTCCAATCGCATTTCGCGTAGATTGATTCTCTCGATCAGATACATTTGGCTTTGTCGAATTATTTGTCACAGGTGCAGAAGAAGTAGCCTCGTTTGTCCTCTTTGACGTTACTGGCTAGGCGATATCTGCTGAGTTGCGTCCGACCTACCTTTCAACCCCTACGCCCTTTACCCGTCGGTCGGGACTAAATAAATCTCCTCGGACGGTATCATGCTCTATCTCTTTGATTTAGAGAGGGATTCAGATTCAGGTCGATTAGACCTGAAATCATCCGGCTGCCAGCCCATAGCGTTCGACGACTTCGGCGTTGATCAGCTTGGCGTGCAGCGCCATCAGCACGATCCGCGCATCGAAGCTGTCGCCGGTTTCGAGAGCCGCCTCGATCCGACGCTCCGCGTCGAGCCGCTGCAGCAAGCCTTGCGCACGCTCGAAGGTTTCCGGGCCGGCGATGCAATAGCTGAACAGCTGCGCCACCTGCGGATAGGCCTGCGGCGGTGGCTCCTCGGGCCAGCGGTCCTTCATCAGATTGACTATGGTGAGTTTCACCCCTTCGGGCACAAGGGCGGGGTGCAGGTCGGCGCCGCGCAAGGCGGCGTCGAGCTGCCGCAAATCACCCGAGCGGCCGAACATGCCGAGAAAGCCGAGGGAAGAGCGTCGTTGCGCCATGATGGTCCAATCCGTTTCCAACCAGTTAGAGCAATTCCAGGAAAAGTGCGTAGCGGTTTTCCGTCCGGAATTGCGTAAAACCAAGAAGTTAGAGCGGGTCAGAGATTCTATCAAACACTGAACCGCTCTAGGTGGTTGGCTGGCAGAATACAAAGGCAGCAACATGCGCCTATCCGCTCACCGCCAGCAGCAGGACACCGGCCAGGGCTGACCCGGCAAGTGTCGGCAGCATGCCGATCTTCAGCTTGAGGATGGCGATCATGGCGGCACATGACAACAATGCGGCTCGCCAGTCGATCGATGACGGCACCGGCACATTCATGCCGAGGCCAAGTTTGCTGACTTGGTGAAAGATCACGTGCATGGCGAACCACAAAGCGAGGTTCAGGATGACGCCGACGACGGCGGCGGTGATGGCTCCGAGCGCGGCCGACAGGGCCTTGTTGCCACGCAAGGCCTCGATATAGGGCGCACCGAGGAATATCCAGAAGAAGCATGGGGTAAACGTGACCCACAAGGTCAGCAGCGCTCCAAGCGATCCGCCAAGCAACGGGTTCAGCGAGCCGGAGTGGCGAAACGCGGCGATGAAGCCGACAAACTGCAACACCAGAATGAGCGGACCAGGCGTGGTTTCGGCAAGCCCGAGCCCGTCGACCATCTCGCCGGGCGCCAGCCAGCCGAACGATTCGACGGCGGCCTGTGCGACATAGGCAAGAACCGCGTAAGCGCCGCCGAAGGTGACGACCGCCATGAGGCTGAAGAACCCGCCGATCTGCGTCCACACGCTGCTCGTCCCGGTGAGCGCCCAGAGCAACAGAACCGGCCCGAGCCAGATCGGCAGCCAGATGGCGACCGTGCGCGGCGCATGCCATCGTGTCGGCCTGGTATGGGCCAGTTCGCCGCGTTCGAACATCAGGTCGACCGCGCCCCTGATGTCGGGAGCGTCGTTCTTGCCGTGCGCCGAGCCGGAAAACAGGGCTGGCGCGACCCGGTTTCCCAGCCATCCCACCAGCCCCGCAAGCAGGACGATGAGCGGGAACGGGATGCTGAGCACATAGATGCCGAGAAAAGCGCAAGCCGCGATCGCCACCATCACCCGGTTCTTCAAGGCGCGGCGGCCGATGCGGATCACCGCCTCGACCACCACCGCAAGCACGGCGGCCTTCACCCCGAAGAACAGCGCCTCGACCAGCGGGACATCACCATAGAGCGCATAAAAGGTGCTCAGGGTGAGCATGACGAGCGCACCGGGCACCACGAACAAGACGCCTGCAACGAGACCGCCGACCGTCCTGTGCAGCAGCCAGCCAATATAGATGGCGAGCTGCTGGGCCTCGGGACCGGGCAGCAGCATGCAGTAGTTCAAGGCATGCAGGAAACGCTGTTCGCCGATCCAGCGCCGGTGCTCGACCAATTCCTTGTGCATGAGCGCGATCTGCCCCGCGGGTCCGCCGAAGCTCAGCAATCCGATCTTCGCCCAGAGTTTCGTAGCCTCGCGGAAGCTCGGGACCGCCGGCACATCCACGACGTCCGCATCTTTCCCCGAAACGAGGCTGCTCATGACGGCTTTGCCCCGCCCGGCCAGTTGTGCGTCTCGTCGGTGGCGTCGCGGCACCAGCGGAAGAACGCGTCATAGAGCAGCATCCCCGCCCCCAGCTGTTCCAGATCGTCGCGGAACATGCGTGACAGGCCGAGCGAGGCGGCAAGGAATCCGGCGGCCTGGGGAACGAGATCGAGCCTGGCGGTGTCGGCCGCGCGCACGATCGTGGCAAGGCGGTCGAGTGCCTGGGATTCCAGCCCGAACTCCTCGATCATCGTGTCGAAGGTGCAGCGTTCGCCGCGGTGGCTCCAGAACACATTGTCGATGTCGAAGGGCACTGCCTGGAAGCGGTCGGCGACGGCAGGCACTTCGGCCGCCTCGACGAAAAGAAAGACCGCATGCGGATCGATGAAACGCCGGATCAGCCAGGGGCAGGCGATGCGGTCGACCTTGGGGCGAGCCCGCGTCACCCAGACGGTGCGGCCTTTTTCATCGCGGGACGGTATCTTGCCGGCGCGGACCAGAAGGCCCCCGGCATCGCGCCAGGCCTCGAAACCGCCTTCGAGGGACTCGGCGGCAACGCCCTGGTGCCGCAGCCATGCGGCCACGCCCTGCGAAAGCTTTTGCCCCCTCTGGCAGACGACGGCCACTTGACTGCCGGCAAGATCGTTTGCCCAGACCGAGACGGTTTTGAAGTTGCGCCGGTGCGAGGCCGGCAGTAGGCGCGGATCGGCGTCGTGATCGTCATCGATGCGGACATCGACGATCACAGGTGCGCCGGGCAGACCAATCAGACGGGATAGTTGCTGTACGGTGATAGCGGTTGTTGACGGCATGGCGTCCACCTCCTGAACAAAGAAGCCTGGACGCGAACATTGGGCTGACGCCTCACGGGGTCGTCGCGATGCACCCCTTGGCATGATGGTGGAATTGTTGGGCGGGCTTGTCAAGGACGGAGCGTTCGCGGCCTACGACGTGAGGACGGCGGCCTGATCGATCAGGCCGCCGGTGTTCGTTTATTTATCTGTGACCAGCCAGGAATAATCGATGATTATTCCGGGGAAGAATCAGTGATTGTCGCGAGGCACGCCCATGGTGTGCGCGACATCCTGGTATTTCACCGCCGGCTTCAGCACCATGCCGGCCGAGAACTGGTCGACCATGCCGCGCTGGATCTCCTGCCACGGCGTCTGGTGCTGGGGATAATGATAGCCACCATCTTTCTCCAGTTCGGCGCGACGCCGGGTGATTTCGTCGTCGCTGACGAGGATATTCGCGGTGCCTTTCCGCAGGTCGATGCGGACGCGGTCACCGGTCTTGAGCAGCGCCAGGCCGCCGCCGACGGCGGCTTCCGGCGAGGCGTTGAGGATCGACGGCGAGCCCGACGTGCCGGACTGGCGGCCGTCGCCGATGCAGGCCAGCGCGTGGATACCCTTCTTGATAAGGTAGGCCGGCGGCTGCATGTTGACGACCTCGGCGCCGCCTGGATAGCCGACGGGGCCGGCGCCGCGCATGAACAGGATGGTGTGCTCGTCGATGCCTTGCGCCGGATCGTCGATGCGGGCGTGGTAATCCTCCGGGCCGTCGAAGACCATGGCGTTGCCCTCGAAGGCTTCCGGATCGTTCGGGTTGGACAGATAGCGCTCGCGGAATTCCGGCGAGATGCCGCTCATCTTCATGATCGCCGAATCGAACAGATTGCCCTTGAAGTTGATGAAGCCGGCATTGGCCTTCAGCGGCTCGGCCACGGTGCGGATGACGTCGGTGTTCTCGTTGGCGACCCCCTCGCAGTTGGCACCGATCGACTTGCCGTTGACGGTCAGGGCATCGGGATGCGGCAGCATTCCGGCCTTCATCAGTTCGGCCACCACGGCGGGTACGCCGCCGGCGTGGTGATAGTCTTCGCCGAGATATTCACCCGACGGCTGCAGGTTGACGATGAGCGGCACATTGAGGCCGACCTTCTGCCAGTCGTCATTGTCGAGCGGTACGCCGAGATGGCGGGCAATCGCATTGAGATGGATCGGCGCGTTGGTGGAGCCGCCGATCGCCGAATTGACGACGATGGCGTTTTCGAAGGCCGCGCGAGTCATGATGTCGGACGGTTTCAGGTCCTCGTGCACCATGTCGACGATGCGCTTTCCGGTCTCGTAGGCGATCTGGCCACGTTCGCGGTACGGCGCCGGGATGGCGGCCGAACCGGGCAGTTGCATGCCGAGCGCCTCGGCCAGCGAATTCATCGTGGTGGCGGTGCCCATCGTGTTGCAGTAGCCCGTGGACGGCGCCGAGGAGGCGACGATGTCCATGAACTCGTCATAGTCGATTTCGCCGGCCGACAGGCGCTGGCGCGATTCCCACACGATGGTGCCCGAGCCGGTGCGCTTGCCCTTGTGCCAACCATTGAGCATCGGGCCGACCGACAGCGCGATGGCCGGGATGTTGACGGTCGCCGCCGCCATCAGCAAGGCGGGCGTGGTCTTGTCGCAGCCGATGGTCAGCACGACGCCGTCGAGCGGATAGCCATAGAGCACCTCGACCAGGCCGAGATAAGCGAGGTTGCGGTCAAGTGCCGCGGTCGGCCGCTTGCCGGTCTCCTGGATCGGATGACAGGGGAATTCGAAAGGAATGCCGCCCATCGAGACGATGCCTTCGCGCACGCGCTTGGCGAGCTCGATGTGGTGCCGGTTGCAAGGCGAGAGATCGGAGCCCGTCTGGGCAATGCCGATCAGCGGCTTGCCCGACATCAGCTCGGCGCGTGTCAGTCCGTAATTCAGGTAGCGCTCGAGATAGAGCGCCGTCATTCCCGGATTGTCGGGATTGTCGAACCACTCCTGCGAGCGGAACTTTTTCTTTTTCGTGGGGGCGCCGGCCATCATGGTCTCCGTATTTGTATGACAAATCGATATGACAACGCGCGGATGCAGGCAAGGGGCACGCGTGATCTGAATCCCGACTTTGGTGCGATAGACAGCTATCGAGCCGCGCGCTACGACCAATCCGACATCGGCGATCGGGGAGGTTTAGATGGCTTTGGTGATCGAGGGCGAGGAACGTATCGCCGCACCCGTGCAGAAAGTGTGGGAAGCGCTGAATGACCCAACCGTGCTGAAGGACGCCATTCCGGGCTGCAAGAGCCTGGAAATGAAATCGGCGACCGAGATGGCGGCAACGGTGGTGCTGAAGATCGGGCCGATCAAGGCGACCTTCAACGGCGAAGTGACGCTGAAAAATCTCAAGCCGCCGCATGCCTATACCATCCAGGGCGAAGGCAAGGGTGGCATCGCCGGCTTCGCCAAGGGCGGCGCCGACGTCACCCTCACCGCCGACGGGCCGGACGCGACGGTCCTCAAATATGCCGCCAAGGCAGAAGTCGGCGGCAAGATCGCGCAGCTCGGCAGCCGGCTGATCGAATCGACATCGAAGAAACTGGCCGGACAGTTCTTTTCGGCATTCGGCGAAAAAGTCGGCGGCTGATTCTTCCCGTGAGGGATCACTCAAATACGATGTTCGGCACAGCCGCTTCGGCCGCGCCACGTTCCTCATTGACCCTGTCCCAGACCTTGGAGGCTATATCGCGGTAGATTTTCGCCTCGGCGCCGTCGGGCTTCGAGGCGACCACCGGCGTGCCGGCGTCCGAGCTCTCGCGAATGCCCATTTCCAGCGGCACCTCGCCCAGGAAGGTGACGCCCAGCCTTTCGGCCTCGCGGCGCGCGCCGCCATGGCCGAAAATATCGTAGCGCTTGCCGGTGTCCGGGGCGAGGAAGTAGCTCATGTTCTCGACGATGCCGAGCAGCGGCACGTCGACTTTCTTGAACATGTTGAGACCCTTGCGGGCATCGATCAGCGCCAGGTCCTGCGGCGTCGAGACGATGACCGCGCCGGCCAGCGGCACCTGCTGGGCCATGGTGAGCTGCGCGTCGCCGGTGCCAGGCGGCATGTCGACGACGAGCACGTCGAGCCGCCCCCATTCGACCTCGCGCAGCATCTGCGTGAGCGCCGACATCACCATCGGCCCGCGCCAGATCATCGGCGTCTCCTCATCGACGAGGAAACCCATCGACATCACCTTGAGGCCGTAATTCTCCATGGGTTTCAGGATCTTGCCGTCGACCGTCTGCGGCCGGCCGTGGATGTTGAGCAGCCTGGGCATCGACGGACCGTAGATGTCGGCATCGAGCACGCCAACCCGCAAGCCATTGGCGGCAAGGCCAAGCGCCAGATTGACGGCCGTGGTCGACTTGCCGACGCCGCCCTTGCCGGAGGCAACCGCGATGATCGCCTCGATGCCGGGCACGCCGCGCTTGCCGTGGCTTTGCGAAGCGGGAGCATGCGGAGCCGCCCGCGGTGCGGCGGCGGGCGGAGCCGGCCTGGGTGCGGGACGCGATGGAACCGGTGCCTCCATGCCGCCGCCTTTCTTTTCGGCCGTCAGCGCGACGACCGCGCCGGCCACGCCGGGAATGGCCTTCACCACCCGCTCGGCGGCGGCTCGCAACGGCTCCATCTCCGGGGCACGCGCGGCGGGAACGGTGATCGAGAAGAACACCTTCGAATCGGCGATGAAAATCTCCGACACCATGCCGAGATCGACGATGTTGCCGGTGAAGTCCGGCCCGTTGACGGTCTTCAGGCGCTCGACGACGGTTTCCTTGGTGATGGACATGGCTGTTATTCCCTGGCGTTCGGCTGCAGCTCACATAGTGCAGAACGCGGACGGCTCCAAGCGTCAGGCGTATGGCGGTCGTCAAGCGGCCTGGGTGACCTATTTCCATGACCAGAGGGAATGACAGCCAGGAAAGGAGACGATCATGCTTGAAAACAGCAACGCAACGGCCAATCTCGCGGTCAGGGACCTGGCCAAGGCAAAGGCTTTCTATGAGGGGACGCTCGGCCTGAAACAGGTGCACGATGAGGGCGGCGAACTGATCGTGTACAAAAGCGGCGACACCACCATCAATGTCTATCGCTCCCAATTCGCCGGAACCAACAAGGCGACAGCGGTGACGTGGACGGTCGGCGACGCGATCGGCACCGTCGTCGCCGCGCTGAAATCGAAGGGCGTCGTCTTTGAACACTACGAAATGCCCGGTTTGACGCTGGAAGGTGATGTCCATGTCGGACAGGGTATGAGGGTCGCTTGGTTCAAGGATCCGGACGGCAACATCCTGAATCTCGTCGACAGGTAGTTTTTTGCGATTGCGCAATGGCTGGGGGCGGCACGATTGTCGGCGGTAGCAGCAACCATCTGGCGCGGCGCCACTGCGCCGGATAGCTTCCGCCAATGATCGACAAGCTGGAATTCTTCATCGCACTGGCCAGGGAAGAGCATTTCGGCCGCGCCGCGGAAGTGTGCGGCGTCACCCAGCCGACGCTGTCGGCCGGCATCAAGCAACTGGAAGGCCAGCTCGGCGTCATGCTGGTACTGCGCGGCTCGCGCTTTCAGGGGCTGACGCCGGAGGGCAAGCAGGTGTTGGTCTGGGCGCGCCGCATCGTTGGCGACTCCAGGACCATGCGCGAGGAGATGCGGGCGGCGCGCCACGGCCTCTCAGGCCGCATCCGCATCGCCGCCATCCCGACGGCGCTCGCCATGGTGGCGCGGCTGACGACGCCGTTTCGCGAAAAGCATCCGGGCGTCACTTTTTCAGTATTGTCGCGCACCTCGATCGAAGTACTGTCGCTGCTGGGCAATTTCGATGTCGATGCCGGCATCACCTATCTCGACAACGAACCGCTGGGACGGGTGACCAGCGTGCCGCTCTATGACGAGCGCTACCAGTTGATCACCGCTATCGGCAATCCCTATTCCGACCGCGACAAAGTGACATGGGCGGAGATCAGCCATTTGCCGCTGTGCCTTCTGACCCCGGACATGCAGAACCGCCGCATCATCGACCAGCATCTGGCCGAGGCCGGCGTGCAGGTGCGGCCGACACTGGAATCGAACTCGATGATCGTGCTGTTCTCGCACATCCGGACCGGCAAATGGTCGTCGATCATGCCGCTCAACCTTGCGGAAACATTCGGTTTTTCCGAACCGATCCGAGCCATCCCGATTGTCGAGCCCGATGCCAGCCACACAGTTGGCCTGGTGGCCGCGCCGCGCGAGCCGCATACGCCGCTGGTGCAGGCGCTGCTGGACGAGGCGATGGCGCTGGCAGACGATTTCCGCGCCCATCGCTAGGCTAGAGAATGGAGGCTGAGCGTTGTCGATAGAAAATTTCTATCAAACGACGGGACAGCTTTATTGATCTCGGGGGTTTCCTCTGATTTCGTAAGGACTTAGCGATATTGCGCCCTGTGCATGTCGTTACCCCAAAACCGCTCTATATCTTGGGGTGACATATATCGGGCCGCCATGACCAGGGAGGGCGCTGCATGACCGTGCAGCCTGCAAGTACCGAGATCGCGTCGCGCATTGCGGCGATCATCGAGGAGTTGAAGGACCTCGAAGGTCCGTTGCTGCCGATCCTGCACGGCATCCAGGAAGAGTTCGGCCATGTGCCGCAGGCCTCGCTGCCGGTCATCGCCGACGGGCTGAACCTCTCCAGGGCCGAAGTGCACGGCGTCGTCAGCTTCTATCACGATTTCCGTGCCCGGCCGGCCGGCCGGCACGTGCTGAAGCTCTGCCAGGCGGAAGCCTGCCAGTCGATGGGCTCGGACGCCGTCGCCGCCAGGGTCAAGCAGTTGCTCGGCATCGATTTCCATGAGACCACGCATGACGGATCGGTTACGCTGGAGCCGGTCTATTGTCTCGGGCTGTGTGCCTGTTCGCCGTCGGCTATGCTGGACGGCGAGGTGATCGGACGGCTCGATGACGAGAAGATCGACGAGATCGTCGCCGAGGTGCGCTCATGACCCCACGCATCTACATTCCCGGCGATTCCGGCGCGCTGGCGCTGGGCGCGGAAAAGGTCGCCAAAGCGATCGCAAATGAACTGGCCGAGCGCGGCATCGATGCCAAGATCGTGCGCAACGGCTCGCGCGGCGCCTATTTCCTCGAACCGATGGTCGAGGTGGCGACAGACAATGGCCGTGTCGCCTACGGGCCGGTGAAGCCGTCGGACGTGAAGAGCCTGTTCGACAGCGGCTTTCTCCAAGGCGGGTATCACAAGCGCTGGCTGGGTGCGCCCGACAAAATCCCGTTCCTCGCCAAGCAGACGCGGCTGACCTTCGCACGCTGCGGCATCAACGACCCGCTGTCGCTCGATGCCTACAAATCGCTCGGCGGATTGAAGGGCCTGCAGAACGCGGTGGCCATGGCGCCCGCCGACATCGTCAAGCAGGTGACCGACTCCGGCCTGCGCGGTCGCGGCGGCGCGGGCTTCCCGACCGGCATCAAATGGAAGACGGTGCTCGACACGACATCGGAGCGCAAATACATCGTCTGCAACGCCGATGAAGGCGACAGCGCCACCTTCGCCGACCGCATGATCATGGAGGGCGACCCCTTCGTGCTCATCGAAGGCATGGCCATCGCCGGCATCGCCACCGGCGCGACCAAGGGTTTTGTCTACATCCGCTCGGAATATCCGCACGCGGTGGCTGTCATGAACAAGGCGGTCGAGATCGCCCGCAAGGCCGGCGTGCTCGGCGTCAATGTGCTGGGCTCGCCCAACGCCTTCGACATGGAAATCCGCGTCGGCGCCGGCGCCTATGTCTGCGGCGAGGAAACCTCGCTCTTGAACAGCCTGGAAGGCAAGCGCGGCGTGGTGCGCGCCAAGCCGCCGCTGCCCGCGATACAAGGATTGTTCGGCAAGCCGACGGTGATCAACAACGTCATCTCGTTGGCCTCGGTGCCTATTATCATGGATAAGGGCGCCACCTTCTACAAGGATTTCGGCATGGGCCGCTCACGCGGCACGATCCCGATCCAGATCGCCGGCAACGTCAAGCAAGGCGGCCTGTTCGAAACCGCTTTCGGCCTGACACTGGGCGAGATCGTCGACGATATCGGCGGCGGCACGTCCACTGGACGTCCGGTCAAGGCGGTGCAGGTCGGCGGGCCGCTCGGCGCCTATTTCCCGCGCGCCTTGTTCGACACGCCGTTCGACTACGAAGAATTCGCCAAGCGCGATGGACTGATCGGCCACGCCGGCGTCACAGTTTTCGACGATACTGCCGACATGCTGAAGCAGGCACGCTTCGCCATGGAGTTCTGCGCCATCGAAAGCTGCGGCAAGTGCACGCCTTGCCGCATCGGCTCGACGCGGGGCGTGGAAACCATCGACAGGCTTGCCGCCGGCATCGAGCCGGAGAAGAACCTCGCTTTGGTCACGGACCTCTGCAACACGATGAAGTTCGGTTCGCTCTGCGCGCTGGGCGGCTTCACGCCCTACCCGGTGATGAGCTCGATCACGCATTTCCCCGAGGATTTCAAGCCCGCGCCGGCGCGCGTGGCTGCTGAATAGGAGCTGGCAGATGAACATCAAGGCCGACTTCCCGACGCTCATCGAAGAACTCGATTACGGAACTCCGCAGTCGAAGGCCGAGAAGCAGGTCACGCTGACCGTCGATGGCCGCAGCATCAGCGTGCCGGAAGGCACGTCGATCATGCGTGCGGCGATGGAAGGCGGGGTGGAGATTCCGAAGCTCTGCGCCACCGACATGCTGGACTCCTTCGGTTCCTGCCGCGTCTGCCTCGTCGAGATCGAAGGGCGCGGCGGCACGCCGGCCTCCTGCACGACGCCAGTCGGCGAAGGCATGGTGGTGCGCACGCAATCGGACAGGCTCGACGCCATCCGCCGCGGCGTCATGGAACTCTACGTCTCCGACCATCCGACCGGCTGGAACGAGAAGGCGGGAACCGGCGCCAGCGAGTTCGATGTGGTGGCGAAGTCCGTCGGCCTGACCGAAAACCGCTACGGCGTCGAGGGCCGCAACCACGTCAAGGAAGAAAATGGCGTCGCGCCCGGCCATGGCTCGCTTGCGGTCGACTACATCGCCCGCGATGAATCCAACCCCTATTTCACCTACGATCCGGCTCAGTGCATCGTCTGTTCGCGCTGCGTGCGCGCCTGCGAAGAGGTGCAAGGCACTTTCGCGCTGACCATCGAGGGCCGCGGCTTCGAATCGCGCATGGTCGCCGGCATGCACGAGGACTTCATTGCCTCGGAATGCGTCTCCTGCGGCGCCTGCGTGCAGGCCTGCCCGACCGATGCGCTGCGCGAGAAAACCGTGCTCGAAAAGGGCCTGCCGGAGCGCTCGGCCGTGACCACCTGCGCCTATTGCGGCGTCGGCTGCTCGTTCAAGGCCGAAGTGAAGGGCGACGAGGTCATCCGCATGATGCCCTACAAGGAGGGCATGGCCAACCACGGCCATTCCTGCGTCAAGGGTCGCTTCGCCTATGGCTACGCCACCCACAAGGACCGCATCCTGTCGCCGATGATCCGGGAAAAGGTCAGCGATCCCTGGCGCGAGGTGAGCTGGGAAGAGGCGATCGCCCACACGGCCAAGGAATTCCGGCGCATCCAGTACCAGTACGGCCGCACCGCGATCGGCGGCATCACCTCCTCGCGCTGCACGAATGAGGAGACCTATCTCGTCCAGAAGCTGGTGCGGCAAGGCTTCCGCAACAACAATGTCGACACCTGCGCACGCGTCTGCCATTCGCCGACCGGCTATGGGCTCGGCCAGACCTACGGCACCTCGGCCGGCACGCAGGATTTCGATTCCGTCGAATTCACCGACGTCGCCGTCATCATCGGCGCCAATCCGGCTTCGGCGCACCCGGTGTTCGCCTCGCGGCTGAAGAAGCGGCTGCGCCAGGGCGCAAAGCTGATCGTGCTCGATCCGCGCCGCACCGAGATGGTCAAGTCGGCGCATGTCGAAGCCGATTACCATTTGCCGCTGAAGCCCGGCACCAATGTCGCCGTGCTGACGTCGCTGGCGCATGTCATCGTCACCGAGGGGCTTTTCGACGAAGCCTTCATCCGCGAGCGCTGCGACTGGGCGGAATTCCAGGACTGGGCGTCCTTCGTCGCCCTGCCGGAAAACAGCCCCGAAACCGTGGGCAAGCTGTCGGGCGTCGATCCCGAGCTGATCCGCGGTGCGGCGCGCCTCTACGCCAAGGGCGGCAATGGCGCGATCTATTACGGCCTCGGCGTCACCGAGCACAGCCAGGGCTCGACCACGGTGATGGCGATCGCCAACCTCGCAATGGCCACCGGCAATATCGGCCGCCCGGGTGTCGGCGTGAACCCGCTGCGCGGCCAGAACAACGTGCAAGGCTCGTGCGACATGGGCTCGTTCCCGCATGAGCTGCCGGGCTACCGGCACATTTCGGGCGACGCGGTGCGCGACATCTATGAGAGCCTATGGGGCGTGAAGCTGGACGACGAACCCGGCCTGCGCATCCCCAACATGCTGGATGCCGCCGTCGACGGATCGTTCAAGGGCATCTACATCCAGGGCGAGGACATCCTGCAGTCCGATCCCGACACCAAGCACGTCGCCGCCGGCCTTGCCGCGATGGAATGCGTGGTCGTGCACGACCTCTTCCTCAACGAGACGGCGAACTACGCGCATGTCTTCCTGCCGGGATCGACCTTCCTCGAGAAGGACGGCACCTTCACCAATGCCGAGCGCCGCATCAACATGGTGCGCAAGGTGCTGGAGCCGAAGGCGCGCTACGCCGATTGGGAGGCGACGCAGGAGCTCGCCCGCGCGATCGGTCTCGACTGGAACTATACGCATCCGTCCGAAATCATGGACGAAATCGCCAAGACGACGCCAAGCTTCGCCAATGTCTCCTTCGAACTGCTCGACCGGGTCGGCTCCGTGCAATGGCCCTGCAACGACAAGGCACCGCTCGGCACGCCGATCATGCATGTCGACGGCTTCGTGCGCGGCAAGGGCAAGTTCATCCGCACCGAATATGTGGCGACGGACGAAAGGACCGGACCGCGCTTCCCGCTGCTGCTGACCACCGGCCGCATTCTCAGCCAGTACAATGTCGGCGCGCAGACACGGCGCACCGAGAATGTCATGTGGCACTCCGAGGACCGGCTGGAAATCCATCCGCACGACGCGGAAAACCGCGGCCTGCATGATGGCGACTGGGTGCGGCTGACCAGCCGTTCGGGCGAAACGACGCTGCGCGCGCTGATCACCGACCGGGTGTCGCCGGGCGTGGTCTACACGACCTTCCACCATCCCGACACGCAGGCCAACGTCATCACCACGGACTTCTCCGACTGGGCGACCAATTGTCCGGAATACAAGGTGACCGCGGTGCAGGTCGGCGCTTCCAACGGCCCGTCGGAATGGCAGCGCGACTATGACGAACAGGCCAAGCAGAGCCGCCGCATCGCTCCGCTGCAGGCGGCGGAGTAGCTGTGTCGAGGCATTCGACAACAAGAGCTTCAATCTTGACGGCTGATCGACCCCCACTCCGTCGAGCTTCGCTCGACACCTCTCCCCCGATCGACGGGGGAGAGGAAAGGCGCGCGCTTTTGCCGGGAGGCACCCTTCCTCTCCCTCCGGAGGGGAGAGAGGTGGCGCTGCGAAGCAGCGACGGAGTGGGGGATGGCCTGGGAGAACAATCGCCGATTGAAGCAAGAAACCTTCAGCGCTTCCTGAGCGAAATGGCCGGCAGGCCAAAGGTTGGCGCCTCGTGACCCGCCCTCCTATCACCCAAATCTCCAGACTGGCCCACCGCGCCAGTGGCACGGCTGCGGCCAACCGCATGGTGCCGGAGGAGACGCCGGTGGCGTTCTCCTTTGCCGGCACCACGCATGCGGTGATGATGGCGAGCCCCGCCGATTTCGAGGATTTCGCGCTCGGCTTCTCGCTGACCGAAGGCATCATCGCTGCGCCCGACGAGATCGAAGCTATCGATGTGGAAGATCATGGCGCCGGCATCGATATCCAGATCCGGCTGAAGGATCAGGCCAATACGCGGTTCGAGGCGAGGCGCCGGCGGCTTGCCGGACCGGTCGGCTGCGGGCTCTGCGGCATCGAATCCATCGAGGAAGCGATGCGCTCGGTCGATGCGGTCGGTGCGTCGAAACTTACGCTTGAGGCCGACGACATCACCCGCTCGGTCAAGTTGCTGTCGAAGGTGCAGCCGCTGCACACCGAGACCGGCGCCGTGCATGCCGCCGGCTTCTACGTTCCGGGCAAGGGCGTCATCATGGCGCGCGAGGATGTCGGCCGCCACAATGCGCTGGACAAGCTGGCGGGCGCGCTGGCCAAGGCCAATATCGATGGCGCATCGGGCGCCGTCGTGGTGACCAGCCGTGTTTCGGTCGAGATGGTGCAGAAGACGGCGGCGATCGGTTCGGCCTTCATCATCGCCGTTTCCGCTCCCACCGCCCTTGCCATCCGCACGGCGCAAGAAGCCGGCATGACACTGGTGGCGTTGGTGCGCGGCGACGATTTCGATGTTTTTACCCACCCTGACCGGGTGATCTCCGGAGTTACCCAGCATGTCGCATGACGAAGAGCACATCATGAGCACACGGGAAAAGCTGGTGCGCATGGCCAACCAGATCGCCGCCTTTTTCCACTCCAGGCCACGCGAGGAAGGCGTTGCCGGCGTCGCCGAGCACATCAACAAATTCTGGGAGCCGAGGATGCGGCGCCAGTTCTTCGAGATGCTGGACAGCGGCGGTGAGGGCTTCGACGAACTGGTCGTGGCGGCTTCGGCCAAGATCAAACGGCCGATCACGTCGGCGGAGGCCGATCTCAAACTCGGGCTCGAGGCTTTTCCGGGCGACGTCACGGCGTCGCAAAGATAGCCTCGGCGCCGGCTTATATTTCTCTTTGCTAAAGTTTAAGCTGCCGCAAACGGCGCGGCTCTGCTATGGTTGGCGATCAGAAATCGTCAGGCCGGGCGGACAACCTCGTGAGGCCGATCGAGACCCGATACGCCCTTAGCGGCGAGGTGCGGATCGCCTATCAGGTGGTCGGCCAGGGATCGTTCGACTTCGTCTTCGTGCCGGGCTTCATCTCCAATCTCGACCTGCATTGGGAAGACGAGGGGTATACCCGGCTCCTGAAGCGGCTTTCGGCGTTCTCCCGACTAATCCTGTTCGACAAGCGCGGCACGGGTCTCTCCGATCGCGTCGATGTCCATCACCTGCCCAGCCTCGAAACCCGTATGGACGATGTGCGCGCGGTGATGGATGCGGCGGGCAGCGGCCGTGCTGCCCTGCTTGGCGCTTCCGAAGGCGCGCCGCTGGCCATGCTGTTCGCCGCCACCTATCCGGAGCGGACGCGGGCGCTGACGCTCTATGGCGGCTATGCGCATTTCCACAAATGGGTGATGCCACCGGAGCGTCTGGACGCCTTCATCGCGATGGCCGAGACGGCTTGGGGCACTGGCGCCACCTTGCCCAATTTCGCGCCAGGCCGGGTTGATGACGCCCGGTTCTCAAACTGGTGGGCCCGCTTCGAACGACTGTCGGCGAGCCCGACCGCGGCGGTGGCACTGGCGCGGATGAACGCCGAGATCGATGTGCGCGGCGTGCTGGCGGCGATCAGCGCGCCGACGCTGCTGATCCATCGCCGCAACGATGTGCGGGTCGACCCCGACGCCAGCCGTTTTCTGGCCAGGAAGATTCCCAACGCGCGACTAGTCGAAATCCCGGGGCGCGACCATCCGATCTGGACCGGCGATGTCGACCGGGTGGCCGACCTGATCGAGGAATTCCTGACCGGCGAACGCGCCGTGGGGGAAGCGGAGCGCGTTCTGGCGGCGCTTCTGGTGACACGCATCTATGACACGGCACGGCTTGGCGACAGGATGTGGAGCGAACGCAGCGAGCATTTCCACGAGATATGGCGGGCACTTGTGGGCCGCCATGGCGGGCGCTGCACGGATGTGCATGGCGAAATGATGATTTCGCGCTTCGACGGCCCGGGGCGGGCCTTGCGCTGCGCGGCGGCATTGCGCGACGCGGCGCAACAAATCGGTGTGGCAAGCGCGCAAGGGGCGCATGTCGGCGAGATCGAATTGCGCGGCCCCCCCGCAGGATTGACGGGCCGCGTGACGATCCAACTCGCCGCTCACGCCGGGCGCGGCGAGATATTGGCGTCGAGGCTGGTCGCCGACCTCGCAGCCGGCTCGGGGCTTCATTTCGCCGACGCTGGCCGTGTCAGCATCGACGAACTGGACGAGCCCATGGCGCTGGTCCTTGCGATGTCCGAACAGCACCTGGAGCCGGCTTGTCGTCCCAAGGCCAAGGCGAGCGAACCGGCTTGCCTGACCGCGCGCGAGAGCGAGGTGGTGAGCCTGATCGCCGACGGCAAGAGCAATGCCGCGATCGCCGCCGAACTCAGGCTGAGCGAGCACACGGTCAAGCGCCACGTCGCCAACATATTGCTCAAGCTCGACCTGCCATCGCGAGCGGCGGCGGCGGCATTTTCCGCCAGGCAGACTGGCCCGGACGGGCCATGAGGGCCATGGCGCTTTCGGGCGAAGCAGGCACACCGGTGTAAGCGCTATCAATTCCCCATGCAGTCCAGGCGGATATCGCCGAAAGGCGCTGCGAACGGAGGATGAGATGCTCAAGTCAAAACTGAATGTCAGATCCCTTATGGTCGTGGCAGGCATTGGCGTGCTGACCACGACCTCTCCCGTAAGAGCAGAGGATGCATCGGCGACCGCCGCCTACAAGGACATCCGGGCGACGCTCGGCTCGGTGCCGGACATGTTCAGGACACTGCCTGATGTCGCCATCGCCGGCGCCTGGGCCGAGATCAAGGGTGTGCAGCTCAACCCCAAGACCGCGCTTGATGGTAAGACCAAGGAGTTGATGGGGCTCGCGGTCGCGTCGCAGATCCCGTGCCAGTACTGCATCTATTTCCACACCGAAGCCGCCAAGCTCAACGGCGCCAGCGACGAGGAGATCAAGGAGACGATCGCGATGGCGGCAATCGTGCGCCATTGGTCGACGATCCTCAACGGCAGCCAGGTCGATCTCGCGACCTTCAAGAAACAGACCGACGACGTGTTCGCGGTCGTCAAGGCCAAGTCGCAGTGACGACCCGGCTCGGCGATGAGTGCCGGGCGACACCTCAAAGCATGAACCGCCCGATCGCAACGACGGGCATATGGAGGACAAAATGCTGACCAAGACCCAGACAGTGGACGGCGCGGCGATCAAGAAGGCGATCGAAGGCCGTGATGGAAAGATGCTGTCGAGCTTCTATGCGGACGACGCGCTGGTGCGGGTGATCGACCGCAACAACCCGCCGAGCAAGCCACGCGAAATCCGCGGACGCGCGGCGATCACGATGTTCTGGGACGATATCTGCAGCCGCGCGATGACCCACAAGGTCGATGCAACCATCGCCGACGGCGACAGCCTGGCCTTTACCCAGGCCTGCGCCTATCCGGACGGCACGAAGGTGTTCGCCGCGGCGATGCTGGAACTCAAGAACGGGCAGATCGCGCGGCAGACCGTCGTGCAGGCCTGGGACGAGTAAATCAGCCGCAGGCTCAACCGCAAGTGATGGAGGAGAACCAACATGTTCAGCGCCAGATGGCAGATCGACGCCAGGTTCGGACACAAGCAGACCGTGCTCGAACTGATGCGAAAATGGGAACGCGAGATCGGCTCACAAGTCGGTCTCGCCGACCTGCAGTTCCAGATCATGACCGGCTCGATCGGCGCGCGCGAAGCGACGGTCGAGTCTCACCACCAGGTCGAGAGCCTCGCCCAGTTGGAGGCGTTCTTCGCCAAGATCGGCAAGATCGACGCGCACGCCAAATGGGGCAAGGAGTTGGAGCCCTATGTCGTGTCAGGCACCAGCCTGTGGCAGATTTTCCGTATCGTCGAATAGTTGATGTCGGATAGCCGTGGCCCAGCCCCTGGGAGGCGGCGAGTACCAAGGAGGGTGGCTGCGAGGCGGCGGCCACCTTCATCATGCGCCATGCGATAAAGGCAAAGCCACGAGGCGTGGCTCCCGCTCTCCTATACGGTCAATCTCTTCGGCGGCTTCCGGCTGCCCGCCATGGCTCTCCTGGGCCATTGCCCATTGGCCCTTTCGGGCGAAGCAGCGGGGACAGGATCGGTGCAATGTACTCGCCTCTGCTCCATCCAACGCATCCGCCCCGAGGGAGGCGGCACAACGAAGCAACAAGATGCGTCGCGCCGACGCCGCATAGCGCCGGCGCAATCAAAGGGAGAAAACCGATGACCGACGAAACCCATGCAAAACTGCGTGAAAACCTGCGCGGGGGGCTGATCCTGCGTGACGATGCCGGATATGACGAAGCACGCAAGATCTACAACGGCATGATCGAAAAGCACCCGCTGCTGATCGCACGCTGCGCCGATGTCGCCGACGTGATCACCGCCGTGAGATACGCGCGCGACAACGACCTCCTGATCGCCGTGCGCGGCGGAGGGCACAATGGTGCCGGATTGGGAATTTGCGACAACGGCCTCGTCATCGACCTGTCGACGATGAAGGGGGTCCATGTCGACCCGAACAGGCGCACCGTGAGGGTCGCGCCCGGCTGCACGTCCGGTGACGTGGACCACGCCACCCACGCTTTCGGGCTCGCCGTCCCGTTCGGCATCGTCTCGACCACGGGCGTTGCCGGCCTTACTCTCGGCGGAGGGACGGGCTATCTCACGCGCAGATACGGTCTCACCATCGACAATCTTGTCGAAGCCGATCTGGTGCTGGCCGATGGCAGCGTGGTGAGGGCCAGCAAAAGCGAGAATCCCGACCTGTTCTGGGCGCTGCGGGGCGGCGGCGGCAATTTCGGCGTAGTGACCAGCTTCCTGTTCCAGGCCCATCCTGTGAACATGATCTTCGGCGGCCCGGTATTCTGGGAGGCCAAGGATGCTCAGGCCGTCATGCAGGTCTATCGCGACTACCTACCGGAGGCGCCGGAAGACCTGGGTGCTTTTGTCGGCCTGAAGTCCGTGCCCTCGACCGATCCCTTCCCGCGCGAGTATTGGGGCAAGCGCGCCTGCGCCATCATCTCCTGCTACAACGGCACGGAGGAAGACGGGCGCAAGGCGATGGCGCCACTGCTGGACAACTTGCCGCCGCCGATCTTCAACTGGATGGGCGTCATGCCATACCCGGCGTTGCAGGCGCTGTTCGATCCGCTGCTTCCGAAGGGCCTGCAATGGTATTGGAAGGGCGATTTCGTCAAGTCGCTTCCCGACGAAGCCATCGCGACCCATATAGCGCAGGCCGCGCAAGCGCCCAGCGAATTGTCTCTCATGCATCTTTACCCGATAGACGGCGCCGTGCGCCGCGTCGGCAAGGACGAGACTGCCTGGAACGCACGCGACGCAAGCTGGTCAATGGTCATAGCCGGCATCGATCCCGATCCGGGCAAGGCGGCCGACCTCACCAAGTGGGCCAAGAATTACTGGGCGCGCATCCATCCCCACAATGGCGAAGGCGGCTACGTGAATTTCATGATGGAGGACGAAGGGGAAGCGCGCTTGCGGGCAAGCTATGGCGCGAATTACGAGCGGCTGAGCCAGGTGAAGCGGACCTATGACCCATCCAACGTCTTTCGGGTCAATCAGAACATCAAGCCCGCGCCATCCGGGGTACAAGGCAGGACGGCGGCTTAGCTGGCGGATCGCTGCTTATGCCGCTTAGGCGGTCTTCCCTCCGCAAAAGGCAGGGCCTTATAGAGAGTATAGTAACGCTTGACGCCCTCCTTCAGACAAAGGGCGTCAGCGCCGCGATGCGATATCCCCTTACCCGTGAGCCACCATGACATGGCGCACGGCGGTGTAGTCCTCCAGCGCGTAGAGCGACATGTCCTTGCCGTAGCCGGACTGTTTCAGTCCGCCATGCGGCATCTCGTTGGTCAGCATGAAATGCGTGTTGATCCAGGTGCAGCCATATTGCAGGCGGGCAGCCGTTGCCATGGCGCGTGAAACGTCCTTCGTCCATACCGAAGACGCTAGGCCATAATCGCTGTCATTGGCCCAGTTCACAGCGTCGTCGACCTCCGAGAACCGGGTAATGGAGACGACTGGGCCGAACACTTCGCGGCGCACGATCTCGTCCTCCTGCAGCGCGCCGGCGACGACAGTCGGTTGATAGTAGAAGCCGGTGCCCTCGCCCGGCTTGCCGCCGGTGGTGATCTCGATGTGCTTCAGTTCCGAGGCACGCTCGACGAAGCTCGAGACGCGGTCGCGCTGGCGGCGCGAGATCAGCGGCCCGATCTCGTTCTCGGTGTCGTCGGGCTGGTTGTATTTGATGGTCGAGACCGCGGAGGAGAGGTCGGCGACGAGCTTGTCGTAGATCTTCTTGCCGGCATAGATGCGGCAGGCGGCGGTGCAGTCCTGGCCGGCATTGTAATAGCCGAAGGCGCGCAGGCCGTTGACGACGGCGCCGAGATCGGCGTCGTCGAAGACAATGACCGGCGCCTTGCCGCCGAGTTCCAGATGCGTGCGCTTGACCGACTTGGCGGCGGCCTGCAGCACCTTCTTGCCGGTGGCGACGTCACCGGTGATCGAGATCATATTAACCTTGGGGTGATTGATCAGCGTGTTGCCGACGCTGTCGCCCCGGCCAAGCACGACATTGACGACGCCTTCGGGCAGGATTTCGGCCAGGATCCTGGCCAGTTTCAGCGCCGTCAGCGGCGTCTGCTCCGACGGCTTGAAGACGACGGTGTTGCCGCCAGCGATCGCCGGCGCCAGCTTCCAGGCCATCATCATCAGCGGATAGTTCCACGGCGCGATCGAGGCGACGATGCCGATCGGATCGCGCCGCACCATGGAGGTGTGGCCGGGCAGATATTCGCCCGCGACGACACCCGGCATGGAGCGGACCGCGCCGGCGAAGAAGCGGTAGCAGTCGACGATCGCCGGGATTTCGTCATTGAGTACGGCGTTGATCGGCTTGCCGCAGTTCAACGCCTCGAGCGTGGCGAATTCCCTGGCTTCGGCCTCGATGCGGTCGGCGATCTTCAGGAGGTAGCCGGAGCGCTGCGCCGGCGTGGTGCGCGACCACAAGACGAACGCTTGTTCGGCGGCAATGACTGCCGCCTCGATCTGCGCTTGGCTGGCCTCGGGCAGGTTGAGAATGGTCGCCCCGGTCTTTGGGTTGAGGATCGGCTCCTCGGTCTCGGTGCCCTTCTCGAATTTCGAGCCGATCAGCATCTGGGTGTCCATTGGATTCTCCTTGGGCAGAAGTAGTGAGTAGTGAGTAGTGAGTAGTGAGTAGTGGATGAGTTTCCACCGTGGATTCGGCTATTCCCTACTCACTACTCACCACTCACTTCTTTCATTTCCCGCTTCCGGCGATCTGGTCGCCGTCGCGGGTCAGGTAGTAGGCAAACAGGATCGGCAGCAGCGTCACCAGGACGACGACCATGGCGACGACATTGGTGACCGGGCGCTGGCGCGGACGGATCAGCTCTTCCAGCATCCAGATCGGCACGGTCTGTTGCTGGCCGGCGGTGAAGGTGGTGACGATGACCTCGTCAAAGGACAAAGCGAAGGCGAGCATGCCGCCGGCGAGCAGTGCGGTGGCGATGTTGGGCAGCACGACATGGCGGAAGGTCTGAAAGCCGTCGGCGCCGAGATCCATCGAAGCTTCGATCATCGAGCCCGAGGTGCGGCGGAAACGGGCGACCGCATTGTTGTAGACGACGACCACGCAGAAAGTGGCGTGGCCGAGCACGATCGTCCAGAACGAGAACGGGATGTCGGCGAGCGCGAAGGCCGAGCGCAGCGCGATGCCGGTGATGATGCCGGGCAGTGCGATGGGCAGGATGACCAGCAGCGAGATGGTTTCGCGGCCGAAGAATTTCGTCCGCGACACGGCGGCGGCGCACAGCGTGCCGAGCACCAGCGCAATCGTGGTCGAGATGGCAGCGACGCGGACCGACAGCGACAGCGCTTCCCAGACATCGGGCCGGTTCCAGGTGACGGCGAACCATTGCGTGGTCAGCCCGGGCGGCGGCCAGACGAAGCTCTTCTCCTCGGTGGTGAAGGCATAGACGAAGATCAGCAGGATCGGTAGATGCAGGAAGAGCAGGCCGCAGGCGGCCGCGATCTTGAGGCCGACGGGAGCGGATTGACCACGATCAGAGCGCATCGAAGGCCCCCATGCGCTTGGCGCCCCAGAGGTAGAAACCCATGATGACGATGGGCACCACGGTGAAGGCGGCGGCGAGCGGGATGTTGCCGGCGGTGCCTTGCTGCGAATAGACGGCCTGGCCGATGAACAAGCGCGAGGTGCCGATGATCTGCGGGATGATGTAATCTCCCAATGTCAGCGAGAAGGTGAAGATCGAGCCGGCGACGATGCCGGGCAGCGCCAGCGGGAACAGCACGTTGCGGAAGGTCTGGCCGGGCGAGGCGCCGAGATCGGACGACGCCTCGACCAGATTGCCGGGCACGCGCTCGAGTGCCGCCTGGACCGGCAGGATCATGAAAGGCAGCCAGACATAGACGAAGACGATGAAAGTGCCGGTGAAAGACACCGACAGCGAATTGCCGCCGACCACGGGCAGCGACAGCCAGGCATCGAGCAGCCACAGCAGATGCAGCTTGGCGAGCAGCCAGGTCAAAATGCCTTCCTTGGCCAGGATCAGCTTCCAGGCATAGATCTTGACCAGATAGCTCGACCACAGCGGCAGCATGACGCCGAGATAGAACAGCGCCTTCCAGCGGCCGCGCGCATAGCGCGCCGCGTAGTAGGCAATGGGGAAGGCGACGATGGCCGAAGCCAGCGTGACCAGGGCCGCCATCGTCACCGTGCGCAGGATGATGTCGAGGTTGGCGGCCTGCAAAAGGTCGCCATAGGTCTTCAGCGTGAACTCGCGGTTGATGAGGCCGGAGAACTCATCGATGGAGAAGAAGCTCTGCGCCAAAAGCGCGAACAGTGAGCCGATATAGACGATGCCGAGCCACAGCACCGGCGGCAAAAGCATGAGCAGCAGCAGGACTTGCGGCCGGCGCCAGAAGAGGTCGGAGAGCGCACCGCGCATGCCGCCGCTGCCGGGCAGGATGGCGGGTAAGGGATTGGGGTTGAGGGCGGCGATCGTCATGACGGATGCACAGTTCTGCTGACGCCGTGATCCGTCGCGCCCCCCTCTGTCCTGCCGGACATCTCCCCCACGTGGGGGGAGATTGGCAGCTCGTGCGCGGCGCCAGCCTTCAGACGTTGGAGATTGGCGAAGGCCGATGCGACATCCGATCTCCCCCCTAGAGGGGGAGATGTCCGGCAGGACAGAGGGGGGCGCATCGCGCAAACCTTCATCATGCCTGCTCATCCATCAGATGCAGGTGCTCGCGATTGAACGTCAGCACCACCGCCTCGCCCTCCGCCGGCAAGGCAGTGCCGGCAGGCACCACGGCGTGCAGTTTCAACCCGTCGGCATCAAGCGCCAGCCTGGTCGTGGCGCCGAGGTAGTTGGTCGAGACAAGCCGCGCGGCGACGCCCTCGCCGCTTGCGGCGCGGCCGACGCGAATGGATTCGGGCCGCAAGCTCCCCCAGCGGCTCTGGCCGGAATAACGCTGGACGAAATCCGGCGGCAGCACGTTCGAGGAACCGACGAAATCGGCGACGAAGCGCGTGCTCGGCCGCTGATAGATGTCCTCCGGCGTGCCGATCTGCATGATCTTGCCATCGTTGAAGACGGCGACGCGGTCGGCCATCGACAGCGCCTCGCCCTGGTCGTGGGTGACGAAGACGAAGGTGATGCCGAGCGCCTTCTGCAGCGATTTCAGCTCCTCCTGCATGTTTTCGCGCAGCTTGAGGTCGAGCGCGCCGAGCGGTTCGTCGAGCAGCAGCACCTTGGGCTGGTTGACCAGCGCACGCGCCAGCGCGACACGCTGGCGCTGGCCGCCGGAAAGCTGGCCGGGCCGGCGCGCGCCATAGCCGGGCAGCCGCACCAGCGACAGCGCTTCTTCCGCCGCCTTGTGCCGCTCGGCCTTGCCGACACGCTTGACCATCAGCCCGTAGGCGACGTTGTCGAGCACGTTGAGATGCGGGAACAGCGCGTAGTCCTGGAACACGGTGTTGACGTTGCGGCGGTAGGGGGGCACGCCCTCGGCGCGTTCACCGAAGATCGAGATCGAACCCGATGTCGGCTGCTCGAAACCGGCGATCAGGCGCAGGCACGTCGTCTTGCCGGAACCGGACGGCCCGAGCATGGCGAAGAATTCGCCTGGTACAATGTCGAGGTCGACAGCGTCGACCGCGCGAACGCTGCCGAAATGACGCGAGACTTTTTGAAAGGAAACGGCTGGGGTCATGTGGTGTCCTGATCTGTCAGGCTCGTCAAATCTTGGGGTTTGGCGCTGCCCCTCATCGGCCTGCCGGCACCTTCTCCCCGTATTGAGACGGGGAGAAGGGACGCGCTTCAACGCCGATGATCCCCTCTCCCCGTTCTTCACGGGGAGAGGGCAAGGGTGAGGGGCAGCGCCAACTATCGACGAAGCGAAGCGAAAATTATCGTCCGCCGATGACGCCGATATAGTCCGACACCCAGCGGTAGTAGGGCACGCACTGGTCGTTCTGGGTGGCGCATTTCGAGACCGGCGTCTTCCAGAACTTGATCTTGTCGAAATTGTCGTAGCCGTTGGTCTTGCAACCTTCCTCGCCGAGCAGCTCGTTGCCTTTGCAGGCGGCCGGCACGACCGGCAGCGAGCCGAACCAGGCCGAGACATCGCCCTGCACCTTCGGCGCCAGCGAATGCTCGAGCCACATATAGGCGCAGTTCGGATGGGCCGCGTCGGCTTCCATCATCGTGGTGTCTGCCCAGCCGGTGACGCCTTCTTCCGGCACGGTCGAGGCAACCGGCTTCTTGGCGGCGACCAGCGTGTTGACCTGATAGGGCCACGAGCCCGAGGCGACCACGCCTTCATTCTGGAAATCGTCGACCTGGATGGCGGCGTCATGCCAGTAGCGGCCGACCAGCGTGCGCTGGACGCGCAGCAATTCGAGCGCGGCCTTGTACTGGTCCTCGTTCAGTTCGTAGGGATCCTTGATGCCGAGTTCCGGCTTGTGGAACATCAGGTAGTTGGCGGCGTCGGCGATGTGGATCGGCCCGTCATAGGCCTGGACGCGGCCTTTGTTGGACTTTCCGTCCGGCAGCTTCATTTCCTCGAAGACGACGTTCCAGCTCTTCGGCGCTTCCTTGAACACCTCGGTGTTGTACATCAGGATGTTGGGACCCCACTGATAGGGGATGCCGTAATGCACCTTGTCGACGGTGAACCAGGGCGCGTCCTTCAGCCGGTCGTCGACCGTCTTCCAGCTTGGGATGAGATCGGTGTTGATCGGCTGCACGCGCTTGCCGGCGACGAGGCGCAGCGAAGCATCGCCCGAAGCGGTGACGAGGTCGAAGCCGCCCTCGTTCATCAGCGACACCATCTCATCCGACGTGTTGGCGGTCTTGACGTTGACCTTGCAGCCGCTCTCCTTCTCGAAGGCGGTGACCCAGTCATAGCCCTTGTCGGTCTCGCCGCGCTCGATATAGCCCGGCCAGGCAACGATGTTGACCTGACCTTCGCCCTTGCCGAGTTCCTTGACCTGGGCGATGGCCTGACCGGAGAAGGTCAGCGCGACCGTCAAAGCAGTGCACGACTTCAGGAATGAATTCATCATCGATCTCCCATTTGGCGCGTGATCCTGAAACCGCTCCGGTTTTCGCCAGATCACGCGCGGACTGAAAACTTGTCAGCTCGTCCGTGGGACCTGACGCCACTCTAATGGCGGCTTTGGTCCCTGAAACGGAAGGTGCTTTGAAAATTCCGGTTTCGCAAATTCATTTATCAGAAGGGCGATATCGGTTTTGCCGATAGCAAGAGGCCCCTTCAAGCCAGCGCCGTCACAAGCCAGCAGGCGGCATTGAAGCGAGCCTCACCGTCCTCCACGAAAGGCGCGTACGCAGCAGGCAACACCGTAGTGATTTTTTCGGCCGTTACCCGGTCAACTTCGCGCAGCGTGGCGGCGACCGGCCCTAGCCGGGTGGCAAACGTCATCAGATCGCCTTCGGCGATCTGACACAGGACGTTCGCCTGTTCGACTTTGATTGACGACCAGCCGCTCGCTTCAAGGATCCGCTTCACTTTGGCGCCGTCGGCAAAGGCAAACTGTCCCGGCGCATCGGGGTCTGGCGCGGGTGCGGGCGGCAGGAAAGGCGCAGCCGCTCGCGCGGCGGTCGTCATGAAATCATTCTCGACCGGACTGCGCCAAGCAACAAAGGCGAGTTTGCCACCGCGCCTTGCGGCTTGTCTTATATTGGAGAACGCGGCCACTGGATCATCGAAGAACATAACACCAAAGCGCGAGACAACAGCGTCGAAGCGTCCTGGTTCGAACGCATGCGCCTGGGCATCGCCCACTTCGAAACTTGCGTTTGCTGCCCCTTCCACCCGCGCGCGCTCCGTCGCCAGGGCGACAAGCGGCCGCGAGATGTCGAGCCCAACACAATTTCCGTCGTTGCCCACGCGGCGCGCCATCGTCAGGGTTGTGGCGCCGGCGCCGCAGCCGATGTCCAGGACATTGCCCCCCTCCCCGGGATAGCCGGCATCGACCACCAGCCGCTCCAACGGTGCCAGTATCTCGTCGAGGATCGGCTGCATCTCGACCCAGGCCTTCCCGCTGACGTCGTTCCAGAGCGCGGCTTGGCGTGTGTTTGGCTGCGCGGATTGCGGCATAACGGGCCTCACTTTCTGTTGCTCTCACCGATCGTCGCGACATTCTACGAGTCCGAGCCGACTTGAGGTCAAGCATAAAAGATATCGACATTGCCAAAGTGCCGCGCCGCACCGGCGTGCCCGCCTGACACTTCGCTACTACCAGGAGAAGGGCCTCATCGCTTCGATCGGCCGTCGCAGCCTGCGCCGCTTGTTCGACCCGACCGTCCTGGAACGGCTCGCCTTGATCGTGCGCAAGACTGGCGACGTCAGCCTGGAGTAGGCCACACCAGGCGTCAGCCTGGAGTAGGCCACACCAGACTAGCGGCGGACCGTCCGCTGCGACTGGGCAAGGCCGACGAAGTCGCGGGCCGCCTGCGGCAGGCCGGAGCCCCGCCGCCAGACCATGCCGACCTGCACCACCGGCAAGGAGCCCGAAATGTCGCGCGATTCGATGCGGTCGCCTTCCAGCGACCAGGGCCGGTAGACGAGGTCGGGCAGCAGCGCCACACCGGCGCCGGTGGCGACTAGGCTGCGCACGGCTTCCACGGAACGGGTGCGGAAGGCGACATGCGGTCTGGCGCCGATCGCCGTCAGCAGCTTGCCGGTGTTCTCCTCGATCTCGTCGACGGTCAGCATGATCAGCGGTTCAGAGGCGATATCGCCGATGCCGATGATGTCGGCGCCAGCCAAGGGATGGCCGAGCGGCAGCCACAGCCGGTAAGCCGAGACTTCGAGGATTTCCGATTGCAGGGCAGTGCGGTCGCGCAAATTGGAGGTGACCATGACTGCAATGTCCAGCTTGCCGCCGATCAACAGGTGTTCGAGGTAGTCGCCATTGTCCTCGATGGCCGAGACCTCGACGCCCGGATAGGCGCGGCGGTAGCGTGAGAGCAGATCCGACAGCACGTAGCCGGCGACAAGCGAGGTGACGCCGAGTTGCAGCCGCCCGCCCGCAATGGCCTGTTCGCCGGAAAAAGAGCGGCGCGCGTCGGACACGTCGGCGAGAATCTTTGTCGCGTGACGCAGGAACTGGTGGCCCTTGTGGGTGATGTTGAGACCGCGCGGATGGCGTTCGAACAGCGCGACGCCAAGATCGCTTTCAAGTTCCTTGATCGCCTCGGTGACCGACGATTGCGAAATGGAGAGGTTTTGCGCCGCGCGCGACACCGTGCCTTGCTCGGCGACGGCGATGAAGAACTGCAACTGGCGGATGGTGAAGGCCATGGCCGGACTAAACACCGGCAGGCAAGCGAAGGAAAGCCGGCTGCGGAGCTTATCCCGTGACCGGAGATTGGTGCAGCGCGGTCAGCCGAGCATCAGCCTGATGCGGCGTCGCCATGTCGGGCCATAGCGCAGCGCAAGCATGAAGGTCGTCTCCAACGCCACGACGATGACGATGATGCGCAAGCCCACCGCGAAGGAATCCTGGCCACTGTCGTGCATGAGGTAACCGGTCAGGAGAAAGCCCGCATTCCATGTGGTGGCGCCAAGCAGCGTCGCGGCCGCGAAAGGCAAGGCAGGCAGACAAAGCGCGCCAGCAGCGATCGGCAGGTAATTGCGCACGGTCGGGATGAACTGTGCCAGCAAGGACACCCTGACGTGATTGCGGCGATAGGCCTGGCCCAGCTTGCGATAGGTTTCGGGGCGCAGGAAGACATATCTGCCGGCTCGTCCGATCAGCCTGTCGGCACGGTCGTACCCGATCCGGCGGCCGACCGCATACCAGACAAGGCAGCCGGCGAAGGAAGCAAGTGTCGTCACCGCCAGCAGGACCGCCAGCGTCGCGCCGTCAGGCGCCGCCGTCATGCCGAGAAACAGCAGCAACACATGCGAGGGCGGAATCGGCAGGATCTTCTCGGTGAAAGCGAGGCAGAAGACGCCGAACAGGCCGAAGCCGAGAATGGCCGACAACGGTCCCGTCATGCGAAGCGCCAGTCGTAGGTTTCTGACGTCTTGATCCTGGCGATGCGATAGACCGTCGCCGGCGGGAAGTTGCGAAAGGTATGGCCAACCCGCGTAACCTCGAGATCGAGCCTGTCGAGCAGCGACTGGTCGAACGGGCAGCGCCGTCCGAGCGTGAACTGATAGAGCGCTCCGCCCAGGCGAAGATTGGCGAAAACACCTTCGAGAATGGCGAGCGTCTTGCGCGGCGAAATCAGCCGGAAAGGCAAGCCGCTGACGGCAGCACCAATGACCGGCCGGTGGAAGAGCGACAGATGGCGCAGACCGACAGCATCCATTTCGAAAATCCGGGCAGCCGGAAAGCGACGCTTGAGCAGCACGGCAAAATCCGGATCGGATTCGATCAGCGTCAAATCTTCCTCCTTCACCCCGCGCGACAGCAGCGCCCGTGTGAAAGGACCGGTTCCTGGACCGAGCTCCAGCACGGGGCCTGTCTCGGGTCCGATGTCACGGGTCATCAATGCCGCCAGGCTGGAGCTGGACGGCGTGACGGAGCCGACCCTGAACGGCGCCACGGTCCACGCCGCGAGGAAAGACAGAGCATCATTTACAGGCATGGTAACCTCGATCCCAGACAACAGCACGCCAGATTGTGTGGCCAACTGATTCGTTTCAGCGCCATTTCGTTTCAGCGTCGGGCCCGACCTGTTGCATATTCGGGCCCGACGCCTTCTCGCCGGCATGGGCGATTCGCGCCGACCGACGCTGTTTGCCGCGACTGGGTTGCATAGACATTGCGCAATATCGCGGAGCCAAAGAAAGCGCTCGTCGACCTCCGGCCGTTCGGCTTTGCCATGTTTGCGCAATGTTGGCGCGGTAACGCCCGAGGCCGTTGCTGGAGAATTGTCGATGCGAATCTTGCTGGTCGAGGACGAGCCTGAAATGGTCTCCGCCTTGCGTGCCGCGCTGAAGCGCCACGACATGGTGGTCGATCACGCCGGCTCGCTCAACGAAGCCGAAGGCTTCGTTGCCGCCGACAGCTACGACGCCATCCTGCTCGACCGCCAGTTGCCGGATGGCGACGGGCTGTCGCTGGTTCCCAGATTGCGTTCGGCCAAGAACACGACGCCAGTGCTGATGCTGACGGCGAGAGGCGATACATCGGACAAGGTCGATGGGCTGGACATGGGCGCGGACGACTATCTGGCAAAACCATTCGCCTTCGAGGAATTGCTGGCCCGCCTGCGCGCGCTGCTCAGGCGCCCGGCACCGCTGCAGTCACAGTTTATCCGCGCCGGCGATCTGGTGCTCGATGTCGGGCATCGCGAAGCGTCTGTCCGTGCCGAACCGCTCAGCCTGCCGCGCCGCGAACTCCTGGTGCTGGAGGCGTTGATGCGGCGCACCGGCCGCATGGTGCAGCGTGAGGCGCTGATGGAGGCGGTGTTCGGCCTCGACGACGAGATCCAGTCCAACGCCCTCGACACCCATGTCTCGCGCCTGCGCCGCAAACTCGCCGATGCCGATGCCGGGGTGACGATCAACGGCATTCGCGGCGTCGGCTATCTCCTGCGCGAGACGACATGAGCGCCAAGCAATGAGCCTCAAGCGTCCGCGTTCGCTGAAATGGAGCCTGGTGCTGCGCATCGCCTTGCTGCAATGCGCGATGCTGACGCTGATCATCGTCGGCATTCTCGTCGCATTGCTCGCCACCGGGCTCATTCCGCACGATTATGAAGACGGCACAATGGACGTGCTGGCGGATGCGGTGGCGCGTGACGCAGGCGGCAAGCTCGTCCTGCGCGAGACCGCGGACCTGACGAAGCTGCGATCCGAGGTCCCCGATCTCTGGTTCATCATCCGAGACAAGCAGGGCCAGCGGCTGCAGGAGGGCACCGTGCCGCCCATCTTCCAGCCTTTCGCCGGACTGCTGGATGCTATCAGCGACGCCCGTATCGACCACGCAATCGGGCAATCCGCGCCGCCGGAGGGAAAGATCCGCTGGACCGACACGGCGGCCGGCAATGTCCAGATCTTCACCGGCACCAAGGGCGGGCTTTCGCTGCTGCGCCTGCTCGGCCAGGCGCCGCAATTCTTCCTGCAAGGCATATTGCCGCTCGCCGGGCTGATGGCGCTGGCCACGCTGTTCGCGACGCCCTGGGTGGTTCGTGGCGCCCTTTCGGGGCTAGGCCATGCAGCCGCAGAGGCCGAACGCATCGACATCGACCAGCGCGGCGTGCAGTTGCCGCTGAAGGACGTGCCGACGGAAGTGACACCGCTGGTCAAGGCGGTGAACGCAGCCCTTGCGCGGCTGGACAAGGGCTATGAGCGCCACAAGCGTTTCCTCACCGACGCCGCCCATGAGCTCAGAACACCGGTCGCCATCCTCAACACGCGCCTGGCCTCGCTGCCGGCGACACCGGAACGGGCACGGCTGCTGCAGGATGCGGCACGGCTTTCGACGCTGACCGACCAGTTGCTCGACCTGCAGCGGCTCGACCGGCAGACATCGCCTTTCGAAAAGGTCGATCTCGTGGCGATCGCGCGCGGCGTTATCGTCGACCTCGCGCCGATGGCGTTCTCGGCCGGCTACGAAATGTCGTTCGAGCCGGACAGCGACACGCTTTTTGCAACCGGCGACCGCACCGCGATCGAACGTGCGGTGACCAACATCGTCCAGAACGCCATCGAGCATGGCGGCCGCGCCGGCAAGATCACCGTCGGCGTCACAACGCCCGCCGTCATAGAGGTCCGGGACGAAGGCGACGGCGTGCCGCCGGGCGAGCGGGAGCGCATTTTCGAGCCCTTCTACCGGCTGCGCCCGCAGGATCATGGCGCCGGCCTCGGCCTCAACCTCGTGCAGGAAATCATGCATCTTCATGGCGGCCGCATCGAAATCCTCGATGGCAAGCCCAGCGGCGCCTGCTTCAGGATGAGTTTTCGCGCTTTGCCGGCATAGCGTCGCCGCGAGTTCACAGGGACGCCGGCGCGTTTGACATCGCAGCTTATTGTAACTAATTAAGTTACATGAAGCGCAACAGCCGTCTATCCTCCACCTTGCATATCCTCGTCCACATGGCCGAGAAACCCGATCAAGCGCTGACCTCCGAGCAGCTTGCCACCTTCATTCATACAAATCCGGTGGTGGTGCGCCGCACCATCGCCGGCTTGCGCGACGCCGGCATCGTCACCTCGTCGCGCGGGCATGGCGGCGGCTGGCTGCTCGGGCGCGCGCCCGAGAACATTTCCCTGGCCGAGATAAGCGTTGCCCTTGGCGAGACGCTGCTGCCGTTCAGCACCGAGCCGGAAAGCCCGGGCTGTCTCGTCGAGCAAGCGGTGATCGCCGTGCTCGACGATTTTCGCGTCGCGGCCGAGAGGCTGCTGGCGGAGAAGCTCAGCCGCATCACGCTGGCTGACCTGACCGCCGATTTCCGCCGCCGTTTCGACCTCATTGGAGTTTCCAGCCATGCAGTATGATCTTGCCGTCGTCGGCGGCAGCTTCGCCGGCCTGTCCGCGGCCATCCAGGGGGCGCGGGCGCGGCGCAACGTGCTGGTGATCGACGCCGGCCAGCCGCGCAACCGCTTTGCCGCGCATTCGCACGGCTTCCTCGGCCAGGACGGGCGCACGCCAGGCGCCATCCTCGACGATGCCAGGCGGCAATTGCTTGCCTATCCGACGGCCAGGCTGGTCACCGCGCGTGCGGACAAAGCCATTGCGAACAGCGGCAGTGATTTCGAAATCACCATCGATGGCGGCGAGACATTCGGCGCCGCACGACTGGTGCTGGCAACCGGCGTGCGCGACATCCTGCCGGAGGTTCCCGGGCTTGCCGAGCAATGGGGCAAGACCGTGCTGCATTGCCCCTATTGCCACGGCTACGAGGTTTCCGGCGGACCGCTTGGCGTGCTCGCGACCGGCCCGATGTCCATGCATCAGGCGCAGCTGATTTCCGACTGGGGCGACGTCACGCTGCTCGGCAACGGCCTGATCGAGCCCACCGCCGAGGAGATGCTCGCGCTGGAGGACAAGAATGTAAGATTTGAGCCCGCGACGGTCAGCGAACTGAGGGAAGACGGCTCCGGCGGATTGGTTGTCCACCTGGACGGCGGCCGGAAGGCCGGCGTCAAAGCGATGTTCACCGCGCCCCGCAACACGATGGCGAGCCCGCTGGCCGAACAGCTCGGCTGCGGCTTCAAGGACGGCCTGCTCGGTCCGACGATATCGGTCGATGACAGGCAGCAGACGACCGTTCCCGGCGTCTATGCCGCCGGCGACGCTGCGCGCGCGATGCACAACATCGCCTTCGCCGTGTCGGGCGGCACTTTCGCGGGCGTCTGTGCCCATCAATCCCTGGTGTTCGGCTAAATTCCGGCTTCGCCGCCGGCGATGCTGAGCCGCGCGCCGGCTTGTGCGAGGGCGGCTCCAACGTCATGCGGCGGCGCGCGGTCGGTGGCGAGTTCGGAAAAGCCGTCGAAGCCGCAGACCTGAACCAGCCCCTGGCGGCCGAACTTCGTGTGGTCGGTGACGACGAGCGAGCGCTGGCCTCTGGACAGCACCATGCGGGCGAATTCCGCCTCGTCCAGATCAAAGTCCATGACGCCCGTCACCGCATCCACGGCGCCGGTCGAGATGATGGCGTGGCTGACCGAGAAGCGGCTGACGAACTCGATCGCCGACGTCCCGAACGCGGCGCCTGAATCGCTGCGCAGCTCGCCGCCCGCCATATAGACCTTGTTGCCGTTGATGGTGGCCAGCGTGCGGGCGATATCAGATGAGTTGGTGACGACCGTCAGGCGCCGGTGGCCGAGCAGTTCGCGCGCCAGGAACGACGTCGTGGTGCCGGTGTCGAGCATGATCGATTCGCCGTCGCGGATGGTGGCGGCAACCATGCGCGCGATGACGCGCTTGGCGTCGGCATGCTCGCGCATGCGCCGTTCGAACGGTGCCTCGCCGATCATCGACGGCAGGCCGATGGCGCCATGCATCTTCAGAACCGAGCCGTCGCCGGTGAGCGGCTTGACGTCCCGCCGCACGGTTTCGAGTGAAACGCCCAACCGGTCGGCAAGGCTGGCGATGGTGACGGTTCCCTCTTCCTGCAACAGCCGCAGGATCTCGCCATGCCGTTTCGAGTGGACCATATGTGCGCGTCCCAGAATTTGCCCGCTTCTATGGCATTCCTAGCGCTTTTAAAGGAATTGCCTATACTTTCGGGCAAAATACCCAAAAAAGGTCACATCTTTTTATTGACAGAAGGGCAACCCTGGCGTGAAATCCACCCTCAATAGGGTTCGGAGCTGCAGCGGGAGGTTAATTGGCAGAGCCGCAACTCATTGACCGGACAGCCCGTAACGTGTCTGGCTCAAGGAATTTTCAGATCCGCGGGGGCGGATGCCGGGCTCAAAAGTCTGGCCAAGGGGCTCGTCGGTGCGGTGCGGGATACCGATCCTGGCGTCCCGCACCGACGAGATTGTTTGCGTTTCTCCCCGCCGTCATTGCGCTGCCCATGGCGCCTTGTCGAAACCCGGCAAACCAGGCCAGCAAACCAGGGATGATTTCGTGATTGCCGAAGACCGCATCCGCGCCCTTCCCTGCTGGACGGGCGCCATCGAGATCGCACCGCTGCCCGGCGGCTTGAGCAATGCCAATTATGTGGTCACCGATACGGCTGGCAAACATGTCGTGCGCTTCGGCCAGGATTATCCGTTCCACCATGTCTTCCGCGAACGCGAGGTGATGACCGCGCGAGCGGCGCACGCTGCCGGCTTCGCACCGGCGGTCCATTATGCCGAACCAGGAATCCTGGTGACGGCGTTTCTTGGCGCCAAAACCTATCTGGCCGAGGACGTGCGCGCCAATCTCGGCCGCGTCGCGGCGCTGATGCGCGGCTTTCACCGGGAGATGCCCAACCATATCTCCGGCGCCGGCTTCATGTTCTGGGTGTTTCACGTCATCCGCGACTATGCGCGCACGCTTGACGAGGGCAACAGCCGCAAGCGCGGTGACCTGCCGCGCTTTCTGGCGCTCGCCGACGAACTGGAGCGCGCCCAGAAACTGCTGCCGATCGTCTTTGGCCACAATGATCTCTTGCCGGCCAATATTCTCGACGACGGCAGCAGGCTGTGGCTGATCGATTTCGAATATGCCGGCTTCAACACAGCAATGTTCGACCTTGCCGGCGTCGCTTCGAACGCGGGCATGAGCGACGAGGAATCCTTCGCCTTCCTGACCGCCTATTTCATGAAGGAACCGGACGAGGCGATCCGCCGCTCGCACGCAGCCATGCAATGCGCCTCGCTGCTGCGCGAGGCGATGTGGAGCATGGTGTCGGAGCTCTATCTCGACGCGCCCGGCATCGACTACGTCGCCTATACCGAGGAAAACCTGGCGCGGCTCGACGCGGCGCTGGAAAACTACCGGACAAAATACGGGATCCTGAAATCATGACCTTGCCTAGCCAGGCCGCGATCGTCGTCATCGGCGGCGGCATCATCGGCTGTTCGACGGCCTATCATCTGGCGCGCGACCACAAGGCCGACGTGGTGCTGCTCGAACAGGGCAAGCTGACCTCGGGCTCGACCTGGCATGCCGCCGGCCTGGTCGGGCAATTGCGCTCTTCGGCCTCGATCACGCGGGTGCTGAAATATTCCGTCGATCTCTACAAGGGGCTGGAGGCCGAGACCGGCCTTGCCACCGGCTGGAAGATGACCGGCTGCCTCAGGCTCGCCACCAATGCCGACCGCTGGACCGAGTACAAAAGGCTGGCGACGACGGCGAAAAGCTTCGGTATGGACATGCATTTGCTGTCTCCGGCGGAGGTCAAGGCGATGTGGCCGCTGATGGAGACCGGCGATCTCGTCGGCGCGTCCTGGCTGCCGACCGACGGCCAGGCGAGCCCTTCCGACATCACGCAGTCGCTGGCCAAGGGCGCGCGCATGCATGGCGCCAAACTCTATGAGGAGGTGCGCGTCACCGGTTTCGAGATGAAGGGCGACCGCATCACGGCGGTGAAGACCAATCAGGGCGACATCGCCTGTGACAAGGTCGTGAACTGCGCCGGGCAATGGGCACGACAGGTCGGCGCCATGGCCGGCATCGATGTGCCGCTGCAGCCGGTGAAGCACCAGTACATCATCACCGAGAAGATCGCGGGGCTGGCCACCGATGCGCCGACGCTGCGCGACCCCGATCGGCGCACCTATTTCAAGGAAGAGGTCGGCGGCCTGGTGATGGGCGGCTATGAGCCGAACCCGCAGGCCTGGACAACCGGTCTGCCCGGGGGCGACGTGCCCGATGACTGGGAGTTCCGGCTGTTCGACGACGACTACGATCATTTCGAGCAGCACATGGCGCAGGCGATCGCACGCGTGCCGGCGCTGGAGACGGTCGGCGTCAAGCAGATGATCAACGGGCCGGAGAGCTTCACGCCGGACGGCAATTTCATCCTCGGCGTAGCGCCCGAATGCGCCAACATGTTCGTCGGCGCCGGCTTCAACGCCTTCGGCATCGCGTCGGGCGGCGGCGCAGGCTGGGTGCTGGCGCAATGGGTGGTCGATGGCGAGGCGCCGCTCGACCTGTGGGTGGTCGACATCAGGCGCTTTTCCAACCTGCACCGCGACCGGCACTGGGTGTGTGAGCGCACGCTGGAAGCCTATGGCAAGCACTACACGATCGGCTTCCCGCACGAGGAATACGTTTCCGGCCGGCCGCGCATCGTCTCGCCGCTCTACGACAGGCTGAAAGACCATCGCGCCGTCTTCGGATCCAAGCTCGGCTGGGAGCGGCCTAACTGGTTCGCGCCGGAGGGCGTCGAGCCAAAGGACATCTATTCGATGGGCCGGCAGAACTGGTTCGCCGCCGTCGGCGACGAACACCGGCATGTGCGCGAGCATGTCGGCATCTTCGACCAGTCGTCCTTCGCCAAGTATGAGTTGAGCGGGTCCGACGCGGCGAAGGCCCTGGACTGCATCTGCGCCAACGATGTCGGCAAGCCGGTTGGCCGGCTGACCTACACGCAACTCCTCAACACGCGCGGCGGCATCGAGGCCGACCTGACGGTGTCGCGGCTTGGCGAGGAAAAATTCTACATCGTCACCGGCACAGGTTTCCGCAACCATGACGCCTCGTGGATCAGCGACCATATTGGCGAGGGCCTCGATGCCCAGCTCGCCGATGTCACCGAGGATTTCGGCACGCTGTCGCTGATGGGACCGCGTGCCCGCGACGTGCTTTCGGCGGTGACCGGGAGTGACGTGTCGAATGCCGGCTTCCCGTTCGGTCATGTGCGCGAGATCACAATAGCCGGCTACACAGTGCGGGCGCTGCGCGTCACCTATGTAGGCGAACTGGGCTGGGAGTTGCATGTGCCGATCGCTGCCACCGGCGAAGTCTTCGACGAGCTGATGGTCGCCGGCGGGAAACACGACATCCGGCCGGTCGGCTACCGCGCGCTGGAATCGCTGCGGCTGGAAAAGGGCTATCGCGCCTGGGGCTCCGACATCACGCCCAATGACACGCCGCTGGAGGCCGGGCTCGGCTGGGCGGTCAAGCTGCGCAAGAACACCGACTTCGTCGGACGGCGCGCGCTCGAGAAGGTTGGCGGCGCGTCCCTGAAGAAGCGCTTTGCCGGCTTCACGGTCGACGATCCGGAGATCGTGCTCGTTGGGCGCGAGACCATCCTGCGCGATGGCGAGCCGGTGGGCTATCTGACCAGCGGCGGCTATGGCTACACGGTCGGCAAGAATATCGGCTATGGCTATGTGCGCAACGCCGACGGGGTGAGCGACGATTTCCTCGCCTCGGGCAGCTATGAACTGGTGGTCGCGATGCAGCGGACGCCGGCTAAACTCTATTTCGAGCCGCTATACGACCCGGCAATGGAGCGAGTGAAGGCTTAACTCACGCGCAAGGCGAGGCCACGACTCGGGACGGTATCAGCCTCCCCGGGCATCGAGACGTAAGGGCGGGTTTCCTCGGCGCGGGTGACGAGACCTTGCGCCTCGAGTTCCGCGATGCGCGCGGCAAAACCCTGATCCCACAGCGTGTTCTTGACCGTCAGCACGATCACCCCGCCCGGCCGGCAGATACGGATCAGTTCGTCCAAGCCCTCGGCGCCGACATGACCCGAGGTGAACACGCCGGCCGAGATGATACCGGCATAGGTGTCGTTGGCAAAAGGCAAGGCGCCGCCGAGCGCCAGGCAATGCAGCGCCGAATAGACGCCCTTGCGCGCGGCCTGATCCAGCATGCCTTGCGAGATGTCCAGCCCCTCGACCTGGGGATAGCCGGCAATATCCAGCCATTCGCCGATCAGCCCGGTACCGGCGCCGGCGTCGAGCAACGGGGCTGAGCCGCGCGGCAGATGGCGGGCCAGCAAGGCAAGGCAGATCGTCGGATGGCGGTAGCCGGCGGCCGACATGTCGGCGTCATAGGTCTGCGACCACCTGTCATAGAGTGCCGCCACCTCTTCCGGGCGCTTGGCCGCGTAGACCTCGCCAAGTGCGCCATGGTGTTTGCTGTCCGTCACGTGTCCACCAATCCCTCGTCTTGCCGGGATGATAGCCAAACGGCGAAAATTGTGGAACCGTTGCGGCGAAGAAATAGCGCGTGGGGACGCAGGCATGGTCACAGACGAGGCGCAGGCAAAACTTGCCGCCATTCCGGTGCTGGCCGGCTACACCGGGCCGCTGGAACGGCTCGGCGGCCTGACCAATCTCGTCTTCAAGGCCGGCGATTACTGCCTGCGCATTCCAGGCAAAGGCACCGAGGAATACATCAACCGCGCCAGCGAGGCGGTGGCGGCGCGCGAGGCGGCAAAGGCCGGTGTCAGTCCCGAGGTGCTGCATGCCGATGCCGCCACGGGCCTGATGGTGACGCGCTACATCGCTGGTGCCGAGACGATGTCGCCGGAGAAATTCAGGGACCGGCAGGGCAGTCCGGCCCGGGCGGCCGAGGCCTTCCGCAAGCTGCACGCGTCCGGCGCGGTGTTCCCCTTCCGCTTCGAGCTGTTTTCGATGATCGACGACTATCTCAAGGTGCTGTCGACGAGGGATGTCGCCCTGCCCGCCGGCTATCACGACGTGGTGCGCGAGGCCGGCAGCGTGCGCTCGGCGCTGGCCGTCCGCCCCTTGCCCCTCGTCGCCTGCCACTGCGATCCGCTGTGCGAAAATTTTCTCGATACGGGCGAGCGGATGTGGATCGTCGACTGGGAATATTCCGGAATGAACGACCCGCTCTGGGACCTCGGCGATCTCAGCGTCGAGGGCAAATTCGACGCGGCCCAGGACGAGGAGCTGATGCGCGCTTATTTCGGTGGCGAGGCGAAGCCGGCGGAGCGCGGCCGCATCGTCATCTACAAGGCGATGTGCGACCTGTTGTGGACGCTGTGGGGGCTGATCCAGCTTGCCAACAACAACCCAGTAGACGATTTCCGCGCCTATGCCGACGGCCGCTTCGCGCGCTGCAAGGTGCTGATGGAGACAGAGGAATTTTCGCGGCACCTTGCTGCGGTACGCCAAGTCTAGGCACCCGAAATCCGGGCCTCAGTTCACACCCTTCGGCACGTTCTCCGGCGGCACCGTGGTGTCGACCACTTTCTGGCGATGGAAGATGAACAGGCCGGCCAGAACGACAATGCCGGAGCCGATCAGGATGCGTGGACCGGGAACGTCGCCGAAGAACACCAGCCCGAACACCACCGCCCACAAGAGCAGCGTGTAATGCAGCGGCGCCAGAGTCGAGGCCGGCGCCAGTTTCAGCGCCCGCGTGATCATCAGATGCGCGCCGCAGGAGACGATGCCGAGCAGCAGCATGGCGCCGAAATCGAGAGCCGACGGTGTCTTCCAGGCGCCGATGGTCAGCACGCCGCCAACCACCAGCGTGCCGATCGTCTGCCATGTCACCAGATTGGTGTCGCTGGTGCCGCGCAGGCGCCGGTTGAGGATGATGGCGAATGCGAAGGCAAGGCTGCCGACAAGCGCGAAACCCGACGATAGCGAAAACGCGGCAGAGGACGGTTTCAGCATGATCACCACGCCGCAGAAGCCGAGCAGGATCGCCACCCAGCGGCGCCAGCCGACCTTTTCGCCAAGCAGGAAATGCGACAGCGCCGCCACATAGATCGGCCCGGCCATGTAGAAGCTCATCACATCGGCAAGCGGCAGATAGACGACGGCGGCGTAGAACAAAGCGGTGTCCAGCGTCGTCGCCACCACGCGCAGGATCTGCAGCCCGGGCCGTTCCATCTGGAACAGTTTTCCAGCGCCCTGGTTGGCGATCATTGGGCCGAGCACGATGAAGGCGCCAATCGAGCGGATCAGCACCACCTGGCCGACAGAAAAGCTGGTGACCAGCCATTTGCCCATCGCGTCGTTCAGCGCAAACAGAAAGTCACCCGCCAGCATCAGCAGGATGCCGGCCAAAAGCACATTCTTGATTGTGGAATTCTGCGCCACGGGTTGCGTCATGCCGACCCCGACTCCTCCCTCGCCTAAGCCGCGTCGTAGACGGAAGCGGTGGCTTTGACGAGGAGAAATCAGGAAATAGGTAAGACCAGCGTCGGGAATCGGCTGTATCTAGGTGGATATATGTCTGCGGTTCACCTGCGACGGCCTGCCGGAGATCGAAAGCCTGGTATCCTGCCTTGTTCGCTCCGCCACAACCTTGCCCCTGGCGATGACGCAGATGCGCTCGGCGCGCAGGCGCAGGGCCTCGATCGGATTGCCGGCATCGAGGATCACCAGGCTGGCGCGCTTGCCGACGGCCAGGCCGAGTTGATCGAGGCCCATGATCGCGGCGTTGACGTTGGTGACCATGTCGAAGCAGCGCGCCATGTCGGCCGGGCTCGACATCTGGGCGACATGCAGGCCCATGAAGGCGACGTCGAGCATGTCGGCGGTGCCCAGCGAATACCAGGGATCGAGCACGCAATCCTGGCCCCAGCCGACACGGATGCCCAGCGCCTGCATCTCCTTGACCCGCGTCATGCCACGCCGCTTCGGGAACGTGTCGTGACGGCCCTGCAGCATGATGTTGATCAGCGGGTTGGGAATCGCCGAAACACCGGCCTCGGCGATCAGAGGTAGAAGCTTCGAGACATAGTAATTGTCCATCGAATGCATGGAGGTGAGATGCGAACCGGCCACCCTGCCGTGCAGGCCGAGGCGCTGCGTTTCATAGGCGAGTTGTTCGATGTGACGCGACAGCGGGTCATCGGTCTCGTCGCAATGCAGGTCGATCATGAGGCCGCGTTTTGCCGCGATCTCGCACAGTTCCGTGACCGAGCGCGTGCCGTCGGCCATGGTGCGCTCGAAATGCGGAATGCCGCCGACGATGTCGACGCCCATGTCCAGCGCGCGAATGGTGTTTTGGCGCGCCGTCGGCGAGCGATAGAAGCCGTCCTGCGGGAAGGCCACCAATTGCAGGTCGATATAGGGGGCGACGGTCTTCTTGACCTCCAGCAGCGCCTCGACCGCCAGCAGCCGGTCGTCGCAGACATCGACATGGGTGCGGATGGCGAGCAGTCCCATCGAGACCGCCCAGTCGCAATAGGCGAGCGCCCGATCGCGGACCGCTTCGTGCGTCAAGAGCGGCTTCAGTTCGCCCCACAGCGAAATGCCCTCGAGCAGCGTGCCCGACGCGTTGATGCGTGGAATGCCGTAGGATAGCGTGGCGTCCATATGGAAATGCGGATCGACGAAGGGCGGCGAGACCAGATTGCCACGGGCGTCAACCTCGGTCCGCGAGGAACCCTCGAGCTTCGGCTCGATCGCCGCGATCGTCTCGCCGCTGATGCCGATGTCGGCTATGCCGCCCTCCGGCAGCGTGCCGCCACGAACGATTAAGTCGAAATCCATCTCTCATCATCCCGCTTGAAGAATCACAGTTGTATCGTGTCTCAAAAGACAGCCTGCCGCAGCGGTTTCTTTCGATGGCGGCGAAAGGTTCCCTCCGGCGGCAACTCCCTCTATAAGCCGCCTTCGTCATCCCGGCATCAAGGATCAGCCGTGTTTCGCTTCTTCCGCTCGACGGAAAACCAGCGCCTGGTCGCAAGGCTGCTCCGGGAATCGTTCCGGCAGCACAGGGCCGGCTACGCCGCCGCGATCTTGTCGATGCTGGTGGTGGCCGGCATGACGGCCGCCAGCGCCTGGATCCTGCGCGAAATCACCAATGAATTCGTGATCGACAAAAGGGTCGATCGCGTCAACATGATTGCCGTGGCGGTCGCCGGGATATTCATCGTCAAGGGCATCGCCAACTTCGTCCAGGCCTACTTCATGAGCCGGGTCGGCAACGCCATCATCGCCGAACGGCAACGCAAGATCTACGATCGCATCCTGGCGCAAGGCATCGAATTCTACCATTCGACCTCGTCGTCCGACCTGATCACCCGCATGACCAACAATGCGCAGGCGGCGCGCAACGTGCTCGACCTCATCGTCACCTCCTATGTGCGCGACCTGGTGACGCTGGCTGCCTTGATTGGGGTCATGGTCTGGCAGCAGCCGGCGCTGTCCCTGATCTGCTTCGTCGTCGGTCCGCTGGCCATCTATGGAGTCAACCGCATCCTGAAGCGCGTGCGCAAGTTCGCCGCCATGGAGTTCCGCTCGGTCGGCCAAATCGTCCAGGTGATGCAGGAAACCGCGATCGGTGTGCGCGTGGTCAAATCCTTCAACCTCGAAGGCCTGATGCGCAAGCGTATGTACAGGGCGGTGTCCGATGTCGAGGACCGGGCCAACAACATCGCCGCGCTGGAAGCGGTGACCAATCCGGTGATGGAAACGCTGGCCGGCCTGGCGATCGCCGGCGCGGTCATGGTCAGCGGCTTACTGGTCCTGAAGGGCGGCCAGATGCCTGGCAACATCATGGCCTTCATCGCGGCGCTGCTGCTCGCCTATGAACCGGCAAAGCGCCTCGCGCGCGTGCGCATCTCGCTGGAAAGCGGCATTGTCGGCGTGCGCATGATGTTCCAGTTGGCCGACGAGCCGCTGACATTGGCCGAGAAGCCGGATGCAAGGCCGCTTCAGGCAGGACCGGGCGAGATCCGGTTCGACGCCGTCAGCTTCGCCTATCTGAACGGCCCGCCAGTGCTGGACCGGTTCGACTTGACCTTGGCGCCCGGCAAGATGACGGCGCTGGTCGGCCCCTCCGGCGGCGGCAAGTCGACGATCCTGAACCTGATCATGCGCCTATATGACCCGAAGGGCGGCAGGGTGCTGCTCGACGGCCAGGACATTTCCCATGCCACCCTCGCCTCGCTCAGGGAAAAGATCGCCTATGTCAGCCAGGACACGTTCCTGTTTGCCGGCACCATCATGCACAACATCCGGCTTGGTCGCGAGGACGCGACCGACGACGAGGTGATCGCCGCGGCCAGGGCGGCCAACGCGCATGATTTCATCGTCGCGCAGGCGAAAGGCTATGAAACCGATGTCGGCGAGAATGGCGGCCTTTTGTCGGGCGGCCAGCGCCAGCGCATCTCGATCGCGCGCGCCATGCTGCGCAACGCCGAAATCCTGCTGCTGGACGAGGCGACCAGCGCGCTCGACGCAGAATCCGAGGCGCTGTTCCGCGACGCGCTGCAACAGCTGACGGAAGGGCGCACCACGATCGTCATCGCGCACCGCCTGTCGACCGTGCACCAGGCCGACACGATCGTGGTGCTGGAAGCCGGCAAAGTGGTGGAAAGCGGGCCGCACCGGGCCTTGCTCAAGCAGGGCGGGCTTTACCAGAAGCTCTATGAGTATCAGTTGATGCCTTAGTGTGGAGCGGCGCAAGCCGAGGACAGGTAGTCCTGCAGTGTTTGTGCCGCCCCTCATCTGCCTGCCGGCATCTTCTCCCCGTATAGTCGTCGGTGAACTATCCGCAAGGCTTTGATCTGGTTTCCTAATCGGCGAGGAATGCGGGAATAGCGTTGCAACATTTGCGGTGTCTGGTTGCCGTTTTCTTGCAATTCGATTTGACGATTCCCTTGTGCGCCGATGCGTGATTCACTCGTTTTGGCGGGCGAATCGAGGGGACGGCGAATGTCCAGGCCACGCGAGAAGCGCGAGACGGGAGAGCAGGACCTGTTCCGCTCCAGGCTCGATCAGATCATCAACATGAAGCACGAGTTGGTGCGGCTGGCGCAGGCGATCGACTGGCCGGTGCTGGAGGAGCGTTTCGGCGCGGTCTATTCGGACGGTCCTGGCATGCCGCCCTTGCCGACGCGACTGATGGCGGGCCTTGCGATCCTGAAGCACACTTTCGACTTGTCGGACGAGGAGCTGTGCGCCCGCTGGGTGGAGAACCCCTACTTCCAGTATCTGTGCGGTGAAGAGTTCTTCCGCCACGAGCTCTCCTTCGAGCGCTCATCGATGACGCGCTGGCGCCAGCGCATGGGCGAGGAGCCGATCACGGCGCTCCTGCAAGAAAGCCTGGCGGTGGCGGTCAAGAGCGGAGCGATGAAGCCGGCCGATACGCGCCGGGTGATCGTCGACACGACCGTGCAGCCGAAGAACGTGATGTTCCCCACCGACGCCAAGCTCGTCAATCGGGCGCGCGAGCGGCTGGTGCGGCTGGCCAAGAAGGCGGGGCTCGATTTGCGCCAGACCTACGTGCGGGTCGGCAAGCTGGCGCTGATCAAGCACCAGCGCTACGCGCACGCCAAGCAGTTCAAGCGGGCCAACAAGGCGCTGCGCAAGCTCAAGACCTATCTCGGCCGCACCATTCGCGACATCTCCCGCCGGATCACCGGCCAAACGGACCTCGAGGCGAGCTTCAAGTGGCCGCTCTACCAGGCCTCGGCGGTTCTGGAGCAACGTCAGCGCCAGCGCGGCCGCAAAATCTACAGCCTGCACGCCCATGAGGTCGAGTGCATCGGCAAGGGCAAGGCGCATGCCCCTTACGAGTTCGGCGTCAAGGTCTCGATCGCCACGACGCTCGAACGCTCGAAGGGCGGCCAGTTCGCCCTGCACGCTAAGGCACTGCCCGGCAATCCCTATGACGGCCATACGCTCGCGACCGTTATCCCCGACATGGAAAAGACCATCGGCAACGAAATCGGCCGCATCCTCGCCGACGCCGGATATCGCGGCCACAACGCACCTGAAAGCCACAAGCTCAGGGTCTTCACCGCCGGCCAGAAGCGCCGCGTCACACCTGCCATCAAGCGTCAGATGCGCAGGCGATCGGCAGTCGAACCCGTCATCGGCCACATCAAGGCCGAGCACCGCATGGGCCGCAACTACCTCGCCGGCGAACAGGGCGACGCCATCAACGCCATCCTCGCCGCCGCCGGCTACAACTTCTCGCTCCTGATCAAATGGTTCAGGCTGCTTTTGTGGCTTCTCATCACAGCACTCCAAAGCCGCCCCAGATCCAGCGCAGCCTGACCCACTTCATTGTTCACGGACGACCGTATAGTGACGGGGAGAAGGGGCTGGTCGCAACCTCTCAGCTTTCTTGCAACGCCGACAATTGGGCGAAGCCGTTGGTAATGGCCTCTTTCTCCCCGTCACTATACGGGGAGAAATGTCCGGCTGTCCGAACCGGATAGATAGGTAACAGAATGGACCGATAGCATGGGTGACAGTTTTCTTGTCCGCCGGGAGGACCGGCGATGGTTTGGCGAGCGACTGGCATCATGGACGAGCGGCTTCGGTTTGTAGTGGATTGCCTGGCCGGCGAGGAGACGATGAGCGCGCTTTGTGGGGCCTACGGCATATCGCGCAAGAGCGGCTACAAATGGCTTGGTCGCTATCGGGAGTTTGGCCCGGAAGGTTTGCATGATCTGCCGCGGGCGCCGCTCGAGCACGGCCGAGCAACGGCAGCGGAGCTGGTGGATCGGATTTTGGCGGAGAAGCAAGTGCATCCGCTGTGGGGTCCAAAGAAGATCATTGCGCGCCTGAGACGCAGCGAGCCCTGCTGCGACTGGCCGGCGGTCTCGACGGCAGGCGAGATCCTGAAGCGGCACGGTCTTGTGGGACGCCGGCGCAGGCGCTGGCGGGCTGAGGGCAACGGGCCATGGCCGGAGCCTGCGGAGCCGAATGCGGTGTGGACGGCAGACCACAAGGGGTGGTTCCGGACCCGTGACGGATGGCGCTGCGAGCCGTTGACGGTGATGGATGCATTGAGCCGCTATCTGCTGGGGCTCGAGGCGACGGGCTCGACGGCCGACGAGGAGGCGTGGCCGGTGTTTGAGCGGCTGTTTGAGGAGAACGGTCTGCCGGATCGCATCCGAAGCGACAACGGCCCGCCATTTGCGTCGGCCGGCGTCACAGGGTTGACGCCGCTTGCGGTGCGCTTCATCAAGCTCGGCATCGCTCTGGAGCGCATCCAGCTAGGCAAGCCGCAGCAGAACGGACGTCATGAGCGTTTCCACCTGACCATGCTGCCGATGGCCAAGGAACCGGCGGCCGACAGGGCGGCCCAGAGCCAGGCTTTCGAGGACTTTCGGCGCAGCTACAATGAGGAGCGTCCGCACGAGGCGCTTAGCATGGACACCCCGGCGCAGCACTACCGTCCCTCGACCCGGCCGATGCCGAAGACAGCTCCTGAACCCGACTATCCGGCCGAGGCAGCGGTGCGCGGCGTGCGCCAGAATGGCGCCGTCAAATGGCGAGGCACAGAGATCTATGTCTCGGCCACGTTGGCCGGCGAACCGATCGCCATTGAGGAGACCGAGAACGGCAAGTGGGCCATGCGTTTCTACGCCCATCCGCTCGGCTTCATCGACGACAAGCACATGAAACTGGTTCGCCGCAGCGCCGCGCCAACCGGACCGCTTGGCGCTGCGGCAACCGCATCTTAGGGGGAGAAAACTGTTACCTATGTATCCGGTTCATTCTGTTACCCATCTATCCGCTGGACACGGCAGGACAATGAGGGGCAGCGCCGACCTGACGAGATTCGAGCCTTACTCCGGCACGTGCCTCACGGCACCCTTGTCCGCGCTGGTGGCGAAGGCGGCGTAGGCGCGCAAAGCGGTTGTCACCTTGCGCTTGCGCTTTTCCTGCGGTTTCCAGGCGGCCGCGCCCTTGGCCTCCATGGCCGCGCGGCGGGCATCGAGTTCCGCGTCGTCGACGGCAAGACGGATGGTGCGGTTCGGGATATCGATCTCGATCGTATCGCCCTCCTGCACCAGCCCGATCAGACCGCCTTCCGCTGCTTCCGGCGAAGCATGACCGATGGACAGGCCCGACGTGCCGCCGGAGAAGCGTCCATCGGTGACCAGCGCGCAGGCCTTGCCCAGGCCCTTCGACTTCAGATAGCTGGTCGGATAGAGCATTTCCTGCATGCCGGGGCCGCCGCGCGGTCCCTCATAGCGGATGACGACGACGTCGCCGGCCTTGATCTCATTGGCAAGGATCGCCTTGACCGAAGCGTCCTGGCTTTCGAAGACGCGAGCAGGACCGGTGAATTTCAGGATCGACTCATCGACGCCTGCCGTCTTCACGATGCAGCCGTCGAGCGCCAGATTGCCTTTCAGCACGGCAAGGCCGCCGTCTTTCGAGAAAGGGGTCTTCGCCGAGCGGATGACGCCGGTCTCGCGGTTCGTGTCGAGCTCGTCCCAGCGGCGGTCCTGGCTGAAGGCGACCTGCGTCGGCACACCGCCGGGGGCGGCGAGGAAAAAGTCCCGCACATTCTGGCTCGAGGTGCGTGAAATATCCCAATGGTCGAGCGCTTCCCCGAGGCTGGCCGTGTGCACGGTCGGCAGGTCGCGATTGATCAGGCCGGCATTGTCGAGCTGGCCGAGGATGGCCATGATGCCGCCGGCGCGATGGACGTCCTCCATGTGCACGTCGGACTTGGCCGGCGCCACCTTGCACAGGACGGGGACCCGCCGCGACAGCCGGTCGATGTCCTCCATGGTGAAGTCGACCTCGCCCTCATGGGCGGCGGCCAGGATGTGCAGCACGGTGTTGGTGGAGCCGCCCATGGCGATATCGAGCGTCATGGCGTTTTCGAAGGCGCCCTTGGAGGCAATGCTGCGCGGCAATGCGCTTTCGTCATCCTGCTCGTAGTAGCGCTGGGCGAGATCGACGACGAGATGGCCGGCCTCGACGAACAGCCGCTTGCGGTCGGCATGCGTGGCCAGTGTCGACCCGTTGCCGGGCAGCGAAAGCCCCAGCGCCTCGGTCAGGCAGTTCATCGAGTTGGCGGTGAACATGCCCGAGCAGGAGCCGCAGGTCGGGCAGGCCGAGCGCTCGATGACCTTGACGTCCTCGTCGGAGATCTTGTCGTCGGCGGCGGCGACCATGGCATCAACCAGGTCGAGCGCCTGCGTCTTGCCGGCCAGCACCACTTTGCCGGCTTCCATCGGGCCGCCGGAGACGAACACGGTCGGGATGTTGAGGCGCAGCGACGCCATCAGCATGCCGGGCGTGATCTTGTCGCAGTTGGAGATGCAGACCATGGCGTCGGCGCAGTGCGCATTGACCATGTATTCGACGGAGTCGGCGATCAGCTCGCGCGACGGCAGCGAATAGAGCATGCCGTCATGCCCCATGGCGATGCCGTCATCGACGGCGATGGTGTTGAATTCCTTGGCAACGCCGCCGGCCTTCTCGATCTCGCGGGCGACCAGCTGCCCAAGGTCCTTCAGATGGACGTGACCCGGCACGAACTGCGTGAAGGAATTGACCACCGCGATGATCGGCTTGCCGAAATCACTGTCCTTCATGCCTGTGGCGCGCCACAGGCCGCGGGCGCCGGCCATGTTGCGGCCATGGGTGGTGGTGCGGGAACGGTAGGCGGGCATGTTTTTTCCTTGATGGCTGACCGCAGCCGAAGAATGGCGCGGCGGCGCTTAATTTTGATCGCAGGGGTTATAGACGCGCAAGTATGGTCTGGCCACATTTTTGCAATGCGCCAGATTCTCTAGGAAAATTCGATGCCACTGTCGGATCGGGCGTTTCACGGCCGTCCTTGGGCAGACGGCAAGAAATGGCCCCATTCCGGGAGTCGGCCGTTTCATTGTGGCGCAAGAAGCAACCGAGGAGCACGACATGCAAAAGATCACCACCTGCCTGTGGTTCGACGGCCAGGCCGAAGAAGCGATGAACCACTACGTCTCCATCTTCAAGAATTCGAAGGTGCTGAGCGTGCTGCGTTGGCCCAAGGGTCACGCCGATGAGGGCAAAGTGCTGCTGACCACGTTCGAGCTCGACGGCGTGCCGTTCCAGGCGCTCAATGGCGGCCCCAACTTCAAGTTCAACGAGGCGATGTCGCAGTCGATCGACTGCAAGACGCAGGAAGAAGTCGATTATTTCTGGGAGAAGCTCACCGAGGGCGGGGAGCCTGGCGCCTGCAGCTGGCTGAAGGACAAGTTCGGTGTTTCCTGGCAGGTCGTGCCGGAACAGTTGCCGCGCCTGCTCCTGGATCCGGACCGGGCCAAGGCCGGCCGGGTGATGAGTGCGATGATGCAGATGGGCAAGATCGACATCGCCAAGATCGAGGAAGCGGCGAAGGGGTGATCGCAAGTGAGTAGTGAGTAGTGAGTAGTGAGTGGTGAGTGGTGGGTGGTGAGTGGTGGGTGGTGAGTGGTGAGTGGTGAGTGGTGAGTGGTAATATCACTACTGACTACTGACTACTGACTACTGACTACTGACTACTGACTACTCACTACTGACTATAATCACGCCGCCTTGTCTCTCACCTGGTAATCCTTGATCGTGGCGAAACGGATCGCTTTCCAGCGGTCGGCTTCGTAGTTCAGCGAGAAGGCGTGCTGGGCGAGGAAGACCGGGTCGTTGTCGAGGTCGCGGGCGATGTCGCCGCGGTGCGCCTCGATGAAGCGAAGCACCTCGGCCTTGTCGTCGGCCGAGATCCAGCGGCAGACGGAAAAACGCGACATCTCGAACTCGACGGGCAGTGTGTACTCGAAGTTCAGCCGCTCTTTCAGCACATCGAGCTGCAGGGCGCCAACAACGCCGACGATGGCCGGAGAGCCGTCCTCGGGCGAGAACAGCTGCACGACGCCTTCCTCGGCCATCTGGTGCAGCGCTTCCTTGAGTTTTTTCGCCTTCATCGCGTCGCCGAGGCGGACACGACGCAGGATTTCCGGGGCGAAATTCGGCACCCCGCGAAACAGGATCTCCTCGCCCTCGGTCAATGTGTCGCCAATGCGCAGCGTGCCGTGGTTGGGGATGCCGACGACATCGCCGGCGAAGGCCTCATCGGCGGTGACACGGGTGCGGGCGAAGAAGAATTGCGGCGCCGAGAGTGACATCGGCTTGCCGGTGCGCACCAGCTTTGCCTTCATGCCGCGCTCGAGCTTGCCCGAGCAAACGCGCACGAAGGCGATGCGGTCGCGGTGGTTGGGATCCATGTTGGCCTGGATCTTGAAGACGAAGGAGGTCATTTTCTCCTCGGTCGCCTCGATGGTGCGGGTATCGGCCTCCTGCGCGCGCGGCGGCGGGCCAAAGGCGCCGAGCGCCTCGATCAGGTCGCGCACACCGTAGTTGCGCAGCGCCGAGCCGAAATAGACAGGCGTCAGATGGCCTTCGCGAAAAGCGTCGATGTCGAGCGGGCGACAGGCTTCGCGCGCGAGTTCCAGTTCCTCGATGAAGGCCTCGCGCTCGTTCTCCGGCAGCAAGCCGGCAACGCGGTTGGAATCGGGACCGTTGACCGGCGTGCGTTCCTTCTCGTCATCGCCCTTGCGCACCGCGTTCAGCGCCAGATGGTAGGTGCCGGAAAAGGTCCTGCCACGGCCGATCGGCCAGGTGATGGGCGCGGTGTCCAGCGCCAGCTTCTGCTCGATCTCGTCCAGAATCTCGAACGGATCGCGACTTTCACGGTCCATCTTGTTGACGAAGGTGATGATCGGGATGTCGCGCAGCCGGCAGACCTCGAACAGCTTCAGCGTGCGCGGCTCGATGCCCTTGGCGGCATCGATGACCATGACCGCCGAGTCGACCGCCGACAGCGTGCGATAGGTATCGTCGGCGAAATCCTCGTGGCCCGGCGTGTCGAGTAGGTTGAAGACGTTGTCCTCATATTCGAAGGTCATCACCGAGGTGACGACCGAAATGCCGCGCTCGCGCTCGATCTTCATCCAGTCGGACCGCGTCTGGATGCGGTCCTTCTTTGCCTTGACCTCGCCGGCAAGCTGAATGGCGCCACCGAACAGCAGCAGCTTTTCGGTCAGCGTCGTCTTGCCGGCGTCAGGGTGGGCGATGATCGCGAAAGTGCGGCGGCGCGATACCGCCTGTTCGATGTCTTCTGCCAATTTCTGGAATCCTGTCTGTGGCGCGGGCTTCTAGCAGCGCTTTTCCGGCCTGTCGACGGTTTTGGCCTGACGGGCCCTGTCCGCACTTGAGCTCCGGCCGCCGCGATGGCATCAGGGATGCCAATCCGGCGGAGATCAAGCGTGAGCGAAACCAAGCAAATCATCGTCATCGGCGCCGGCATCATCGGAGCTTCCATCGCCTGGCATCTGACCAGGGCCGGCGCGCAAGTGACCGTCATCTCCGAAAGCGGCATTGGCGGTGTCGCGACGCCCAATTCCTTTGCCTGGATCAATGCAAGCTGGGGTAACCCGGCGCCGTATTTCCGGCTGCGCAGCCGCGCGATGGCTGAATGGACTCGGCTAGCGCGGGATCTGCCAAGCCTGCCGCTCGCCTGGTGCGGTGGCCTGTGCTGGGATCTATCGGCGGCGGAGATGGAAACCTATGCCGCGGAGCATTCTGCCTGGCGCTACGGCATCGAGCGCGTCGACCGTGCCGGCGCGGCGCGCATCGAGCCTAACCTCGCCGATCTGCCGGATGTCGCTTTGCATGTGGCCGAAGAGGGTGTCGCCGAGCCGGTCGCAACCACGAAAGCACTGTTGGCAGATGCGAAGCGGCATGGCGCGCGCGTCATCTCCAGCACGGTGACGGCACTTGCCCAGACCAATGGCAGGATAACCGGCGTGGACACATCGCATGGGCTGATCGCCGCCGACGACGTGGTGATCGCGGCAGGCGTCGGCTCGCCGGAGATTGCCGCGACCGCCGGCATCAACCTGCCGATCGAGACGCCGCCCGGCCTGATCGTCCATTCGCGGCCATACAAGAAGCTGCTCAACGGACTGGTGCTGGCCGAGCGGCTGCACATGCGCCAGACGGCGGAAGGCCGCATCATCGCCGGCTCGGACTTCGGCGGCGCCGATCCGGGGATGGATGCCGAGGCCACCGCCCGCGCGTTGTTCGCGGCCACGAAAGCCATGTTGCGCGACAGCGACGGACTTGAGCTGGATTTCCACACGGTCGGCTACCGGCCGACACCGATCGACGGCTTTCCGATCATCGGCCGCGCCGAGAGCATGGATGGCGTCTATGTCGCGGTCATGCATTCCGGCATCACGCTGGCGCCGGCCGTCGGCCTGTTCGCCACGCGCGAAATTCTTGGCGGCGAGCGCGACCCGCTGCTCGAACCTTATGGATTGTCGCGCTTCGCTCAATAACCCGGCGGCCGGCGAAAGCCGCCGGCCAGCGGTTCCATCGCCTTGGCGATGGCGAGCAGCCGTGCCTCCGACCAGCGTTTGCCGACAAGCTGCAGGCCGATCGGCAGGCCGGCGCTGTCCTGGCCACACGGCATCGAAAGCGCCGGGTGGCCGCTGTAGTTGAAGACGGCGCCATAGGCCGGCAGCATCCAGTAGCTCTGGTCTTTGCCGTCGACCTTGATCGCAGTGCCTGGCGCACAATGCGGGAATGCCGTGGTCATGGCGACCGGGCAGAGCAGCGCGTCCCAATCCTCGAAGAACCGGTCCCAGGCGAGAATGGATTTGTCGCGGCGGGCCAGTGCCTCGAACCAGCGCGAGACCGACGTCGGTTGCTCCGGGGTTTCCTGCGCCGCCTCCATCATCATACCGATCAGTGCGCCGCCCTCGGCAAGATCGTCGTGCAGATCGAGCTTGGGCAGTTTCGCTTCCTCTATGATGGCGCAGGCGTCTTGCAGTTGCCTTGCGAGATTTTCGACCGCGGCGCTAATGTCGCCCGCCACCGGGAAACCGGGAAAGGAGAGCGCGAAAGCGATGCGCGACGTCTGGAGGTCGAGCTTCGGCATGGCCTCGACCGGCACCGGCGCAGGGTCGGTATCGTGTCCGTCCGGTCCAGCAATGATCCGATAGATCAACGACAGATCGTCCACGCTGCGCGCCAGTGGGCCGAGACAGGACATCAGCCGCACGCCGCGCGCGGCACCGCCCGGATCCGGAAAGGCGCCGGCCAGCGAAACGCGATGTTCGGTCGGCTTCAGGCCGTAGACGCCGCAGAACGCCGCCGGAAGGCGGATCGAGTCCTGCATGTCGGTGCCGACGTCGAACGGTGTCATGCCCGTGCAGACGGCGGCAGCGGCGCCGCCGCTGGATCCGCCCGGGGTGCGCTGGAGGTTCCAGGGATTGCAGGTGCGGCCGAACAGCGGATTGTCCGACTGCCAGTCGGACAACATGGTGGCGACATTGGTCTTGGCCATTAGCACACCGCCGGCCGCCTTCAGCCTGATAACGACCGGGCTGTCTTCTTTCGCCACATAGTCGGCGAAGGGCGGGAAGCCGACTGTGGTCCTCATGCCGAATGTCTCGTGCATGTCCTTCAGCGTGAAGGGAACGCCGTGCAGCGGCCCGAGCGCTTCGCCACGCGCCAATGCCGCATCGGCCTTCTTGGCACGCTCGCGTGCGTTGTCCCTGTCGAGCGAGATGACGGCGTTGACGGCAGGGTTGTGCCTGTCGATCCGCGCGAGATGGGCGTCGAGCGCCTCGACGGCAGAGATCTTGCGGTTTCGAATGGCCGTGGCGAGTTCGGTGGCTGTGGAAAAGGCGAGGTCCATGATCAAGGCTCCGGCTTGCTGCCGCCTGCCCGTCAAGATGGCGGACAGCGGCTCGGCGTCAAGCGGAGTCGAGCATTCCTTGGAGGTCGGCGCTTGATTGGGATTGCACTAAAGTCGGCGCTCTCCGCGACGTTACTCAACGCGGCGAAAGCCTATCCAACCAGCGCCAGCTTCGCCGCAACCGGCGCAAACGGGCGAATGTCGATGCCATCCCTTGTCATGGTGACGAAGCTCGATGGCGGGACTGCCTGCCAGTCGCCACCCTCGCGATCGAAGGGCTCGGAGACGATGCAGCGGCCTCCGCCCTTGCGGAAGATGGACGTGTAGAGCGTCGGCGCCTGGGCGTCGGTGGCATAACGAACAGCATACAGCGCCTGCCCGTCCGAGAAGGCGGCGGTGAGTTTCAGCGCCGGCTCGAGGCCAGCGCGGCGCGAGGCTTCGAGCACGCGACTGGTGGCACGGGAAACGGCGCCTTGCGGATCAGCAGCCAATCCTTCGTCGATCATCAGGAGAAAGAAGAGTTCGGAATCGGTGGTGCCTTCGCGCTGGTCGAAGACAGCGTCGGACAGCGAGTTCTCCAGCGCGCGGCGGATCTTCTCGAAGCCGCCGATCTGGCCGTTGTGCATGAACGACCAGCGGCCGGAGATGAACGGATGGCAATTCATGCGGCTGGTGGCGCCGCCAGTCGAGGCCCGCACATGGGCGAGGAACAGGCCGGATTTGATCTGCCGGCACAGGCTCTTCAGGTTGGGATCGGACCAGGCCGGCAGGATGTCGCGATAAAGACCGGGCTCGGGCCGGTCGCCGTACCAGGCAAGGCCGAAACCGTCGCCATTGGTCGGCGACTTCGCTTCCTGGGCGCAGTGGCTCTGGGCGATCAGCGAGTGACAGGGCGCCGTGAGGATGTCTTCGAGAAAGACCGCTTCACCGAGATACGCGGCCCACCGGCACATCGCTTGTCATCCCCTAGGCGCGATCCGGAAGAGCCACCGGCTCGTTGATCGCGTGTGTGCCTCTGTTGTGAGTCCGCTCGTAGAGCTCGCGGATGATTCGGCTGGCGGTAGTCTCGAAGAGAAATGGCAAGAAAGCGTGAACAAATGCTGCTCCCGCCGCCATCAGCAGGCGCGACGAGAACCAGGCGGCGAAGGCCATGTGGCCGAAATAGGTTTCGCCGACCTTGGCCGGATGAGAGGTGAAAATCCTTGCGACCGACATGCTGGTTCCCCTTCAGCGCTTCCGTTCCAATATGAGTATCCTGACACGCCTCACCGGTTCATTGGTCCCAAAATATCCTTGTATTTTGCCATTTCATGGGACAAATATCCCGCATGACACTGGCAATCGACGAAATCGATCGAAAACTGCTCGCCGAATTGCAACGTGACGGCACCTTGTCGGTCGACCAGCTGTCGGAGCGGGTGGCCTTGTCGCGCAATGCCTGCTGGCGTCGTGTCAAGCGGCTGGAGGAAGATGGCGTCATCACCGGACGCGTGGCGCTGGTCGATGCCGAAAAGCTCGGGCTCGGCCTTTCGGTGTTCATCCTGATCCGCACATCCAACCACGATCCGGACTGGCTGCAGAAATTCCGCGCCGCGGTGACCGGCTTGCCCGAGATCATCGGCGTTTACCGCATGTCTGGCGATCTCGACTATGTGCTGCGCGCCCGCGTCGCCGACGTGAAAGCCTATGATCGGCTCTACCAGCGACTGATCGCCAAGGTGGCGCTGTCCGATGTGTCCGCCTCCTTCGTCATGGAAGAGATCAAGGAGACGACGGTTGTTCCGATGGAAGTTCGCTAAGCCGCCCTCAGGCCATAGTGATGCCCGAAAGAAAGCCGTTGATAGGTCCGCGGTCGAGTTGACCGAATCGACAATCGCGCCGATAGGATCGATTTTATGCGCGCAGCCCTCCAAACTCCCTCCGTCATCGGTCCGACCGTCGGCTTCGTCAGGCTGCCGCACGGTGAGGGACTTCCTCTTCCAGCCTATGAAAGCGCCGGCGCCGCCGGCATGGATTTGCGCGCAGCGGTGCCCGAAGACCGGCCGCTTCTGATCCTGCCGGGCAAACGCGCTTTGGTGCCGACCGGGCTGATCCTGGAAATTCCCGAAGGCATGGAAGGCCAGGTGCGGCCACGCTCGGGCCTTGCCTTCAAACATGGCCTTACCGTCCTCAATTCACCGGGCACGGTCGACAGCGATTATCGCGGCGAGGTGAAGGTGCTGCTGGTCAATCTCGGCGACGAGGATTTTGCCGTCACGCGCGGCATGCGGATTGCCCAGATCGTTTTCGCCGCAGTGACGCAGGTGGCGGTGGAAGAACGTTCGCTCGCTGGCGGCACGGCGCGCGGCTCGGGCGGCTTCGGATCGACCGGCACCGCCTGATGCATGGCTGCGTTTCGGCATATTGAACCGTTTGCCGGGTAGACTGATCCAATATGATTGAAACACGGCCTCTGCCAAAGCTCGTCATCTTCGACTGCGACGGGATCCTGGTCGATACCGAGAACCTGGCCAACCGACGCCTGGCCGAATGGCTTAGCGCGGCCGGTTACCCAACGACCTTCGAATATTGCCGCAAGAACTTCTCCGGCCGCAGCATGGTGTCAGTGCAGAAGGAGATCGAGGAAACGACCAGCGTCAGGCTCGGCGCCGATTTCGTCGAGCGCTGGAATGCCGGCCTGCCGGATCTGTTCGCCCATGGCGTCGAAGCGATCCCTTATGTCCGGGAGTTCATCGAGGCGGTCCGTGCGGCCGGCCTCGCCTATTGCGTCGCCACCTCGGCCAGGATCTCCAAAATGCACATAACGCTTGGCCAGACCGGGCTGTTGCCGCTGTTCGAGCATGCCATGTTCAGCGCCACCATGGTGTCGCGGGGCAAGCCGTTCCCCGACCTGTTCCTGCATGCGGCCAGGACCATGGGCTTCGAGTCCGCCGACTGCATCGTCATCGAGGACAGCGTTGCCGGCACGCAGGCCGGCATCGCCGCCGGCATGCGGGTGTTCTCCTATCATGGCGATCCCTATTCCGACCGCAACGGCCTGATCCAGGCCGGCGGCATCCTGTTCGACGACATGCGCGAACTCGCCGGGCTGGTGCCGATCCACTGACTTTGCCGGCCGGATTGGCTAGCTGCGGCGCCCTGCAAGCCATGTTAGCTTCGCGATGCTTGCGGTGAGGGGACGATATCAAGCATGTCAGGATTTTTGCATCGGCTCGTCTTTGCCTGCCTGTTGGTGCCATTGCTGTGCGGCGCGGCCAGCGCCCAGGATGCCGCCAGCCCGGACCTCGCCAAACCCATCGCCGGCCACGCCGATACGACCTATGCCGATCTCATCAGGATGGTCATTCCGGATCTGACGGCGAAGGGTGACTATTATGTCGGCTCCTCGCCGATCGAGATGCGGCACATTGCCGGTCCCGACAATGACAGCTCGCCACCGGAAGCACCGAGCATTTTCAGCGCCGGCGTGCTTGGCATCAAAGCCGGCGGCAAGGACCGGCTGGCCATGCTGTTCGACCTCGGCGAGTCGCCCGACAGCGCGGAGGGCTATGTGGTGCTGGCGCTTTACGACCTCACCGGCAAACCGAGGCTGCTCGATGCCGTCAATGTGGCGACCGACCGTTTCACCTTCTTTCGCCACCCCGGTAAACTTTCGCTCGGCGTCGGTGACGATGCGCTGATGATCTCCAGCACGCATTTCAACTCGAACCAGGGCTACATGTCGACGCCGCTTATCCTGGTGCGAGACGACCGTTTTGAGCTGATCGACCTCATCAACACGTTCGACGAAAATGTCTGTTCCTACCGGCGCTCCCAGGATCTGGCCTTCCAGGCTTTGAGCGATGGCCCGCCCTACGCGGCGATCAAGGCGACGATAACCGACAAGACAGCGCCCGGCGAAGAGACTTGCGACGAACCGGCCCCGAAGGCCGTCTCGAACGACATTTCCGTCACCTACCGCTGGGATAAGAGAACGGCGGGCTATGTCGCCGATTCCGACGCTTTCGAGAAATTGGCAGCAGACAACGAGAAACGCTTCTGAACCAACCGCATTCGTTTGCCCGGCCGCAAACAGCGCGCTAGCATCCGCCCCGACACTCGTTATGGGGGAGCATCCATGGACAAGGGCAAGATTTTTCGCGACCTGCATGCCTCGACCTTCGTCATGCCCAATCCCTGGGACCCGGGCACGACGAAGCTGCTTGGCTCCTTCGGCTTCAAGGCATTGGCCACGACCAGCGCCGGCTTTGCCTTTTCGCGCGGCCTGCCGGATGGAGCCGTGAGCTTCGACCAGATGATCCATCATTGCCGCGACGTGACGGCCGCCACCGACCTGCCGGTTTCGGCCGATCTCGAGAAGGGCAAGGGCGACAGCGCCGAGCAGGCCGCCGAGACCATCTTCGCGGCGGAAGCCGCCGGGCTTGCCGGCTGCTCGATCGAGGACCACACCGGCGATCCGGATAAGCCCATCTATGAGTTTTCGCACGCGGTCGAGCGTGTCGCGGCCGCGGTGGAGGCGGCGCGTGCGCTGAAGCGCGATTTCGTGTTCACGGCGCGGGCCGAGAATTTCCTCTGGGGCAAGTCCGACCTCGACGACACGATCAAGCGGCTGCAGGCTTTCGAAAAGGCCGGCGCCGACGTGCTCTATGCGCCGGGCATCGGCGACATCGAGATGGTGCGCACGATCTGCTCGGCGGTCGGCAAGCCGGTCAACGTCATGGCGAGGCCCGGCTTCACCATCGCCGACCTTGCCATGGCCGGCGTCAAACGGATTTCGCTTGGCCCCTGGCTGACCAATTTCGCCTACGGCATGCTGGAGACGGCGGCGCGCGAAATCCAGCAGGACGGCACGTTCGGCTTCACCCGCGCCGCCATGCCGTTCGGCAAATTGCAGGCGCTGTACGGCAAATCCCAGGGCTAGGACCGGCCGCATGAACCTCACCGTCGTCGACATGCATACGGGCGGCGAGCCGCTCCGGATCGTCACGGGCGGCTATCCCAGCATTCCCAAGGGCACCATCCTGGAGAAGCGCGCCTATGTGCGCGACCATCTCGATCATTTGCGCAAACTGCTGATCTTCGAGCCGCGCGGCCACTACGACATGTATGGCGCCCTGCTGGTCGAGCCGGACCTGCCCGGCGCCGACCTCGCCGTGCTGTTCATGCACAATGAGGGCTATTCGACCATGTGCGGCCACGCCATCGTCGCGCTCGGCCGCTACGCCATCGATCAAGGACTTGTGGCGAAACAGGAGCCGTTCACTACCGTGAACATCGAGGCGCCGTGCGGCCTTGTCGTCGCCTCTGTCGCGGTCAGCGATGGCAGGGCCGGTTCGGTGTCGTTCGAGAGCGTGCCGGCCTTCCTGTTCGCCCGCGACCAGCAGATCGAACTGACGGAATATGGCAAGATCGGTTTCGATATCGCCTATGGCGGGGCTTTCTACGCGCTGGCCGACTGCCATCAATTCGGGCTGGAATTCGGCCGCAACCGCGTGCGCGATTTCGTCGACGCGGCAACCGCGCTGACGAACCGGCTCAAGGCCGAATTTCCGCTATCGCATCCCGATCATGATGATCTCGCCTTCCTCTATGGCACCATCCTGACCGATGGAAAGGACGCCTTTTCCGAGGAGGTCACCAGGAATGTCTGCGTCTTCGCCGAGGCGGAGGTCGACCGTTCGCCGACTGGTTCGGGCGTCACCGCCCGGCTGGCGGCCATGCATGCCAAGGGCGAGATCGCCATCGGGCAGACGCGCATTTTCGAGAGCATCGCCGGCTCGCGCTTCTCGGGGGCCGTGGCGCGAACGGCACAGGCCGGCGCGCATGAAGCGATCGTCGCCCGCGTTGGCGGCCGTGCCTATTATTCCGGACGAGCCGAGTTCATTGTCGAACCGGACGACGAGCTGGGGCGCGGTTTCCTCTTGCGCTGAAGGCTCAACCGCGTGCGGGGCGCGCCATTTCCCGCGCCGCAATCGCCTTGTGCAGATGCACCATCATGGCGGCGGCGAAGAGCGGCGTCAGCAGGTTGAGGAGCGGCACGGCAAGGAAGGCCGCGATCACCAGCCCGGCAAGGAACACTGTGCCGGCATAGTGCCGGCGCAAGGCTCTGGCCTCTTCTTCCCCGCGAAAGCGCATGGCGGCGAATTCAAAGAATTCGCGCCCGAGCAGGTAGCCGTTGACGATGAAGAAGGCGGCGATGTTGATGCCCGGCACCAGCAGAAGCATGAGCGCCACGATATTGCCCAGGATGACGACGCCGAAGAATTTTATCGCCAGCACCAGCGAGCGCAATGCCGGGATGGCGCGTCCGGCCGGGTCGCCGGGATAGTCGGTGCGCTCGACCACGTCAGCGACTTCGTCGAGGAACAGGCCGGCGATGACGGCCGTGACCGGCGCGACGAGCAGCGCCATGCCGAAGGCAAGCGCTATTGCCGCGACAATGCCGCCCAGCCAGCCGGCCCAGGATGGCATGCCGGGAAACAGTGTCTGGAGCCACGGCAGGGCCAGCCATTCGACAAGGCTGGTCAGGCCGAACCACAGGGCGACCAGCGCCAGCAGAGTCAGGCCGAGCGTCTTGATGAAGACGGCGCGGAACGGAGGCGAGAGCAGTTCCAGGGCCGCGGTGCGGGCAGCGTCGAAAATCACCGTGCTTCAACCCCAGGTCAGCGGACACAGCCACAAGAGCAATTCCAGGAAAAGTGCCTAGCGGTTTTCCGTCCGGGATTGCGTAAAAACAAGAAATTAGAGCGGGTCAGAGATTCCATCAAACACTGAACCGCTCAAGGCACGACGCTCCCGAGATAGGCGGTGCGGCCCGCGAGCACAAGCGCGGACCGTTGCTCGCCTTTGGACGCTCTCGAAATTTGCCTATCGGGCGAAGGCCGGTCTGCGGACCGGTATGGTCATGGTAGCCACGCCTGCGACGACAAAACCCATGCCGAGCCAAGCCGTGGGGCCAAGGCTTTCACCGAGGAAGACAGCGCCGATGCCGACGCCGATCGGCACGCGCAGATAGGCCTGAGACGTGGTGCCGACCGAACCCAGCGTGTGGATCAGACGGAAATAGATGACGAAAGCCAGTGCCGTCGAAAACACGGACAGGCCGAGCAGCGCGAGGATGGAAGCCCCCGAAGGCGCCAGCGTCCACGGCTGGTCGACCGCCAGGCTGAGCGGCACCAGCATGACCGCGCCGCACAGCATCGAACCGGCGGCGGGGAGCATCGGATCGAGGCCCTTGAAGCCAAGGCCGAAAATCGCGGCGCCCGCATAGCACACGGTTGCCGCGACGATGGCCAGCTGCGCCCAGAGCTGGTGGCCGATGCCGCCAAGCGCCTGCGTGCCGACGATGAGGCAGATGCCGGCGATGCCGGCGCCGACGCCGACCAGCTTGCGCACTGTGACCGGCTCATGGCGGGTGATGAGCGCCGTCAGCAGGAAGGTGAAGATCGGCGAGGTGGCGTTGAGGATGGTGGCAAGGCCGGCGTCGACCGAGCGCTCGGCGGCGGCGATCAACGTGAACGGGACGACGCTGTTGAGGCAGGCCTGGAAGGCAAAGCGGCGCCAGCTTGCCGCATCACCCGGCATGGCAAGCCCGCGCCAGCGGATGACGGCGAACAGGATGGCGCCGGCGATCAGGGTGCGGGCGGCGATGAAGGTGATGGGCGGGATGGTCTCGACGCCGATCTTGATGAAGGTGTAGGAGGCGCCCCACAGCACCGCCAGCACGCCGAGCAGCGCCAGGTCGGTGGTCGTATCGCTCTTTGCAGACATGGGCTTGCCGCCTTCGGGTCGAGATCGAACAAGCCCTTTTAGGCAACGCCACGACGAAATGCTTCGGCCACGATCGAATTGTCGTAACGCCTGGGGGTACAACGAAAACCATGGGCAGAACCGCTTTACAGGCACGTAGTTGCTGGCTTCTTCGACAAAGATGGGCCTCGCCGCAACGCCGGCAACGACAGAAAATCGGTTGCCAGTTTTCAGGATCATGCTGTAGACCCGCGCGGGCATGGCAAGAAGCCGGCCCGGGTTTTGGCGGAGACATTGATGCCGGAATATGACGTGCTTTGCATCGGCAATGCGATTGTCGACATCATCGCCCAGTGCGAGGAGGACTTCCTCCAGACCAACGGCATCATCAAGGGCGCGATGAACCTCATAGACACCCACCGCGCCGAATTGCTCTACAGCCGCATGGGTCCGGCGATCGAGGCCTCCGGCGGCAGCGCCGGCAACACGGCGGCTGGTGTCGCCTCCTTTGGCGGACGCGCCGCCTTCTTCGGCAAGGTCTCCAACGATGCGCTGGGCGAAATCTATGCGCACGATATCCACGCGCAGGGCGTCGCCTTCGACACCAGGCCGCTCGAGGGCGAGCCGCCGACGGCGCGCTCGATGATCTTCGTCACCCCCGATGGCGAGCGCTCGATGAACACCTATCTCGGCGCCTGCATCGAACTCGGGCCGGAAGATGTCGAGGCCGACAAGGCGTCGGGCGCCAAGGTCACCTATTTCGAGGGTTATCTGTGGGACCCGCCGCGCGCCAAGGAAGCCATCCGGCAGACGGCCAGGCTGGCCCACGCGGCCGGCCGCGAAGTGTCCATGACTCTCTCCGATTCGTTCTGCGTCGACCGCTACCGCGACGAGTTCCTCGACCTGATGCGTTCGGGCACAGTCGACATCGTTTTTGCCAACAGCCACGAGATCAAGTCGCTTTACCAGACTTCGTCGTTCGACGAGGCGGTGGCGCAGATCCGCAAGGATTGCAAGATCGCGGCGGTGACCCGTTCCGAAAAGGGCTCGGTCATCGTGCGCGGCGACGAGACCGTGGTCATAAAGGCGACCGCCATCAAGGAACTGGTCGACACGACGGGCGCCGGCGATCTCTACGCCGCCGGTTTCCTGCATGGTTATACACAGGGACACGACCTCCAGACCTGCGGCGATCTTGGCTCACTGGCGGCCGGATTGGTGATCCAGCAGATCGGCCCGAGGCCACGGCAGAACCTACGCAAAGAGGCCGAGCAGGCGGGGTTGTTGTAGGACAAAGCTGCCGATCTCCCTCCTCGTGGGGGAGATCGGCAGCTTCGCCGTCTCGCTCACCGTCGCGCAGTTGTCACATACCGCTCCTAAACGCAAAAGCGAGCGTGCCGGGACTGACATTTCGGCAGGCTAATCGGGGTGTGGAGCAATGCAGGACAGCAACCTGTCGGGTCGCTGCATCTGTTGCCGTCGCGCTTTCCACTTTCCGCCGTAACCGTTCGACAACCGGCCGCGGCTGAGGGAGGAGCGCGCGGCCAAGAAAACAGATGCATGACCAGATTTCAGACTAAGACGACCGGCATCACGCAGGACGATTTCGCCGACATGGTGGCGGAAAAGGTCGAGCGTGCGCTTGCCCACTATGACGAGGCCATCAACGGTCCCACAAAGGTCTCGGTCGGCAAGATCGCCGGCAGCATAGCGTCCGCCGTCACCTTGCTGTCGCCCAAGCACCAGCGCGCCATCGACGCCATCCATGCCGACCTTCCCGGCCTTGCCTCGAAATTCGTGCGTGCGCTCGCGGCCGAAGCCGCGCGCCGCAGCGAAGCCGGCACAACCGGGACGACAACGCTGTCGGCTGAGGCCGAAACACTCCCCGCGTTCCCCCCGTCCGACGACCTCGAATCGATGCTGATCGAGGACTGGGCCGGCCGCGTCGCCGGCTCGACCTATCTGGAAGAAAACCTGCGCATCGCCCGCTCCACCTTGCACCGCTGGCAGAGACGCGGCGACGTCATCGCGTTGCGCAAGGGCGGCCGCAAGCACGTCTTCCCGCTGGCGCAGTTCGTCGACGGCAGGCCGGTGGCCGGCATAAGCGACGTACTGGAGCTGATCGGCAACCCGAGGCTCGCCTGGCTGTGGCTGAACCGCCCAGCGGCGCAGCTCGACGGCCGCATTCCAATCGATCTGCTGCGGCAGGACCGGGCGGAAGAGGTGGTCGAGGCGGCGCGGGTGTTCGCGCCAGGGTGAGGGTCCCAGCCTGATCGCCAGCTTTCGTCAGTCCGTCTGCCTCAAGTCCCCGCCGTATACGCCGCGATCGCCGCCATGTTCACGATGTCCGAGTCCTTGGCGTTCAGCGATACGATTTGTACCGGCTTGTTCAGGCCGACCAGCAGCGGACCGATGACGGTCGAGCCGCCCAGTTCCTGCAGCATCTTGGTCGAGATCGAGGCTGAGTGGAAAGCCGGCATGATCAGGACGTTGGCCGGGCCGGTCAAACGGATGAACGGGTATTGCGCCATGGCGCGGGGGTTGAGCGCGACGTCGGCGGCCATTTCGCCGTCATATTCGAAATCAACGCGGCGCTTGTCGAGGATGCGCACGGCTTCCTGGATGCGTTCGGAACGCTCGCCCTGCGGGTGACCGAAGGTGGAATAAGCGAGCATGGCGAGCCTCGGCTCATAGCCCATGCGGCGGGCGAAGCCGGCCGCTTCCTCGGCGATGTCGGCGATCTGCTCGGCGTTGGGCATGTCGTGGACGGCGGTGTCGGCGACGATGACCGTCCGGCCGCGCGCGAGCACGATCGAGGCGCCGATGACGCGATGGCCGGGCTTGGCGTCGATGACGCGCCTGATGTCGTCGAGCGCGGTGGAATAGTTGCGGGTGACGCCGGTGACGATGCCGTCGGCGTCGCCCAGCGCCACCATGCAGGCGGCGAAATGATTGCGGTCGTTGTTGATCAGGCGCTGGCAGTCGCGGAACAGGAAGCCTTTGCGTTGCATGCGTTCGTAGAGGTAGTCGGTGTAGATCGAATTGCGACGCGACAGGCGCGCATTGATGATCTCGATGCCTTGCTTGTTCAAGTCGATGCCGGCGTGCCTGGCGTTCTCCTTGATGACGTCGTCGCGGCCGAGCAGGATGGCGGTGCCGAGCCGCTGGTTCACATAGGAGACGGCGGCGCGCATCACCTGCTCCTCCTCGCCCTCGGCGAAGACGATGCGCTTGGGCTGGCGGCGCACGCGATCGTAGATGCGCTGCAGGGTCGAGGCGATCGGGTCGCGGCGGGCGGAAAGCTCCTGCGCGTAGCGGTCGAGATCGAGGATCGGCTTGCGGGCCACGCCCGAATCCATTGCCGCCTTGGCCACGGCAATCGGAATGGCCGAGATCAGGCGCGGGTCGAACGGCACCGGGATGATGTAGTTGGGCCCGAATTTCGGCCGGTTGCCCTGATAGGCGGCGGCGACGTCGTCGGGCACGTCCTGGCGCGCCAGTTCGGCCAGTGCACGCGCGGCGGCGATCTTCATGTCGTCATTGATGGTGGTCGCCCTGACATCCAGCGCGCCGCGGAAGATATAGGGGAAGCCGAGCACGTTGTTGACCTGATTGGCGTAATCCGAACGCCCGGTGGCCATTATGGCGTCGGTGCGGATCTCGGCCACTTCCTCGGGCGTGATCTCGGGATCGGGATTGGCCATGGCGAAGATGATCGGGTTCTTGGCCATCGACTGCACCATGGCGGTGGTCAGCGCCCCCTTGGCGGAAAGGCCGAGGAAGACATCGGCGCCGTTGAGCGCCTCGGCCAGGGAACGCGCCTTCGTCTTGACCGCATGCGCCGATTTCCACTGGTTCATGCCCTCGGTGCGGCCCTGGAAGACCACGCCCTTGGTATCGCACAAGGTGATGTTTTCGGGCGAAAAACCCATCGCCTTCATCAGCTCGATGCAAGCGATGCCGGCCGCACCCGCGCCATTGCAGACCAGCTTCGTGGTCTTCATGTCGCGGCCGGTTACCTCCAGCGCGTTGATCAGGCCGGCGGCCGAGATGATGGCGGTGCCGTGCTGGTCGTCGTGGAAGACCGGGATGTCCATCAGTTCGCGCAGGCGCTGCTCGATGATGAAGCATTCCGGCGCCTTGATGTCTTCCAGGTTGATGCCACCGAAGGAGGGACCGAGGAAGCGCACGCAGTTGATGAACTCGTCGGCATCCTCGGTGTCGACCTCGAGGTCGATGGAATCGACATCGGCGAAGCGCTTGAACAGCACCGCCTTGCCTTCCATCACCGGCTTCGAGGCCAGCGCGCCGAGATTGCCGAGGCCAAGAATGGCGGTGCCGTTCGAGATGACGGCGACCATGTTGCCCCGCGCCGTGTAGTCGAAAGCCCTGGACGGGTCCTCGGCGATGGCGCGCACCGGCACGGCGACACCAGGCGAATAGGCGAGGCTCAGATCCCGCTGCGTCATCATCGGTTTGGTGGCGACGATCTCCAGCTTGCCGGGCCGGCCCATGGCGTGGAATTCGAGCGCTTCCTGCGCGCTGACGGATGGACCGTTGTTCTCGGTTTTCCTGGCCATGATGCTTTTGATTTCCTCGCCGGTGCGACACCTCCTTGAGGCGGGTGCCTGTGTGCTTGCGAATTAAGACCACGGGCCGCCGCGTGTAAACCACGAAGCTCTGCAAAGCTGCTTCAAAGCGGACACGCTCGGTCAGGAGCCCTTCCGCGCCACCCTGGATGCCATGATTTCATGCGCATGCGCGATCACGGCATCGGGCAATGCCGCTGAATAGCCCTTCCATGGACGATGGCTCGCGGTCTTCCCCTGCTTTTCGATGGCCCGGCATTAAACCCCGCCATCACATCTGCTAGCGTGCCGCGCCATGAACATGCACAGCCCGAACGAGCCCGACGCCGCCCCCGAGGCGATGACGCCGCCACAGCCCGGCACGGCCGCCGTCACGCCGATGCTGGAGCAGTTCATCGAGATCAAGGCGGCGAACCCGGATTCGCTGCTGTTCTACCGCATGGGCGATTTCTACGAGCTGTTCTTCGACGATGCCGAGAAGGCGAGCCGGGCGCTCGGCATCGTGCTCACCAAGCGCGGCAAGCATCAGGGCCACGACATTCCGATGTGCGGCGTGCCGGTGCATGCGGCCGACGACTATCTGCAGAAGCTGATCGGCCAGGGATTCCGCGTCGCCGTCTGCGAGCAGATCGAGGATCCGGCCGAAGCCAAGAAGCGCGGCTCCAAATCGGTGGTGCGCCGTGACGTGGTGCGGCTGGTGACGCCGGGCACTATCACCGAGGACAAATTGCTGGCGCCGTCGGAATCGAGTTTCCTGATGGCGTTGGGCAGGGTTAAGGGTGGGGCGGAGCCAAGAAGCGGGGAGCGCGGCAGCGCGACAGGGAACCAAGGAAGCTTTGCAATTGCCTGGATCGACATCTCGACCGGCGCCTTCCGCGTCGCCGAGACCACCGCCGACCGGCTGCTGGCCGACATCTTCCGCGTCGATCCGCGTGAGCTGATCGTCGCCGAGCCGGTGTTCCACGATCCCGAGCTGAAGCCGGTTTTCGACGTGCTCGGACGCGTTGCCAGCCCACAGCCGCCGAGCCTGTTCGATTCGGCCTCGGCCACGGGGCGGATCGCGCGCTTTTTCGAGGTGGCGACACCAGACAGTTTCGGCACGTTTTCACGCGCCGAACTGTCGGCCATCTCGGGCGCCATCGCCTATGTCGAGAAGACGCAGAAGGCTGAGCGTCCTCCCTTGTCGCGGCCCGAACGCGAGGAGCAGGGCTCGACCCTGTTCATCGATCCGGCGACGCGCGGCAATCTCGAACTGTTGCGCACGCTGTCCGGCAGCCGCGAGGGTTCGCTGTTCAAGGCGATCGACCGCACGGTGACCGGCGGCGGCGCGAGGCTGCTCGCCGACCGGCTGATGGCGCCGCTGACCGACCCGGCGGCCATCGGCGCACGGCTGGATTCGGTGTCGTTCTTCCGTTCCGAAGTGCGGCTTTGCCAGGCAGTACGGATGAGCCTGAAGAGCGTCGCCGACATGCCGCGTGCGCTGTCCAGGCTGGCGCTCAACCGCGGCGGCCCACGCGACCTCGGCGCGCTGCGCGCCGGCTTCGAGGCGGCCGGCGCCATTGCCGAAACCTTTGCCGCGGTCGCCTTGCCCCAGGAACTGGCCGGCGCAATGGCCGCCATCCAGACGCTGCCCAGGGCACTTGCCCAGCATCTCACCCAGGCGCTCGGCGAGGAACTGCCGCTGCTCAAACGTGACGGCGGTTTCGTTCGCGGCGGTTACCATGCCGAACTCGACGAGATGCGGGCGCTGCGCGACGAGTCGCGCAAAGTGATCGCCGCGCTGGAGCGCTCGCTGATCGAGGAGACCGGCATCCGTTCGCTGAAGATCCGGCACAACAACGTGCTCGGTTACTACATCGAGGTGACGGCCAACCATCATGCCGTCATGACCGGCAGCGATGGCGCCAAGGCGCGGTTCATCCACCGCCAGACCATGGCCAATGCCATGCGCTTCACCACGACGGAACTCGCCGAACTCGAGACCAAGATCGCCAATGCCGCCGACCGTGCGCTGAGCATCGAGCTGGCCGCCTTCGATGCGCTGACAGCGGAGGCGGTCGGCGAGGCCGAAGCGATCCGCGCCGGCGCCGATGCGCTCGCCGTGCTCGACGTGTCGGCAGCACTCGCGCTTTTATCGGAGAGCGAAGCCTGGTGCCGGCCGGTGGTGGATTCCAGCCTGGCCTTCGAGATTTCGGGTGGCCGGCATCCAGTGGTCGAACAGGCGCTGCGCCGTTCGGGCGAAGGCTCATTCGTCGCCAATGATTGCGACCTCTCACCCGAGGGGAATGCCAAGAACGGCGCGATCTGGCTGCTGACCGGCCCGAACATGGGTGGTAAGTCGACGTTCCTGCGGCAAAACGCGCTGATCGCGATCCTGGCCCAGACCGGCTCCTTCGTGCCGGCGGCGTCTGCCCATATCGGCGTCGTCGACCGGCTATTCTCGCGCGTCGGCGCCTCGGACGATCTGGCGCGCGGCCGCTCGACCTTCATGGTCGAGATGGTCGAGACGGCGGCGATCCTCAACCAGGCCGGCGAACGGGCGCTGGTGATCCTCGACGAGATCGGCCGCGGCACCGCAACCTTCGACGGCCTGTCGATCGCCTGGGCGGCGGTCGAATATCTGCATGAGAAGAACCGCTGCCGGGCGATCTTCGCCACCCATTTCCACGAAATGACCTCGCTCGCCGGCAAGCTGGCGCGGCTCTCCAACGTCACCATGCGGGTCAAGGAATGGGAAGGCGACGTCGTCTTCCTGCACGAGGTCGGCAAGGGCGCCGCCGACCGCTCCTACGGCGTGCAGGTGGCGCGGCTCGCCGGTCTGCCGGAAGCGGTGGTCGACCGCGCCAAGGCGGTGCTGCACCAGTTGGAGGAAGGCGAGGTCTCCGGCAAGACCAACCGGCTGGTCGACGACCTGCCGCTGTTTTCGGTGGCGCTGAAGCGGGAAGAGCCAAAGCCGGTGAAGGACGACGCGCTGGGCGCAGCGCTCGGCGAGATCAATCCCGACGAGATGACGCCGAAGGAAGCGCTGGAGGCGCTTTACCGGCTGAAGGGGCTGGCGGGGAAATAGGAGAGGCGGCGGCGATACCGCCAATCTCCCCCGGAGGTGCAGGCGTTCGGTATCCACATCTTCGAGTGGTGCGGCAATCTTGATGCGGGTTTCCATGACGGTTCTTCCCATCTAGGTTCGATGCACGCAACTGTTGCCGGCACCAATGACCGCTGATGACAACCAAATGGATACGAGGATCGTCAACGTGGATTGCACCTCGACAGGCACATGTCTCCGAGGTGCGGGCCGGTTTGACGACTCGCTTGGCAGATGTCGTTACTTCATATGTTGAGGGTCCGGTTGTTGTAGCCATTGACGGTCGTACCGCCTCCGGCAAGACAACATTTGCCGATGAGCTCGCCCACACTCTGAGCGCGACCGTGACAGGTGTGTTTCGGGCGAGCCTGGATGACTTCAAGAAACCCTGGCGAGATCGTTACCTTTACGATCGAGCGAGCGGTGAAGGCTACTATCGCAACGCGTTCGATATTGAACGCATTCGCTCAGATTTGGTCGGCGGCTTCCGAGCCGGACAGACCATGCTGTGCTCGATTGATCCGATAACGCAGATAGACCATTCAGCTGAACTTATACCGGTGCCGGACCAAGCCATTCTCGTCATTGACGGCGTATTCGCATTGCGTCCCGAATTGCGCGATCTTTGGGATGTTGGGGTGTGGTTGGATGTAGATCCTCAAATATCGGAGCTTCGTGCAACGGCACGCGATGGCGAGATGTTGGAACGCTATCGCCTGTCTGAACAGCTCTACCTGACCGAGGCACGGCCTCAGCAGGTTGCCGATATCATCATCGACAACGATGATATCTCCGCTCCGGCTTTTAGCATTTGGCCGCATCGATGATGGCAGTGGTCGGCTCTGCAGGGATTGCTTCCTAGCTAAATCATCTCCAGTCCGCGCTTGCGCGTCGGTTGCGGGAACGCACGATCGAGATCGGCGATGTCCTGATGTGTAAGCCTGATATCGAGCGCGGCGACATTCTGGCGGACGTGCTCCTGGCTGCCGGCCTTGGGAATGGCGATGACGTCGTCCTGCCGCATCACCCAGGCCAAGGCGATTTGCGCCGCGCTCGCACCATGGCGGGCGGCGACCTCGGCAAGCCTGGCATTATGTGCCAGCGCGCCCTGCTCCACCGGCGAATAGGCCATCAGCGGGATGCCGCGTTTCCTCATCCAGGGCGAGAGATCAAATTCCGGGCCGCGGCGGACGAGATTGTAGAGCACCTGGTTGGTCTGTACCTTGTCGCCGTCGGACAGGAGCACCAATTCCTGCATCTCGTCGGTGTCGAAATTGCTGACGCCCCAATGCCGGATCTTGCCGGCTTGCTTCAGCGCTTCGAACGCCTCGACCGTCTCGGTCAACGGCACGCTGCCCGGCCAATGCAGGAGATAGAGGTCGATGCGGTCGGTGCGCAGGCGCTTCAGGCTGTTTTCGCAGGCGCGGCGCACGCCGGCGCGCGAGGCGTTGGAGGGCAGGACCTTCGAGACCAGGAAGGTTTCGTCACGACGCCCGGCGATGGCTTCCGCTACCACGACCTCGGCACCGCCATCGGCATACATTTCGGCGGTGTCGATCAGCGTGACGCCGAGGTCGAGGCCGAGCTTCAGCGCCCTGACCTCATCGGCGCGGCGGCGCGAATCCTCGCCCATCTTCCACGTGCCCTGGCCGAGGACGGGTATGGCCTCGCCGCAGGGCAGCGTGGTGGTTCTGACGCTCGATTCCATGGCATGGCTCCGTGGGTACCCGATCGCATCGAGCCTCGACGTGAACCCGGATGAAGTTCTCGCCGGACCTGCTTAGTGCTGCCGCGAAGCTTACTTCACCGGATAGGCGGCGAGCCAGTCCTGCATCTGCTTGATTTCGGCTTCCTGCGCGGCGATGACGCCTTCGGCGAGCTTGCGGATTTCGGGATCCTTGCCGTTGGCCAGTTCGACCTTGGCCATATCGATCGCGCCCTGATGATGCGGAATCATGCCGCGGACAAAATCGACATCGGCGTTGCTGGTATATTGCGAGGCCATCATGTCGGTATGCATCTTGTCCATCGCCGCCTTGTAGCCCGCCGTCGAAGGGCTTTCCGCTCCCATGGCCATGGCACCCATGTCGTGCTTCATCTCCTCGCTCCGCGCCGGCACGCTTTCGAGGAAGACGGCAAGCAGCATTCCGGCGGCCATCAGCAGCAGCACGAGTTTCTTAGCCAAGGTCATTCATGGTCTCCTGTCGGTTGGGTTTCGTATCTGGGGGCTGATCTCAGAGTTTCAACGTTCTGAGCCGCAAAGCGTTTGCGATCACCGAGACGGAGGACAGACTCATCGCCGCGGCCGCTAGCATCGGCGACAGAAGCGTGCCGGTGAGCGGATAGAGCACGCCGGCGGCGACCGGCACGCCGAGCACATTGTAGAGGAAGGCGAAGAACAGGTTCTGCCGGATGTTGCCGATAGTCGCCTGGGCCAGGGTGCGGGCGCGCACGATGCCGTTGAGATCGCCCTTGACCAAGGTGATGCCGGCGCTTTCGACCGCGACATCGGCGCCCGTTCCCATGGCGATGCCGACATCGGCGGCGGCAAGCGCCGGCGCGTCGTTGACGCCGTCCCCGGCCATGGCGACACCGGCACCCCTGCCGCGCAGTTCGTCGACGAGCGCTGCCTTCTGTTCCGGCAACAGACCTGCCCGAACCTCGTCGATGCCAAGACGTCCAGCGATTGCCTTGGCCGTGCGCTCATTGTCGCCGGTCGCCATGACGATCCTCAGCCCGCTGCCGTGTAGCGCCTTGATCGCCTCGGCCGTGGTCGCCTTGACCGGATCGGCGACGGCGACGATGCCGGCCAGCTTGCCGTCGACGCCGACGAACATCGCCGTCTTGCCATCGCCCTGCAATGCTTCCACGCTGGCTTGGATTGCGGAAACGTCGATGGCGAGATCGGCCATCATCGCGGCATTGCCGAGCGCGACCTTCTTGCCCGACACCGTGCCGGAAACGCCCTTGCCGGTAACCGCCTCGAAGCTGCCGGCCTCGGCGATCTTCACGCCGCGCTGGTCCGCCCCCTCGACGATGGCCTCGGCCAGCGGATGCTCCGAGCCTTTTTCCAGGGTCGCGGCGTACACCAGCAATTCGTCCTCGGAAAAGCCCGTAGCCGCGACGACATCGGTCAGTTTCGGCCGGCCTTCGGTCAGCGTGCCGGTCTTGTCGACGATCAAGGTGTCGACGGAGGCGAAGCGTTCGAGCGCGGCGGCTTCCTTGATCAGCACGCCGGCATGCGCGCCGCGCCCGGTGGCGGTCATGATCGACATCGGCGTGGCGAGACCCAGCGCACAGGGACAGGCGATGATCAGCACCGAAACCGCCGAGACGATGGCGAAGATCAGGCTGGGCTCGGGGCCGAAGACCGCCCAGGCGATGAACGCGACGATGGCGACCAGGACGACGGCCGGGACAAAGTAGAAGGAAACGCGGTCGGCCAAGCCTTGGATCGGCGCGCGCGAGCGCTGTGCCTTGGCGACGAGTTCGACGATGCGCGACAGCGTGGTCTCGGCGCCGATCCGTTCGGCGCGCATGATCAGCGAGCCGTTCTTGTTGAGCGTGCCGCCGGTCAACGCATCGCCTTCGGCCTTCTCGACCGGCAAGGGTTCGCCCGTGATCATCGATTCGTCGATGGAGGAGCGGCCTTCGAGCACCGTCCCGTCGACCGGGACCGCATCGCCGGGCCGGATGCGCAGGCGCTCGCCGGTCTTCACCTCGTCCAGTGCTACATCGGTCTCGGCGCCGTCCTCGGCGATCCGCCGCGCGGTCTTCGGCGCGAGGTCAAGCAAAGCGCGGATCGCCGATCCGGTCTTTTCGCGGGCGCGCAGTTCCAGCACCTGGCCGAGGAAGACAAGCGCGACGATGACTGCGGCGGCCTCGAAATAGACCGGCACCGCACCACCATGGCCGCGAAACTCATGCGGAAAGATGTCCGGGAAGAGCGTGGCGACGACGCTGTAGAAATAGGCGGCGGCGACACCCAGCGAAATCAGCGTCCACATGTTGGGGCTGCGGTTGAGGATCGAGTCCCAGCCGCGATGGAAAAACGGGAAGGCGGCCCAGAGCACCACGGGGCTCGCCAGGGCCAGTTCGATCCAGACCTTTGCGCGATCCTCGACCAGGCCCTCCAGCGACAGGCCGACCATCGGCGCCATGGTGATGATCAGCAGCGGGGCCGACAGCAGCGCGCTCACCCAGAGCCGCCTGGTGAAATCGACCAGTTCGGGATTTGGCCCTTCATCGCCCGTCGGCACGCCCATAGGCTCGAGCGCCATGCCGCAGATCGGGCAGGAGCCGGGCTTGCCGCGGATGATCTGCGGATGCATCGGGCAGGTGTATTGCGTGCCCTTGGGCATCGGCGCCGGCGCCGGCCTGCCGTCGAGATAGGTTTGCGGCGCCGCCTCGAACTTCGCCTTGCAGCCGGCGGAACAGAAATAGAAGCCCTGGCCTTCATGACGGACGAAATGTTTCGCCGTCGAGCGGTCGACGCTCATGCCGCACACAGGGTCGGCGGCCGTGAGGTAATTCTCAGGCTCGGCCTGGAACTTCGAACGGCAGCGCTCGCTGCAGAAATGATAGAGGCGGCCGTCATGCTGAGATGTCGGCTTGCCGGCGGCCGGATCCACGGTCATGCCGCAGACCGGGTCGCGGAGGACCGTATTCGCGGCGGCGCCTTTCGGCGCGCAACAGCCGCCATGCGAGCCATGTGCCTGGTGATCGTGATCTGAATGCGTCATTCCGAAAATGCCTTGATGTCATTGCTTCGAACCCGAGGTAGTGCTTCCAGTAACTGGAAGGTCAAGGGCCGTTTTGATTTTCCGATTTCGGGGGCCGTGAAATCGATCGAACACCCCCTGCACAAAGGCACATCTCGTGCTAAAACTTTTCTTGCTAATATTATTCGCCGCATCCCGTTCATCTCGCTAGATTTCGGTCGACTATGAAGTGCCTGGTCATCAATCTCGATCGGTCCCCGGACCGACTTGCTCACATAAGTGCAGAGTTCGCCCGGATCGGCGCTGCGTTCCAACGTGTTGCGGCGGTCGATGCGCGCAGCCACCCCGAACTCGGGCAGCAACCGCAACATCCGATGTATGCCCCCCGGCGTTTGCTGGGCAGCGAGATCGCCTGCCTGCACAGCCACCGCCTCTGCTGGGCGATCCTGGCGCAGGACGATGCCAGCTACGGCGCCATCTTCGAGGACGACGTGATTTTTTCAGCAAATGCCGGTCCGTTGCTTGCCGACAACGGCTGGATTCCGACCGATGCCGACATTGTCAAGTTGGAGACGTACTTCAAGAGAACCCTCGTCCACCGGCGAAGGACCGCCGCTGGACATGGTTTTTCCGCGTTCAGGCTCTACAAGAACCATCCGGGGACCGGGGGCTACATCATCTCCAGACAGGCCGCGCGCGATCTCCTCGAGGCGACCGAAAAGATCAATATCACCGCCGACGATCTAATTTTCACCCCGGCATTCGCTACCTCGTCCAGCAAGACGATCTACCAGCTCGTCCCTGCGCTGTGCGTGCAGGATCAGTTCGTCGGCGACCGATTGCCAAGCCTGCTCGGCCAAGAGCGGGACGCCGAGGGAACCGCGAATGCTCTTGTCGCAAAACGCAGAAGGCCCGTCGCCGAAAGAATCATGAAGGAAGGCGGACGAGCCGCGCGGTGGATCGTCGATTTCTGCAGATATCGGCGACACATCGTCGTCCCCTTCGATTCGACCGGCGCAACCGACTAAGCTTGCCTGGCCGGCAGAATCGCCAACATAAGTATAGACCTCAGTGTTGTTTCGACCCTCCTTGCGACGAACGGGGGATAGAAATTGAAAACCCCCCCTTCCCCAAACATCGACAGTGATTCCGGCCAGTTGAATGGCTAAACAGCCGTATTGTCCCTTTCATTTGGCCACAAAGCAAAGTCCTTCCCAAAATACAGAAGACGCAAGCTCCGCATGTGCTATAGAGCGCCGCCACCACAAGAAAAAACAAGTTAGTGAAGAATGAAGCGCCTGGTTATCAACCTCGATCGATCTCCCGACCGGCTTGCCCATACGACTGCGGAGTTTGCGCGCATTGGCCTTGGATTCGAGCGGGTTGCCGCAATCGATGCAAGGGACCGTCCAGACCTCGTGTTGCAGCGCCAGCATGCATTGTATGCGGTGCGGCGTCTGTCCGGCAGCGAGATCGCTTGCCTGCACAGTCATCGCGCCTGCTGGACCATCATCGCGCAAGACGACGCGCCGTATGGCGCCGTCTTCGAGGACGACATGGTGTTTTCCGCGAAAGCCGGTGCGCTGCTGGCCAATACGGACTGGGTTCCGACCGGCGCCGATGTCGTCAAGCTCGAGACGTTCTTCCACACGACGGTGATCCAGCGGGAGAAGGTTGCCGTCGGCCACGGTTTTTCGGTGTTCAGGCTTCGCAAGAACCATATCGGAGCCGGTGGCTACCTGCTGTCTAGGCAAGCGGCTCACGCTCTTCTCGAGGCGACCTCCGATGTCAATGTGGCGGTGGACAATCTCATCTTCGATCCTGCGTTCGCGACGTCGACCGGCAAGACGATCTACCAGCTTGTCCCGGCGCTCTGTGCGCAGGACCGGTTCGTGGACGACCGGTTGCCGAGCCTGCTTGAACAAGGCCGGGAGGCCGAGCGGGTCGCAAGCGGGCTCGCCAACGGACAGAGGATGCCGGCTCTCGCACGGATCCGTAGGGAGGCCAGGCGGGCAACGCGGCAGATCACCGATCTCTGCAGGCTGCGGCGGCAGATTGTCGTCCCGCTCGCTCCAGTCGAGGCAAACGACTAGAGCGTTTGCGGGATCGATAGCAGGCCCATACCCAGCGCCGCGAAAACACGCTATAGACGCCGCCCAAAAGGCAAGGCCAACCGGTATCTATGGCAAAAATCTCCCTGAAGCTCAATGAACTGATCGACGGCGACGCTTTGCGCCGCGAGATGACCGCACAGACCGCGGCCAGTGCCGGCGATGGTTCCAGCCAGGGCATCCGTGCTGCCGTTCTTCAGCTTCTCAAGGGGCGCCTGGCCGAGGGTCGCAAGACAGCCGAGGCGATGCTGAGGCAAGATGGCGGCGGCAACGCCTGCGCCGAACGGCTGTCGCACCTGATGGACGAGCTGATCCGCGCGCTCTACGATTTTGCCGCCACGCATGTCTACCGGGTGAAGAACCGGTCCTCGGCCGAACGCATGGCGGTCGTTTCCGTCGGCGGCTATGGCCGCGGTACACTGGCGCCGGGATCCGACATCGACCTGCTGTTCCTGCTGCCCTACAAGCAGACGCCTTGGGGAGAACAAACGGTCGAATACATGCTCTACATGCTGTGGGACATGGGGCTGAAGGTCGGCCATGCCACCCGCAACATCGATGAGTGCCTCAGGCTGTCGCGCACCGACATCACCATCCGCACCTCGATCCTGGAAGCGCGTTTCCTGTGGGGCGAACGCAAGCTCTATGACGAGCTGATGCTGCGCTTCGACCATGAGGTGGTGCGCACGACCGGACCGGAATATGTGCAGGCCAAGCTCGCCGAACGCGACGAGCGCCATGCCAAGGCCGGCGAAAGCCGCTATCTGGTCGAGCCCAACGTCAAGGACGGCAAGGGCGGCTTGCGCGACCTGCAGACGCTGTTCTGGATCGGCAAGTATTTTTACCGCGTGCGTACCGGCGAGGAACTGGTCGAGAAAGGCGTCTTCACCGAGGCCGAGTATCGTGAGTTCCAGAAGGCCGAGGATTTCCTGTGGGCGGTGCGCTGCCACATGCATTTCCTCACGGGGAAGGCCGAGGAGCGGCTGCATTTCGACATCCAGCGCGAGATCGCCGAACGGCTCGGCTATACGACCCATCCCGGCCTGTCGGCGGTCGAACGCTTCATGAAGCACTATTTCCTCGTCGCCAAGGATGTCGGCGACCTGACCCGCATCTTCTGCGCCGCGCTGGAGGAGGAGCAGGCCAAGCACGTTCCCGGCTTCAACCGCATCTTCCTCACCTTCCAGCGCCGCAAGCGAAAGCTTGCGGGCACGTCCGACTTCATCGTCGACAACCATCGCATCAACATCGCCGACGACGGCGTCTTCGAGCGCGACCCGGTCAATCTTCTCAGGCTGTTCTGGTTCGCCGACAAGCACGGGCTGGAATTCCATCCCGATGCGCTGAAACTGCTCACCCGTTCGCTCGGCCTGGTCAACAAGTCGCTCAGACGCGACGAGGAAGCCAACCGGCTGTTTCTCGACATATTGACCTCGGACCGCAACGCCGAACTCAACCTGCGGCGTATGAACGAGGCGGGGCTGCTGGGCCGGCTGATCCCGGATTTCGGCAAGATCGTCGCCATGATGCAGTTCTCGATGTACCACCACTACACGATCGACGAGCACCTGATCCGCTGCATCGGCGTGCTGGCCGAGATCGAGCGCGGCGATGGCGAGAAGGTGCATCCGCTGTCGCATTCGCTGATGCCGGGCCTGAAGAAGAGCCGCGAGGCGCTCTATGTCGCCGTGCTGCTGCACGACATCGCTAAGGGCAGGCCTGAAGACCATTCCGAGGCCGGCGCCAGGATCGCAAGGCGGATCTGCCCGCATATGGGGCTTTCGCCGGCCGATACGGAAACCGTCGCCTGGCTGGTCGAGAACCACCTCGTCATGTCGATGACGGCACAAACCCGCGACCTCAACGACCGCAAGACGATCGAGGACTTCGCCTCGATCGTGCAGTCGGTCGAGCGGCTGAAGATGCTGTTGATCCTGACCGTCTGCGACATCAGGGGCGTTGGACCAGGCGTGTGGAATGGCTGGAAGGGCCAGTTGCTGCGTACGCTCTACTACGAGACCGAACTGCTGCTGACCGGCGGCTTTTCGGAAGTCTCGCGCGCTCAACGCACGGCGGCGGCGCGCGAACGGCTGGCGGAGGCGCTCGCCGACTGGCCCGACAAGGCGCGCAAGCGCTATGTCAGGCTGCATTATGAAAACTACCTCCTGGCCGTGGACCTGCCGGACCAACTTCGCCACGCCGAATTCATTCGCGAGACGGACGCGGCTGGCAACAAGCTCGCAACCATGGTCAAGACGCACCAGTTCGAGGGGGTGACCGAAATCACCGTGCTGGCGCAGGACCATCCCCGTCTTCTCTCGGTCATTGCCGGGGCATGCGCCGGCGCCGGCGGCAACATCGTCGACGCGCAGATCTTCACCACGTCGGACGGCCGGGCGCTGGACACGATCCTGATCTCGAGGGAGTTCGACCGCGACGAGGACGAGCGCCGGCGCGCCGAGCGCGTCGGCAAGCTGATCGAGGACGTGCTGTCGGGCAAGAGCTGGCTGCCGGAAATGATCGAGAAGCGCACCAAGCCAAGGCGCGGATCCAAGGTGTTCAAGATCCCGCCGCGCGCCGAAATCCGCAACGCGCTGTCGAACCGGTTTTCGGTGATCGAGGTCGAGGGGCTCGACCGCCCCGGCCTGCTGTCGGAAATCACCGGGACGCTGTCCGACCTGTCGCTCGACATTGCCTCGGCGCATATCACCACTTTTGGCGAGAAGGTCATCGACACCTTCTATGTCACCGACCTTACCGGCCAGAAGATCGACAGCCCGGCCCGAATCGCCACCATCCGCAACCGGTTGATCGCGACGCTCGAAGGCATCGTGCCAGAACGCGGCGGCAGGGCCAAGGCAGCCGCCGAGTGACGGCCATCATCTTCTTCTCCCAATCCCACAGGCAGTTTGCGAACGCATGAGTCTTGTCAAGAAATTCGCTACCGTAGCCTCCGGCACGTTGATGAGCCGTGCGCTCGGTTTCGGCCGCGAGATGCTGATGGCAGCCGCACTCGGCACCGGACCGGTCGCCGACGCCTTCAACGCCGCCTTCCAGTTCCCCAACACGTTTCGCCGGCTGTTCGCCGAAGGCGCGTTCAACGCCGCCTTCGTGCCGCTGTTCGCCAAGGAGATCGAGACGCACGGCACCGACGGCGCCAAGCGATTCTCGGAAGAAGTGTTCGGGGTCCTGTTCACCGCGCTGCTGGCGCTGACCATCGCCATGGAACTGGCGATGCCGCTGATCGTGCGCTACCTGGTGGCGCCGGGCTTTGCCGACACGCCGGGCAAGTTCGAGACGACCGTCCGGCTCGCGACGATCATGTTCCCCTACCTGATCTGCATGTCGCTCGCCGCCATGATGGCGGGCATGCTGAACTCGCTGCGCCGCTATTTCGCCGCCGCGATCGCGCCGGCTTTCCTCAACATCATCCTGATCAGCGTGCTTGGCTACGCCTGGTACCATGGGCAGGATGCACATGCTGTCGGCTTCGCCCTGTCCTGGGGCGTGCTGGCGGCCGGCATCGTGCAACTCGCCATCGTCTGGGTGGCGGTGCGCAATGCCGGCATCTCGATCGGCTTCCGCCGGCCGAAGATGACCCCGAACGTGAAGCGGCTCCTGATCCTGGCGCTGCCGGCGGCGATCACCGGCGGCATCACCCAGATCAACCAGCTGATCGGAACGGCCATTGCCTCGGCGCAGGACAGTGCCGTCTCCTCGCTGGCCTATGCCGACCGCGTCTACCAGTTGCCGCTCGGCGTCGTCGGCGTCGCGGTGGCGATCGTGCTGTTGCCCGAACTGTCGCGGGCTCTGAAATCAGGCAATGTGATCGAGGCCGCCAATCTGCAGAACCGCTCCGTCGAATTCACCCTGTTCATGACCTTGCCGGCGGCGGCGGCACTTTGGGTCATGTCGGAACCGATCGTACGGCTGGTCTATGAGCGCGGTGCGTTCGCCGCCAACCATTCGACGCCTGTCGTGGCGGCGATCCTGGCGATCTTCGGTCTCGGCCTGCCGGCCTTCGTGCTGATCAAGGCCTTCACCCCAGGGTATTTCGCGCGCGAGGACACGCGCACGCCGATGATCTTCGCCGCAATCTCCGTGGCGGTGAATGTCGGCACCGCACTGACGCTATTCCCGAGGATGGGCGCACCCGGTATCGCCGTGGCTTCGGCAGTCGCCGGCTGGGTCAACGCGCTGATGCTGCTTGCCGTACTGATCCGGCGCGGCCATTGGGGCCGCGACGTGCCGCTCTTGAAGCGAATTCCACGGCTGGTGCTGTCGGCGGCGGTAATGGGTGTCGCCCTCTATTTCGCCGAACATTATTTCGCCGCCAGGCTCGGACCCGGTTCGCCGCTGGTCATCAAGGCGACCACGGTGCTCGCGCTGGTGGCAGGTGGGGCGACGCTCTATTTCGTCACCGCATTCGCCACCGGCGGCGCCGATTTCGGCATGATCCGGCGCAATGTCGGGCGCAGGAGAACAGAATCCGGTCAGTCCGTGGCAAAATCAGAACTCGACGAATAAATCGGCCGTCCGGCCCGTCTCGCTGCTCTTGATCCTCCCCCCACTCTCGTCCATAAGCGCGCCGTCGCAAGACTTTCGCCGCGCGCGGTTTCCAGCCGCGTGATTGGCTCCGAAAAGTCTGCAACTTTTCGGAATCACGCTTATACGGCCCTCCACAAGCCATGAGGAAACCCATGTCCGCCTTCAAGCCACTCGTCTTCTCCGGTGTCCAGCCGACCGGCAATCTGCATCTCGGCAACTATCTCGGCGCCATCAAGAAATTCGTCGCCCTGCAGGACACGTCCGACTGCATCTATTGCGTCGTCGACCTGCATTCGCTGACCGCCCAGCTCGTCTATGACGACCTTGCCGACCAGACGCGGTCGATCACTGCGGCGTTCCTCGCCTCCGGCATCGATCCGAAGAAGCACATCGTCTTCAACCAGTCGCGGGTGATGCAGCATGCGGAGCTCGCCTGGATCTTCAACTGCGTCGCGCGCATCGGCTGGATGAACAAGATGACGCAGTTCAAGGACAAGGCTGGCAAGGACCGCGAGAATGCCTCGCTGGGCCTGCTCGCCTATCCCTCGCTGATGGCGGCCGACATCCTGCTCTACCGCGCCACCCACGTGCCGGTGGGCGAGGACCAGAAGCAGCATCTGGAATTGACCCGCGACATCGCCCAGAAATTCAACAACGATTTCTCCGACCGCATCGCCGGTCTTGGCGTCGGCGTCGAGATGCAGGTCGGCGAGGAGACGGTGAACGGCTTCTTCCCGATCACCGAACCGGTCATCGGCGGCCCGGCGGCGCGCATCATGAGCCTGCGCGACGGGTCGAAGAAGATGTCGAAGTCGGACCCATCGGACCTGTCGCGCATCAACCTGACCGACGATGCCGACACCATCTCGAAGAAGATCCGCAAGGCCAAGACCGACCCGGAAGCCTTGCCGAGCGAGGTCGACGGGCTGGAAAGCCGGCCCGAGGCGGAAAACCTGGTCGGCATCTATGCGGGCCTCGCCGAGATGTCGAAGGCCGACGTGCTCAGGCAATTCGGCGGCCAGCAATTCTCCGTCTTCAAGCCGGCGCTGGCCGATCTCGCGGTGGAAAAACTGGCGCCGATCGCCGGCGAGATGCGGCGCATCCAGGGCGACCGCGCCTATGTCGACGCCGTGCTCCGGGACGGCGGCGAACGTGCCGGCGTGCTTGCCGAGACGACAATGAAGACGGTGCGCGACATTGTCGGGCTGCTGCAGGGCTGAGCCTGATCGTCAACGCACCGCCTCATACCGGCCCAGGACATACTGGCCAAGACATACTGGCCTATGGCCGGCGGCTTGCCGCCGGCCTGCCGTGGTGGCAGATTGCGGCGCAAAAGATACCGAGTAGGTAGACATGGTCTCCAAACGCCTCAGCCGCGAAGCCGGTCATCGCAGGAAATTCCTGGCGATCATCGATGACACGCCGGAATGCGAACGCGCCGTCGCCTACGCCTCGAAGCGGGCGCAGAGCACCAGCGGCACGCTGGTGCTGCTCTATGTCATCGTACCGGACGATTTCCAACACTGGCTGGGCGTCGAGAAGATCATGCGCGAGGAGGCGAACGCCACGGCGCGCGCGGCGCTCGATGGCTACGCCAACAAGGTGCGCCAGAAGCTCGGCATCGAACCGGAGATGGTCGTGCGCGAAGGCAAGCCGACGGAAGAGATCCATAAGCTGATCGAGGAAGACCAGGATATCGCCATTCTCGTGCTGGCGGCCGGTGCCGGCAAGGAAGGGCCGGGGCCGCTGGTCGGCGCCGTGGCCGGCAAGGGCGCTGCCTTTCCGATCCCGGTGACCGTGGTGCCGCAGAACCTGTCGGACGACGAGATCGAGAGCCTCGCCTAGGGTGTGAGCTCTCGGGTTCCGCGAAGGACCCCTCCCGTGCAATCGGGTGGATGGATCCGACCCTATCGGCGTCATCAGTCATCGGTGCGCGACAAAGCGCGCCCTTGGCGCGTTATCCCGTTGCGCCATTTGGAATCGGCATGGAAGCCATGATTCCAAAGGAAAGCCGATGGCCAGATTGAACAGGGAAGCAGGCAAGAGCGGGCGGCCCAACCCGCAAAGCAGCGGGAAGGCCCGGCCTGCTCCACGACACCGCGAGCAGTCGGCACGAGCTCAGGACAAGGTGCAGCAGACTCCGCAGGCGCAGCAGGAGCGCAAGCTTCGTGTGCTGACCAAGGGGCATCCGGCCATGGTGGACAGCATCGCCGGTGCGGTCACGGTCAAGAACCTCGATCTTTACTACGTCGTCGCTTCGGACGCGCAGATGCCTGTGAAAGGCGAGCACGGGTTCGGGCTGTATTTTCACGACTGCCGCTTCCTCGGCGGCTATGAGATGGCGCTTGCCGGTCTGGCTCCCGTCGTGTTGGCCTCGACCGCACAAGAGGGCTATCGGGCGCTTTTTGAATTGACCAATCCTGAGCTGCAGCTCGAGCAGGGGCAATCGATCCCCAAGGACGAACTCGGCATCCGCTGGCAGCGTGTTCTCGATGCGGGGCAGACCTGCGTGCGGGAGGTCATGACCATTCAGAACTTCGGGCACCAGGCATGCAGCTTTCCGCTGACCTTGCACTTCCGAGCCGGCTTCGAGGACATCTTCAGCGTGCGCGGGTTGGTGCAGGACAACCTCGGCAGATCCGAGCAACCCGCCTGGCGCGGCGGCAAGCTGGAGTTCGTGTACCACGGCGCCGATCGGCTGCGCAGGACAGTGACGGTCACCTTCTCGCCCGCGCCCGACACCAGGCACAAAACCGCTGCGGAGTTCCGCATCCGTGTCCCCGCGGGCGACACGCGGACCATCACGGTTACCCTCGAGCTTACCGAAAACGCCGAGGAGGCCGAGGCCGGGCATTTGGACCAGCGGCCGGCGGTTACGCTCGGCAGCCTCGCAAGAAACCTCCAGAACAGTTCACAACAATGGCTGGAGCAGCATACGAAGCTCACCAGCGACAGCGCGCTGCTCAACGGCATCATGGACCGCTCGCTGCGCGATCTCGCGGTGCTGAGATCGCGCCTGGGCGACAAGGAGTATTTTGCCGCCGGCGTGCCGTGGTTCGTCGCCCTGTTCGGCCGCGACAGTCTGATCGTGGCCTTGGAGATGCTGGCTTTCCAGCCGGAGATCGCCGCCCAGACATTGCGGCTGCTGGCCAGCTATCAGGGGTGGCGGGACGATCCGTGGCGCGAGGAGCAGCCCGGCAAGATCATCCATGAACTCAGGGTCGGCGAGCTTGCCCGGGCCGGCGACGTTCCGCACGCCCAATTCTACGGCACGGTGGACGCAACCCCGCTCTTCCTGCTGCTTCTGGGCCGCCATGCGGCGTGGACCGGCGACCTCGGTCTGTTCCGCGAATTGCGGGAGCCGGTGGAACGCGCGCTGGGCTGGATCGCGAAGGCCGGGGACAACCATGGCGACGGCTACCTCAAATATCGCAGCCGGTCCGAGAAAGGCCTGGTCAACCAGGGATGGAAGGATTCAGGCGACGCCATCGTCAGGGCCGACGGCAGCCTTGCGAAGCCGCCGATAGCGCTGGTCGAGGTGCAGGGCTACGTATTTGCCGCGAAGCGGGCGATTGCCGATCTCTACGAGCGCGCCGGAGAGCCCGATCGGGCAAGCCAGCTTCGCCATGAAGCCGAGACGCTTCGGAAACGATTCAACCGTGACTTCTGGTGCGAGGAGCAAGGCATCTTCGTCCTCGCCCTGGAGGCCGGAGGCCGCCGGGCCGAAGTCGTCTCCTCAAATCCCGGGCACGCGCTGTGGACCGGTATCGCGGACGAGGACAAGGGGCACCGGTCCGTGGCGCGCCTTATGCAGGACGACATGTTCAGCGGCTGGGGCGTGCGCACCCTGTCGACGGCGGAACGGCGCTACAATCCGGTCGGATACCATCTCGGAACCGTTTGGCCGCATGACAATGCGCTGCTGGCGGCCGGCTGTCGAAACCATGGCGAGGATGAAGCGGCGCTGCGGATCTTCACCGCGATTGCCGAGGCTGCCGCGCACTTTCGCCACCAAAGGCTGCCCGAGGCGATGGCGGGCTTTCGACGCGAGGATTTCCAGGCGCCGGTGCATTATCCCGTGGCTTGCCACCCGCAGGCCTGGGCAGCCGGAGCGATACCGTTCCTGGTGACCACGTGCCTCGGGCTGGAGCCCGACGCATTCGCCGGGAAACTGCGGGTGGTGCGGCCTCGCCTGCCCGACTTTGCAAAGCACATAGCGCTTCACGGGCTGCGCGTCGGTGACGGCAGCGCCGACCTCGAATTCAGGCGGACCGCCGACGGGGCCGAGGTAACCATCCTGCGGACAAATGGACAACTGAGCGTCGATGTTGAAGGATAGTGCTTGTCGGGTTTCGAAGGGCCACGGCAAAAACATTCCGCCAGCCAGCCGTTCCGGCGATGCGTTTCGCTTGAATGTCCAGCCGATAGAGCCTATTTAGAACTATTCCAAACTAGTTGCCCAAACGGGCATGGAGACGGCCATGTTCATCCAGACCGAGTCGACGCCCAATCCGGCGACGCTGAAATTCCTGCCCGGCAAGGAAGTGCTGCTCGAAGGCACCGCCGATTTCCGCGATGCCGACAGTGCGGCGACGGCCTCGCCGCTGGCTGGCCGGCTGTTCGAAATCCCCGGCGTCACCGGTGTTTTCTTCGGCTACGATTTCATCACCGTGTCCAAGGACGGCCCGGACTGGCAGCACCTGAAGCCGGCGATCCTCGGCGCCATCATGGAGCATTTCATGTCCGGCGCGCCTGTCATGGCCAAGGCCGGTCCCGCCGCCGAGACCAGCCAGACCGGCGAATTCTACGACAAGGCCGACGAGGAGCTCGTCATCACCATCAAGGAGCTGCTCGATACGCGGGTGCGCCCGGCGGTGGCGCAGGACGGCGGCGACATCACCTTCCGCGGCTTCGAGAACGGCACCGTGTTCCTGCACATGAAAGGTGCGTGCGCCGGTTGCCCGTCGTCGACGGCGACGTTGAAGCACGGCATCCAGAACCTGCTTCGCCATTTCGTGCCGGAAGTGCAGCAGGTCGAACAGGTTTCCTAATCGGTAATTTCCCACAAAACAGACAACAAAAAACCGGGCCGAATTGCCCGGTTTTTTGTTTGGGACGTCCGTTGTTGCCTAGACGGTCCGCGTATGAAAGGCGACTTCCAGTCTAACCACGATATGCCGAAAAAGCGGACAGGCTTTCCGGCATCATGGCCTAAAGAACGATGACCTTGGCGCCGACCTCGGCGCGATCGTAGAGGTCGATGACATCCTGGTTCATCAGCCGGATGCAACCCGACGACATCGCCTTGCCGATCGAGTTCCATTCCGGGCTGCCGTGCAGGCGGTAGCCCATGTCACCGCCCTTGTTGAACAGGTACATGGCGCGCGCGCCGAGCGGGTTCTTCAGGCCCGGATCCATGCCGCCGGCGAACTTGGCGAGTTCGGGCTGGCGCTTGATCATCTGCGAGGGCGGGGTCCAGGTCGGCCATTCGCGCTTGATGGCGATATGGGCGGTGCCGTGCCATTCAAAACCCTCGCGGCCTACGCCGATACCGTAGCGGATTGCCCGGCCGCCGCCCTCGACGAAGTAAAGGAACTTGTTCTGCGTATCGACGATGATGGTGCCCGGCTTTTCCTTGCTGTCGTAATTGACTTCCTGGCGATGGTACTTCGAAGGCACTTTCTCGATCGGGATACGCGGCAGCTGGTAACCGGCATCGGTCACCGCGCCATAGTCGTTGGAGAAGATCTGCCCGCCGATGGTGCTGCAACCGGCAATAGCGGTGGACAACGCCAGTGCGGCGACTATTGCAAGCGACTTCATGCGCATGTGGTGATCCGGTGCCCCGCCTAAACCAGAGCGGCACGAGTCGGCCGCTTTCTCAACATCATTCATGCTGGCATTTGCTTTGCTTGCCAAGCACACGATGCCTATATGCAGGGACTTACATGCTGGTATGCGTATCACTATGGCATTTCGGCAACATGCTTCACCGGATTGTGAAGGAAATTCAATGGGCCTGAATCGCAGGCCTCGCAAAACCGAGGACCCGCCATGAATGTCGGCGACGCCGCCCACCGCTCAGGCCTGCCGGCCAAGACCATCCGCTACTACGAGGAAATCGGCCTGATCGCGCCCGCGCGCGCCGCCAATGGCTACCGCGACTATTCGGGCGACGACATCCACCGGTTGGCCTTCCTGCGCCGCGCGCGCAACCTCGGCTTTTCCATCGACGACTGCCGCCAACTGATGGCGCTCTACAGGGATCGCGGCCGCGCCAGCCACGACGTGCGCGCGATCGCCGCCGCCCACGTCACAGCCATCGAGGAGAAGGTGCGCGAGCTGCAATCGATGCGCTCGACGCTGCAGAAGCTCGTTCATGCCTGCCATGGCGACGAGCGGCCGGACTGCCCGATCCTGGATGATATGGCGGGGGCGGCGTTGGCCGGCGACAAACCGCACCGCAGGAGCGGTCGACAGCGTGTCGAGGAAGGTGTCCTGGGCGAAGGCGGCGCCAGCCGCCTTGCCACGCGCTCGTGAAAGCCGCCAGCATTGGTTCGTGCAGTATATTGCACGCTCTAATATGAGCGTAGGGTACAAGCACAGCCGCTGGTCCCGCTTGCCGGTGACCCAATGACCGGAGAGAGTGCATGACCCGCGACCAGATGCTCGCCCACCTTCGCACCGCCGATGCGGTCGCTCGCGAGACTGCCGCGCACGGCCATCATCCGTTCGGTGCGGTGCTGGTCGGTCCCGACGACGCGATCCTCATGCGCCAAGGCAACATCGACACCGTTCATCACGCCGAGACCGAACTCGCACGGCGCGCGGCGGCAGCCTATTCGCCGGCGTTTCTCTGGACCTGCACGCTGGTCTCGACCGGCGAGCCCTGTGCGATGTGCACCGGAACGCTCTACTGGGCGAATATCGGGCGGCTGGTCTATGGCTTCGAGGAGACCGAGCTTCTCGCGCTGACCGGCGACCATCCCGAAAACCCGACGATGAGCCTGTCCTCGCGCGTCGTGCTCGGCTCTGGACAGAAGAAGATCGAGGTTCACGGCCCCTTCCCCGAAATTGCGGACGAACTGGTCGCGGTGCACCGTGGCTTCTGGCAGCGATAGCGGTTCTTCGCGACCACGCCCCGCGGAAATGCTGCCCGGCATTCGAATGACGCCACCCCGCCAATCCTGCGCTATTATGGTCAAAGCTGACGGCGACCAAATCCCCAAATCTGCCGCCGCCAGTCAGGCTCGGCGGTTTTGCCAGTATTTATGTCCCCCCAAACCGCCGAGCCGCCCCCGGTCAGCCGGTCGATTCCTCTGCCTAAAGCGGGTTGGGCGGCAGATTCAACGCGCGTTTTTGAGGCGGCTGGTCCACGGCGTCTCGTGCTTGCCTTGGTACGAAGGGGCGCGCCAACGCTGCCCTGTTCAAACCCAATAAAAAGCCCGCCACAGTAGCGACCCGGGACGGGCTTCATTCTGAGCGGCTACATCCTGAGAATCGACCGCTGCACCCTAACTGTTTAGCATTTTAATTATTCTGTGAATGGTGTTATCGCACCATTGGGTCTGTCAAATACACAATCGCCGCCTAAAAGGCGATTATCCGGAATATGATCCTCGACAGGCCGGCTCTTTCTGTACGCATCATACCAAGCCCGCGTTGGCCTCTAGGAAATCCATGGCGCCGCTCTAGGTGGGGCGGAATGGCGCTCTATTATTTCCACCTCGACAACAACGGAACGAGCTTCCCTGACGATGGGGGCACAGAGTGCCAGGACGTTGCCGTTGTCAGGTATGAAGCAATCAATTTCCTGGCAGAGATGACGAGAAACGCGCTTCCGGATGGCGATGACCACAAGCTGGTGATCGTAGTCAAAGATGGCGGCGGAGATTTGGTTTTTCGAGCCAGTCTTTTTGAGGTTGAAACGGGGCGTCTGTCGGCATCACCACCCTCGCCAGGTCATGGAACCGTGGGAACCTGACGACTACTTCGATATAAGCGCTCGCCTATATCAGGAACGGGCGGTGGCACAGGTTGAGAATTTGCGCTCGGATATCGAAGAGACGCGCCGTGTAATCGATGAATCTCGCAAGCTGCTAGATCGGCTTGCCGCCAAGTCAGGCGGCGCTATCCAGCCGTAGGGGAATGGCTCCGCTGTGGAAGCTCTGATACAAATCAGCCATGGTCGCGCCCTTTAGTAGTTTTGTTGGAAGCATGATCCTTATTGTGATCGGCATTCTCGCGTACCGGTGGTTTGGCCTCATCGCGGTCGTCATTGTCGGCGGCATTGGTTATCCCGCGTTGCTGGCCTTGACCTTATACTGGGGCGATTTGAAAGCCCGGAAGGTCTTTAATCCGACTGATCAGGACCTCTAGCCGTTCAGAACTAGGCCGTATGGGCCTGACAGGCCGGCAACCTATTTGGTGGTTCGACGCAAGAACGGGTTCAAACCGTGAACAAAATCTGGCATAGTGCCTGCCATGCCAATCATCTCCCCGATTCCCCTGAACCCTCTGATCGACGGTCGCCAGTCCGAGCGCGCCATGCTGGTGCGGCGGGGCGTGCAGCGGCTGCTGATGCAAATGGGCGCGCATGTGCTGCCCGAACTGTCGCTGGCCACCGGCCGCCGCGCCGACCTCGTGGCGCTGACCCGGCAAGGCGATATCTGGATCATCGAGATCAAATCCTCGATCGAGGATTTTCGCGTCGACCGCAAATGGCCTGATTACCGGCTGCATTCCGACCGTTTCTTCTTTGCTACCCATCCCGGCGTGCCAGCCGAAATCTTTCCCGAAGAATGCGGCTTCATCCTCTCCGACGGCTATGGCGCCGAAATCCTGCGCGACGCGCCGGAGCACCGCATGGCGGCGGCAACGCGCAAGGCGCTGATGCTGCGCATCGCAAGGGCGGGTGCTTCGCGGCTGCTGGCGGCGGAGCTGGCGGGCGTGGCAGTGCCGGCGCTGGAGGGGGAGAGCGAGTAAACGCGGCCCTGAAATTGACGCCCGCAACTGTCAGGGTGCTGGCGCCGCCCCTCATCTGCCTGCCGGCATCTTCTCCCCGTATAGCGACGGGGAGAAGGACGCTCTCGTCGCGGATTTCGCCGATCGCCGACATTGCAGAGAAAGGTGGCGGGGTTGCGGCCAGCCCCTTCGCCCCGTTTACGGGGAGAAGATGCCGGCAGGCAGATGAGGGGCGGCGCGACATTCGCCGAAAAGTGGATTCGCGTCGAAACAGCGGTCACGTTTTAGGGCAGGCCATCCTACTCCTCCGCTTCTTCCACTCCCCCCGCAGCCGGCGCCATCAGCAGCACCGCGGCGCCGAGCAGCGCGGCGACGAAGGAACCCGCGAGAATGCCGACCTTGACCGCGTCCTGCAGCGCCACGTCGCTGGCGAAGGCGAGCAGGCCGATGAACAGGCTCATGGTGAAGCCGATGCCACACAGCAGCGAGATGCCGATCATGTGCGACCAGCCGGCATGGGCCGGCAGGTCGGCGAGGCCGAAGCGGATGGCGAGCGCGGAGGAGCCGAACACGCCGACCAGCTTGCCGACGACGAGACCGGCCGCGACGCCCAGCGTCAGAGGCTCGATCAAGGCACTGACGCTCAGGCCGGCAAGCGAAACGCCGGCATTGGCGAAGCCGAAGATCGGCACGACGATGAACGCCACCAGCTTGTGCAGACCATGCTCGAGCCGGTGCAGCGGCGAATGGTCGAGATCGTGGCCGATCCCGGCGGAGCGTTCGAGCGGAATGGTGAGCGCCAGCGCCACGCCGGCGAGCGTGGCATGGACGCCGGACTTCAGCACCAGCACCCACAGGACGGCGCCAAGCACGAGATAAGGCACCAGCGTCATCACCCGCATGCGGTTGAGCACGACAAGCGCGGCAATGACGGCGAAGGCCGCGCCGAGATAGGCCAGCGACAGACCGCTGGTGTAGAATATGGCGATGATGATGACGGCGCCCAGGTCGTCGATGATGGCAAGCGCGGTCAGGAAGACCTTCAGCGAGGCCGGCACGCGGCTGCCGAGCAGCGACAGCACGCCGAGGGCGAAGGCGATATCGGTGGCGGTCGGGATCGCCCAGCCGGACAATGCGGCCGGGTTGTTGCTGTTGACGGCGACATAGACCAGCGCCGGCACCACCATGCCGCCGGCCGCGGCTATGCCGGGCAGCACCCGGCGCGGCCAGGTCGAGAGCTGGCCGTCCAGCATCTCGCGCTTGATCTCCAGCCCGACGAGCAGGAAGAACACCGCCATCAGCCCGTCATTGACCCAGTGCGAGACGCTGAGCGGGCCGAGATAGGCGTGGAGAACGGAGAAATAGGTTTCGGCAAGCGGCGAATTGGCGACGATCAGGGCAAGGGCGGCCGCCGCCATCAGGATGATCCCGCCAGCCGCCTCGCTGTCCAGGAATTCGCGAAAGACGGAAACCGGCCGTTGCTTCAAATCCTGCATTTTGCCTCCGTTACCTAGCCTGCTCGGCGGGCTTCATTGTCCATGCGCCGGCGCCGCCCCTCACCTGCCTGCCGGCATCCTCTCGCCGTATAGTGACGGGGAGAGGGGCGCTGTCACTGTCGGCTTGGCCAATCACCTGCGTCGCAGAAGGGCGCCGACATCGCAGCCAGCCTCTTTCTCTCCGTCACTATACGGGGAGAAATGCCCGGCAGGGCAATGAGGGGCGGCGCTGAGTTCGAAATTGGCATGGTCCGAACCGATCCGGCGATCCTAGCGCGGCGCGCGCTTGGCCAGTATCCGCTGCAGCGTGCGGCGATGCATGTTGAGCCGGCGCGCGGTCTCGGAGACGTTGCGCTCGCACATTTCGTAGACGCGCTGGATATGTTCCCAGCGCACGCGGTCGGCCGACATCGGGTTTTCCGGAGGCGCGGCGCGCTCGCCGGTGGTGCGGGTCAGTGCCGCGAAGACATCGTCGGCATCGGCGGGCTTCGACAGATAGTCGACGGCGCCGAGTTTCACCGCGGTCACCGCGGTGGCGATGTTGCCGTAGCCGGTCAAGATGATGGTGCGGGAATCCTCGCGCTTCTCGCGGATGGCGGCGACCACGTCGAGGCCGTTGCCGTCGCCCAGCCGCATGTCGACCACCGCATAAGCGGGCGGATTGGCGCGGGCCTTGCCCACGGCCTCCTCGACGCTCTCGGCGGTCTCGACCACGAAGCCCCTGGTTTCCATGGCACGGGCCAGACGGGTCAGGAACGGCTTGTCGTCATCGACGATCAGAAGCGAGGTGTCCTCGCCTTCAACCATGGGCCCACTGTTTTCATCGCCTGTCATCGTCTCGAAAATTCCTGCTGCCTTATTTTTACGCAGATATAGTTTTGCGGGGCTATTGTCCAATTACGCAGTGTCAAACATGGTCGCCGGGGCGGATTCCGGATTCAGAAAGACGCTTCTCGGCCATGAAATCCGCACCACGGCCCCTTCGCCGAGGCCGCTCGAGTTGCGGAAGTCGAGCGTAGCGCCAGAACGTTCGAGCAATGTCTTGGCGATGAACAGGCCGAGCCCGAGGCCGCCTCCGGCCTCATTGCCCTGGCGTGTCGACATATAGGGCTCGCCAATACGGTCGATGATCTCGGGCGGAAAACCCGGGCCGTCATCGGTGATCGAGAAGGAGACCGTCGCCTCGTCCCAGCTCCAGCGTATGGTGACGCTCTTGCGGGCGAAATCGACGGCGTTCTCGACCAGGTTGCCGAGGCCATAGATGACACCCGGATTGCGCCGCCCGACCGGCTCCGGTCCGGTCCGCTCGCCGGGGCGAAGCTTGATCGAAATGCCGAAGTCGCGATGCGGCGCGATAACCTCCTCGACCAGCGAGGTCAGCGGCAGGCGGGACAGATGCGCCTCGCCCTCCGACGACAGGCTGGTCAGGCGCTTGAGGATTTCGCGGCAGCGCTCGCTCTGCGAGCGCAGCAGCTTCACGTCTTCCCCGTATTTCGGATCGCTGCCGAGCGCCTTTTCCATTTCCTTGGCGACCAGCGTGATGGTGGCGAGCGGCGTGCCGAGTTCGTGCGCGGCGGCGGCGGCCAGGCCGTCGAGTGCCGAAAGATGCTGCTCGCGCTGCAACACCAGTTCGGTGGCGGCCAGCGCGTTGGCCAGAAGCCGGGCCTCGGCGGCCACCCGGAAGGCATAGATGGCAGTGAAGGCGATGGACGACAGCACCGCCATCCACATGCCGGCGACGTAGATGAAGGGCATCACCAGCGGCGCGCCTTCATGCCAGGGCAGCGGCAGATGTCGGAAGACCAGCAAGGTCGCCGCTATCATCACCAGCCCGCCGAGGATGGCGGTGAGCCGAAGGGGCAGCGAGGTCGCCGAAATGACGACGGGCACGGTCATCAGCAGCGAGAACGGATTGGTCAGGCCGCCGGTCATGTAGAGCAGGCCGGCAAGCTGCAGGCTGTCGAAGATCAGAATGCCGAAGGCGGCGAACGGGGTGAGCCGGTGCGCGGCCGGAAAGCGGAAGGCCAGAAACAGGTTCATCCAGGCCGAACCGGCGATCAGGGCGAAACACAGGCTGACCGGCAGCGGGAATTTCAGCCCGTAGGCGACGACGAGCACCGCCACGCTTTGACCGACGATGGCCAGCCAGCGCAGCCGGATCAGCGTGTTGAGGCGCAGTCGCTGGCTCTGCTGGAAATCGGGCGTGTTCAGAATGTTGATCATGGCCATGGATTACAGCCGTGGGGCGGCGAGCGCTAGGTCCCGCGCGGCTTGGCGCGGGCGGTGGCGGCGGCGAGCAGCGGGTTTTCCGGCCAGACATGCCTGGGATAGCGGCCGCGCATCTCGGCGCGCACGTCAGCCCAGGAGCCGCGCCAGAAGCCGGGCAGGTCGCGCGTCGTCTGGATCGGCCGGTGCGCCGGCGACAACAGCTCGAGCGTCAGGGGCACGGTGCCGCTGGCGATCGAAGGATGGCGGTCGAGGCCAAACAGTTCCTGGACGCGGACCGCCAGAACCGGCCGTTCGCCGTCATAGCGGATGGGAACATGGCTGCCCGACGGCGCGTCGAAATGGGTCGGCGCCAGCGCATCGACCTTACGCTGCAGGTCGTGCGGCACGAGCGACTCCAGCCCTGCCGAGATCACGCCGGGATCAATGGCGGCCAGGGATGCCGCACCGGACAGAAACGGCAGCAGCCAGTCGTCGAGGCGCTCGGCGAGCGCTTCATCCGACATGTCGGGCCAGGGCGCGCCCAGGCCTTTGTGCAGCCAGGATAGCCTGTGGCGCAGCGTCTGGGCCTCCTTGCTCCAGGTCAAAAGGGAAAGCCCATGCTCGCGCACGGCCTCGATGATGGCGCGGTCGGCATCGGCGCCGGTCGGCGGCGGCAGCATGCGTTCGGCGAGCGTGATGGCGCCGAGACGCACGGTTTCGCGCACCCGCACGGCGCGGCGCTCGCGGTCGAAACTCGTCTGCCTGCGCGTTTCGATCTTGCCGCCAAGCGCCGACCGGATGTCCTCCTCGCTGATTGCCGCCGCTGCCGTGATGCGGGCATTCTGCACCTTGCCCTGCAGGTCGGCGACGACCAGAAAGGGTTCGCCCGCCAGCGGATCGGCGGCGTCGAGCATGGCGCCGGAGCCATTGGCCAGCACGAAACGGCCGCGCTCGCCGCGCGCCTTGGCGACGCGGTCCGGCCAGGCATGGATGAGCAGGGTTCCGGCTGGAGCAACTCCGCTGGTCTTCGCAGCGCCTACCTGCCTGGCCAGGCGCTCGGCAAGCTGGCGCGCCGACGTGGCACGCGGCGATTTCTCGCCGCGAAAACGCATCAGCCGCCGCTCGAGATCGGCACCGTCGCCGCCAAGGCCGCGCTCGGTGAGCAGCACGGCGAGCATGGCTGCTTCGCCGCCATGGCCGCTGCCGGCCGCCTCGGCGACCATATGCGCCAGCCGTACCGGCAAAGCGAGCTTGCGCATCGACGCGCCCGCGCCCGTCAACCGGCCTGCCTCGTCGATTGCATCGAGCGCGCGCAACAGCGCCCTTGCCTCGTTGAGCGCGGGAGCCGGCGGCGGATCGAGGAAAGCGAGCGTCCCGGGATCGGCGACGCCGAAGGCGGCGCAGTCCAGCAGCAGGCCGGACAGGTCCGCCTCGAGGATTTCCGGCGGCGTGAAGGCGGGAAGCGCCGCCGTCTGCTCGGCGCGCCACAGCCGGATGGCGACGCCGGCTTGCGTGCGCCCGGCGCGGCCGGCGCGCTGGTCGGCGGAAGCCTTGCTGACGCGAACTGTCTCCAGCCGTGTCAGGCCGCTGGCCGGCTCGTAGCGCGGCAGCCGCGACAGGCCGGAATCGATGACGACGCGCACGCCGTCGATGGTGATTGAGGTCTCGGCGATCGAGGTCGCCAGCACCACCTTGCGGCGGCTTGGCGGCGCCGGCTTGATCGCCGCGTCCTGCGCCTTGCCGTCGAGCTGGCCATAGAGCGGGACGACGTCGGTGTCGGCGCCGACCTTGCCGGCCAGCCGTTCGGCGGTGCGCTCGATCTCGCGCTGGCCGGGCAGGAAGGCAAGCACGCTGCCGCTCTCGCCGGCAAGGGCGGAGCGGATCGCCTTGGCCATGGCGTCCTCGATCGGCACGCCGGCCGGCCGTTCGTCGTACCTGGTATCGACGGGGAAGGCGCGGCCCTCGCTTTCGATCACCGGCGCGCCCGACAGGAGTTTCGCGACCCGTGCGCCGTCGAGCGTTGCCGACATCACCAGCAGACGCAGATCCGGCCGCAGCGCGCCCTGCACATCGAGGGCGAGAGCGAGACCGAAATCGCCGTCGAGCGAACGCTCGTGGAATTCGTCGAAAATGACGGCGCAAACGCCGGGCAGTTCAGGGTCGTCGAGGATCATGCGCGACAGAACGCCCTCGGTGACGACCAGGATTTTCGTCCGCGCCGAGCTGCGGTTTTCCATACGCATGGCGTAGCCGACGGTGGCGCCCGGCTCTTCCCCCAGCAGTTCGGCCATGCGGCGCGCCGCGGCGCGGGCGGCCAGCCGGCGCGGTTCGAGCAACACGATCTTGCCCGTCCCCAGCCAGGGCGCATCGAGCAGCGCCAGCGGCACCAGCGTGGTCTTGCCGGCGCCGGGCGGCGCCACCAGCACGGCGCTGTTGCCAGAGCCGAGCGCCTCGGTCAGCGTCGGCAGCACGGCGGATACCGGAAGCTCCGGCAAGGGATTGGTCGTCATTGCGCCCGCATATCAGCCGTCACGGGGCCCGTGCAACTTGTCGGACTGCAGCGACTCAGAGCCGGGCTCGCGAAAACGGATTCCAGCGCACCGTACCCAGCCGCGCTTCCTCGCGCACCATGGTCAGCAGGCCGGATCCGCCGACGACCGCGAGGCCGACAAGCGACAGCCAGTCCGGGTATTCCTGGAAGAACAGCGCGCCGAGGATGACCGCCCAGACAATCTGCGAATAATGCGTCGGCGCGATCCGGTTGGCGGGCGCGTATTTGACGGCCAGCAACTGCAGCAATTGTCCACAGGCGGTGAAGGCGCCCGCCATCGCCAGCCATGCCAGTTGTTTTCCATCCGGAACGGTGAAGGAGGTCGCGGCGGCGCCGATGCCGTTGAACAGCAGTCCGTACCCGATCAACACGCCGAGTATGGTGGTGCGTTTTTCCTGCTGCGCCAGCGAACGCATCAGGATGACGTTGGTGGCCGCGAGGAAGGCGATGGTGAAAGCGGCAAGGTGGCCGAGGTGCAGTTCGCGAAAGCCCGGCCTGACAACCAGCATGACACCGGCAAAGCCGGCGACCACCGCCAGCCAGCGCCAGGGGCCGACCTTTTCCTTGAGGATCACGGTGGAGAGAATGGTGACGCAGAGCGGCGCCAGAAAGATAAGCGCATAGGCCTCGGCCAGCGGAATGGTGGTGAAAGCATAGACGCTGAGCACGCCCGACGCGATGCCGGCCCAAGCCCGCGCCTGCACCGCCCAGGGACGTTTGGTGCGCCAGAAATCACGCCAGCGCTCGTTGGCCGGCCGGCTGAAAAAGAGGAAGCAGCCGGCGAACAATGTCGAGAAGAAGCCGATCTCGAACACCGTGAATTGGCCGCCCAGGCTCTTGATAACGGCATCGCTGCCCGAATAGCTTGCATAGGCGATCAGGGCGAGCAGGATTCCGTTCGGCACGTTTTCATTTCCAGGGAGATAAAGTTGAAAATACTGGCGCTCGGTGCGCATCCGGACGACATCGAGATCTTCATGTTCGGTACGATGGCCGCCTATGCCGCGCAAGGCGCAGAACTCAGTTTTGCCGTGGCCACCGATGGTGCCAGGGGCGGCAAGAGCGATCCCGCCGTTCTGGCTCGTGTCCGCCGCGAGGAAGCGACGGCCGCGGCCGCGCTGCTCGGGGCGGCGCCGCGCTTCCTCGACTTTCCCGATGGCGGCCTGGTGGCCGACGCCGCACTGATCGACGCGCTGAAAATGCTGATCGACGAAATCGGGCCGGATCTCGTGATCACGCACGCGACCAACGACTATCACGCCGACCATCGCGCGCTGTCGGACGGCGTGCGCATCGCCGCGTCGTTCGGCGTCCCCGTGCTGCATGCCGATACGATGGGCGGCACCGGGTTCTCGCCGACGCACTATGTCGATATTTCCGCTCATGCCGACATCAAGGCCAAAGCGATCCGCATGCACCAGTCGCAGGACCCGGATCGCTTCGTCGACATCGCGCTGACGCAAAACCTTTTCCGCTCGGGCCAATGCAATGGCGCGCAAGGGTCGCTGGCCGAAGCCTTCCGCTTCGAGCCGACGTTTCCCTTCGGCGACATCCGCGCGCTGCTGCCGCCGGCGCCGCCGATCAGGACGGTGATGGTGAGCACCAAGCGGCTCGACTGAACCCCGGACCGCGTCCACACTCCGCGCTCAGCCAACCGGCGCCCGGCGCTTTTCCCAACGTTTTCAGACACCGGCGCAAGCATGTTGCGGCGCAGCAACGAATTCGCTTGCCTTGTTTAGTAGAAATTGCATTACTAAACAAATTACTAAACATTCGCGACGCGATAACGCCGCCATGTTTGGGCCTCTGAGGAGAGAGGTTAAGGGTTCTCGAGACCGCCATCCGGGCGTGTTTCACAAATGGGAGGAAGGCATGAAATCGAGTTTGAAACTGGCGTTGGGACTGACCTCGGCGATCACAGCGTCGACAGCCGCCTCGAACGCCGCGCACGCCGAAGACCTGACGCTGTGCTGGGCCGCCTGGGACCCGGCCAATGCACTTGTCGAACTGTCCAAGGATTTCACCAAGGAAACCGGCATCGGCATGAAATTCGAGTTCGTGCCGTGGACCAACTATGCCGACCGGTTCCTCAACGAACTGAACTCGCACGGCAAGCTCTGCGACCTGATCATCGGCGATAGCCAGTGGATCGGCGGCGCGGCGGAGAACGGCCACTACGTCAAGCTGAACGACTTCTTCGACAAGGAGAAGATCAGCATGGACGACTTCGTGCCGGCGACGGTCGTCGGCTATTCGGAATGGCCGAAGAACACGCCCAACTACTGGGCGCTGCCGGCCATGGGCGACGTCGTCGGCTGGACCTACCGCAAGGACTGGTTCTCCAAGCCCGAGCTGCAGAAGGAATTCAAGGAGAAGTATGGCTGGGATCTCGGCCCGCCGGCCACCTTCGACCAGTTGAAGCAGATCGCCGAATTCTTCCAGAAGCGGCAGATCGACGGCAAGACCGTCTACGGCGCCTCGATCTACACCGAGCGTGGTTCCGAAGGCATCACCATGGGCGCCATGGACGTGCTCTACAGCTACGGCTTCCAGTACGAGAATCCGAAGAAGCCCTACGAGATGGAAGGTTTCGTCAACTCCGAGAAATCGGCGAAGGGGCTGGAATTCTACAAGGCTCTCTATGATTGCTGCACCCCACCCGGCGCCTCCAACAGCTACATGGGTGAAGGCGTCGATGCCTTCAAATCCGGCCAGGTGGCGATGCACATGAACTTCGCCTTCACATGGCCTGGCCTGCAGAAGGACGAGAATGTCGGCGGCGACAAGATCGGCTATTTCGTCAACCCGAAGGGTCCCGACGGCGACCAGTTCGCCCAGCTCGGCGGCCAGGGCATTTCGGTGGTGTCCTATTCCGACAAGCAGGAATCGGCGCTGAAATACATCAAGTGGTTCGCCAACAAGGACGTGCAGGCCAAGTGGTGGTCGCTCGGCGGCTATTCCTGCCTGAACGCGGTGGTGAAGGATCCGAAGTTCCCGTCCAGCCAGCCCTATGCGCAGGCCTTCCTCGACTCCATGGCCATCGTGAAGGACTTCTGGGCCGAACCCAGCTACGCACCGCTGCTGCAGGCCTCGCAGAAGCGCTTCCATGACTATGTCGTCGCCGGCCAGGGCTCGGCCAAGGACGCGCTCGACGGGCTGGTCAAGGACTGGACGCAGGTCTTCCAGGACGACGGCAAGATGTAGCCGCGAGGCAATATCCAAGGCTCCTCCCGAGCCGTGACCGCCGCGTCCCGTGCCGCCCTTGGCACGGGACGCAGTTCAGATAAGTTCCATCATCGAGTCTGACCCGTGACCGAAGCAGGACTAACCATGCTCAATCGGACTGCGGACAACGTTGCCCGGGCGACCCCGGAACCGTTGGCGCGCAAGGTCCGTGGCATCAGCGACAAGGGCCTCGCCTGGCTGTTCATCTCGCCGACGATCCTGTTGCTGCTCGCCATCAACATCTTCCCGCTGTTCTGGGCGATCTATCTGTCGTTCACCAATTTCCGCGCCAACCGCCCCAACGAAGTGGTGAAGAACCTCGGTTTCGCCAATTACCGGCGCATCCTCGGCGACCAGGACATCTGGATCGCCATGCAGACGACGGCGCATTTCGTGTTCTGGACCATCCTCTTGCAGACGCTGATCGGCTTCACGCTGGCCTGGCTGATCGACAGGAAGTTCCGCGGCCACGCCTTCTGGACGACGCTGATCCTGGTGCCGATGATGCTGTCGCCGGCGGTGGTCGGCAATTTCTGGCGCTTCCTCTACGAGCCGCAGATCGGGCTGTTCTCCTATGTCATCTCGTTCGTGTCGGGCATTCCGCCGACAAGCATCCAGATGCTTTCCAACGTCTCGCTGGCGCCGTGGTCGATCATCATCGTCGACACCTGGATGTGGACGCCCTACGTGATGCTGATCTGCCTGGCGGGCCTGCGTTCCATCCCCGAATACATCTATGAGGCGGCCGAGGTCGACCGTGCCTCCAACTGGCGGCAGTTCTGGTCGATCACGCTGCCGATGGCGCTACCCTTCATCATGCTGGCGGTGCTGTTTCGCGGCATCGAGAACTTCAAGATGTTCGACATGGTCAATCTGCTGACCGGCGGCGGACCGGGCTCCACCACCGAGGTGGCCTCGATCACGCTGAAGCGGCAAGCCTTCGAAAGCTGGCGCACCGGCTATTCCTCGGCCTTCGCCATCATCCTGTTCGTCGCGGTGTTCGGTCTGGCCAACATCTACGTCAAGGCGCTCAACAAGGTGAAGCAGAGATGAGCCTGACCACAGCCCATTCGGTCGTCGCCCCCTCGGCTGGTTCGAAGCGCATCGCCGGCGCGATCATCATCGCCTATGCGCTGATCTCGATCGTGCCGCTCTTGTGGATCTTCGCCACCAGCTTCAAGACGCCGCCGGATTCGATCGCCTACCCGCCCAAGATCGTGTTCCAGCCGAGCATCGAGGGCTACTGCAACCTGTTCACGACGCGGACCAGGCAGACGCCGGAATACATCAACTCGCTCGGACCGGCGACCGGCTTCTGCGACGAGACGGTGCGCAAGCGCAACATGGTGATCGCCGGCCCGTCCAACTTCCTGCCGCGCTTCATCAATTCGCTGATCATCGCCTTCGGCTCGACCTTCTGCGCGGTGTTTCTCGGCACGTTGTCGGCATACGGGTTTTCGCGTTTCAAGGTGCCGCTCGCCGACGACCTTCTGTTCTTCATCCTGTCGACGCGTTTCATGCCGCCGATCGCGGTCGCGATTCCCATCTACCTGATGTACCGCGAGCTTGGGCTGTCGGACACCGCGCTCGGCATGATCCTGCTTTACACGGCGGTCAACGTGTCACTCGCGGTATGGCTGCTCAAAGGCTTCATCGACGAGATCCCGCGCGAATATGAGGAAGCCGCCATGATCGACGGCTACACGCGACTGCAGGCCTTCTGGCGCACCGTGCTGCCGCAAGCGACGACCGGTATTGCCGCGACCGCCATCTTCTGCCTGATCTTCGCCTGGAACGAATATGCGTTCGCGGCACTTCTGACTTCCGGCACGGCACAAACCGCGCCGCCCTTCATCCCGACCATCATCGGCGAAGGCGGCCAGGACTGGCCGGCGGTCGCGGCCGGCACGACGATCTTCCTGGTTCCGATCCTTGTCTTCACCATCCTGCTCCGCAAGCAATTGCTGCGCGGCATCACCTTCGGCGCGGTGCGCAAATGATTGATCTGGGAATAAGTCGACCCCCACTCCGTCGAGCTTCGCTCGACACCTCTCCCCCGATCGACGGGGGAGAGGAAGGGCGCGAACTTCATTCAGCAAGGCTCCCTTCCTCTCCCTCCGGAGGGGGGAGAGGTGTCGCTGCGAAGCAGCGACGGAGTGGGGGAACCACCTGGCAGTCATCTCTCCCCTTGAACGGGGAAAGGGAAGGGAGCTACGCATGACGCGCCCCGCCATCTCTGGGAAATCATCATGGCCGCGTTGGGCCCGGCGCGGGCTGATGGAAAACATCGCAACGGCATTGATCGCCATCGGCTTCCTGATGCTGTTCCAGCCTTTCGCGCTGTCGCTCTACACCTATTCCTTCATCACCATGCTTGCCGGCACGGTGACGTTCATCATCGTCTCTAAGTTCCCGGAATAATCATGGCCGAGATCCGCGTCCAACATCTGAGAAAGGCCTTCGGCGATTTCGTCGCGGTGCAGGATTCCAATTTCGTCGTCGAGGACGGTGAGTTCTTCGTCATGCTAGGGCCATCGGGCTGCGGCAAGACCACCACCTTGCGCATGATCGCCGGGCTCGAGCTGCCAACGGGCGGCCAAATCCTGCTCGGCGGCGACGACGTCACCATGCTCAGGGCACGCGAGCGCGACATCGCTTTCGTCTTCCAGCTGTTCGCGCTCTACCCGCATATGAATGTGCGCAAGAACATCGGCTTCCCGTTGCTGGCGCAAGGCATGCCCTCGTCCGAGATCCGCACCCGCGTCGAGGAAACCGCGAAGCTTCTGCGTATCGACCATCTGCTCAACAAGTCCGTTTCCGGTCTTGCCGGCGGCGACCGCCAGCGCGTCGCGCTCGGCCGCGCCATCGTGCGGCGGCCGAAATGCTTCCTGATGGACGAACCGCTGGGGACGCTCGACACCGAATTCCGTGACCTGATGGTCCATGAATTGCGCGAGCTGCACAACCGCATCCACGCCACCACGGTCTATGTAACGCATGACCAGATGGAAGCGATGTCGATGGCCGACAAGATCGCGGTCATGAACCATGGCGTCATCGAGCAGTTCGGCACACCGCGCGAAATCTACGACCGCCCGGCTACCATGTTCGTCGCCGACTTCATCGGCTCGCCGCCGATGAATTTTCTGGGCTTTGGCGGCGGGCTTCCCAAAGGCGCGAAGGAGATCGTCGTGCAGGGTGCCAAGGTCGCGGTACCGGAGGTGCGCGAGGACATCGCGCCCGCCGACATGGCACTCGGCATCCGCCCCGAACACATCCGCTTCGACGATGCCTCCAAGCTGCGCGGCGCCATCTACGGCACCGAATATCTCGGCACGACGCAGATCGTTGCGGTGGAGACGGCGGACGGCATCATCAAGGCGCGGGTGCCGGCAGAAATCCGGCTCAACACCGGCGACCATGTCGGCCTGACGCTGAACAGCGCGCGGCTGTCGCTGTTCGAAAAAGGCTCCGGGCGCGCGGTGAGAACGGCGATCCACGACACTGCCTCGGAGCGGAGAGTGCAACATGGCTGACGTGCACATCAAGGGCGTGACCAAGAGTTTTGGCGAGCATGTCGCCGTCAACGGTCTCAATCTCCATATAGCTGACGGCGAATTCGTCGTGCTGCTCGGACCGACCGGGGCCGGCAAGACGACGACGCTGCGGCTGATCGCCGGGCTGGAGCGGCCCGATGCCGGCACGATCGAGATCGGCGGCCACGATGCCACGACCCTGTCGCCGGCCGAGCGCGACACCGCTTTCGTCTTCCAGCAATATTCGCTCTATCCGCACCTGTCGGTGTTCGACAACCTCGCCTTCCCGCTGCGCTCGCCGGCGCGGAAAATACCGGAAGACCAGATCCGCCGCCGGGTCGAGGAGGTGGCGAAGATGGTGCGCATCCATCACAAGCTCGCCAACCGGTCGACGAAATTGTCGGGCGGCGAGATGCAGCGCGTCGCCATCGGCCGCGCATTGGTGCGCAAGCCGTCCATCTATCTGATGGATGAACCGCTGTCGTCGCTCGACGCCAAGCTGCGCGCGGATCTGCGCCTGGAGCTGAAGCGCATCCAGTCCGAACTCGGTGCCACCATGCTTTACGTCACCCACGACCAGATCGAGGCCATGACCATGGCAGACCGCATCGGCATCCTCGCCGACGGCGTGCTGGTGCAGATCGGCTCACCGCGGACGATCTATTCCGAGCCGGCAAACCTGCACGTTGCGGCAAGGCTCGGCCAGCCGGCCATCAATCTTCTGCCGACGGGGTTGCTGCCTGACGGCGGCGCGCCGGCCGGCACCAAGACCATCGGCGCACGCACCGAGCACCTGGCGATCGAGAAGGCGCCAAATGGCCATGCCGACGGCGTCGTCGACTGGGTCGAGCATCTCGGCGACCAGAACCATCTGCATGTGACGGTGGGGCCGAAGAAACTCGTTACACTGACCGATCCCGACACCGATCTGGCGCAGGGCGACAGAGTGATGATCCGCTACCGCTCGCCGCTCTATTTCGGCGCCGACGGACACCGACTGATGTGAATGGTTTTCGGCATCCCCGCCAAGGTGACGCCGGCATCTGATTGACGATTGCGAAATACGGGACGAATTCGATGAAGCACTTTTTCAACCGCAGGGAAACGATCGTCACCGAGGCGCTGGAGGGATTGCTGCGCACCATTGGCTCAGGCGACCTCGCGCGCCTCGACGGCTATCCCGAGATCAAGGTCGTGCTGCGCGCCGATTGGGACAAGTCCAAGGTTGCCGTCGTCTCCGGCGGCGGCGCCGGGCACGAGCCATCGCATGCCGGCTTCGTCGGCAAGGGCATGCTGACGGCTGCCGTATCGGGCGAGATCTTTGCCTCGCCAAGCGTCGAGGCCGTGCTGGCAGCCATCCGCGCGGTCACCGGACCGGCCGGCTGCCTGCTGATCGTCAAGAATTACACCGGTGACCGGCTCAATTTCGGCCTGGCGGCCGAGAAAGCGCGCGCCGAAGGTTTTGCCGTCGAGATGGTGATCGTCGCCGACGACATCGCGCTCCCCGACATCGCCCAGCCGCGCGGTGTAGCCGGCACGTTGTTCGTGCACAAGATATCAGGACATCTGTCGGAAGCCGGCCAGGACCTGGCATCCGTTGCGACAGCCGCGCGAGCGGCGGCGAAGGACATCGTCTCGCTCGGCATGTCGCTGTCATCTTGCTCCATCCCCGGCCAGCCGCACGAGGACCGGTTCGGCGCCGATGACGGTGAGCTTGGCCTTGGCATCCACGGCGAGCCCGGCGTCGAGCGCATCGCGGTGCAGAGTGCCGACCGGCTGGTGGCTGTCATGGCGGAGCGCTTGGCGGTGCGGCTCGACCCGAAGGCCGCCCATGCCTTGCTCATCAACAACCTGGGCTCCGTGCCACCGCTTGAAATGTCTGTTGTCGCCAATGCGGTGCTTGCCTCGCCGCTCGTCAGGACTGTGAAGCTCACGATCGGCCCCGGGCCGCTGATGACGGCGCTCAACATGAACGGCTTTTCGCTGTCGCTGATCAAGCTCGACGCGGCGCGCGAAGCTGCCTTGCTGGAACCGGTCGGCCCACACGCCTGGATGCCGGCAAAGCCGGTCGTTGCGCCTGCTGTCGTATCGATGACCAAGGCAGCCGGACAAGGCGCGGCGCGCAAGGCCAGCCAGGATGCAGGCACCAGGCGCTTGATCGCCACTGTCTGCGAAAGGTTGATTTCGCTCGAAGCGACATTGAACGGGCTCGACGCCAAGGCGGGCGACGGCGACACCGGCTCGACCGTGGCGACCGGCGCGCGCAGCATCCTCGAACGGCTCGAGACGCTGCCGCTTGCCGAGCCCCCAGCGACGCTTGGCGCGGTGGGCGATATTTTGAGTTCATCCATGGGCGGTTCTAGCGGGGTGCTGCTGTCGATCTTCTTCACAGCAGCGGCGCAGGCTATGGACAGCGGTGCGAAGCTATCCAAGGCGCTGCTAGCCGGGCTTGAACGAATGATCTTCTACGGTGGCGCCAATCCAGGCGATCGCACCATGGTCGACGCGCTGGAGCCGGCATTGAAGGCGCTCGACGGCAAAGGCTTGGAGGAAGCCGCGATAGCGGCCCGGCGCGGCGCCGAGGCAACGGCCGCGATGGAGAAGGCGAAGGTCGGACGGTCCGCGTATGTCGGCGCCAAATTGCAGGGCGTGGTCGACCCCGGCGCCCATGCCGTGGCCGAGGTGTTCGCGGCCGCCGCCACGCTTCTTGTCATGGCCTGACGCATGCTCCAGTTGTCGAACGACCGTTCTTTCGCTACTGCGGGCAAGGTGGAAATCGGGAATTCGGGCGACATGAGAGCGCTGGACCTTTCGAGACTGATCACGGCTGCCGCTGACACGATTGTCGACCACGCCGAGGAATTGACGGCGCTCGATCAGGCGATCGGCGATGGCGACCACGGGCTAAACATGAAACGCGGCTTCGAAGCCCTGCGGTCCGACGCCAATGTGTTCGCCGCAAAGCCGCTGCCCGACGCCCTGAAGGCGATCGGCACAAAGCTGGTGATGACCGTGGGCGGCGCTTCCGGTCCGCTGTTCGGCACATTGTTCATCGCGCTCGGCAAGGAGATATCGGCGGACCCCGACAATGCCAATTTGACGGCTGCCTTCGGCAAGGCGATCGAAGCCGTGGCCGCGCGCGGCAAGTCACAAGTCGGGCAGAAAACCATGCTCGATGTGCTGCAGCCGGTGCGTGACGCGTTGGCCGGGGAAAAGACGGCGGCTGAAATAGCCGACATCGCCGACGCCGCCGCCAAAGCGACCGTGCCGATGAAGGCGCTGCGCGGCCGTGCCTCGTTCCTCGGCGACCGCTCCATCGGCCATATGGATGCCGGCGCGCGCTCGACCGCGCTGCTGGTGCGCACTCTGGCGCAGATCATCGGGGACAAAGCATGAGCAATGTCGGGATCGTGATCGTGTCGCATTCGCCGCTGGTCGCGGAAGGCACGGCCGACATGGTGCGCCAGATGGTGGGTGACGAAGTGCCGCTTGCGTGGTGCGGCGGAAACGGCCATGGCGGGCTCGGCACCAATGTCGAGGCGATCATGGGCGCCATCGAGAGGGCCTGGTCGGACGCTGGCGTCGCCATACTGGTCGATCTCGGCGGGGCCGAGACCAATTCGGAAATGGCGGTGGAGATGATCGGCGAGCCGCGGGCGCAGAAGATCATCGTCTGCAACGCGCCGATCGTCGAGGGCGCGGTGATGGCGGCGACCGAGGCGTCCGGCGGCGCCTCGCTGAAAGAAGTGGTGGCGACGGCGCATGAATTGTCGCCGTCGTGAGTGAACAGGAACGTTGAGCATATGTCCGCAACCGCCGAAGCGACCGTCCTGATCACCCACGATGTGGGCCTGCATGCGCGACCTTCGGTGAAGTTCACCAAGCTGGCCAAGAGCTTTGCCGCCGACGTGGAAATCGCGCTTGCCGCCAATGGCCCATGGTTCGATGCCAAGAGCATCGTCAAGGTGATGGCGGCCAAGGCGCCGAAGGGCACGGTGCTGCATATCAGGGCCAATGGTGATGGTGCCGATGATGCTATCCGCGCGCTGATCGAACTGGTACAGCGCGATTTCGACGAGGATGCCGGCCATGTCCGCTCGGCTTGAGGCCGACGCATGCCTTGGCCGGCCCGCGGGGAATGCGGGCCATGCGCATTGAGGGTGTTCCGGCCTCGGCCGGCTACGCCGAGGGGCCTTTGTTCGACCTCGGCCGGCCTGCCGGCATCTACGCGAGCAAGGCAAGCTCCGCGGAAGAGAAGATGTCACTGGAGGCCGCGATCGGCAAGGCGGTGAACCGGCTCGCGGCCATGGTCGGGACCGCCGACAGCGATGCCGCCGACATACTCGAATTCCACATCGCGATGCTCGAAGACGACGCGCTGAGCGGGCCGGCTTTCGCATCGATCGCTTCGGGAAAACCCGCCGACGCGGCTTGGCGGCAGGCACTCGATGCCGAGATCGCCGGCTACGAGGTCTCGGACCAGGATTATTTCCGCGCCCGCGCCACGGACCTGCGCGATATCAGGGACCAGGTGCTGCGCGTCCTGACCGAGGACGGTGACAGCGCGGCACCGGCGGGCGCCATCCTCTACGGCGAGGATATCGCGCCGACGCGCTTTCTCGAAACCGACTGGAGCCATGGCGGCGGCATCGCGCTGAAGGCAGGCAGCACCGCAAGTCACGTCGCCATGCTGGCGCGCTCGCGTGGCGTGCCGATGGTCGTGGGTCTGCGCGAGCCGCTCACCGCTGTTGCCGGCATCGCGCTGCTCGACGCTGAGCACGGCAATATCGTTCTGGCGCCCTCGCCCACGGAGATCGGCTCGTTCCGGCAGTCGTCCTCAGCCTTCGTGGCCCGCCAAGGCGATGCACAGACCTTTCTGGCGCGGCCGGCGGCGACGAAGCGCGGCACCGCGGTGCGCGTGCAGGTCAATATCGCCGACCCCAGGGATGTCGATGCCATCGACATCGCCACTTGCGACGGTGTCGGCCTGATGCGCACGGAATTCCTGTTCGGCAAGACGCTGCCGGATGAAGAGACGCAGTATCGCGCCTATCGCAAGGTGCTGGAATGGGCCAGCACAAAACCGGTGACGATCCGTACCGTCGATGCCGGCGGCGACAAGCCGGTGCCGGGCTTCACCGTCGAGGAAGGCAATCCGTTCCTCGGCCTGCGCGGCATCAGGCTGTCGCTGGCCAGGCTCGACATATTCCGTGTTCAAATAAGGGCATTGCTGCGCGCCGCACCACACGGCAATCTCAAAGTCATGTTTCCGATGATCGCCACACCGGAAGAGTATGAACGCGCCGCCGCCCTGTTCGCCGAGGAACGGGTAGCCCTTGCCACGCGCGGCATCGCGCACAAAATGCCGCCGCTCGGCATCATGGTCGAAGTGCCTTCGGTGGCCATCGCGCCGGAGGCGTTCGCCGGCGTCGCCTTCCTGTCGATCGGTTCCAACGATTTGACGCAATATGTGATGGCGGCCGCGCGCGACAATGCCGCTGTGGCCAAGCTGAATTCTGTTCGTCATCCCGCAGTGCTGAGGCTGATCGGCTCGGTCGCGGCCTTCGGACGGGAAAACGGGATTCCCGTCAGCCTGTGCGGGGATGCCGGCGGCGACCCCGCCGCGATCCCCTCGCTGCTGGAGGCTGGCCTGCGCGATCTCTCCGTCGCGCCGGCGCAACTCGCCATGGCCAAGGCGGCCATCGCGAACGTCCCGGTCTAGGCGGCAGGCATGATCGATATCAAACCCGAACCCGGTTCCGAAGAGGCGATCCGCGCCTACAAAACGATCCTGTCACAGGTCATCGACCAGCGCCCGTCCGGTATGCGCCAGCGCCTTGCCGACGCGCTTGGCAAGCACCGCAGTTTCGTCACGCAGATTTCGAGCCCCGCCTATTCGATCCCGATACCGTCAAAGCATCTGCCCGCCATCTTTTCCGTCTGCCATTTCAGCCAGGCCGAGCGCGACCAGTTTCTCGCCGCCTATCATCAGGCACATCCCGGGAAGATCTCGGTCGCCGCGGGCGCGCGCAAGACAAGGCACGTTTCGCTCATCGTGCCGGATTTCGGCGACGACAAGCAGAATGCGGCGCTCGACCGCGCGATCAACGAATTCATCCAGAAGGTCACCATCATCACCGGCAAGAGTGGCTGAGTGACCCTTGATGTCAGGCTATTTCGGGAGGAGACAGCCGTGAAGAAATTCATGAACTCGGTGGATACGGTGCTGACCGAGAGCCTCGACGGTTTCGTGGCCGCCCATGCCGGCATCCTGGTGCTTGGCGAGGAGCACAAATTCATCCGCCGCAAGGTGCTCAAGCCGGGCAAAGTGGCGCTGATCTCCGGCGGCGGCTCCGGCCACGAGCCTCTGCATGGCGGCTTTGTCGGCCATGGCATGCTGGACGCCGCCTGCCCCGGCCAGGTGTTCACCTCGCCGACGCCGGACCAGATGCTGGCGGCCGCGCAAGCTGTCGACACCGGCGCCGGCTGCCTGTTCATCGTCAAGAACTATGAAGGCGACGTGATGAACTTCGACATGGCGGCGGAAATGTCGGAAGGCGTGCTTCAGGTGGTGACGAATGACGACGTCGCCGTCGAGAATTCTTCCTACACGACCGGCCGGCGCGGCGTCGCCGGCACGCTGGTGGTTGAAAAGATCGTCGGTGCCGCCGCCGAGCACGGCCTGGCATTGCCGGCGTTGAAGGCGCTGGGCGACCGCGTCAACGACGCGACCCGCTCGATGGGTGTGGCGCTGACCAGTGGCACCGTGCCGGCGGCCGGCAAGCCAACCTTCGACATCGGCGACGGCGAGATGGAATTCGGCGTCGGCATCCATGGCGAGCCCGGCCGCCGCCGCGACACCTTGATGAGCGCCGATGCGATCGCGCAGGAGATCTGCGCCGCGATCCTTGGGGATCTCGGTGACAAGGCGAAGGGACCCGCGCTGCTGTTCGTCAACGGCTTCGGCGGCACCCCGCTGATGGAGCTCTATTTGATGTACAACAGCGCCCGCCGGATATTCGAGCAACATGGCGTGACGATAACCCGCTCGCTGGTCGGCACCTATGTCACCTCGCTCGACATGGCCGGCTGCTCGATCACGCTGACCCTGCTCGACGACGAATTGACGGGCTGGTGGGACGCACCTGTCCACACGGCCGCGCTGCGCTGGGGCCTATAAGGCTCGCTTCGTCCGCGCTTTTCTGCAACCATTCTGGACTATCCACTTAGCGATGGGTTTGCCCGGATTGATGCTGCCATCCCTCACCTGCGCCGAAGAAAGACTGCTGCTGCGCTTCGCCGATCCCGAGGCCTCGGCGGTCGAGGACGATTTGTCGGCGAAGGCCCTGTCGGCGCTGCTCGACAATGCCGAATTCCACGGCGTCCTGCCGATCATGCTGCGCAAGCTCTGGGAGCGCGGCGACGCGCACCTGCCGTCGGACGCTGGCTTGCAGGACAAACTCGACGACCTGCGCCAGAAGGCGACGATCGCCACCGGCCAGTCGATGCTGCTGCAGTATCATGGCGACCGCATCATGAAGGGGATGGCGGCGGAAGGCATTCCGGCGCGGATCGTCAAGGGACCGGTCTTCGCGCGAAAACTCTACCGCAACGTTTCCGACCGGCCGTTCACCGACATCGACATCCTCGTCGAGCCCGCCAACCTCGTGCGGGCAAACCAGGTGATCGCGGCATCAGGCTTCGAGCTTGGCAGCAACGAAGCCGAATCCTACCGGCTGCAGGAGTTCAAATGGCTGGAAAAGGAGAACTCCAGCCTGCTGGTCGAGTTGCATGGCGACCTTGTGCATGACACCGGCATGCGGCGGCGCCTGTCGCTGGGTTTTCGCGAGTTGGGCATCATCGACGGCGAGGCGGCGGACACGCCGGCAGCCCTTTTGACGATCGCCATCGTGCATGCGGCCGGGGGACATAAATTCCACCGGCTGCAGCTTTGCGTCGACGTGCTGCAAGGCGTGCGGGCGCTGCAGTCGCCGAAAGCCGAGGAACGCCTGCTCGACGCCGCCCGCATGACCGGCATCGAGCTTGAACTGGCGATTGTGCTCAACGTGACCGGCCAGTTGTTCGACGAACCGCATGCGCTCGAACTCGCCGGGCGGATCAAGCCTGACCTGTCGATACGGCTGGCCAAAAAGCTGATCACGGTGAACACCCTGCTCAGGGTCAATTCCCGGGAGAAGATCGGCTCGCGTCTACGTCGCGATGCGTTCCGCTGGATCCAGCGGTTGGCCAAGGCCAGGCCATACCCCGCTTGAAGTGGCCGTCAGCCTCGTGATGTCAATGTGGCGCTTATCAGCGTCGCCGCATCGGCCGGACGCGCCCCCACTTCCAAGGTGAAGGTCGGCACCGAGGCGACCAGTCTGCCGATCGTCGCCAGCCGGCGCTTCTGCAGCGGCAGCAGGCCGGTCATGCCGGTTCGGACATTGTCCATCGCCAGCGCCACCATCGCGTCGGTCCGGGCCATGGGCGCGAGCCGGGTTTGTTCATCGGCCGATCGCGCAAGGTGCAGGAGCGCGGCTACCGGACGGGCGGTCGGGCTTTCGATTTTCACGATCCCGCCCAGCTTTTCCAGCGAAACAGCCTGTTCGCCGTTGCGATCCCAGGATGGCCCCAGGCATGGCGCCACAAGCGGGATCATCCGCGCGGTCTTCTCATGGATCTTGACGTGGCGGGGCAAACCCCAGGCAACGGGCGTGGCGGACGCGACATTCAGGATCATGGCATCGTCGGAGCACAGGCCGAATCCTTGCGTCGCCAAGGCCAGCGATATGGTGGTCTTGCCGGTGCCGCTCGGGGCATGGGCCAGCACGACGGCGTCGCTGCCCGGCAGCGTCAGGCCAGCGGTGTGCAGCATATGTTGGCCGCCGGCGTCGAGTGCCGCGTCCAGCATCAGCATTGACGGCGTCCAGGCGGCCTTGCTGTCGGGCACGATGCGGAGTCGAGCCCAGCCCTTCTCGTTGATCTCGACGGTCTGACGTCCCGGCAAGACCAGATGGACGCTGGCGCCGTCCGCGATCATCCGGCAATGGCCGTCGTCCGGTATCTCGCCGTCGAAGACCAGGGATCCGGCGGGGGTCTCGTCCAGCGCTTCCGCCTCGACGATGTCGAGATGGAAATCCGCTTCGGTCGAACCTTCGACGCGCAGGCTGGCGAGCATCCTGTCGAAGTCCCGCCATAGCTCGGCGCGGTCGGCCGAAATGCCGAGGACCTGGCCGTTGAGATCATAGAAGGCGGAAGGTCTGGTCAAGCGGGGCGCACTTTCGAGGCACGGTCATGATGGCGATAGATCTCGACCATGCCGGGAAGGCTGTCGCTGACCACCGGCATGCCGTCGAGGCAGACCCAGCAATGCGCCGACAGCCGCGACGCTTGCAGCGACTTCGGATCGACGCCGAAACGCAACTCCGGATCGAAGCCGGCGAGGCGCAGGAAACGATGGCCGAGCAGTCCTTCCCGCAGGCATCTGCGATCGCGCATCAGCCAGGGACGGCGCACGGCACGGTTGACGCAGGCGACAATGTAGGGGGCTGGCAGACCGCGATAGGGCGTCGGCGAGGCGAGCGGCGCCCATTTCAGCACCTCCTCGAAACTGCGGTTGGCGATGAGGACCGGCATCAGCCGCGCGCTTGCCCAGAGATGGCAGCGGAACAAGGCGCGCAGGAGAGGACTGTCCGCCATCAAGCAGCCCTTCAGCCATCGAGCCCTGGCGCGGCGAGGATGCCTTCCGACACAAGGTCGGCGGCCAGCGCCGCCATGTCCTCGTCAAGTGTGCCCTTGTCCACCTCGAACTCCTCGCAAAGCAGGCCGACGATCTGGCCGAGGCTGCGCGCGCCATCCACCTTGTCGAGAAAAGCTTCGGTCGTGCCGTTGCAGGTATAAAGCTGGCCGCTGCGCGCCAACAGCACGACCGCGCCGTCGCCGACATGCTGAACCGAGGCATCATCCGTCAATCGCAGAATCGTTCCAGCGACTATTTCCATCACGAACCCCAAAAGCCATGCAAAACCCCGAAATGAGATAGCGCGGTGGTGGGGCGCTGTCTATCCGGCCGGCTGGGAGACAGCACCGCAGCCCGTGTTTGCGGCAGGCTCTCGCCAGGCCGCAACATCCATCCACGGCAGAAATCGTCCCAGAAATAGTCGTCAGCACGACGCGCCAGGCAGGTGCGTTGACCGGTAGGACCGTTGCTTTTCTTCCCTAAGGTAAGGTAAGAACTCCCCCGGGTCTTGGGGAGATAAGCGTATGCGTTACAATTGGGAGAGGGCTCCGACGCCTTTCGAGCGTCATCGAAAAGCTCTTGCGACAGCCATTTTGATCTTTGGCGGCATCGGCCTCATGCTGGTGGCCTTGCCGATCTAGCGCAATCAACATCTGTCCAGCGAATCCGATTCGTTAGACGGCTATCGACGGGTTGCTCAGCGAGGTTTCCTGTCACCGCGGTGACGCGACGACCGCGCCCTTCAAAGCCCCGGCTGAAGCGCTGTACCAGCACGACGATCACCGCCGGCTTGAATTGGTGGGCTTCCGGCAGGCTGTAGGAGTTCGGGCAGTTCCTCGACTCGATCGATCATCTATGGCGCATGCGCTCACGTCCTCCCCCTCGATACGTAGGTCACGATAGGGCATCTCAGACGAAAATCAGGGAAGACAGCGCCGGAAAAAACAGCATAGGCTGTTGGCAAGACGGCAAATCGATCCTGGGGAGGATGTGGATGGCTTCACGCTATCATGAGGTCTATGACGGCTGGAAGCGCGACCCGGAGAAATTCTGGGCCGACGCGGCCGGCGGCATCGACTGGTATTCGCCGTGGGACAAGGTGTTCGATGCCGCCGCCGGCGTCTATGGCCGCTGGTTCACCGGAGCGACCTGCAACACCTGCTACAATGCCCTTGACCGGCATGTTGCTGGCGGGCGGGCCGACCAGATCGCACTGATCCATGACAGCGCCATCACCGGAACGGTGAAGAAGTTCACCTATGCCGAACTCAAACGCGAAGTGGTGGCGCTGACCTCGGTCCTGAAGAATCGCGGCATCGGCAAGGGCGACCGCGTCATCATCTACATGCCGATGGTGGCGGAAGCGGCCATCGCCATGCTCGCCTGCGCCCGCATCGGCGCCGTGCATTCGGTCGTGTTCGGCGGCTTTGCCTCGCATGAGCTTGCCACCCGCATCGACGATGCGAGGCCGAAACTGATCATCTCGGCCTCCTGCGGCCTGGAGCCGGGCCGGGTGGTTGCCTACAAGCCGCTGCTCGACAAGGCCATCGAGATGTCCCGGCACAAGCCGGACGCCTGCCTGATCCTGCAGCGCGACCAGTTGCGCTGCGATCTGAAGGATCATTTCGACATCGACTATGCCGACGCGGTCGCCCGCGAGCGGGCGGCCGGCGCCAATGTCGACTGCGTGCCGGTGTTGGCCACCGACCCGCTCTACATCATCTACACCTCGGGCACGACCGGCCAGCCCAAGGGCATCGTGCGCGACAATGGCGGCCACATGGTCGCGCTGAAATGGACGATGGACAACGAGTTCGGTGTGAAGCCGGGAGAAGTGTTCTGGGCCGCGTCCGACGTCGGCTGGGTGGTCGGCCATTCCTACATCGTCTACGGCCCGCTGCTGCATGGCTGCACCAGCGTGCTGTTCGAAGGCAAGCCGATCGGCACACCCAATGCCGGCACCTACTGGCGGGTGATCGCGGAGCACGGCGTGGTCGCGCTGTTCACCGCGCCGACCGCCTTCCGCGCCATCAAGGGGCAAGACCCCAAGGGCGAGTTCGTGCCGAAATACGATCTGTCGAAATTCCGCACGCTGTTCCTCGCCGGCGAGCGCGCCGACCCCGAAACCATCAAATGGGCGGAGCAGAAGCTCGACGTACCGGTGATCGACCATTGGTGGCAGACCGAGACCGGCTCGCCGATGACGATCAACCCCGCCGGGCTCGGCCTGCTGCCGGTGAAATACGGCTCGCCCGGGGTGCCGATGCCGGGCTACGACATCCGCGTGCTCGACGATGCCGGCCACGAGGTGCCGCGCGGCACGCTGGGCAATGTCGTGGTCAAGCTGCCGCTGCCGGCGGGCTGCCTGACAACGCTATGGAACGCCGACGCCCGCTTCCGCCAAGCCTATCTCGATGAGTTCCCCGGCTTCTACAAGACGGCCGATGCCGGCATGATCGACGAGGACGGCTATCTCTATGTGATGGCACGCACCGACGACATCATCAACGTCGCCGGGCATCGGCTGTCGACCGGCGCCATGGAAGAGGTGCTGGCCGCCCATCCCGACGTCGCCGAGTGCGCCGTCGTCGGCATCGCCGATGCGATGAAGGGCCAAATTCCGCTGGGCTTCGTGGTGCTGAACGCCGGTGTCGCACGGGACGGTGGCGCCATCGAGAAGGAGGTGGTCGCGCTGGTGCGCGAGCGCATCGGCCCGGTCGCCGCCTTCAAGACCGTGGTGACGATCAAGCGCCTGCCCAAGACGCGGTCCGGCAAGATCCTGCGCGGCACCATGCAGAAGATCGCCGACAAGGAAGCGTGGACGATGCCGGCGACCATCGACGACCCCGCCATCCTCGAGGAAATCACGGCAGCGCTGAAGGCGCGCGGCATCGGCGTGTAGGGAGCAGTGCCCGACCCTGAGTGGAGCCAACGTTCCGCGATGTTGCGGCACGGCGAACTTTGTGATGACCGCAGGGAGCAATCGTTGATTGTGCAATGCAATATTCCACCTTAAACTTCCCGCGGGGGGCCATTCGACGGGATCGCATGGCTCAGCAAAAGACAACGTTTGGCGGTATCGATATCCTGCGGTTTCTCGCCGCCGTGCTGGTCATGGTCTACCACTACGGTTTCTGGGTGTGGGCCTATCCCGACGGTATCTCGGCGCAAGCCACGGGCGGCGTTCCGGCGCAGCCCGGTATAGGCGCCTGGGTCGAGTCCGGCTGGGTCGGCGTTGAGATCTTCTTCGTCATCAGCGGTTTCGTCATTGCCTTCAGCGCCGAGAATTCGACACCGCTGCGGTTCTTCGAGGCAAGGGTCAAAAGACTGGCGCCGGCGGTCTGGATCTGCGCGCCGATCACCGCGGCACTGCTGCTGCTCATTGGCTCGACCTGGCCGACCGACGCGGTGGTCAGGCTCGCCCGAACGGCCCTGTTCGCACCCTATGGTCCCTGGGTGGACAGCGTCTACTGGACGCTCGGCATCGAAATCGCCTTCTATGCCATCGTCTGGATCCTGCTGCGGCTCGGCCGCTTCCATCTGATGGAGAGGGTTGCCATCGTCATCGGCCTGGTCAGCACGTCGTTCTGGTGCCTCTATTATCCTTCGCCGAGACGCGCTGGCTGCAGCTCATCCTGGTGCATCATGGCTGCTTCTTCGCCGTCGGCGTGCTCATCTGGCTGATGCGGTTCAAGGCGATGACGCCTCCCCGCCTTGCTTTCTGCCTGCTGTTCCTCGGCGGCGGCGTGCTGCAGATCGCGAGTTCCGTCGACGTCCACAGCATCAAGGTCGCAGCCGCCATGCCCTACGCGCCGCCGATCCTGATGTTCCTCGCAGCCATCGCCCTGATGGCATGGTCGCTGCGGCTCGATCTCAGTTGGAGCGGCTGGCGCCGGATCGGGCTGATGACCTATCCGCTCTATCTGATCCACGACGTCATCGGCGCGTCGATGCTCGGCGCCATGGTGCGCGCCGGGCTGCCATATCTCCCGTCGATGGCAATCGTCGGCGCGACCATGATCGCGGCAAGCTGGCTGGTGGCAACCGAGGCCGAACCGCGCATCCGGCTGCTGCTCGACTACACGCTCTTCCGCTACCGGCTCAAGACGGCGTAGGCGATGCGACGCTCCGCTTCATGTCCGGCCGCATGAACGGTGGCGGGACGGCCGAAGCTTTGCGCAATTTCGAATGAGAACCGCAGCCCACTCCTAGAGCGGTTCAGTGTTTGTTGGAATCGCCGAACCGCTCTAACTCTTTGTTTTCACGCAATTCCCTAGGGAAAGCGCTACGCGCTTTTCCCGGGAAAACCGCTACGCACTTTTCCTGGAATTGCTCTAATGCATGTCGCCCGGAAGTGTCCTCGGTTCCGGGACAACGACATGCATAAAATCAGAAGCTTACCAGCAGGTCCGGCGAATCCTATTCGCCGCGACATGCTGTAAGAGAATAGTGGGCGACGACCTGCCTCAGACCGCTGCCTTGCTACGCACTTCCGACTTGTCGAGATAGTAGGTCGAGTACTTGTCGAAGAATTTCTCCGAGGCCCCGATCGATCCGTATTTGGCGAGCTTCTTCAGGTCGACCTTGTTCAGCACCGCGCCCACGATCTTGTTGGCGACATAGGGTTCGGATTCCAGCATCGAGCGCACCATGGCGCGCGGCGTGCGACCCCATTCGGTGACCAACACGAAGCCGTCGACGAGCGGTGCGAAGGCCTTGGCGTCGACCACCGGCCCGAGCGGCGGCAGATCGACGACGATGTATTCGAACGTCTCCTTGGCGTTCTCGATGAAGCGGCGCATGCCGGCCGAGGAGAGAAGCTCGCTGGTGTGCGAGAAATGCCCGCGCGACACGGCCGGGATGATCGCCAGCTTGGTCTGCCTGTCGATCTTGCCGACGGACTGCCAGGTCTGGCCGCTCACCACTGCTTCCATCAACCCTTGCTCGGCTTCCATGCCGAGGCTGCGGCTAAGGCCCGGATTGCGCAGGTCGCCGTCGATGAGCAGCGTCCTGGCGCCGTTGGCGGCCAGCAGCCCGGCGAGATTGGCGGCGACCGTCGACTTGCCTTCGCCGGGCAGGACCGAGATCACGCCGATGACGCGACTGGCTTGCCCTTCCAATACCACGTCGAAGGCGATCTTGGCGCTGCGCAGCGTTTCGGAGAACATCGATGCCGGAGCGTCGATGCTCACCCGCATTCGCGCGCGCCTTTCGATGGCAGCCGGCGTTCTGGCAACCTTGAGATCTGGCTCGCCCGGCTTGTCTTCCTTCATCGGTTTGCCGCCGATGGTGGGCAGGTAACCGAGGAATTTGAGGCCGACGCGGTCGCGCACCTCCTCGCCGGTCCTGAAGAACCGTTCGTTGAACTCGTTGAGGCCGCCGAAGCCGGCGCCCATCAGAACGCCGAGCACCAGCGAAAGACCGAGCACGACCATGGTGCGGGGGCTCGAGGCGGCAAGCGGCGTCGACGCGTCCGAGATGATGCGGATCTTGCCGACAGGGAAGGATTGCTGCTGCGCGGCTTCCTCATAACGGCCGAGGAAAGTCTGGTAGAGCGTCGTCAGCGCCGTCGCCTTCTGGTCGAGTTCACGCAGCTTGACTTGCGACTGGTTGTCGATGGAGCTCTTGCCTTGTGCGGCAGCGACATTGGCCCTGAGCGCCGTCTCGCGCGCCAGAGCCACCTCATACTCGTTGCGGTAACTTTCGGTGAGTTGCTTCAGCTCGCCGAATATCTGGGCCGAAATGTCTGCCTTTTCCTTGGCGAGCGCCACGGCTTGGGGATGCTGGGCGCCGAAATTCGCCTCGACATCCTGCTGCCGTTTGGCGACCGCGAGATAGCGTGTCTTCAGCGCCGCGATGACCGAGCTGCTTGGCTGGTCGCTCGATATTGCGGCGTCCTTGAAAGCGTTGTCCGAGCCGCTGTCGACGATCGACTTGTACTGCTGGTAGCGGGCGCTGGCACGTGCCGTGTCGGCCTGCGCCACGATGAGCTGCGCGTTCAGGTCGGCAAGCTGCTTGTCGCTCATCAGCTGGCCGTCGCTGTTGGCGGAAAGACCATGCTCGGCCCTGAATTTCTCGACCGCGAGCGATGCCTGCCGCGAGCTTTCGCGCAGTTCGGTCAGCCGGCCCTGCAGCCAGACCGCCGCGCGCTCGGTGGCATCGAAGCTGGCATCGAGCTGGTCGGCGAGATAGGCGTCGGCATAGGCCTTGGTGATGGCTTTCGCCAAACCCGGATCCGTCGCCTGGTAGCCAAGCGCGATGACGTAGCTTCGCCCGACGCGATCGGCTCGGATCTCGTTCTGCAGCTTGAGGATCGCATAGTCGCGTCGCGACGTGGCGATCAGCGCATCGCGCGTGGCGGGGTCGAGCTTGGAGATATCGCCGACACCCGGCATGACCGGGCTCGGACGGACATACTGGATCAGACCGCGGACCAAGCCGACGCCTTGGGCAAGGGCCGACTGCGGCGGGTTCATGAACGCGTCGTTCTGGTCGAGTTTCAGCTTGTCGACGACCACGGCGGCAAGCCGCGTCGAGGTCAGGATTTCGATCTGGCTGAGGATGGCGGAATCGGTCTGCATGGTTGTCGACGCCGCCGAGATGTCGTCGACGATCTTGTTCAGCCCCTCGTCGATCAGCACGCTGGCGACCGACTGGTATTTGGGCGGCGTCGTCTGCAGATAGAGCAAGCCCAGGAAAAGACCGATGATGGCGCACACGCCAACCACCTTGGCCTGCCGCGCGGCCATGCCAAGCAGCCGCTCCACGTCGATGAAGTCTTCGCCGTTTCCTGCGTCCGGATTCGGCAATGGCATCCTCTTGTCGAGAGGAAAGTTGGCATAATTCATCTTCGGTCCAATTCTGACTTGTCTCGCTCGCAGGCCCCGGGAAGATCGGGAGCATTGGCGGGCGCGACACACACTTGGTGCCGGATGGCGCGGAGCCGGCCGGCCCCTCCGCCGTCAGCCGCCCGACAATGCTCCCGAAAGATGGGCATTATGCGGCTTCTTCCTGGCGTTCATGCGTCCGGACGAACTCCCGGAGCATCTCGAAGACCGGGCCCTTCATGTCGTCGCGCGCCAGCGCGAAGGCGACATTGGCCTGGATGAACCCTTCCTTGGAACCGCAGTCGAACATGCGGCCCTTGAAAGGCTGGGCAAAGAATGGCTGCTCCTGCGACAGGCGGACCATGGCGTCGGTCAGCTGGATTTCATTGCCGGCGCCGCGTTGCTGGTTGCCCAGAAGCTGGAAAATCTCGGGCTGCAGGATGTAGCGGCCGTTGATGTAGAAGTTCGACGGCGCGTTGGCCGGCGCAGGCTTTTCGACCATGGCCGTCACCTCGAAGCCGCCGCCAATGTCGGCGCCACGGCCGACGATGCCGTATTTGTTGGTCTCGCTTGGGTCGCAGCGCTCGACGGCGATGACGTTGCCGCCGGTCTCGGCATACAGGTCGGTGATCTCGGCCAGGCATCCGCGCCCGCCGAAGGAGACCATGTCGGGCAAAAGCAGGGCGAAGGGCTCGTTGCCGATGACCTCGCGCGCGCACCAGACGGCATGGCCGAGGCCTTGCGGCGATTGCTGGCGGATGAAGGAGGTGGCGCCGGCCACCGGAAGCAGGCTTTCCAGCGACTGCAGTTGCGCCTTCTTGCCAGTCTGCTCCAGGGTTCCGATCAGTTCGGGATGGAGGTCGAAATAGTCCTCGATGACCGCCTTGTTGCGGCCGGTGACGAAAACGATGTGCTCGATGCCGGCCTCGAAGGCCTCGTCCACCGCATATTGCACGACGGGCCTGTCGACGACGGGAAGCATTTCCTTCGGCATCGACTTGGTCGCCGGCAGGAACCGTGTTCCAAGCCCCGCCACCGGTATCACGGCCTTCCTGATTTTCTTCATCGCAAATTCCTTCTGAGGAGATCGACTTCAGTCCATTCACAGGCCACGAAAAATCCCTCCATGTGCCTGCATCTTCACCTCCCCACCCCCACGGCAAACTGTGCCGCTACTCTTCGCAACCGCACGGCGATCGGCATGCCCATATGCCTGACCGCCGCCGGGTCGCTGAGCGCCGTCCGGATCGCCTTGAACGGGGACCGCGCCTTGATGTGCTGGACCATCGCCAGGAACGAGGCCGCCTTGCGCAGGCTGCGGCCGCGCCGGGCGAAGGCTGCCTGGGCCGCCTCGTCCATCCGATGGGTTTGAGCGAATTCGGCATCCGCCTTGCGCATCGCCTCGACATGATGAGGCTCGAGCACGCGCGAGATGGAACCGCCGCGGATATGATAGGCATAGCCGATATCGGGCTCGACCACGCATCTGCCACCAACGGCCAGGGCTTCGGCAAACAGGATGTAGTCCTCGCCGATCCTCAGTTTCTCGTCATAGCGCAGCCGGTTTTCGTCGAGGAAACTGCGCAGGAAGATCGGCTTGAGGTAGCCGAGATTGAATTTCGATTCGAAGACGACATTGCCGGCGATGTAGGTGGCCAGCGAAATCTCGCGCAGGTCTTCCAGATACTGGCGCGGGAACATCGCGTCCTCGACCACGCCGTCCTCGCGGACGACCTGGAGATTGTCGACAGCGATCTGGGCCTTCGCCTTTTCGGCGCGGCCGATCATGGCGGCGATGCGGCCGGGAAAGACGGCGTCGTCGGAATCGAGAACCGCGATCCACCTGCCGCGGGCGGCGTCGAGCCCGGCATTCCTGGCCCCTCCGGGACCCCTGTTCTTTTCCAGCGCCACGACGCGCACGATGTGTTCGGGATAGGCCCGCGCCACATCGAGTGTGCCGTCACGCGACTTGTCGTCGACGACGATGATCTCGAGGCTGACACCCTTCTGGGCGATGGCGCTGGTGATCGCCCGATCGAGGGTTGCCTCGGCATTGAAGGCGGCAATCACAAAAGAAACATCGGGGACGAAGGCAATATCAGGCTGCACGCTTGCCTCCTTCCCCTGCTGGCTGGCCGTAGAGGCGCAGTTCGCGGACACCGACAAGGCCGCTGACGACGCCGACATGCATGATGCCGCGCAGTACGCTGCGGTTCCTGCGTATCGGGCTGGCGGCAACCGGAAGTGCGGCGGCGAAGCAATAAGCGGCCTTTGCCGCCGCAAGGCCGGCCTGCTTCGCCCGCGCGATGCCGCTGGCGTTGCGGCCCAGGAGGTGGCCGTGCGTCTGGCCGACCCGGAAACGGCGACGGCTGAGCCAGTCGAACGCGGCCCTGGCCCGCGGCACCGCCTCGTCCACCCATGCCTCCGGGGCAAAGGCGATCCGGCCGCCTGCCTTGTGCATCTGGTCGAAGAATTCGGTGTCCTCGCCGCCAGTCTGGCCGCGCGCCAGGCTGAAGCGACGGCCGCGCAGGCTGTCCGATCCCATGCGCAGCAGGACGTTGCAGGTGTAACCGGTGCGGATTTCGCCGCGCACGCGGACCGGCAAGGTGGAATGGAAATCGCCGCGGCGCATCCAGTCCGGCGCATCCGGGCGATAGAGCGCGCGTACCGGGCCGAGAACCGCGGCGGCGCCGCTCGTCTCGGCCGCCGCCACCAGTTCGGCGAGCCAGTGGGCGGTGGCGGTCTCGTCGTCGTCGATAAAGGCCAGGAAATCCGCCTCGCTGGCGTCGAGGCAAGCGTTGCGGGCAATCGAGATGTTACGCGCCGGGCAATGCCGGTAGCGGACCGGCAGCTTCAATTCCTGCGACAGCACCGTCACCAACTCCCTGGCGCTCGGCATGTCGTCATTGTCGGCGACGATGACGCCGACCTCGAAGCCGTCAGGCACGGCAAGAGCGGCGAGCGAGCGCAGCGTATCGGCCAGTTCCGGACGCCGGAACGTGCACACGCCGATGTCGATGCTGCGGCTCCTGGCCTCGACCGCCATCACGCCGCCCTCCGCCGCGCGCCGAGGCCGAGAAGCTGCAGCCAGAAACCGACGGACCAGCCGAAATGCATCACCATAGCCGAGACGCCGGCAAGCGCGATGTCGGCATTGCGCTGGCCGATGGCCGTCACCAGGCCATAGCCCAGGCACACCGCCGCCCACAGCAACAGCGGCAGCGCCGCGATCCAGTGCACGAAGGAGAAGGCGGCCAGCAGAACCACCGGGAAGACCGCCAGCGGCACCATCTGCCTAACCTTCGGGATCACGCGGTGTTTCAGCACATTCTTGGCCCGGCCACGGCCATAGCCGAGATACTGGAAATAGAGGCCGCGCAGCGAGGTGCGCGGATAGTAGACCATATGCGTCCTGCCGCTCATCCAGATTCTGTAGCCGGCCTGCCTCAGCCGATAGTCGAGTTCCGCATCCTCGTTGTGGCTGAACGTCTCGTCATAGCCGCCGACGGCCTGGAAGGCCGAAATCCGCATCAGCGCGTGATGGCCGTGGTCGACCCATCCCCCGGCGGAGAGGTGGCGATGCTTGGAGCCGCCGGTGCCGAGCTTGGAGTTCTGCGCCGCCGCCACCGCTTTCTGCACGGTGCCGCTGCCGCTGGTCAGCATCGAAACCACGACCGAATCGGCGCCGGTGGCCGACGCCTCCTCGACCAGCCGGTCGCAATAGTCGTCGGGATAACCGCCATGGGCATCGATGCGGATCAGATATTGCGCGCCCTCGCCGAATTTGGCCACCGCCAGGTTGATCGCGGCACTCTGGATGCGCTTTTCATTGTGAAGCAGGATGATGCGCGGATCGTTCCTCTGGCGCTCGCCGACGATGGCCAGCGTACCGTCGGTGCTGCCGCCGTCGGCAACGACGATCCGCGCGCCAAGCCGTTCCGCCGCCGGGCAGAGCCGGTCGAGCAGCGCACCGATATGGGTTGCCTCGTTGAGACATGGGATCACGATCAGGCTGGGGGCAAGCGCTTGCGTCATCGGGCGATGTCCATCCTATGCCAAGGCCTCAGTCGCGACGGGTTCGCGCACGGTGGTCAGCCGGCGCAGTTTTTCGACCAGGGCGCTGCAATCGCTGCGATCGTAGCTCCACATCCTCGGATTGTGCGCCAGCACGCGCGCCTTCAGCCTGCCGAAGCGGTGCTGTTCCATCCTGCCAAGTGCGGTTTCGAGCGCCTCGGGCGTGGCCTGCGGCAACAAAACGCCGATATCCCGCTGCCGCAGGAACCGTCCGGTCTCGGTGTTGTCCATCGAGATCGGCACCGCGCCGAAGCGGCAGCCTTCATAAAGGCGGTTGGGCAGCAGCCATTCGGAGTTCTGTCCCTCCTCGAAGAAATCGATCGCCCAGGAGAAATGGACGTCCTGATAGATCGCCGCCATGTCCTCCGGGTTGCGATACGGCCCGCAAAACGACAGGTAAGGTTCGGCATCGACGAAGGCATGGAAATCCGGAAATTCGGAAAGTGCCGGACGGCCGCGCAGCACGATCTCGAATCGACCCTCCATGCGGCGCGTGAAACCGGCCAGCAGTTCGAGCGAGCGGCGGCACCGAAGCGCCCCGAACCAGCCGATCCGCCATGGCGGGGCGACAGGTCCTTCCACCGCCTCGCGTTCACCAGGCAGAACAGCCGCTGCCTCGAAATACTTGTTCTCGATCAGTTCCACCGGTGCCGCGACCTGGCGGAACGGCTTGAAATAATTGGCGATGAAGGCCGGCGAACTCGTCACCAGCAGCTTCACATCCCGCGCCAGATGGCGCTCGGTGGCGCGCAGCGTCTTGCCCAGGGCATCGTCGCGGAGCACCAGGCGGTGAATGTCCAGGCATTCATAGACGATCGGGACAGCGGCGCCGAAAGCCGACCTTGCACGGCGGGCCAGCGCCAGCATTTCCAGATTGCGCGCGATGATGAGATCGGGCCTCGGCGTGCCCCTCAGCTTCGTGCGAAGCGAAACCGCCGCCTTCGCCACCGCCGCCAGGCGGTGGGAGAATCGGCCGTCGCGCGTCGCGCCAAGGTCGATCGGCCGCAATCCTTCAACGTCGGCAATCGGATTCGCGGTGCGGCGGAAGCCCGCCAGGGTGACCTTGGCGCCACCTGCCCTGAGCATCGTGGTCCGCCGGCGAACCGCCGGGTCGGAAACATCGTGCACCAGGTACAAGACATGCAGCATGAAAACTCGATCGCTGTTGGCCCACCCGAAGGGAAGCCTAGTACAGCTCTTGCTGCATCGCAACATTTTTGGTGCGGCGTAGCAAAATCGCCATCTCTACCGCACCGCACAAAACACATGATCCAATTTTTTGACAGCGCTGGCGCGCCCATACAATCGAACCATCGGAGGCGACATGGCCTGCCGCGCCCGGAAATCGGGGCGTTTCGCTTGCAAAGCCGGCAAAATGACGATCACATCAGGCCAAATCGCTCCCACCCGGCAAAAGAGCTAACAGTTAATCAATTGCTAAAATCATATTGCACCGCAACAAAAAATGGTGTTGAATTCTTGTCAGGGAAGTTGGGCCTCGAGGTTGGCCAGGGATCCGCTGGCTGCATTCTGTTGCAGCGCGGCAGCATGCTTTTCTGCATCTTTGGAATAGCTTGCGAATATCCCCGATGCCGCTGCTTGAAGACGAGTGGTTCCGTATGGGCAAATCTCTTCGCATCGCCGTCTATGACGACAAGTATCCGACCAGCTTCGTTACGCCGCGAGCGTCCAGGCATACGATCCTGCGACAGCGATTTCTGCCATTGAATCTGGTCTCGTCCAAGCTGGAAGGCGTGACGCTGATCGAGCCTGCCTTCTCTGTCGACATGGTGCATGCATTTAACCGGATACCGATCAATTCATCCAAGTACATCATGTCGTTTGAATCCCATTTGCCGCGACAGTTTGCCCTTCGCAAACGCGGGTTGATGGCCCGCTATCTCAGGTCGCGAATTGCCAGCACAAGCTGCCGTCGCATCATCGCACTCTCGCATTTTGCCCGCAGAAGTTTTCTGGCCCAGCACAGCGACAATCCGGAAGTCGGCCTCCTGATGGAGAAGCTGTTGGTCCGCCACCCGAACGTCGTGGTGCCGGCGACGGAAGACGCGATGTCCGAAAACAGCGCCGAGGAACTGGTGCTGACATTTGTCGGCGCTCACTTTGGCCGCAAGGGCGGATGCGTTGCGGTCAAGATCGCCGAAAAAGCCATCCAGCAGAAATTGCCAATTCGGGTGAACGTTGTCTCAAGTCTCCAGGTTGGCGGCCATATATGGACGGATCCGACAAGTCCGGGATTCTTCGACCCCTATATCAAGCTGCTCGAACTGAGAAACGTCCAGCATTACGGGGTGTTGCCTAACCAATCGGTCCGACAATTGCTGCGCAACTCGCATTTCGGCATCCTCGCCACGTTTGGCGACACTTTCGGCTATTCAGCGCTGGAATCGATGTCAGAGCACACCCCTGTTCTTGGAACAAAGGTCTGCGCCTTGCCGGAATTCCTCGAGGACGGCATCAACGGGATTGCCTTGCCTGTCAGGCTCGACGACATCGGCGATTGGTGGAGTCCGGGATACGACTCGCGGGGGGAGGCGAAGTATGCCGAATATTTCCGTGATGAGGTCGAACGGCTCGCCAGTTTGGCCATCGACCGATTGAAGCCGTATATTGGGCAACCCGCCTTGATGGCGCCGCTCCGGCGCGATGCCCGCAGGACCGCGGAGACCATGTTCGGGGCAGAACCCGCAGGCGCGTTTCTCGATGCGCTTTACGATCGTGTCGCATTGGAAAGAGTGCGCGAGCCTGTGCAACTCGATCCTGCCCTCGATGTTGCGTCTCCCCAGTGCTTGCAGCTTGAAAGCGTTCGACTCGGTCCATCGCAGTTTGAACCTGGCGGGCAAAATACAGTGGGACGGACCCACCCCCCGATTGCCTCCGCGGCTTGAGCGCCTCTCCAGGAGTTGCAGCGCTGCTCTTGGCCTGCGCCCGCCGGCAATCTCCTGACACGAAAGGCCTTTTTCTGCATTGCAATATTTTTGATGCAATGCAGCAAAAAATCGCCTTATCATTGGTGTATGGCTCAATCACCGAAGTGGCGCCCATGCCACTGGAACGCCACGGCCGCGTCGAACGGCCGGCTTTGGCATCGTCGCCGCTGACAAGGTCAAGGCGACCCAATGGAGGCTAGCGATGAATTCCACACGCAGACAATTCCTCACGCTTCTGGCGGCCTCCTCCGCCATGCAATGGGTCGCCGGCCATGCATTGGCCGAGAGCGCCACGGCGGGAAGCGGGAATGTTGCCCTCGACAAGCTTCCCGACTGGTCGGGTGTCAAGCTGCAACTTTGGAAATACAACAATCCCTTCGTGCCGTCGCAGTGGAGCGAACCCAAGCTTGGAGGTTACGACTGGAAAGCCGCTAACGTCAAAATCGTCGACGGCGCGCTTCAGCTTACCGTCAGCGAGAAGGCGTCCGCAGAGGTAATGTCTGGCGCCAACTCAGCTTCCTCATCGGCAAAATGGGAAGTGGACGTAACGCTTCCCACGATGAAGCCAGGGCTAATCGCGGCGCCGCTTTGGATTTTCAACGACAAGGCCCATGAGGAAGTCGACTTTGAGATCGTCGGCACCAAGGGGATGCAGATTACTGTCTGGGCGAACGTCGACAACAAGCACAAGACCGTTTGGGTCAAATTGATCCAGCCTGGCGACCTCTCGGGCAAACGATATCGCCTCGGCATGCAATATGAGGCGGGGAAAAGAGTTGCCTTCTTCATCGACGGTAAGGAAGTGGCCGTCGTAACGCCGGCCGACACCCCCGGCGGAGCGTTTCCGAACAAGCCCATGCAGCCGTATTTCGACCTGTGGGTGGCGGCAGGCGCGACCATGGATCCGCGCTGGGCCGGCAAATGGGAGCCAATGGCCACCTCGGAGAGACTGGTCATGACACTCCACGGATACAAGCGCAGTAACGTCGGTCAATGAGCTGAGCCTTCACGGCGCCAAGGCTGCTTTGTCGAGCATCAAGGCATGGGCGCCGGGAATGCTGCATCGCAACAATTTTGGCGCGGCGTTCCACGTTTTCTGTTGCACTGCAAAATTATTGCCGTAGTTTGTGTTCGGCGGCGGTTGTGGATTTCGGGCTGCGGAATCCGCGCAAAGATCAGGAATCCTGAATTTGGAAGCCAATCCATTCGATCAAACAGAGAGAGCGCTGCGAGAGCCGGTCGTACCCGGACATGTCGGGCGCACGCCTGTACCAGATCAACGCATAGTATGGGTGGATATCTGTCGGGGATTTGGCATCATACTCGTGGTCGTTGCGCACATTTTCATCGTGAGCCACGATCCAGTTAAGCAGTACATGGCCTGGGGCATATTCCTTTTTCATATGCCGCTTTTTTTCATCCTCTCCGGCTATTTCTACTCGCCTTCCTCCACCTCAGAGCTTGCCAGGAAACGGAGCCAGTCCCTCCTTCTTCCCTATGTCGGGTTTCTGGCGACACTCGTTGTTCTCGACGTCATATGGACCTATGCGCGAGGCCAGACACTCGCACCATGGCAGTTCCGCGAAATCGCGATCCATAGCGTACTGGGCGGCCAGTTTCTCGACGGGAAGTTCGGCACTTTCTGGTTCGTGACGTGTCTGTTCCTCACGCAACTGGCATACAACTTCGTCGGCGCGAGGTCGCAATCAGCCCTGTCGCCTGCGGTGCTGACTCTGGTCGCCTGCTCATGCGCCTTAGGCTACCTGGTGATGCACGAGTTCCCGGCGGCAAGAACACCATGGGCAATATCTTGCATTCCAATCGCGATGGTTGCCTTTTGGTTTGGCCACATGCTGGCTCAGAGGCCTTCACTTGGCCAGTTTTCGATCACTTTCCTGTCCGGCGCTTTCGTCATTTGTACCGTGGCGGCAATCGCCGGCGTGCATTTTAGCTTTAGCATGAAGGATACAAATTTCGGCCCGCCTTTGCTTGGCATTCTGCTCGCGACGGCGCTTTCGGTTGCGGTTATGCTGACCACAATGAAGCTGAGCAATTGGCCTCCAGCAGAGTGGCTTATCCCTGTGGGCAGAGCGTCTCTGGTGATCATGTTCGTGCATCAGTTCGTGCATTTCACGTTGCGGGACCTGGGTGTATCGCGGGATTTGGAACTGATCCTGGCGGCTGTGATCGTTCCGTTTGCCCTGTGTCTGGTGATGGACCGGTTCTGGTTTTCGCGCTGGATGTTTTTGGGCAAGGCACGGAAACCGATCCCCGGGAATAAATTGGCAAACGCCGCCTGAGCCACCAGGGAGCGCGGCTTGCCGCACCACGAACGGCACTGCAGCATTTCTTGTACAGAGCGAAAAAGAACGGCGTTTTTTGTTGCACTGCAAAATTATTGCCTTAGGGTTGTTCCGGGCGGTGTTCGTGGATCCAGGGATCCGTGCAAATCAAGGATTCCGCTTTGGAAACCAGTCCATTCGATCCGCCGGAAGGCTCGTTGCGCAAATCAGTTGGACGTGGCGCAGTTGTGACCGCCCTGTCGCAATCCGTGCGAGTCGCGACGCAAATCATCTCTGTCATTGTCTTGTCGCGGCTCTTGTCGCCCCAAGATTTCGGCGTCGTTGCGATGTGCGCGCCGGTGCTGGCCTTCATCGCGCTGTTTCAGGATTTCGGCCTAACCCAAGCGACGATCCAGAAGTCGGCAATCCGGCATGAGGAGGTCAATTATCTATTCTGGATCAATGTTGCCGTCAGCGCTGTCCTGGCCTGCGTTCTCGCCGGAGCAGCACCGCTGGTTGCCGGTTTCTACGGGGAACCCCGCGTCACGGGCCTGGTGGCCGCGTTCGGCCTGCAGATCATGGCCTACGGACTGGGTGCGCAGCATCTGGCGTTGCTGACACGCCGGATGCAGTTCGACCGGCTCGCCCTGATCGACGTTGCCAGCGCTATCGCGGGGCTGGCAGTATCCATTGCCTGGACGTACATCGACCGCTCATACTGGGCGCTGTTTGCCGGCACATTGACGGGCGCCGTGCTACCGACCCTCTGTTATTGGGCCAGCTCGCGCTGGCGGCCCGGCCGGCCGCGCAATGTCGCAGGGATCAGCGAGTTGATGAACTTCGGCGCTGGCGTCACGGGCTTCAACTTCGCCAATTTTTTTGCCCGCAACCTGGACAATGTACTGATCGGAAAATACTGGGGAGAGGCTCAGCTCGGCCTTTATGACCGTGCCTACAAGCTGCTCCTGTTTCCGCTCAGCCAGATCACCAATCCGTTGTCGAAGGTGATGGTGCCGGCGCTCTCAAGGCTGAAAGACGAACCGGACCGTTACCGCAGCGCATTTCTTCGCGTGATCCCGCTGATCCTGATTGTGGCGCTTCCTGGCGTCGCGTTTGCCGCGGCGATGTCGGACACTCTCATTCCGTTCGTGCTCGGTGAGCAGTGGCGCGCAAGCGCCAGCATCTTCTTCGCTCTTGGATTTGCCGGGCTCCTGCAGCCTCTCAACAACCCGTCAGGATGGCTGTTCGTCAGCCAAGGTCGCTCTGGCGACCTCATGCGCTGGGGCGTCGTCACAGCGGTGACGTCGATCATCGCCTTCCTGCTTGGCTTGCCCTATGGCGCCTTGGGTGTGGCGAGCGCCTATGCAATCAGCGAGTATCTGAGAACACCGTTCCTGTGGCTTTATGTCGGCAGGAGCGGGCCGCTGCAAGCCCGCCACATGTTCCGGACGGCTACTCCGTTCGTTCTTGGCGCCCATACGGCGCTGGCCGCAGTCTGGTTCATCAAGCCGCTGCTGCCACAGCAGCATATCTTCGCCTTGGCAAGCGGCGCCGTCCTTGCCTACCTGATTACTATTGTGGTCGCGCTGGCATTCACGGCGGGCCGCGAAGCCTTACGCGAGGCCATGCAAATCCTCCACACAAGGACGGCTGTGGCTGCACCGCGCGAGGCGTGACATCTGCGCATTCCTCCGGACCGGGTTCTGGGCCATTGCACCCGCACGGCTATAGCATGTCGCGGCGAATAGGATTCGCCCGACCTGCTGTAAGCTTCTGATTTCATGCATGTCGTTATCCCGGAACCGAGGACGCTTCCGGGCGACATGCATTAGAGCGGGATGAGATTTATAAGAGTCGTGAGATTCCCAAATCATCGCAGTTCTGATTCAACATGCATGCTGGGAGGAGGCCAGCATGGATGGCAGCCTATTCGATGGACCTTCGCGAGCGGGTTGTAGCCGCGGTCAAGACGGAAGGGCTCTCGCGACGCGCGGCGGCGGCTCGATTTGGCGTCAGCTACAGCGCGGCCATCGCGTGGCTTAAGCGCGTCGAAGAGACTGGCAGTGCTGCGCCTCGCCAGGTCGGCGGCTACAAACCGAAGAAGCTCTCGGGAGCGTGGCGCGACTGGCTGATCGAACGCTGTCACGACAGGGACTTCACCTTGCGCGGGCTTGTGGCCGAACTTGGCGAGCGTGGCCTGAGGGTCGACTACCGTTCGGTGTGGGAGTTCGTGCATGCCGAGAAGCTCAGTCACAAAAAAAGACGCTGATCGCCGTCGAACAGGATCGTCCCGATATCGCGCGACGGCGCATGCAGTGGACGAAGTATCGGGACCGGATTGATCCGACGCGACTGGTCTTCATCGACGAGACCTGGACCAAGACCAACATGTCGCCGCTAAGGGGCTGGGCGCCGGTTGGACAGCGCATCAAGGCCAAAGTGCCGCATGGCCACTGGAAGACCATGACCTTCCTGGCCGCGCTGCGCCACGATCGCGTCGAGGCGCCCTGGCTGATCGACGGACCTATCAACGGCGAGAGATTTCTTCTCTATGTCGAGAAGGTTCTCGCTCCGACCCTCCAGCCGGGCGACATCGTCATCATGGACAATCTCGGCTCGCACAAAGGCAAGGCGGTGCGCCGCGCCATACGCGCCGCCGGCGCCAGGCTCTTCTTCCTGCCGAAATACTCGCCCGATCTTAATCCGATCGAACAGCTCTTTTCAAAACTCAAGCACTGGCTGAGAAAGGCAGCAAGCCGCACCGTCCAAACCGTTTGCGACGCGATCGGCCAAATTCTCAACCGCATCACACCGACAGAATGCTCACACTACTTCGAAAACTCCGGATATGACCGAAACTAATCTCATCCCGCTCTAGCGCACACCCGTCGGCGACTCAGCGATTGCTAGATTCGCCGACTTTACGCAATTCCCGACGAAAAAGCGCTACGCACCAATTGCTCTAGAATGCTCGAATGGACTGCCGTACCGCTTGATCATGCTCCTGATCTGCTCGTCATTGGCGCTCTGCCCCACATTCGTGAGATGGAGAGCCGAGGTCTGCGTCCCCTGCCATGGGATGGGGAACCATCCGTTTCCAGCCATCACGTACGAACTTCCTGCCCTGCGTCCCATCCAGAACAGCCAGACATCGTCGGCGCTTGGACAGAGCCGCATAAATTCTGCTTCATCCAGAACTTCCGGCGCTAGTGAACCGGGCGGGTAGAGCACGCCACCCACACCGGTCGGAAACAGGATCGGAGAGGCGGCCCTGGGGTCAAAATACCATTTGTGGTAAGGTGCGAGATTGCCGGCTTCGTCGAACCTGACCGTATGGGCCCGATGGCAGACGATCGTCCTTTCAGCCGCTAGCATAACCATCCGCTCCAGCCAACGACCGGAATAGTAGACGTCGTCGTCGGCAGTCACGATGAAGGCATTCGGAAAGGCAGCCAGCGCCGGAACAATTTTCTTATACGATCTACTGTTTTTGCAGGAGCGTATTTCCAGTCCGTGAGCTTGGAGTTCCGTGACTGATTTTGGCAGTGACACGATATCCTCCTCGGCGATCCATAGGATCGTCCTGTCCGCCTGGACCGATTGAGACAAGAGGCACTTCAGCGTCAACGGGAGTGTCGAAAATCGTGCTGGATAGGACGTCAGGGAGACGATCAATTCTCCCGGGAGTTGATGCGTTCGGCCTGGCCGCGACAGTTTCCACCTGAGGAAAAGCGCGGAGCGTGCCGTCGCCTGCGAGGAAAGACTCGACGTGGTCCGGCGAAGCATCGCAAGTCGCCAGCCGGCAGCATGGCGCAGACGCCTTGTTGCTCGTTCAAGACGGCCTTCTGTGCCGCGTTCCGCTTGGCGCCCGGCCATCATATCCAAGTCCGATCCTAGACCATCGACCATTCCAAAACGTAAAGGGAATTGTTCGCAGGCGCAACATCGATTTGTGCGCCGCACCATGCATCATCACGCACGATCATGAAGACTCCCATCGCAGGCGGGAGTAGCTTGTTTGGAGGTATCGAAAGTACTCGTAAGGAAACGGCGTATCGGGATATCGTAAATCTTGTACACTATGAGAGAAAAAACCGCAATTCCAAATACATGCGCGCAAGACAACACGGAGGGAACTACTTGATCAAACAGGCCAAGTCTGTACATAAGCGGATCCGACCAAGCATACATTGGCTCATGCAGTACGTATATAGGGAAAGATACCGCGCCTGAAATCGCGGCGATTTTCGCCCCAACCCCATCCAGCTGCGCGTTGGCTCCTGTAATCACAATTAGCGGGAAAACAATCAGGACAGACAAAGCAGCCATGATTGTATTTCCAATATTTCCCAAATCCGGCACGGCAAAAATCGCTATCAAGATCACTGGAAGGGTCCATGCTGGCGCCCTTACGCGACTTATCCAGCTGTCCCCCAAGCGCCGAAAGATGATGACGCCGAGAAAAAACGAACATGCGGTGCGGGGTAAACCGGCCAGAAGCATCCATCCGTACGGACCATATTGGTTTCCGATGAGACCGAAATCCCCTTTTACAGCAACCGCGATCAGGTAGACCACTGCAGTAAAAACTACAATTAGTTTCAATGAACTGTTTGTGAGCCTATATAGAAAAGCAGCGAACCCTATATTCACCAAAAGCTCAAAGAATATCGACCACAGAGGCTGATCGGCATAAAATGGCTGGTTGGCTATGGAGTTTGGAAACGGCATCGGAATTGCTGCTATGCCGAACAATGTGATCTCTATCGTGTCCGCTATTCTGCCTTCATTTCTTATTTCCTTCAACAAAATGAACGCACCACCGAGGAACGCCCCGAGGATTATCAGAGGATACAGCCTTATCAGGCGTTTTATCAAAAACCGGCGGAGGCTCATTCCAGCGATCAGTTTGGGCTCATAGGCGTAGGCGATCACAAACCCGCTCAGGAGAAAAAAGAAATCCACCGCCAAAGGTGCGTGTTGCAGAAAGCCACCATCGTCCGCGAACCACCAGCGCCGATGGAACAGAACGACAGCGATCGCCGCGATGCCTCTGAGGCCATCCAACATTACAAACTTGTGTTTTTCTGCCATTCTTACCCTTCGGGCGCTACGTCGAGATCCGGTCGAGCGCCAAAAGCCGCAGTCGGGGTAAATGCCCAGTAAGTGAGCGACCAGCTGGCGCTCAAGTCTAAGCAGCTTGCCGTGCGCCCTGCCGCACTGCCCTGTCCAATATCGAGAAGAAAGTAACGAACTGACGGTCCGGATCGAGTTCCGGACGCGCTGCGAAGCTGCGCGCGAGGCCTGAGATCCGATCATATTCCTGGTTGTCGTTCCACAGAAGCCTGACAGCCGCGACCCAGTCGGCGACCGGGGCGTCATAGTCCAGCACCGCGCCGCCAGGCCCGATCGCTTCGGGCAGGCCGCCACGCCGCGAGCCAACGACAGGAATGCCGCAGCAATGGGCCTCCGATGCCACTCGCCCCCAGGCTTCTTCCCATTTGCTGGGTGCCAGCAGGATTCTGGTGCGGCCATAGACAGTCTTCATGTCGGTGGTCCGGCTCTCCAGCGTCACATTGCCAAGCGGTGCGATCGTTTCCTCGATGCGCGCCCGATGATCCTCTTCCAGCTTCCAACTCTCGACGAACAGGAACGGGATTTCGGGGCAAGCGCCCGCTATGCGTACCGCGAGCTCAAAGCCCTTTTCCTCGTAGGGATTGATTAGCGTGACGAACTGGCCCGTGGTCGGCGTGCTGTAGTGCATCGGGTTGATGGTCGGCGGAATTACCGCCGCCTCAATACCGAACTCCTTGGCGTAGGTGCGCGCGGTAAACTCCGAATTGGCGATGTAGAGCGCCGAGTCCAGGTCGCGCAGGTCACCGCCCAACTCATGAAATTCGACATTCCTGAGATAGACGACGAGCGGCACGCCCTCGGTCTGCAGCGCCTTGCCGAGCGGAACCGATTTATGACACTGGACAACCGCTACGTCCGGCCTCATCCGGTTAACCGCAAAACTGGCGACTTCCCAGGGAAACCATGCCCGCACCACCGGATAGCCGGGAAAACTGTCGACGACCGCGGGCTGGCGCAAGAGCTTCATTTTGGCGCGCGCCTTGAAACCGAAGACACCATCTCCGAAGAGGGCGGCAAGCACCGCGGCCTCATGCCCGTGCTCGATCAGTTGTTCGGCCAGATGATGGGTGCTCGACTGAACGCCGCCGCTGAATTCAGGCGTGTAGCCATTGCCGCCTGCAAAAAGAACTTTCATGGGGTCTCCTTTCCGACGCAACAGGCCAAAGCCGCCGCCTCGCTTTCGAAATCGTCCCTGGTGATTTTCCCGGACTTCACAGCATCATCAGCCGCAATTCTTTCCGCGCCTGGCGCGCTTGTCTTGGTTGCCCCATCCGCCCTATTTCGAGCTTGTCTCCGCCCCGATCTCATGCCGCCATTCTGCCGATCGAGTGATATTCGATGCCGTGGCGCGCCACGACCTTGGGATCGTAGAGGTTGCGGCCATCGAAGATGACCGGCGTGGTCAGTGCATCCTTCAGCGCATCGAAGGACGGTGCGCGGAAACTCTTCCATTCGGTGGCGATCAGCAGCGCATCGGCGCCGCGCAATGCCGCTTCCTTGGTGCCGCACAGCATCAAGTCGTCGCGCAGCCCATAGACGGCCTGGCATTCCTGCATGGCCTCGGGGTCATAGGCCTGCACGGTCGCGCCGGCGTTCCAGAGCGCTTCCATCAGGACACGCGCGGGCGCCTCGCGCATGTCGTCGGTGTTGGGCTTGAAGGCCAGGCCCCACAGCGCGAAGGTCTTGCCCTCGAGGTTGCCCTTGAAATAGCGATGCACCTTGTCGAACAGGACGGATTTCTGGTCATTGTTGCGCTCCTCGACGGCGCGCAGCAGCTTGGCGTCGAATTTGACGCCCTCGGCGGTCTTGATCAGGGCGCGAACATCCTTGGGAAAGCACGAGCCGCCATAGCCGAGACCCGGATAGATGAAATGGTAGCCGATGCGCGGATCGCTGCCGATGCCTTTGCGCACCTCCTCGATGTCCGCGCCGAGCTGCTCGGCAAGGTTCGCCATCTCGTTCATGAAGCTGATCTTGGTCGCCAGCATGCAATTGGCGGCGTATTTCGTGAATTCGGCGCTGCGCACGTCCATCACGATCATCTTCTCGTGGTTGCGATTGAAGGGCGCGTAGAGTTCGCGCATCACCGCCTCGGTGTCCTCGCTGTCGGTGCCGACGATGATGCGATCCGGCTTCATGCAGTCGGCGACGGCGGAGCCCTCCTTGAGGAATTCTGGATTGGAGGCGACGTCGAAGCTCAAATCCTCGCGCCCCCGCTTCTTCAGCGTCTCGGCGATCCTGGCCTTCACCTTTTCGCAGGTGCCGACCGGCACTGTCGACTTGCCGACGACGATCTTGGCGGTATCCATCTCGCGGCCGATGGTCTCGGCGACCGCCAGCACATATTTGAGGTCGGCCGAACCGTCCTCGCCGGGCGGCGTACCGACCGCGATCATCTGGATTTCGCCATGCCTGACGGCAGCCGCCGCATCGGTGGTGAACTTGATGCGGCCAGCGGCGTGATTCTCCCTGACGATGCTTTCAAGGCCTGGCTCGAAGATCGGGACAAAGCCCTGATTGAGCCGCTCCACCTTGCTTGCGTCGATATCGACGCAGACAACCTGGTGGCCAACTTCGGCAAGCACCGCCGCCTGCACGAGGCCGACATAGCCAATTCCAAACACCGTCAAGTTCATTCGGTTTCATTCCCATCCAGGGCCTGGAGCCGCTTTCGGTCCGGCCGGTTCAATTCGTCTTTCCCAACTCTTTTACGCTGCATACCAGCGATTCCGGAAACTGGCAGGGCTGACCGAGCGCGGTGAAGGCAACACGCTCGACCTGCAGCGAAAGCTTGCGGCCCGGATCGGCAAACGCCCCCATCCAGCCCTTCATCGTGTCGCTGCCCCAAAGGCTGAAGAAAATCTTCTGAGCATGGCTGGGCAGCTTCGCAGGATCGGTAATGGTGTTCACCAGCTGACCGTTGAGGTACCAGCGCAGACTATCCTTCTCCCAGACGAAGGCGTAGTCGTTGAAGGCACTGTCGGTGCCTCCGGGCACGTCGACCAGCTTCTCGTTCTTGCCCTTGCCGGCGATGTAGGCGTTGACCTGCACCTTGGACGTGTCCTTGGTGAGGATCTCAAAATCGATCTCGTCCCAGGGCTGCTTGTCGGACGGGCCGATATAGGAGAAGAAAGCCGCGTTGAGGCCGGGGCCCGTATCGGTTTTCATCCGAGCCTCATAGGTCCCATAGCCGAAGCGCTGCTTGGTCTGGATCTCGCCGCAGGCGAACTCACGATCCTTGGTCTTCTGCTTCGCGAAACCCAGCGAAAGAACGCCATCGGAAAGCTCGACCAGGCCTTTCGACCAGGTGCAATTCTGATGGCTGCCGTTTGTCCAGCCGTCCGAAACGTACCAGCGCTCATGGTCGAAACTCTTGAAATCGTCGACGAAGGAGGGCGAGGACTGGATATCCTGCGCATGAGACGGGGTTGCCGGCAGGCTGCCAAAAACGGCAAGCAGCAAAGCGACCGCCAGGCCGGACCGCCAGCCGAAATGCAGGGCGGCGTCGATTGCTGTCGTGGACATGATTTTGGGATCCGAATTCATGACAAACTCCCCTTTGCGCTGTGCGTTCCCAACCCAAAGTCGACGTTTGAACCGCTTCCAAACGGGCCAATCTTGACCACTCCTTGCATCACCTCCATCGTAACGGTCCCGCGCCGCCACCTTCACCCTCGGCCGGCTCCTGTCTGCCTGGCCGATTCGACCGTGGCCGGTGAATCGGCGGTCCCATTCTCGTGGAAGACCACATCAAGCGAATGACGGAACTCACGCATCATGCCGCCCTGGCGCGACAGTGCCGCGATACGACGCTCGCTGTTCAAGATGGACTGCGTCAACGCGCTGACCTCGGACGAGCGGCGGTCGGAGGCCGAACCGTTTTCCATGGCTTCGACAAGGAAGGCCGCGTTGGTCGCCTCCTTGCGGTAGCGGCTTTCCAGGCCGGTTTTCTCGGCATCGATTTCGGCCGCGATCTGCTCGAACAGCTTCGCCAGCCGGTCCAGACGCGCAACGTCTGTCTGCATGTCGCGCGCCGGATCCCTTGATCTGAAGCCGAATATCGAAGCCATGAACTTAAACTCCCGTCATCGTCGGCTTTCTGGGTCGGCTTTCTGGCCGGGCCTGAAACTCATACCGCGTCGTCCACTCCTCTGACGAAGTGAGACTTCGGACCAGTCCGATCGGGGGCTAGTTCGGCTGGTCGTTCAATTTGCTGCACCGCAACATAGATTGCCATCCCCGGAGCCGCGAGGCAACCACCCAATTCGTAAACTCATAAATCCGATCGAAATGGTTGCGTGCTGGGCCCGCGGCCGGCAGGCAAGACGGAACGTTCCCGTGCCTTACCGTGCCTTGCCCGCGCTGGTTCCGGCCATCAGGAAACGCAGCGGTGGCACGCGCTTGTTCCTGGACACGAGGCCAATATTGCGAAACAACGCCTCGAGCTTGTCGGATGCCACGCCCTGGACGATGGGAACGAGGTTGGATTGGCTTGCGAAGGCGTAGGCCGCTGCGGAAGCGAGGCCCCGCTCGGCCTTCACATCGAGGAAATTGCGCAGCCGGTATTTGTCGCGCACATGCCTCTCGTGCCGCCGCAGCACCGCCTTGGACCCTTCCGGCAGGCTGTCGATGGCCAGCAGCGCCAGATCTGCATCGGCCAGCCGCTTCAGGTCCTGCGTCTTGTGGCGGCCGCTGAGCGAATCGGCACGCACGATGGCGCCGTAACCGCAGGAACGGATGACCTTGAACCGTGCCCCGTGGGCAACCGCCCGCGCGTAAAGCTCATAGTCCTCACCCAGTCGCAGGCTTTCGTCGTAGCGCAATCCGTGGCGGTCGAGGAAGGCGCGGCTGATCACGGGCTTAAGGAAGCCGAGTTCGCCTCTTTGCACGCGGCGCCTGGAAATGTTGCCTTCCACGAACCGTTCGAGATCGAGGAATTCCGGATCGGCGGCAAAATCCGGGGCGACGATCTTGGTCGCGTCGCCGGTCGCGTCATCCCTGATGAGCATGATGTTGTCGGCGGCGAAATCCCAGTCGGCGCCGGCAAACAGGTTGCGAAACCGGCCCTCGAGGAAGAAATCGTCGGCGTCCAGAATGCTGACGAACGGTGCTCGTGAGCCGGCGATCGCGGCATTGCGGGCAAAGGATGGGCCGCGATTGACGTCGAGGCGCATGACTGTAAGCCGGCCGCTGCCATCGTTTGCGGAGCGGGCGACCTCGGCGGTCGTGTCTGTAGAGCCATCGTCGACGACGACGACCTCCGCCACTTCCGGTTCGCGCAGCGCGGATGCGATGGCAACCGCGATCGTGCGCGCCGCGTTTTTGGCCGCGATGATCACGCAAACCTCGGATTTCGTCATCGACATGGAATTTGCCTCTTGCACAGGTTTCGTTCTGCCCTCGCCCTGTACGCGTTCGATATTCATCGCCCTCACGGACTGGCCGGCCGTTCGAAGATGCGGCGGCTGATGTCCGCCGAGGCGGCCCAGCCAGCCTCGGCTAGGTAGCGGACGGGAGCCCGGCCGCACAATTCCCACAAAACTGTCCGCCGCTGCGGCCAGCGCAGCGACGACAGCCATGGCGCGATGACCATGTTGAGCAGGTCCTCATTGCCGATGCGCGACAGGATCGGCTTGGCCCGCTCCGATAGAAGCGTGCCGGTGCCGCCCAGCAGCACATCGGCGGCGCGCAGGCCGAGCAGCAAGGTGTCGTCCAGTCCCTGGCTCACCGCGGCATCGAGCACACGCTGCTGATCGGCCTCGTCGAGGCGGCTGGAGCTGGCCCTGATATCGCAGACATAGCCGGCGCAGGGTTCGCGGTTGAACAGGGCCTTGGCGACGCTGATGCAGGACAGCATCAAAGTGTCGGCCGCCGAAGTGAAGGGGACTTCGACGCCGGTGATCTCGACCAGCCGTTTTCGCCGCAGGAACCCGTCGGCATCGCGCGGGCTGGGCGAGCCGGGCTGCTGGAGCCGGTAATGAAGATCGACCGTGGATGATTTCGGCCCATGGCCGCGAACCATGTGCTGTTCGCCGAGGAAGCGGACCCACCAGACCGAACGCGACTTGCCCGACACCTCGTAGCCGATCGCGCGCAACGCTTCGCGTGCCTTCAAGAACCCGGCCGGCGAGACCAGGATGTCGACATCGCCGGCAGGCTTCATGAAGTGATCGTCGTAAAGCAGATGCTGCTGGAACGGCCCTTTCAGGAAGACGAAATCGATCCGCCTGTCGAGCAGCGCCTCGTTGATGGCCATCGAATCCATCAGGCAGGCGGCGTTCATCGAAACCGTCCTTCTGCGATAGGTTTCGAGCCACTGGAAGAGCTCGGCCGGCCTCTCATGCGCCAGCGCACGCGACAGCGCCTTCAGAACGAAGGTTCCGACCTTGTTCAGCCTGGCGATGTCGGTGACGGCAGCGACTGAAAGGCCCGGCGGCGACATCTCGCCGACCGAGGCGGCCGGCGCAGCAAAATACAGCCGTAAGCAGGCCTGCACATAGGCGATCTCGTCGGCGCAGTCGGTTGCGCGCAGTCGTTCATAAGAGCTTTCCGGCAAGGCCATTGAGCGCACAGTCTCCAAAAAACGGTTTGCGCGTCGCGTATGCTGCAAGTGCGAAGCAAAGCATCCTTAAAAACCGCGGCGTCGTAAAGCCCTTCCTTTCGCAGTGCAAGATTTTGCAACCATAACGTTTGCCAGCTTCCCGCGAAAGTGACGAGGTGCATGGACTCAATTCCAACCCTGTCGCGGCGCGTTAGCCGAGCTATCGGCGATGGTCAACTGAAAGAGGGATATAGTTTAGCGTCATCTAAAATCAATCGCCTGCGTGAATTTCCCTCAAAATAGCAAAATCCTACATGGTTACCGGAAGCAATCGCCGATTTCATGCGGCTTCACCTCACGAGAGGCGGATCGCCACGTCGAATGACGTTCGCAACCCACAATTGATTAACGCCAGGTAAATGAGACTTGACTCATAAATGTTGCCGTGCAGCTATTGCAATGCAGCATTTAAGTGCTGACGGCAATCGACAGGCCGTTTCAAGTCCTTATGGAGAGTAAAATGGAACAGAATGTTGAAAAGCATGAGTATGAAACGCCAAACCTGACGGTACATGGTTCGATCGAGACCATCACCCAAGGCGGCGGCGGCAGCACGGCGACCGATGCGTCGTTTCCCGCACACACCCCGATCGGCGACCTGACGTTCTCCTGAGACCAGCCTGTTTCTGGAGGAATGACGTTGGGCCTCCAGGATCGAAGACAATGAAATGGAGCCGGGGACGAAAATCCCCGACTTTCCCCGTCGAACTGATGCCGCGTAGACCGTGTGTTGCAAACGAGGTTTTAGGATGAACTGGAACCCAACCGAGCACGATTGCGTGAAGGCCACCAGGGACGCCGTTGCTTGCGAATTCGGCGATGGTCTCGCGCTTCTCAACCTGAGATCCAATATTTATTACAGCCTCAACGGTGTCGGCGCTTTCATCTGGGAACTGATCCAGGAACCCAAGCCGATCGCCGATATCCGCAGCGCCGTCCTCGCGCGCTACACTGTCGACGCCGAGCGCTGCAAGGCCGACGTCGACGCATTGCTGAAAGGCCTTGCGGAAAACGGGCTTGCGAGGCTTGAGCATGAGGCACTCGTCTAGGCAGGTGGCGCAGAACGCCATGGTTGCGCGGCAAAGACCTGTGACGCAGAGACCCCCCACGCCGATGAAGCAGCGGCCTGGCAGGCGGAGCCTGACCAGAATTTTGTCCTTGAGCGGCTCGGAAGCGCTTTTCCTGTGCCGTTGCCTGCTGGTGGTCGCGACCGTCCGGGTCGGGCTGACAGTGTTCTCCTACAACCGCGTCCGCGCGATGGTGACCCGGCTCAACGCGCGCCAATGTGCCAGCATGGGCGAGTTGCGGCTCGTCGCCTGGGGGGTTGCAGCAGCCGCACGGTTCGTGCCGGGCGCCACATGCCTGACCCAGGCGCTTTCGGGCCAATACCTCCTCGCGCGCAAGGGCAATGCGTCGAATATCCGCATCGGCATCGAGCGCGGTACGGGCGAGCAATTGAAGGCGCATGCCTGGCTGGTCAGCGACGACCACATCGTGCTCGGCGGATCCGTCGATGGCTTCGCCCACCTGATCGACCACGGCAGCCTATGAGCGGCGTGGCCGGAATCCTGCTGCGACAGGCTCCCGCGCCGGCTGAAGCGGCGAGCGGCATCCAGCAGATGCTGGCGCGCATGCGCCATCGTGGTCCCGACGGAAGCTCGTGGTGGCTGGACAGCGGGATCGCGCTTGGCCACGCCTGGTTCAACACGACCGACGAAGCCGGCCCCGGCCCACTGACCATGGCTGGCGGCAAGCTGGCCATCACCGCCGACTGCCGGCTCGACAACCGCGACGAACTGCTCGCCGGGCTCGGCATCAGGGACAGTTCAGTCGCCGATGCGTCATTGCTGATGCGGGCTTATCTGCGCTGGGGTGAAGCCTGCCCGGTGCATCTGCAAGGCGATTTCGCCTTTGCCGTCTGGGATGCCGAACGGCAGCTCTTGTTCTGCGCGCGAGACCATTTCGGAGTGAAGCCATTCTACTACCACGCGGCGGAACGACGCTTTGCCTTTGCCTCCGAGATCGGGCCAATGCTCGGCCTCGAGGGGGTCGATGCACGCCTCAGCGAGCACCGGATTTCCGGATTCCTGGCCGGCCTGCCCGACGACCCGCAGTCCACGCCCTACAGCGACATCTTCGCCCTGCCGGCGCGTCACAGCCTCACGGTCACCGCGCAACGTCTGGTGCTGCGCCGGTACTGGCAGATAGAGCCGTCGCAGCGGGCGCCGCGGTCGGACGCCGCTGAGGAATTCGCCCATCTGTTCTCGCAATCGGTCCGCAATCGCATGCGGGGGAGTCCGTCGGTCGGCGCTATGCTGAGCGGCGGCCTCGATTCCTCCTCGATCGCCTGCGTGGCCGGGCTGCAGAATGCGGCCGGGCGCAAGCCGAAGCTGCCGACCTTCTCACTGGTTTTCGAGAAGGGTTCATCGATGGACGAGCGCTCCTTCATCGATGCCGTGCTGGATCAGCAGAAGGCCGATCCGACGCTGATCCATGTCGGCAATTATGCGCCCTTCGCTGAATTCGAACGGGTGCTGGAGGAGCAGGAAGGCACTTTCCTGGCGCCGGGCCTGACGCTGACCCGCGGCATATACCGGACGGCGGGCGCCAAAGGCATCAAGGTGCTGCTCGACGGCCATGGCGGCGACGAAGTTGTTTCTCAGGGACATGGCCATCTGCATGAGCTTGCCAATGGCGGCAGATGGCTGGACCTCTGGCGCGAGGTGCGCAGCGCCTCCAACACCTATGGCGACAGCACGCTCGGCCTCTATTTCCAGTTCCTCACCATTTACGGGCCGGCCTGGCGCATCGCCAAGCTGCGGCGTTTGGGGAACCGGGCCCTGAACAGGATACGCGGGCCTGCCCGATCGCAGCGTGGCCGGAGTTGGCGCGACCTGATCAATCCGGACCTTGCCAGGCGAACCGAGATCATCGACCGGTTCCACCGAGCCGGCTATATGCCGCCCGGCGTCCGGGCCAGCGATGCGCTCAGCCACCGTTGGATCCTGTCCAACGGCTATGTGCCGCACTCTTTCGAGGTTCTGGACAAGGTCGCCGCCAATTTCGGCGTCGAACCGCGTTATCCGTTCTGGGACAAGCCGCTGGTCGAATTCTGCCTGGGGCTGCCGGGCGAGCAGAAGCTCAGTCACGGCTTTGGCCGCTACGTGCTGCGTCGGGCCATGGAGGGTATCCTGCCGGCGGCTGTCCAGTGGCGACGCGACAAGATCGATTTCACCGCCAATCTCGTCAACGGCATGGTGCGCAACCATCGCGGCCTGCTGGAGCAGTTGCTGGTTGGCGATGCGGGTCGCATCGCGCCCTATGTCAACCTGCCGGAAGTAAACGCCGCCTATGCGCGGCTGTTGCATCAGCCGGACCAGGCGGCGGCGCTCGATGTCCAATATGTCTGGCGCTCGGCGTCACTGTCGTTGTGGCTGCGGCAGGTCCAGCATGGGGGGAGCCCCGCATGATGTCCCGCCATGAGCCGTTCGCCGGCGATCTCGACCATCCTTTCCGGCGCGGCAGGATCGCCGGAGAACGGCGTTACTACCGCGCCTATGGCCTGATCATCGCGTCCGAAATATCACTGCCCGAACTGGAGCCGGCGGAGCCGGCGGCGGCCGACATCGAGATCGCCATCGGCCCGATCGATATGCCCAAGCCGTCGGCGGAGGCAACGACCGTCTTCCGCTTCGAGCCTGGCCGGCAGTATCTGGCCTGGGAGGCCGTCGGCGCATTCCTGATCAGCGACGCCCGCCGCATCGATGTCCAGCCGGCACCCGGCGTCGGCGACGCCTTGCTTGCCTTCCCATTGCTGGGACCAGTGCTGGCGCTGCTTTTGCACCAGCGCGGCCTGCTCGTCCTGCACGCCAGCGCCATAGCCGTGACCGGCAGGGGCGCCATCTTCATGGGCGACAAGGGCGCCGGCAAATCGACGACGGCAAGCGCGCTGATCCGGGCCGGGCACGATCTGCTCACCGACGACGTCGTGGCGCTTGACCTGGCAGACTCGGACCAACCGATGATAGTTCCGGGGTTTCCGCAGATCAAGCTTGCGGCCGATGCCGCGGCGGCGATCTCGCTTGGGCAGGCGCAAGTGCGGCCGCAGGTGCATCCCGCGATCGAGAAGATGCAGCATCGCCTGCACGGCGCCTTCGCCGGCAACAGGGTGCCGGCGACCAGGATTTATATGCTCGAGCGCGGCGAAAGGGCCGGGATCACCCCATTGCCTCGCATCGCCGCCTTGCCGGCCATCATCAAATTCTCCTACGTGACGCGTTTCGGCCGCGCCGCACTCTCCGGCGATTTCGCGGCGATGCATCTTCACCACTGTTCAGCAATCGCTAACCATGTCGGCGTGTGCCGGCTGGACGTTCCGACGGGCATCGACAGGATCGGCGAGGCTGTGGCGCTGATCGAAAAGGAACTGGCTGGAGATGCCTAGGTCATCGATCTTCAGCCTGTCGCTGTTTCGCGATGTCGCGGCGTTCGGCGCCGTCATTGCCCAGATCGGCGGGCGGCGAACCTGGACGGCGCTGCTGTTCCTGATCCTCGGCAGCCTGACGGAAGGCATCTCGATTCTGCTGCTGGTGCCGCTGCTGCATCTGGTCGGGCGTGCCGACCAGGATTTCGCGGTCAGGCTGCCGAACATTGATTTCGTGCGCTGGCTGGTGCCCGGCGGAACGCTGCAGCTGACCACAGTGCTTTGCGCGCTGGTCGGGCTCGTTGCCATGCAGGCAGCCTTCAACCGCTTCAAGTCGGTCTATATGGCAAGGCTGCTCTTCGATTTCATCAACCGCTTGCGCATGAACCTGTTCGAGAGCATCGGCAAGGCGCGGTGGGGCGTGTTCACGCGCATGCGCGGCTCCGATCTCGACCATGCTTTGACCGGTGACATCGACCGCGTCCAGGGGGCGGCTTTTTCCCTGCTGATGATGGTTCAGATCACCGTGCTGCTGGTGGGCTATCTCGTGATTTCCATGTTCATCTCGCCGGTCATGACGGCGTTTGCCGTCATCATCGGCATCGTGATGTTCATAGCGCTGCAGCCGTTTCGCTCGCGGGCCACCGCCTTCGGCCGGATTCTGACGACCAATCGCCAGGACCAGTACCGCACGGTCTCGGAATTTCTCGGTGGCATCAAGGTGGCCAAGAGCCTCAATGTCGAGGCCAGCTATTTCGCGCAGCTGCGGGCCACGCTCGAAAAGATGAAGGCCGACAACATCGCTTATGTGCGCAACAGCTCGATCGGCACCGCCGTGTTCCAGGTGGCGAGCGTCGTGGGCTTGAGCCTGTTCATCTATGTGGCGCTGGTCCGCTTCCACCTGTCGCTGGCCGAGATCGTCGTGCTGCTCCTGGTCTTCATGCGAATCGCGCCGCGCTTCATGGACATGCAGACGCAGGCCCAGCAGGTGCTGATCAACCTGCCCGCCTATACGGCAATGCGTAGCCTGCAGGCACGTTTCGACGCCGAGCGGGAGCCAGGCCATGTCGAACCCAGGGATGCCCGCAAGCTGACCCTCGATACGGGGCTGAACATTCGTGACGTCTCCTTTGGCTATGACGACGGCGCCGGCAAGGCGGTGGTGAGCGACATCACCTTCGGCCTTCCGGCCGGCAAGGTCACCGCCCTGATCGGCCCGTCCGGATCAGGCAAGAGCACGATCGCCGACATGCTGCTCGGGCTGCTCGAGCCGACCGCAGGCAAGATCCTCGTCGATGGCATCGAGATCGATGCCGGCAATCGCCGCCTGTGGCGCGATCAGGTGGCCTATGTGCCGCAGGACGTGTTCCTGCTGCATGACACGATCGCGGCGAACCTGCGGCTTGCAGCCCCACGGGCCAGCAACGACGAATTGTGGACGGCGTTGCGCGCCGCGCATGCCGGCGAATTCGTAGAACGGCTCGACCTCGAACTGGAGACGGTGGTCGGCGACCGTGGCGTGCGCCTTTCGGGCGGCGAGCGTCAGCGCATCGCGCTGGCACGCGCGCTGCTGCGCAAGCCCTCACTGCTCATCCTGGACGAGGCAACAAGCGCGCTCGACTGGCAGAATCAGTCGCTTATCGCCAGGTCGATCGACGGCCTGCGCGGCACAATGACGATCCTGACCATCGCGCACCGGCCGTCGATGATCGCCTTCGCCGACTGGGTGGTGGCGATGGAAGACGGCCGTGTCGTGGAAGTCGGGCAATATCAGCGCCTGAAGGCGAAGCCGCGGAGCCGGCTGTCCATGATGCTATCGGGAGAACAGTCGGAGACCGAACCCGCCGATGTGGCCTGAGGACGGTGATGTCGTCGTGGGACCTAATGCAGGCCCCGCCGGGCGCTGCCGAGTTTCTCGCCCTCGGGCACTTCGGTGGAGTTCTGCTTTCTCTCGGCTTCGCGCAGCCTGTCGGCTGGCGTCGGCGCGCTCCTGACGATCATGGCGTAGACAACCGCGAAATAACCAGCCTGGATGACCATGGCGCAGATGATGACGCGCAGCAGCGTCGTGCCGAACGAAGCTCCACCCAGCCAGGACCAGGCGACGACGATCGCGAGCGCGAAAAGCATCCCAACGATGAATTTTGGAAGCGACATACCCAACAGCCCATAAACCGGCTCGGGTTATATCCAACGATAGCCCCACCCGAGCGCCGTCCCTTGTGATGCGGGCTTGTTAAGTCGCCCGCTCTCGACCGGTTGCTTCCGGCCTTTCAACCTGTCGCGACCATGACAGGTATAATTTGCAATTCTATTAAGGCGGGCGGAAGGCGGCAAGGGCAACCGCACAAATTTTTGATTGAGCTTACGCGTTCGACTCTGCCATGCTGCAATGCACACGCCCGCATTTCACTCTACCTGCAGCCGCCAAAAAATTCGAGTATACTTATAATATTAAATAGTATTTTAGGTGAACAATTTCCAATGTGGCGTCTTCCTAAAGCACTAATATGCTCCGGGCCCCTGCGCGAGGAACGCGCCGCCCAGGAACCGCCCCAAAAATGTCCAGATTTTTTTGTCCTTGCCCATTTATTGTCACAAATGTGCTAAACATCCTGAAATTTGTGCAAAACGAGCTTATTATTTAGTCAATTCATGACGCGACTATTTCAAGGATATGGAAAATTGTGTGTTGCGCTGCAACATTTTTTTGATATCGTGCGGTAAACCATTCGTTCAACGCATGGAGTTTTCCGCATGAGGGACATTGCCAAGTCAGCCACGGCGGGCTTTTCGCAGGCTGACACCGACTTCCCGCCGCCGATCGGCGGCCTCATCAAGCGGAGCTTCGACATCGCCGGTTCGCTGGCCGGACTGATCGCGCTCGGCCCGCTGTTCATCATGATAGCGTTGCTCGTCAAATTCTCCGATGGCGGATCGATTTTCTACGGTCATCGGCGAATCGGGCGCGGCGGACGGCTCTTCTCCTGCCTCAAGTTCCGCACCATGGTTCCGAACGGGGACAAGGTGCTGGCCGCCTATCTTGCGACCAATCCAGACGCCAATGCGGAATGGATGGCGACCCGCAAGCTGAAGAACGATCCACGCGTCACCCGCGTCGGAGCGGTCCTGCGCAAGCTCAGCCTTGATGAGTTGCCGCAGATCATCAACATCCTCCAGGGCGATATGAGCCTCGTCGGGCCTCGCCCGGTGGTACGCGACGAACTGGAAATCTACGGCAGCGCAGCCGTCTATTATCTGAAGTCCCGGCCCGGCCTGACCGGCCTGTGGCAGGTCAGCGGTCGCAACGACGTTTCTTATGACAGCCGCGTCGCGTTCGATCGACACTATGTCGAGAACTGGTCTCTGTTCGAGGACGTTCGCATCATCATCAGGACCGTGCCGGCCGTCTGGATGTCACGCGGGTCTTACTGATAGGCCGCCTGACCCAGGCATCCGGCGGCAAGCTCATCGGGCGATGGGGGCTATAACGGATCGGAACGCTCAGTTGAAAACAGACATGTTCGAAGTCTTTGGCAGCGGCCCGTTTTCCGGCCGCTCGCGGCTCTTGGCGGCGTGCCTTACGATGTCGCTCGCTTTTCCCCAGCTGGCCGCCGCCGACGATTACCGTCTGGGCTCCCAGGACAAGCTCACCATCCGCATCGCCGAATGGCAGACCGTCGAAAGCGCGTTCCGCGACTGGTCGTCGGTCAATGGCCAATACACGGTCGGTCCGGCCGGCACGCTGTCGGTGCCTTTCGTCGGCGAATTGCCGGCGGCGGGCAAGACCACGGCGGAGGTCGCCGCGGCGATCGGCGAGGCGCTGCAGCACAAGCTCGCTTTGTCGGACAAGCCTGAAGCCTCGGTCGAAATGGCGCAATTCCGGCCGTTCTACATTTCGGGCGAAGTGCAGAATCCCGGCCAGTTTCCGTATGTGCCCGAACTTACCGTGCTGAAGGCGATCAGCGTCGCCGGCGGCATCAGGCGCAACACCGACTACGGCCCGCAGATCGGCAAGGACCTGGTCACCGCCAAGGGCAATTTCGATATTTCCGACGACCTGCGCGTGCGGCTGATCGTCAAGCGCGCCCGTATCGACGCCGATATGGCCGGCAAGACGAGCTTCGAAGCGCCGAAGGAGGTCGAGGGCGATCCGCGGCTGCCGACCATCGTCAACGACGAGATGACGATCCTGACCGCCGACCAGAAGGCGCTGAAGCTGAAGCTCGAGGCGCTCGACGATCTCAAGGGCGTGCTGCAGGCGGAAATCGAATCGCTGCAGAAGAAGATCGTCAACCAGCAGAAGCAGGTCGACCTGGCGCAGCAACAGCTGGCCAGTATCGGTCCGCTGGCGCAGAAGGGCCTGGTCGCCAATGCCAGACTTCTGGATTCGCAGCAGTCCGTGACCGACCTGCAGGGCAAGATCCTGGACTACGAGACGGCCATCCTCACCGCCAAGCAGGCAATCAGCAAGGCGACGCAGGACGCCATCGACGCCCAGAACACCTTGAGCTCGAGGCTCGCCTCCGACCGACAGCAGACCGAAGCCGACCTGAACGAGGCCGCGCTGAAGGCGAATATGCAGAAGGGCCTGATCGCCCAGGCCTCCGATCCGGCGACGACGGCCGCCATCACCAACGACCAGCAACCCACCTTGCTCTATTCGCTGGTGCGCGATGTCGACGGCAAGACCAGCGAAATCACCGCCAAGGAAGACACGCTGGTGCTACCTGGCGATGTGATCAGGGTCAAGCTGGCGCCGCTGGCCAGCCAGTAGGACGCGGAAGTTCGCGCGGCCTGCCGCTTCGAGACCCATGGCGCAAAGACTTTGAACCTCCGCCTGGCCTGCCCGGCGGAGGTTTTTGCCGATACAGCATGTCGCGGCGAATAGGATTCGCCCGACCTGCTGCAAGCTTCTGATTTTATGCATGTCGTTATCCCGGAACCGAGGACACTTCCGGGCGACATGCATCAGGATTTCCAGCACCGGGAAACGAAAGGGGCTGTCGACGCGACACCGGACGGAGAACCGTCCCACATTCTTTTCCTGGAATGGCTTCGGCCCGCTCCAACTTGCGCAGCACCTGACGAAAAACCGCTAAGCACTTTTCCTGGAAGGGCTCCAGCGGGCCCTCGTCATTACTCGGCCGCCGCTGGACGATGGGGCCAGGCTGCCTCTCCACCCTTCGCATCCGCAGGCTCGAAGGCCGGCGACCATCGCTTGCGGGTGACCGGCAACCGCGCCGGCTTGAAGAAGCTGAAATACATCAGGAAGGAGCCCATGATGTAGGGGTTGAGAATCTCGACCTCGACGAAGGAGCGGATGAGCAGCAGCACCATCACGCCGATAAGGACCACCGATTCGGCCTGCCATGTCTTGAAGACCACCGCGGCGATATGGCCTAAGAGCGTACGCAGCATGATCAGCGATAGCAGCACCGCCCCGGTGAAGCCGAGTTCGACAAGGGCTTCGACATAGGTATTGTGGAAATGGAAGCCGGTGCGGGTGGTGATGTAGAATTCGTTCCACAGCCGCTCCGCTTCGGCAAAGCCTTGCACCCAATAGGCGGCGTAGCCGACGCCGAGGATCGGCGACCGCATCGCGGCGTCCCAGCCCTGCTCCCAAAGATAGGTGCGCCCGGTAAGCGTCGAATCCTTGCCGAATAGGCCAAGCACGAAATCCATGAGCCCGAGATTGAGGGCGACAATGGCCACCACGACGATCATGCCGGCGCCGATCACGAAGATCACCCGACGATAGCGCCGCGACAAAAGCTTGCTCATCGCAAGAAGCGCCACCAGCGCCAGAACCGCCGGTATCGAGGCTATCGAGGTGGCGGAATGCGATACGATCAGTACATAGACCGACAACAGCACGACCGGCACGGTCAGCATGAAGCTCAGTCGGCCACGCCGAAGAAAAGCAAGAAACACGACGGAGAAATAGATGCCGAGCGAGCCGACGAAGCCGATCTGGTTCTTGGAGGCGAAGGCGCCGACGAAATTATAGGTGCCGTCGAGGACGTCCTCGGAATAGCCGTCGACTTTCATCGAATACAGCAGGACGAAGAATATGCCGACCAGGGCGCCTATCGTCAGGGTGCGCACACTGACGGTGCGTGCCGCGACATAGGCGCAGGCGATGTGGGAAAGGTACTGAACCGCCGTTCTGGCGGTGATGCCGGGAGCCTGCGACCAGAACACGGAGAAGCAGACATAGGCCGCGAACAGCAGCGGCAGCCAGGCACTGGATAGTTGCCGCAGGAACCGCCGGTAGTCGACCAGAATAAGTGGAAGCCAGACGGCGTAGTAGGCCAGGATCAGCACCTGGCCGAAAATGACGGAATAGGAGAACGCCCAGATCGAGACGGCAACGGCAAAGCTGCCATAAACCGAATTCCTTTCGGGATCGACGAGCAGGGACTTGGGAATCTTCATCTCAGGGTCCCGTCGACACGACCCCAGACCGGCAGGCCGCAAACCGGCCGGCATATCCGCAAACAGGGGCGTACAAGAAACGGCATCTCCATTGTGCAGTGCAATATAACCTATCGCACCCCATGCTCAATGGCAAATCCGGTCACCTTGTCTTACAGCGCGGCTATCGCCGAGAGATCGCACGCCGTAGTCCAGCCGGTTTTGGCCCAGACGATCCGGCCGCATGCGGGCTTGAACTCGGCCTGCGGTAACATCACAGTCCCCGAACACGGCCATCACATAGGCCGACTTCAGCCAGGATGGACAGGGGGAATGACATGCCGATGAACTTCGCGGGACGATTCGCCGGCCGGTCGGCGTTGATTACCGGCGGCGCCTCGGGCATCGGCTTGGCCGTCGCGCAGAGGATCGTCAACGAAGGCGGGCGCGTCAGCGTCTGGGACCGCGATGCCGCGCAGATCGAACAGGCGAAAGCCATTGTTCCCAGCCTGTATGGGGTCATGGTGGACGTTGCGGATGCGGCAAGTGTGGAGGCCGCCGCACAATCGACGATCGAAGCCCTTGGCGGCGTCGACATACTGGTCACCAGCGCGGCCATCACCGGCCCGAACATGACGACCTGGTCCTATTCGACCGAGGACTGGCAAAGGGTCATCGACATCAACATCAACGGCGTCTTCTACTGCAACAAGGCGCTGGTGCCGCACATGCTCGAGCGCAACTATGGTCGCATCGTCAACATTGCCTCGATCGCCGGCAAGGAAGGCAATCCCAACGCTTCCGCCTACAGCACCTCGAAGGCGGCGGTGATCGGCCTGACCAAGTCGCTCGGCAAGGAGCTCGCCAAGACCAAGGTGACGGTCAATTGCGTAACGCCGGCCGCCGTGCGCACCGCGATCTTCAGGCAGATGAGCCAGGAGCACATCGACTTCATGCTGTCCAAGATACCGATGGCGCGCTTCGGCGAAGTCGAGGAGGTGGCGGCGCTGATCTCATGGATCGCCTCGGAGGAATGCTCGTTCACCACGGCCGCCGTGTTCGACGTTTCGGGCGGCCGCGCCACTTATTGAGCCGGATCGAGGCAGTTCCGAGTTGGCCCGAGCCAACTACAATTCCGCGTGACGAAGCAACGATTGGTGCTGGAAAGGCTTATGGTAGCTGACGTCTGAATGCCATAACAGGGGTATGCCATGACACGACGAGAGAGCCCGGCAGCTGCGATGCCCTCCGGCCACCGTGCCGGTGGCGTGCGATCGACGGGCGCCGCGAACATCATGTTGGAGTTTGCGTCGTTTGCTTAGAGCAGATCCCGCCGCGCTGGCCGACGATGAGCTTCTGGACCGCTATCAAAGCGCCGCCTTCGGCTATTTCCTGGAGAATGTGAACCCCGGCAACGGGCTGGTCGCCGACACCTCGCGGCCGAATTCACCGTGCAGCATCGCTGTCGTCGGTTTCGCCCTGTCCTGCTATCCGATCGGCGTCGAACGTGGCTGGGTGGCGCGCGACGCGGCTGCCAGGCTGACCCTTGCGGCGCTACGCTTTTTCCAGACCAGCACGCAAGGCAGCGGCCCGGACGTTACCGGCCACAAGGGTTTTTACTATCACTTCCTCGACATGCGGACCGGTTTGCGCGTCTGGCGCTGCGAGCTGTCGATGGTGGATACCGCCTTACTGATCGCCGGCATGCTGGTGGCGGGCGCCTATTTTTCCGGTGACAATGACGATGAGGCCGAAATCCGCCAACTGGCCGAGGCGCTCTACAGGCGAGTCGACTGGCGATGGGCGCAAGGCAGCAGCCCGACGCTCCGCCAGGGCTGGAAGGCCAGGACCGGCTTTCTGCACTATGGCTGGGAAGGCTACAACGAGGCGACGATCCTCTATGTGCTGTCCATGGCCTCGCCGGGCCGACCGAGCTCCGACGACAGCTACGAGGCCTGGACGGCGACCTATCAATGGGAAAACATCTACGGCCGCGACGTGCTCTATGGCGGGCCGCTGTTCATGCACCAGTTCTCGCATGCCTGGATCGATTTCGCCGGCATCCGCGACGCTTTCATGCGCGAGAAGAATTCGGACTATTTCGAAAACAGCCGCCGCTCGACATATCTTCACCGCGACTACGCCCGGCACAACCCTTACGGCTTTGACGGCTATGGCGAGAATCTGTGGGGCCTTTCGGCCGGCGACGGACCAGGCAGCTTCCGCGCCAGCGTGGAGCGACGGCGCCACCGGTTTTCCGGTTATGCGGCGCGTGGCGCGCCTTTTGGTCCGGATGACGGCACGATCGCGCCCTGGTCCTATTCGGCGTCGCTGCCGTTCGCGCCGGACATCTGCCTGGCGGCGCTGCGTCACCTCGTCGATCGTTACCCGGAGGTGCTCGACAATTTCCGGCTGCCTAGCGGTTTCAACCCGACATTGGCCAATCGGCGAAAATTCGGCCGCAATGGCTGGGTGTCGGAAGGCCATTTCGGACTGGACCAGGGCATCGCGGTGATGATGATCGAAAACCACCGTTCCGGCCTGATCTGGGAGCTCATGCGTTCCAATCCCCATATCCGTCGCGGCCTGGGCAAGGCCGGCTTCACCGGCGGATGGTTGTCGCGGCCGGCAACGCCGGCATCCGGGGGACGCGATGTCACGTGAACCGACGAGAACCGCCGCCTTCCCTGTCGACCGCAACGACGTCGAACTGATCAGGGGCGCGCATCCCCCGCACTGGAAGAATCCGACCCCGAACGGCCCCTACAATCTCGTCGTCATCGGCGCCGGGCCGGCCGGGTTGGCCGCCGCGCGTGACGCGGCGAGCCTTGGTGCGAAAGTCGCGCTGATCGAGCGTGGGCTGATTGGCGGTGCGTGTATCAATGTCGGCTGCGTTCCGTCGAAGTCGATCATCCGCACAGCCAGGCTCTATGCCGACATGCGCGATGCCGAGAGCTTCGGCGGCGACCCGCCAGACCATCTTCGTGTCGATTTTCAACGCGCAATGACACGAATGCGGCAGATCCGGCAGCGGATCAGCCGTGCCGATTCCGCCGCGAGCCTGGTTTCGGAAGGGATCGATCTCTATTTCGGCGAGGCGCGATTTGCCGGACACGATACGATCACGGTCGCGGACAAGACGCTGCATTTCAAGAAGGCGCTGATTGCAACAGGCGCACATCCGGCCTTCCCTGCCATTCCGGGGCTGGTCGAAGCCGGTTATCTCAGCAACGAGACGATGTTCGATCTTACGCAATGCCCGCCACGCCTCCTCGTCATCGGCGGCGGGCCGCTTGGCTGCGAGACGGCGCAGGCCTTCTGCCTGCTCGGCGCGAAGGTCATCCTGGCGCAGAGCGATCCGATGTTCCTGCCCGGCGAGGAGCGCGACGCCGCGCAGATCCTTTCGGATGCGCTGGCGCGCGAAGGGGTGGAGGTGCGCCTGAACACCGAAGTGGTGGCGGTGCGCAGGGAAGGCGCAAACAAGCTCGCCGACCTGATGCGGGATGGCGACACGACGACGATTTCGGTGGACGAGATCATCACCGGCGTCGGCCGTTCACCCAATGTCGCCGGTCTCGACCTCGAAGAGGCTGGCGTGGCGTATGACGCCAGCGGCATCAAGGTGGATGATTATCTGCGAACCAGCAACCCGCACATCTACGCGGCGGGCGACGTCTGCCTCGAATACAAGTTCACCCACACCGCCGAGGCAACGGCGCGCATTGTCGTGCGCAATGCCTTGTTTCGCGGCCGCGAAAGGCTCAGTGAACTCGTCGTTCCCTGGTGCACCTATACCGATCCGGAGATCGCCCATGTCGGCCTCTATCCCCTGGAGGCGCGCAGCAACGGCATTCCGGTCAAGACCTACACCGTGCTGATGCACGATGTCGCCCGCGCCGTAATGGACGGCGAGGAGGAAGGGTTCGTCAAGATCCATGTCAGGGAGGGGTCCGACCGCATCCTGGGGGCGACGGTCGTCGCCAGCCATGCCGGCGAGATGATCAACACGGTGACTCTCGCCATTCGATCGGGCATGGGATTGCATGCGTTGGCCGACGTCATCCATCCCTTCCCGACACAGGCGCAAGGCATCAAGATGGCGGGCGACGCCTACAGGCGGACACGGCTCACCTCCTTGCGCAGGCGCCTGGCGGCGCGCTGGCTGGCCTGGTCGAGGCGATAACCAGCCCAAGACCCAGTATATATGCCGAAATGCTCACAAATACACGGCCAAATGCGCGGCGGCGCTTGACGGAACCCTGCGAGGCTAATGAGATTGGGACGACGTCTTCGGCCGCGGAACATTCGTGGATGCAGCCTCTAGTCGAAACGGAATACGCAATCGAGCTCTTGGCTAAGGGGTACATCTGTGTGCCGCTGCGAGAAGGTGGCAAGCATCTCGATCTTCAGGCGATGGAATATCACCCGCTACATTTGCAGGGCCGTCGAAAAGACCTCAAAGAATTGGCGTTCCGCTCGATTGCCTTTCAGCTTTCGCAGAAGCCACCGACACGTGAGGAAACCCGGCACTGGTTTCGTGAATTTGCCGGAAATGTCGGGATCGTAGCGGGACACGGCAACCTTCTCATCTTGGATTTCGATGATTCAGCGGGCTATCTGGCCTGGTCCTGTAAGTACGCACGCCTTTCGAGTTGCACGCCGGTCGCAAGATCGCCGAATGGATTCCACGTCTATCTCAGGACCCGCGAACCGGCGGTTTCGTCCAGCCTCTATAGCGGCGTGCGGCGTGTCGGCCACGTCAAGGCGCTTGGCGGTTACATCGTTGGAAGTCCTTCCGTCCTCAAGGACGGCTCCTGCTACAACTGGTTGAAGGACCAGTCGCCGTTCGACGTCGACCCGCAGCCAGTCGAAAGCCTGGCCAGTCTTTCACTTCGCGCGGTCTCGCCATTCAAACATTGCTATGACCGCGTTCTGAAGCGCGGCTTTTTCTTGCCACAATGAGCATCCCGGGGCGAGCGCAACCCGACATCAGCATCATCATCCCGGCAAGAAATGCCGCGGTGACGATCGACGCCACGTTGCGAAGCCTTCTGCCCGAAAGGAGCCTGATCGGTGAGGTTCTTCTGGTCGAAGATGGCTCCAGCGATCAGACCGCGGCGATCTCGGTGCAAAGCGCCCTGCGGTATGGATTGCCGCTGGAGATCCTGGCCGTGCGGCTGGGCAGCGCGGGTGCTGCCCGGAACGCCGGAATTGCGCGGGCCAAGGGCAAGTTCATATTCTTCCTCGATGCCGACGACGAGGTGATGGCGGGAGGGTTGGGGCTATTACATGATGCGCTCCTGCGCCATCCGGAGGCCGGCCTGTCGGTAGGGGCCAGCATTCGACGTGCCAGGGGCCGGCCGGACAAGCTCAAGACTCCACATGGGTACACGAGCGACCGGGCGTCGAACGCCCGCCGGTATCTCCTCAACGAGGCATGGCCGATCGCCATGGGCAGCGCATTGGTCGCAACCTCGGCAACGGCCACCGTGCGCTTTCCGGAGACCACCAGCCTGGATGAGGACACGTGCTACTGGGCGGCCCTGCTCGCCCGCGCCCAGGTGGCGACAATTCCCGCTCCGGTGCTTCTCTATCACCATGACGAAGAAAGGATGGCGCGGCGGTTCGTTCTGGCTCCGCGCGCCACTTTTCTGGCGATAGCTGTCGAGTTGGACAAGCTTGCCGATTCAGGCATTGCCAAGGAAGTTCTGCAGTGGCGGAAGGCCTGGATAGCTCTGCGGATTTCAAGGCAGCTTATCAAACACAACCGATACAGCTATGCGATGAGCATGATGCGTGCCGTTCGCGCCCACAAGAGTCTGGGGCGGAGCTGGAAGGCAACGCAATATCGTATTCGAATTCGCTTCGGAGCCATGATGGAAAGGCCTGACTACCCGTCGCGCGCTGGCGCGGACACGGAAAGACGCACGCTGATCGTGTCCTTCGACCCGGCGTTTCCGCCGGTTTCCGGAGCGGACCTGAGAAATTTCAACAATGCCAGCCTTGCGGCCGAGTATGGCCCGGTCCGGCTTGTCTCGGTCAGGCCCCCAGGCAACCCGTCACAGCCGTCCGATGCGCGCATCAATGCGGTTGGCCTGACGATCGATGGAGAACCGCGTTCGGCCTCTCTCGGCTGGTGGAGGATCGCGGAGGAGAACCGTATTCCCCGCACGGCACTGGTGCGGCTGCGGAGCTTGGTGCAAACCTTCAAACCCGACACGATCGTCGTCGAGGGTATCGGCCTTTTCAAGCTGTTGCGACCTTTGCGTCCCCTGACGAAACAGCTCATCCTCGACATGCACAATGTCGAATCCGAACTGGCGGCACAGCTGCGCCATATCCGTCCAGCGCGATCTCCGGCGGTTCTTGGCATCCGGCGGCTGGAGAGAAAAGCACAATCCATCGTCGACAGGGTCTGGGTCTGCTCGAACGAGGATCGCGAGAGGCTGATGGCGCTTGCCGGGCGCACAATGCCCGTCGATGTCGTTCCCAATGGGATTCCCAACGTCGAGGCCATTCCCGATGTGCTACCGGCGGAAGCACCGGCCGACAGCGGCTATCCGGTGATCCTGTTCATCGGGCATCTCGGCTATCCGCCAAACGTCGATGCCGCCGAGCGATTGGCCCATGCCATATTGCCTCATATCCGGCAAACTTTGCCCGACGCCAAACTCGTTCTCGCCGGGCGCAGCCCGAAGGCAACCGTGCGGGCGCTGGCCGGATTGCCTGGCGTCGAGCTCGTCGAAAATCCCGAAAGCGTGGCGCCGCTCCTGTCCGGCGCGCATCTCAGCATCATCCCGCTCGGGGCCGGCGGGGGCACGCGCATCAAGATTCTGGAGGCGATGGCCTGGGGGGTGCCGGTGATCGCGACACCGCTCGCGGCCGAGGGGCTGGGCCTGGTCGAGAATGACCAGGTGCTTCTGTCGGCCAGCGACGAAGGACTGGCCGCCATGGCCGTCGACCTTTCTCTCGACGCCGAACGCCGGGTACGGCAGCGCTTTCGCGCGCATCAGGCCGTATGGGCCAAGTTTGGCCCGCAGGCCATCCGCGATGCTGTCCGCGCCGGGCTTGCATTGGACAACGGCGACAACGACCCGCCATTTCCCATCATCCCATGAGCCGCCGATGATCCCGCCGATCCTGCACCAGACGTGGAAGACCGACATCGTTCCCGCGCGCTTCCAGGCTTATGCCGACAGCTGGAAGCGGCATAATCCACACTGGACGGTCATGTTCTGGAGCGACCGGATGCTGCTCGAATTCGTGGCCGAGCACTACCCGGATTATCTGCCGATGTTCTGCGGTTATGCCAACGGCGTGCAGCGGTCGGACGCGGCCCGCTACATGCTTCTGCATCACTTTGGCGGGGTCTATGCCGACATCGACTGCGAATGCGTCGCCCCCTTCGATGCGATCATGAACCAGACCCGGGTCGTGCTGTGCAAGGAGCCGGCTTCGCATGCGGCCGTCCAGGCGGATTTCCGGGGCCTGCCCTACCTCCTGTTCAACGGAACGATAGCGAGCCCGCCCGGTCATCCGTTCTGGATGCATCTCCTGTCGATGATGTCCAGGCTCGCCGCTGCCAAGGATGTGCTCGACGCGACCGGTCCTTGCCTGCTCACCTCCGCGCAGCGCGGATACAGCGACCAGGCGGCCTTCGCCATTCATCCTTCCGGCCTGTTCGCGCCGGTGACGTCGGCCGGGAGCATGGAGCGCGAGGCCGGCGACGATACGGCGCTTTCGATCCATCACTGGGCCGGCACATGGTGGACGCCGGAGCCGGCACCAAAATGGACGACCAAGCTGCGCAGCCGGGCCCACAGGTTCTGGTATCACCTGACGCGCGGAGCCTATCTGGATGAAGCGCAGGCAAAAGCCGGCGTCGACAGGGCGGTGCTGTCGGCGCCGCCGCCGTCGGGACAAAACATCGCTCTCCTGGTGCCGCTTCGCGATGCCGCCGACCTTATCCAGCCCTTTCTCGATGCGCTGGACGGGCTCGACTACCCCAAGGACCGAATCAAGCTGGTTTTCTGCGAAGGCGACAGCCTCGACGGAAGCTGGGAGCGGCTGCAGGCCTCGACCGCTGGATTGGTCGGCAAATATCGTGACATCGTCCTGCTGCGAAGACAGGTCGGCACCAGCCTCGATAGGGCAAAGCGGGCAAAGCACAGGATGCAGCGCGTCAGGCGCGGCGCGATCGCCAAGGTGCGAAATTACCTGATCGATCACGGACTCAGCGAGGACGACGACTGGGCGCTGTGGATCGACATCGACGTCTGGCGCTTTCCCGGCGATGTGCTGAACCGCCTGATCGCCGCGGGGCACCGCATCGCGGTGCCCAACTGCGTGAAGATCGCCGGTGGCGCCAGTTTCGACCTCAACAGCTTTGTCATCAGACGGCAAATCAAGGACTATCGCTATTACCGCGAGATACGCGGCGGCCTTCACCAGCCTCCCGTGCAAACGCCAAGCCGGTATCATCTCAGCGATGTCAGGCATCTCGACATCATCGGCCTCGATGCGGTCGGCGGAACAATGCTGCTGGTCGATGCCGCCTTGCATCGCGGCGGCCTTCGTTTCCCCGAAATTCCATACCGCGATCTGATCGAGACCGAAGCTTTTGGCCTCCTTGCCAACGACCTCGGCATCCGGCCGGTCGGCCTGCCCAAGCTGGAAATCCTACACGTCCCGTGGTGAGACGACGGCCCGAAGCTCTTCGCGCAGAGGCTGCAGATAGCTTTGCTGGCGCAGACGCCCCCATACATAGTTCCGGTCCGTCAAATGCGCGGCCTGCCTGATCCAGCGCCCCGGGGCATCGGGGTGTCGCACCTCGCGCCAATCATCGACGATGATGACAGGCAGGCCTTCGTAAAGCGGATCCAGCGGTGAAGTCTTGGTCACCACGATGCAGCCGAGATAAAGCAGTTCCCATGTCCGGTGACAGTCCAGGCCGTTTCCGGCGGTCGACAGCACGAGCGGATATTGCGAATAGAGCTGCCAGATCGAGCGCTGCGATACGTGTTGTCCTAGAAAATCGACATGCGGGCATCCGTCCAGAGCATCAAGCAATTCCCGACGCTCGCCAGACTCTTTGCTGATGCTGAAATCGCAAAATATCCTGGCCGGACGACGATCCGCACTCCCCTTCCCGCGCAGGGTTTTCAGTTGTCTCACCAGTCCGGCAGGCGTCGCCAGGGAACGTGGGGTGTGGAGATCCAGCCCGATCGGGAACGGCTTGACCCTGGGATGACCGCCGTCGTAGTTCTGGCTGTACCAGGAGACCAGATAGGGGTTGGCGAGAAGCCGCTCGACGGTGTCCTTGGTCAGATCCGAAGGCACCGAGCAATCACCGTCGGTCGTCAGCAGGATGAAGGGAGCCTTGATGGTGGGCAGGGCTATCCTGGCGAAAGTGTCGAGATCGCAATTTCGCGCAAGCCTGGCCAGGGTGCTCAACCGCACCCAGACGATGCCATGCGCGCCGCTATAATGGTCGCGGAAAAAAGCCTCGCTTTGCGTCGATTCGGTCGGCGCCCAGCGATACCAATCGGGTCCGGCGAAGTCGCAGAAGTGCCCGATCCCTTGCGACCAAAGCACGGAAGGAACGCTGAAAAACCTCAGCGCCCCGGAACGGACGGCTTTCTTGAGTTTTGCCCGCCAACGCGACATGCCCATGGGCAACGCTTAGCCCAGACGCCGTTATGGCCGCAACGTGCTGCCGGCCTGTTTACACAGGCCAAGGCGGGCTCGTGGCCTCAGTCGTGCAGGTCCCGCGCAATCGGCGGACTGACCGAGAATCCGGAGAACGTGACCTCGAAACCCTCACGCTGCGGCGAACAGCACATCATGCCGACGTCGACCATCTTCGAGATCGGGAAATAGGCGAGCCGCACCGGCTTCCAATGACCGTCGGAAGCGTCGAGATACTGGACACGGATCGCTTCGCCGTGGCGGGTCAGGCGGATCCTGACGCCGTCCGGGCCGGCGGCAATCGGCACCAGAGACCAGTCCGAGGTGTCGTTGGTGACGACGACGGAGACATAGGCAAGGCCGTCGGTGTATTCGATGCCGGCCTTGATCCAGTGTGTTTCGCTCAGCCGGACCATCAGCCCGGCCTGGTCGTAAAGCACCTTGTAGTCGCCCTTGACGGTGACCTCCGCGGTGAAGTCGCCCTCGACCTGCCGAGACAGGAAGTGGCCGTTGTCGCGCCAAAAACCATAGAAGGTCTCGCGCCAGAAATCGGTCTCCTTGCCGGTGCGCACGCGCACGGCATCACCTTCGGTGGCGTGGTGCGGCGGCGGGTTGAGCCAGGTCAGGTCCTGCAATGTCATCCCTTGCACCGGTCCGGTTGCTGGTGACGGCTCGCCGGCCGGTCAGCCGGCGCGCCAGTTCATCCCGCGAACGTATAAGCGGTCTTTACCGTGGTGTAGAACTCCATGGCGTAGCGGCCCTGCTCGCGCGGACCGAAGCTCGAGCCCTTGCGCCCGCCAAAGGGAACATGGAAGTCCACACCCGCTGTCGGCAGGTTGACCATGACCATGCCGGCTTCGGAGTTGCGCTTGAAATGCGTGGCGTGCTTGAGGCTGGTGGTGCAGATGCCCGAGGTCAGGCCGAAGGGCGTGTCGTTGGCGACGGCCAGCGCTTCGTCATAGTCCTGGACGCGGATGACGCTGGCGACGGGCCCGAAAATCTCCTCGCGCGAGCTGCGCATGGCGTTGGTGGCCCCGGTCAGCAGCGCCGGCTTGAGATAGAAACCCGGGGTCTTGCGGTCCAGCCGTTCGCCGCCGAAGGCGAGCGTGGCGCCTTCCCGGACGCCGATGGCGATATAGTCCTCGTCCTGCTTGAGCTGGGTCGCGTCGACCACCGGGCCGATCTGGGTCTGCGCATCGAGCGCATCGCCGATCACCAGCTTTTCCATGCGCTCCTTGAGCGCGTCGACGAAACGGTCGTGGATGCCGTTGGTGACGATCAAACGCGACGAGGCCGTGCAGCGCTGGCCCGTCGAGAAGAAGGCACCGTTCAGCGCGCAATCGACGGCGACCGCGAGATCGGCATCGTCGAGCACGACCAGCGGGTTCTTGCCGCCCATTTCGAGCTGGAACTTGCGCATGTGCTCGACACTTGCCGCGGCGACGCGCTTGCCGGTTCCCACCGAGCCGGTGAAGGAGATGGCGTTGACGTCGGGGCTGTCGAGCATTGCCTGACCGACCACCGAGCCCTTGCCCATGACGAGGTTCAGCACGCCCTTGGGCAGGCCGGCGCGATGCAGGATGTCGACGATGGACCAGGCGCTTTCGGGAACGAGTTCGGCCGGCTTGAAGACGATGGTGTTGCCGTGGGCAAGCGCCGGAGCGATCTTCCAGGCCGGAATGGCGATGGGGAAATTCCATGGCGTGATGATGCCGACCACGCCGACCGCTTCGCGCGTGATCTCGACGCCGACGCCCGGCCGCACGCTTGGCACCACTTCCCCCGACAGGCGCAATGTTTCGCCGGCAAAGAAATCGAATATCTGGGCGGCGCGGATGGTCTCGCCAATGCCCTCGGCCAGCGTCTTGCCTTCCTCCCGCGCCAGGTTGCGGCCAATTTCGTCCTTGCGTGCCAAGATCTCGTCGGCCGCCTTTTTCAGCACCGCGTGGCGCGCCAGCGGGCCGGAGCGGGACCATGCCGGAAACGCCGCCTTGGCCGCCGCGATCGCCTGGCTCGCCTGTTCGACACCCGCCGAGGCATATTCGCCGACGACGTCGCCGGTATCCGAGGGGTTGATGTTGCGGGAGCCTGCATCGCCAACCCACTCGCCATCGATGAGGTTCTTTCGAAACGCTGTCATGTCCTTGCCTTCCCTGGCTGCTGGCCGCGCGGCGGCATCTGTCTGAAGTGGTATTTGCCAGACAATTGCCTTGCGGGAAAGCACGCACTGGACTCGAAGGCCGCGACAAAAGTCCCCGGGCCTGCGCTCATGCTTTCGCTGCAGCGGCGACTGTGCCGCGTCGACAACCAATCCAGCTAACATCGGTGGATAGCTCTCCGGGTCAAGGTTGAATTGCCCTGTACACATATATGTCCACGATCTTGCTTTGCCTGGTGCGGCGTGTCATGCGTCGTCTAGATGGCAGCACTCGAGACGACGATCCAGCGCGCCGGCGCCACCGGCAACATCAAGGCCACGCGCGAAGACTGGCTGAAGCTTGCGCTTGAAACCCTGATCTCGGACGGCGTCGAACGCGTCCGCGTGCTGACGCTAGGCCAGCAGCTCGACGTCTCGCGCTCGAGCTTCTACTGGTATTTCAAGAGCCGCCAGGACCTGCTCGACCAGTTGCTGGACCACTGGCGGCAGACCAATACCCGATTCATCGTCGAGCGCGCCCAACGCCCTTCCGCGACGGTCATACGCGGGGTGATGGGCATTTTCGAATGCTGGGTGGACGATAGGCTGTTCGACCCCCGGCTGGATTTCGCGATCCGGGCCTGGGCTCGCCGCTCCCCGAGCATCCGGCGTGCGCTCGACGAGGCCGACGAAGAACGAGTCGATGCCATACGCGGCATGTTCATGCGTCATGGCTATGAGGAGGAAGACGCGTTCGTGCGCGCCCGCGTGCTTTATTTTATGCAGATCGGTTACTATTCGCTCGAACTCAACGAGCCGATGAGCAGCCGTCTGCCGCATGTTGCCGCCTATCTGCGCAGCTTCACCGGCCGGGAGCCCTCGCCCCAGGATATCGAGGATTTCTCGCGCTACGTCGAGAAAACCCTTCCGCGCAGCCGGTAGCCATCCATGAAAGCGAGCTGCGCATCCATGTCGATCGCGGTCTTGCAGCCTATTTCTGGACGTGGATGGAGATGGCTGCCGGCAACATCGCTGCCGGATCATCGAAGTCGCCGGCCGTGACCATGCTCAGAGCGTGAACGACCAGAACAGGCAGGCCAGCGTCGCGGCGGCAAAGATTACGAAGAACAGGCTGCGCAAGAGCACATTGCGGCGGAGTTCGTTCATGACGAAATGGCAGCCGATGATCGCGGCCGCAAACAGGAAGCGCCAGTTCAGCACTGCCCGCAAGACCTCCCACTGACCAAAGGCCCATCTGGCGATGAGGAAGCCTATGATGGCCGCCAACAGCACGATCGCGGTCCAGAAAAGAGCGTCCGCGATGTGCGTCAAGACAATGCTGGCTGCCCTGATCGGCAGGATCATCATCAGCAAGGCGCTGAAGAAATAGGCCGCGGCAAGTGGAATGAATGTGCCGGCATCGGCGATACCGTCAAGCCGCCTCACACCGATCGCGCCATAGGGATAACCGTGCCTTGCCACCGCCAGGCTCAGCGCCATCAGCAAGGCGGTCAGCACCGCGACCAATGCGAAGGATGTGAGGGCTTTGCTCATGGTGTTCCTGTCCCGGGCGAATCAGACAGGAAGTGATGTAACCGATGGTCGTAAATTGTGGGTAAGCTTTCACCGGGGATAACCGATGGTCGGATCGACAGCGCGCGCGTCCCGGCCGCCGGTGCCCTGATGCTCGACCGTCTTGTCGGCTACCTTCGCCACCTGTGGCGTCGCCCGACGCGGGCGCAATCGTTTGCCAAGCCCGCCCATGGAGCGTAGACTCAAGCATCGGCCGCCCTTTAATCCGGATGCAGCCGACAGTGAGAGGTACGTGCTCTTGCCCGATGGGGAGAAGAGCGATGCCTCAATCCACCTTTCGCAACCATGTTTTGAAAACCCTCACACCTGAGGATTTCGCGCGTTTACGGCCGTCGATGCATCACGTCGAACTGGCCATCAAAGCCCGGCTGGAGATCGCGTATCAGCCGATCGAGCACGTATATTTTCCCGAGACGGGTATCGCATCGGTGGTCGCCGCCATGACCGGAGGGCGGCAAAGCGAAGTCGGCCTGATCGGCTATGACGGCATGACGGGCATTACGGTCGTCCTCGGCCAGGACAGGTCTCCCAATGAAACCTATATCCAGGTCGCCAGCGACGGCTGGTCCCTGCCGGTTGAACCTCTTCGCATCGCGATTGCCGGGAGCCAGACCCTTCGCCCGTCACTGCTTCGCTACGCCCACGAATTCCTGATCCAGTCGTCGCGAACGGCGCTGGTCAATGGCCATTCGAAAATCGAGGAACGGCTGGCCCGCTGGTTGCTCATGGTCAACGATCGCGCTGATGGAGATATCATCTATCTGACGCATGAATTTCTGGCGACCATGCTTGGTTCCCGACGGCCCGGCGTTACCACGGCTCTCCAGATGCTCGAATATCGAGGGCTGGTCCACGCCAGGCGCGGCGAGATCACCATCGTCGACCGCACCGGAATGATAAAACTCACGGACGGTGCCTATGGCGAGGAGGAACAGCGTCACTTCGGCATCGCCTCCGGCTGAATGTCCGGAATCGGACATAGCCTTGAAGGCCTCCACATGTTGGTCGAAAGTAGTATTGGCTTGGATTTCAGGGAGGCATTCTTGATGACCAACACGTTTCACACCATCACGGTGGAAGGAGCGGCCGAAGCCTACGTCCTTTCCAGGGGAAAGGCCCGCTTTCTCTCCATTGCACAAGCAATCCGCGCCATCCGGACACTTATGCCGGCATGCAACGCCACCGACCACGAGTTGGAGGAAATGCTGGCGACGGCCTGCATCGCTCACATGGTGCCCGTCGCTTTCGACGCGGCCAGGCCGGATGGCTCACCATCGCGGCTCCATTCATAGGCCGGAGATGCCCGCGCTTGCGCAAAGGACTGCTCCCGCGGACGTTCGCCAGGCGATTGTCCGCTACCTGATCGACAATGTCGACAGCCCCAGCGTTTCGCTGTCCGAGGTTATCGGCGCCGTGAGAAAGATATTTCCGCTTTGCGAGCTCACGGATTGGGAACTTGGCGACCACATAGCGCGAAGCGCGATCGATGCGGGATTTGCCATCGAATTCGATGCCGACGTTCCGTGACCGTAGGAACGCGGTCGTCCCCCCAATTGTTGATTGAGGGTTGCATCCCAGATGCGCAACCGAAGCAATCGACGCCACCGCGAGCCGGAGACGTCACGCCAGATGAGGTACATTTGTAGAGTAAAGCCTTGAAATCAAAGGGTTTCCTTAAAACCCCCAGAGACTGTTTGGTGGAGCCAATCGGAATCGAACCGACGACCTCTTGAATGCCATTCAAGCGCTCTCCCAACTGAGCTATGGCCCCACTCCCGGCAGTCAGCCGGCGCCGTTTCCGGCGAGAGATCGGCGCGGGTTGGAAGACCGCGCCGTTAGTGCAGGCGGCTTCTAACCCCGCCTTTCCCAGATATCAAGCCTTCATCGCCGGCTTTTTCTTCACAGGCCGTGAAAGCCGGCAAACGCTTGCGTTCGAGACCTTGTCAGACCTCGTCGTCGTCGTCGCCGACGCCGATCATGTCGGAAACGTCGTCTTCTTCTTCCTCTTCGTCGGCAAGGAACGTATCGTCCTCGTCGTCGCCGAGATCGACATCATCCTCGTCATCACCGAGATCGGGAAGATCGTCGCTCTTGGTATCGTCTTCCGCCTCTTCGAGCGAGACGACCTCGACGCCCTCTTCGTCCTCGGCGTCCACTTCCTTCTCGGCCACTTCCTCCTCCTCCTCGACGGCGGCGATCTTGCCTTCCTCGAAATAGGAGCGCGGATAGGTCTTGCCCGTATAGGGCGAGACGATCGGGTCTTTGTTCAGGTCGTAGAATTTCCGGCCCGTTTCCGGGTCGATGCGTTTTGTGCCAAGTTCGGTTTTTGCCACGGCAAGCCTCGTCGATAAAAGAGTGGTCCCCTTAACCACAGTTTGCAGCGCTGTCAAAGCGAAAAGCCGGCGTCACAAAACCAAGCACTGAAAGGCCTCGCGCCAAGTGACGACCATGGGGATGACCATTTCGCCTCGCCGTGATACGAGACCGCCGCAACAAATGAAAAGCGCCGGTCAGCCGGCATTCCGTCCAGGGAAATTCCATGTCTCACGCCGCCGCTGCCAAGCCGGCCACCGCCCGCAAGTCACCAGCCCTTTCCGGCACCGCCCGCGTGCCGGGCGACAAGTCGATCTCGCACCGCTCCTTCATGTTCGGGGGGCTCGCCTCCGGCGAAACCCGCATCACCGGCCTGCTCGAGGGCGAGGACGTGATGCGCACGGGCGCGGCCATGAAGGCGATGGGCGCGCATATAGAGAAGCACGGCGCCGAATGGGTGATCCGCGGCACCGGCAACGGCGCGCTGCTGCAGCCGGAAGGCCCGCTCGACTTCGGCAATGCCGGCACCGGCTCGCGGCTGACCATGGGCCTCGTCGGCACCTACGACATGGAAACGACCTTCATCGGCGATGCTTCGCTGTCCGGCCGGCCGATGGGCCGCGTGCTGGAACCCTTGCGCCAGATGGGCGTGCAGGTGCTGAAGGCCACGCCCGGCGACCGCATGCCGATCACGCTGCATGGCCCGAAACACGCCGCCCCGATCACCTACCGCGTGCCGATGGCCTCGGCGCAGGTGAAGTCGGCGGTACTGCTGGCCGGCCTCAACACGCCGGGCATCACCACGGTGATCGAGCCTGTCATGACGCGTGACCACACCGAAAAGATGCTGAAGGGGTTTGGCGCCAATCTGTCGGTCGAAACCGACGAACGTGGCGTGCGCCACATCTTCATCGAAGGCCAGGGCAAGCTCACCGGCCAGACCATCGCGGTGCCGGGTGATCCTTCCTCGGCCGGCTTTCCGCTGGTTGCGGCGCTGATCGTGCCGGGCTCGGACATCACGATCGAGAACGTGCTGATGAACCCGACCCGTACCGGCCTGCTTCTGACGCTGCAGGAGATGGGCGGCCAGATCGACGTCTTGAATCCGCGCAATGCCGGCGGCGAGGATGTCGCCGACCTGCGCGTGTGTTACTCCGAGCTGAAGGGCGTCATCGTGCCGCGGGAGCGGGCGCCGTCGATGATCGACGAGTATCCAGTGCTGGCCGTTGCCGCCAGCTTCGCCGAGGGCGAGACGCTGATGCAAGGGCTGGAAGAGCTGCGGGTGAAGGAATCCGACCGGCTGTCGGCGGTGGCCAACGGGCTGAAGCTCAACGGCGTCGACTGTACCGAGGGCGAAGCTTCGCTCGCCGTGCGCGGCAAACCCGGCGGCAAGGGCCTGGGAGGCCATCCCAACGGCCTCGATACGACCGTGCAGACGCATCTCGACCACCGCATCGCCATGAGTTTTCTGGTGATGGGGCTGGCGACGGAAAAGCCGGTGACGATCGACGACCAGGCGATGATCGCGACGAGCTTTCCGGAGTTCATGGGGCTGATGAAGGGGCTGGGCGCGGAGATCGAGTGATTTCCAGCGTCAACGTGCTGTCTTTCGTGCCTGAAAGCGCAATGTCGGAATCGCGGCAATGATGGGCAGACAGGTCAATTTCTGGTTGTCAGACAAAGATCAAATTGAACTTCAGTCCATCGTTCTTTCAAAGGGCTCGTTTGCGGTGATCAACACCCAGTTAAAGGCGCCGGCAATCTTGCTGAAAGAAAAATTCGAACGGGTGCATCTGGAGCATAAGGTCGAGCGCTTTCATATCGTTCCCAAGGCACTAAGCGAGGAAATAGTTTGGGAGCACAACCCATACAACGGCACCTACGATCCCGATCTCAGCCGCTCATCTGTGATACAATACAATCCGTGCCGGATCGAAGGCAGTTCAATTTTTCAGGGTCGATTTTATTTTCAGGCGCGCTACGTCGACGATCTTGGGCAATTGGTAGAGAAGCATGCGATGTTCACCAAGATTGGCGACGCACTGCTACGCCTAGTCCGGAAAAATCTAAATCATCTGCACAGTGGCTTTTACGCTGGAAATGAGGCTCTGAAGCTGAAGGATGCGGGTTTCCAGTTTCGACCCTAGCACTTACAAGCATTAAGTCTTCGAGGTAGCGAATTGCCCTTTACCATCGCCATCGACGGCCCTGCCGGTGCCGGCAAAGGCACGCTGGCACGGCGGCTCGCTGACCATTACCGGCTGAACCTGCTGGACACCGGCCTCACCTATCGAGCTGTCGCCGATGCGCTGCTTCGGCTCGGTCTGCCGCTCGACAACGTCTCGGCGGCCGAGACGGCGGCGCGCCAGGTCGACCTGGCAAAGCTCGACCGTACCGTGCTGTCGGCGCATGCGGTCGGCGAAGCGGCTTCGAAGGTCGCGGTTTTCCCGACCGTGCGGCGCATCCTGGTCGAAAAGCAGCGCGACTTCGCCAGGACGCCGCCGGGCGCGGTGCTTGACGGCCGCGACATCGGCACCGTCGTGTGCCCCGACGCCGACATCAAACTCTATGTGACGGCCAGCCCCGAAGTGCGGGCACAACGCCGGCTGGCCGAAATCGAAAGCATCGGCGGCACCGCCGATTTCGCCGAAATCCTTGCCGACATCCAACGCCGCGACGAGCGCGACATGGGCCGGGCGGATTCGCCGTTGAAGCCGGCCGCCGACGCGCACTTGCTTGATACCAGCGAAATGGCTATAGAAGCCGCGTTTCTCGCGGCCATGTCTGTCATCGACGACGTGCTGGCCAAGAGAAACAAGGCCTGATCCGGGTTTTCATGCTGCTTCCGATTGCCGGAGGCGACGAAAATACCCATATCGGGCACGAACCAGCCTGCCAGCATTCTTCATGCGCCGGAATTGCCGCTTAAAGGCGGCCCAGGGCTTTTTAGCCCGGAACGCCGGCAGGCCAACGCAACGCTAACCCACGGCGCCCGTCCCGCTCGAAACGCGGGGCACTCCAGGAGAAACAATGTCAGCTGCAAATCCCACTCGCGATGATTTCGCGAGCCTTCTCGAAGAATCATTCACCACCGGCCACTCCGGCGAAGGTCAGGTCGTCAAGGGCACGATCACCGCGATCGAAAAGGACATGGCCATCATCGACGTCGGCCTCAAGGTCGAAGGCCGCGTGCCGCTGAAGGAATTCGGCGTCAAGGGCAAGGACACCACCCTCAAGGTCGGTGACACCGTCGAAGTCTATGTCGAGCGCATCGAGAACGCGCTTGGCGAAGCGATGCTTTCGCGTGAGAAGGCCCGCCGCGAAGAGAGCTGGGTCCGTCTCGAAGAGAAGTTCACCAAGGGTGAGCGCGTCGAAGGCGTCATCTTCAACCAGGTCAAGGGCGGCTTCACCGTCGACCTCGACGGCGCCGTGGCCTTCCTGCCGCGCAGCCAGGTCGATATCCGCCCGATCCGCGACGTATCCCCGCTGATGCACAACCCGCAGCCCTTCGAGATCCTCAAGATGGATCGCCGCCGCGGCAACATCGTGGTGTCGCGCCGTACCGTGCTCGAGGAGAGCCGCGCCGAACAGCGTTCGGAAATCGTGCAGAACCTCGAAGAAGGCCAGGTTGTCGAAGGCGTCGTCAAGAACATCACCGACTACGGTGCGTTCGTCGACCTCGGCGGCATCGACGGTCTGCTGCATGTCACCGACATGGCATGGCGCCGCGTCAACCATCCGACCGAAATCCTCAACATCGGTCAGACGGTCAAGGTGCAGATCATCCGCATCAACCAGGAAACCCACCGCATCTCGCTCGGCATGAAGCAGCTCGAGAGCGATCCGTGGTCCGAGATCGGCACCAAGTTCCCGATTGGCAAGAAGATCAAGGGCACCGTCACCAACATCACCGACTACGGCGCGTTCGTCGAGCTGGAGCCGGGCATCGAGGGTCTCATCCACGTTTCGGAAATGTCGTGGACGAAGAAGAACGTGCATCCCGGCAAGATCCTGTCGACGACGCAGGAAGTCGACGTGGTGGTACTCGAGGTCGATCCGGCCAAGCGCCGCATCTCGCTCGGCCTCAAGCAGACGCTGGAAAATCCGTGGCAGGCTTTCGCCATGAGCCATCCGGTCGGCAGCCAGGTCGAGGGCGAGGTCAAGAACAAGACCGAGTTCGGCCTGTTCATCGGCCTCGAAGGCGACGTGGACGGCATGGTCCACCTCTCCGACCTCGACTGGACCCGTCCGGGCGAGCAGGTCATCGAAGAGTACAATCGCGGCGACATGGTCAAGGCGCAGGTGCTCGACGTCGACATCGACAAGGAGCGCATCTCGCTCGGCATCAAGCAGCTGGCCAAGGATACGGTCGGTGAAGCCGCGACGTCAGGCGAACTGCGCAAGAACGCGGTCGTCACCTGCGAAGTCATCGGCGTCAAGGATGGCGGTCTGGAAGTGCGGCTGGTCGACAGCGGCATCGAGACCTTCATCAAGCGCTCCGACCTCAGCCGCGATCGCGACGAGCAGCGCCCCGAGCGCTTCACCGTCGGCCAGAAGGTCGACGCCCGCGTCATCGCCTTCGACAAGAAGACCCGCAAGCTGCAGGTCTCGATCAAGGCGCTGGAAATCGCCGAAGAGAAGGAAGCGGTGGCCCAGTACGGCTCGACCGACTCCGGCGCTTCGCTGGGCGATATCCTGGGTGCCGCGCTGAAGAAGCAGGGCAGCTAAGCCCCTCATATAGCTCAAAAACAAACCCCGCCGGATCGCTCCGGCGGGGTTTTTCTTTGGTGAATGCTCTTGAAGCTCAGGCCCTGCCGTAGAGCGGCACCAGCGTTCCGCTCATTGCCCGGTTGGTGGGCGAGGCGAGATAGGCGATGGCCTCGGCCGCCGCTTCGAGGCTGACCCACTTGGTGAAATCGGCATCCGGCATATCGGCGCGGTTGGCCGGCGTGTCGAGCGTCGAGGGGGCCACGGCATTGACTAGGATGCCGTTGGCCTTGAGCTCTTCCGCCATTGCCACTGTCATGGCGGCCACCGCCGCCTTGCTGGCGGTGTAGGCGACCATCCCGGCGCCGCGCCTGGGGTCGAGCCCGGCGCGCGCGGTGACATTGACGATGCGGCCGGCAGAGCCCGACGCCAGCATCGAGCGGATAGCCGCGCGGCTGCACAGGAAGGCGGTGCGGGCGTTGGTATCCATCATCTCGGCAAAGGACGCCGATTCGATCTTTTCCACCGGCGCCATGGCAAAGCCGCCCGCCAGATGGATCGATCCCCACAAGGCAGGAACCAGAGAATAGAAGGCTTCGACCTTGGCGGAGTCCGACAGGTCGACATTGTGCGCCAGTTTGACATTATCGTGCGTGGTGAAGGGAAAGTGTGAAGGTGCGGCGGCGTGCGCGTTCGGCACATGGCAGATCGCGCCCTGCTCCAGCAGTCTGCCGACCACCGCCCCACCGAGCGCGCCGGTTCCACCGGTCACAACGATATGCCTGCCTTCAAGTGTTTCCGTCATCCTGGACCGCTCCTGTCATTTTTATGACTTTTGTCGTTGATTTGCCGCGCCGACGCGAAGCGTCGCGCCTTTCAGTCGATCACTCAACCGATATCTCGACATGGCAGCCGTCACGTCTTTGCATGCGTCAGGACGCCGTCGAATAGCGAAGCCGCCCGGAAGCGGCTCATGTCTTGCAAAAACCAAGCCGGCGAATGGTCCGCTTCCGGACGAGGGACCGAGGCTGGCTCGGACGATTCAAACGACCGTGATTTCGATCACCCGCGGCAGTCCCGTTGCCCGGGCGTGTTTCAGCGCCTGTGGCAGGGCGTCGACATCGGCCAGTCTTTCGGCGCCGATGCCATAGGCTTCGGCCAGCTTGCAGAAATCAGGCGGCGCCGGCGACACGCCGACAGGTTCCACGCCGACATCGAGCATCGAGGTCTCGATTTCGCGATAGCCCCTGTTGTTCCAGACGACGAATATGACAGGCGCTTCGGAATCCAGCGCAACGGCCATCTCCGGCAAGGTGAACTGGAAGCCGCCGTCGCCGGTCAGGCAGACAACCGGTGCGCCGGGCATGGCGAGTGCCGCGCCGATCGCCGCCGGAGGGCCATAGCCCAGCGCGCCGAAGCCGGTCGCGGCATTGAACCAGCCGCCAGGCCGGTCGTGGTCGTAGTAGAGGTTGGCGGCGTAAATCGGCTGGGTCGAGTCGCCGACGATGATGGCCCCGGGCAAGGCATCGCGGATCATTTCCACGGCATGCACCTGCGCCGCATAGGCCGGGCTCAACTCGGCGAAGGCGGCCTTTCGCCCCGCCGCGGCGCGGCCATGGCCGTCTTCTCCGGCGCTGTGGGCGGGATCGATCGCCGCGAGCAGGGCCTCGATCGCCTCGGCGCAATCGGCCTGGATGGCGACCGTCACCGGGCGCCGTGCAAGCTGGTCGGCGCCGATGTCGATACGGATCAGGTTCGACGGCAGCACGAAGCCGCCGTCGCCGTAGCCGTCATAGTCGGTCGCGCCGAATTCGGTGCCGGCGGCGATCACCAGATCGGCCTCGGCCATCAGCGCGCGGACCGCCTTCAGGCTCGGACTTGCCGGTACGCAGAGCGGATGGCGGTGCAGCAAACCGCGTGCGTTGGTCGTCTCGACGACCGGAGCGCCCAAGCTTTCGGCGAGGCGCCGCAGCGGGGCTTCCGCCTTCCTCGCGCCGCCGCCGGCAAGGATCAACGGACGGCGTGCTACCTTGATCAGCTTTGCCGCCTCGGCAATTGCCCTGGCTTCCGGAGCGGGCGGGGCGGCATTGCTCAGCGCAGCCGCAAGACCGTCGGCGGGCTTCACCATGACGTCGGTCGGAATTTCGATGTGCACCGGTCCTGGACGCGCGGACGAAAACAACGCGAAGGCTCGGGCGAGCGCGCCCGGCAGTTCTGCAGCCTCGGTGATGCGCTCCGACGACAGCGCCACCTTCTCCATCATGCCGCGCTGATCGGGCAATTCATGCAGGAAGCCGAGCCCCTTGCCGAGCGTATCGGTGGCATTGACGCCGGAAATCACCAGCATCGGCACCGAATCGGCGCGCGCCTGGCCCATGGCGGTGATGGTGTTGGTCAGCCCCGGCCCGGTGATGACGAAGGCGACGCCCGGCCTGCCGCTGGCGCGAGCATAGCCGTCGGCCATGAAGCCGGCGCCCTGTTCGTGGCGCGGCGTGACATGGCGGATCTTCGACCTCGCCAGGCCGCGATAGAGCTCGACCGTGTGGACGCCGGGGATGCCGAAGACGGTGTCGACGCCATGGGCCTCGAGTAGCGAAATCAACGCTTCGCCGATGGTGGTCATTGGTTTTCTCCCCTCTGTCTCTTTGTTGCTTACGCAATTCCCAAGGGAAAGCGCAACGCGCTATTCCCGGGAAAACCGCTACTCATTTTTCCTGGAATTGCTCCAGCGGCGCGAGGCCGAGCTCGGCCTCGACAGCCTTGATGCCAATTGCCGCCAGTTCGCCGGGCGAGAACATCTCGCCGGCCAGGCAGCCTTCGATCCAGAGCCCGTCGATGATGGCATTGATCGCGATGGCATGGTGGCGCAGCTCGTTTGCGTCCGGCTTGTGCTGTTCGGCGGCGAGCACTTCGGCCACAACCGCTTCCACCTCGTTGCGAAAGCCAAGGTAGCCTTCGCGGTGGGCACGGGCCAGGGCAGGATCCGCACCGGCGCGGCCGATGAAGGTTGCCCAGAGCGAAAACACCCGCGCGTCGATGATCGGCGCGTTGAGATTGGCGGTGACGAAAGCCGCGAGGCGTTGGCGCGGCGAGGCATCATCCATGACCAACGCCGCTTTCGCCTGCTCGGTCATGCGGCCGACCAGCGCCGTATAGGCTTCCTGCAGCAATTCTTCCTTGCCCGGGAAATAGTGCCGGATCAGACCGGCGGTGACGCCGGCACGCAATGCGATGGTGCGCAGGCTAGCGCCTTGCAGGCCATGTTCCGCCACGCTGTCGAGAGTCGCTTCGACCAGATCCTGCCGCCGCCGCTCCTCGCCCTCGCGACGGAACTTACGGCGCGCATTCATTGGCGCAGGATCGGTCGCGTCAGGCATGTCGGCCCGCCTTCGCAGGCGATGCAGAGCGCATCCGCCTCGAAGATTTCAACCGTGCAGCCGGCGGCTTCCATCGCCGCCTTGGTCCTGGGAAAGCCCGCGACGGCAATGACCTTGAGCGGGCTGGTCGGCAACACGTTCAGGCTGAGGCCGTTGGACGCGGCGAATTCTTCGGCGTCGCCTTCGACCAGCCGGATGCCGCGCGCCTTCAGCGTCTGATAGAACGGGGCCGGTAAAAGCGGCGAATAGACCAGCGCCAGGTCGTCGGCCAGCGGGCTGATCACCGACATCAGATGCAGGCACGCCTCTTCGCCCTGCCACAGCGGCAGATCAAAGCCGTAGACGGAGATGCCCAGCGGCGTCAGCAGATTGGAAACCTGCTGGATGCCGTCCTGGTTGGAGCGGACACCGCGCCCGATCGCCAGCGTGCGGGCATCCACCCATACACAGTCACCACCTTCGACCTGGCCAGGAGCCTCGACGCGGCCAAGGATCGGAATGCCCAGTCTTCTGTAGGTTTCCTCATGCAGCGAAGGCTCGCTGGCGCGCAACGGCTTACCCATGGACAGGATCAGCGCGCCGCGGTCGGTCATCAGCGAGGGGTCGTGCGTGAACACCGAATCCGAAAGTCCGTCGGCCTTGTCCTCGATCCATTCGATCTCGGCGCCGGAAGCGGCAACCAATTCAGCAAGGACCGCGTGCTGCGAGGCTGCTTTCGCCGGGTTGAATCCCGAGCCATAGTGCCAGGCGGCCCGGTCGGCGTCACGCATGGCGTTGGCCGCCGACCGCATCAGCACGCGCCGCAGCGGCGCCGCCATGGACTGTGATCCGAAAGCGCTCATCGATGCCCTTTTAAGCTGAAAAAAATCCAGAAAATTTCATGAGAGGCTATTTATACACTTGCAGAACAAGCCCGCAAGTGCCGTAATGAGCGGGATTGACGGGCTCGCTCTGTTGGGTCCATGCTTGAAGTCTGGAGCGGGGCGGTACAGCGTATGTTGATTAGCCGGATAGACGTTCGACGACCTGCCGACGGCCCGATGGAGGTCATTTGGTGAGCGCTGTGGCAGCTGCCAAGGTCCCATCCGGCGAGGCGCAGGACGGCGCCGCAGAAGCCATCCATGTCGAGAACCTGCACAAGAAATTCGGTCAACTGCATGTGTTGAAGGGCGTGTCGCTGTCGGCGCGTGACGGCGAGGTCATCGCCATCATCGGCGGTTCGGGCTCGGGCAAATCGACGCTGCTGCGCTGCATCAACTGCCTGGAAAACCCGACCAGCGGCATCATCCGGGTCAATGGCGAGGAGATCAAGCTCAAGGCGGACAGCCACGGCCACACCATTCCGGCCGACCGCAGGCAGATCGAACGCATCCGCTCCAAGCTCGGCATGGTGTTCCAGAACTTCAACCTGTGGAGCCACATGACGCTGATCGAAAACGTCATCGAGGTTCCCGTGCACGTGCTGGGCGTCAAGCGCGACCAGGCGATCGCCCAGGCCGAAAAGCTGCTGGCGCGCGTCGGGCTTGCCGAGAAACGCGATGTCTATCCGGCCTATCTCTCCGGTGGCCAGCAGCAGCGCGCCGCGATCGCTCGCGCCTTGGCCATCAATCCACGCGTCATGCTGTTCGACGAACCGACCTCGGCCCTCGATCCCGAACTGGTCGGCGAAGTGCTGAAGGTGATCGGCGATCTGGCACGCGAAGGCCGCACCATGGTGCTGGTCACCCACGAAATGAAATTCGCCCGCGAGGTCGCGACCCACGTCGTCTACCTCTACAACGGGCTGGTCGAGGAGGAAGGCCCGCCGGAGGAGATCTTCGGCGCGCCCAAATCCGAAAGGCTCAAGCAGTTCATCCGCAACATCGGCTAGGGAACGGCCGGGACGGAAGAAAAACGGGAACCAACAACAAACTGGGAGTTCTGAAAATGAAGACTTTTCTGAAGACATTCGCCGCGGCGCTGCTGCTCGGCGTCGCCGCCATGGGCGTGGCCAAGGCCGATCCGGTCAAGATCGGTGTCGCCGCCGAACCCTACGCGCCGTTCACCTCGCCAGATGCTTCGGGCAAATGGGTCGGCTGGGAGATCGACTTCATCGACGCCGTGTGCGCCGAGGAAAAGCTCGACTGCGTCATCACCCCTGTCGCCTGGGACGGCATCATCCCGGCGCTGACGACCAAGAAGATCGACCTCATCGTCTCGTCGATGTCGATCACCAACGAACGCAAGAAGACCATCGACTTCTCCGACAAGTACTACAACACGCCGACCGCGATCATCGGCCCGAAGGACCAGAAGTTCGGCGCCACGCCGGAGGACCTCAAGGGCAAGGTTGTCGGCGTCCAGGTGTCGACCGTGCATGCCGTCTACGCCAAGAAGCATTTTGGCAGCACAGCCTCCGAAATCAAGGAATACCAGACGCAGGACGAAGCCAACAACGACCTTGCCGCCGGCCGCCTCGACGCGGTGCAGGCCGATTCCATCGCGCTCAAGGAGTTCCTCAAGACCGACCAGGGCAAGGCCTGCTGCGATCTCAAGGGCATGGTGGCCCCTGACGACGAAGTGCTCGGACCGGGCGTCGGTGCTGGCGTGCGCAAGGAAGACACCGATCTGAAAGAGAAGATCAACGCCGGCATCAAGGCGATCCGCGCCAACGGCAAATATGACGAAATCTCGAAGAAATACTTCGATTTCGACATTTACGGCGGCGCCCCGCAGTCGAACTGACGACCCTCGCATGGGCTGGAGGACGGGGCGCTGACGCCCCCGTCCTCCAGCCAGCCTGTCCACGCACGCTTGCCGCCGGCCGCTTGTGCCGGCGGATCGAGCCCGCAATCCGGGGGCGACGCTGATCGAATCCTTTCTCCCGGCCTCCGCGGCCGGCATCGTCGAACTTCTCTCGCCGGCGCCCGTCGGCTGGGGCGGGACGCTTTTGCTCGGGCTCTTGCATTCGCTCGAGATCGCCGTCGGCGCCACCATAGTCGGTTTGCTGATTGGAACCTGGGGTGCCTATGGCAAGCTTTACGGCGGGCCCGTGGTGCGCGACCTCTTCGCGGTCTACACCACGGTGGTGCGCGCCGTGCCGGAACTGGTGCTGATCCTGCTGCTCTACTATGCCGGCACCGACCTGATAAACCAGGTGCTGGCCGCGATGGGTTACCAGCGTGTCGACATAAGCGGCCTGGTGGCAGGCATTGCCGTGCTCGGCTTCGTCCAGGGCGCCTATTCGACGGAAGTCATCCGCGGCGCGATCCTCGCCATTCCGCAGGGCCAGATCGAAGCCGCCCGCGCCTTCGGCATGTCTCCCGGCCTTCTGTTGCGGCGTATCACTCTGCCGGCGATGCTGCCTTTCGCCATTCCGGGTCTCGCCAATCTGTGGCTGATTGCCACCAAGGACACCGCGCTGCTGGCCGTCGTCGGCTTCTTCGAACTGACGCTGGCGACACGACAGGCGGCAGGCGTCACCAAGGCCTATCTGGTTTTCTTCCTCGCCGCCGGCGTACTCTATCTCTGCGTGACGCTGGTTTCGAACTTCCTGCTTGGCCGAGCCGAGAAATGGGCGCGGCGCGGCATGCCTTCCATCAAGGAGGCACGCTGATGACCAGCGAAATAGCCGTCATCGACACGGCGGCGCGCGCTTCGCTCTGGCTGAAGCCGCATCGCATCGTGCTGATCCTCATCGCGCTGGGGCTTGTGGCGTCGGCCGCCTACTTCATGCGCTGGGACTGGCTGCCGCAATATTGGGAAATGGGCCTGATGGGCATCTGGCGTGCCCTGTGGATCCTGGCCGTCACCTGCGCGCTCGGCTTCACGATCGCCGTGCCGGTCGGGCTGGCGCAGGCGGCCGGCTCGATCTGGGTCGCGGCGCCGGCGAAAGTCTTCTGCACCATCATCCGCGGCACGCCGCTGCTGCTGCAGCTATGGCTGCTCTATTACGGGCTGGGTTCGCTGTTCCCGCAATATCCGTGGATTCGCGAATCGTGGATGTGGCCTTATCTCAGGCAGGCCTGGCCATACGGCGTGCTGGCGCTGACCTTGTCCTTCGCCGGTTATGAAGGCGAAGTGATGCGCGGCGCCTTTGCCGGCGTGCCCAAGGGGCAGTTGGAAGCCGCCCGCGCCTTCGGCATGAGCCGCTGGAAGATCTTCCGCCGCATCTGGCTGCCGCAGGCCTTCTACCGGGCGCTGCCGACGCTGACCGGCGAGACCGTACTGCAGCTGAAATCGACGCCGCTGGTGGCGACCATCAGCGTCATCGACATCTTCGCCGTCTCGTCCAAGGTGCGGCAGGACACCTACCTCACCTACGAGCCCTTGCTGCTCCTGGCGTTGATCTATATGGCGATCACCGGCATTCTGGTCTTCGCCTTCAGCCGGATCGAGGCGCGGATCCCGGTCAAGATCGGGTAAGTTCAGTGAGCAGTGAGTAACGAGTGGTGACCGGCTGGCCAGCCCTTTCACTACTCGCTACTCACTGCTCACTAACGACCACACACTGAAGGCATGCACAATGCAACTCACTCTCGACCAGGCAACAGGACTGTGCCGGATGGCGGCACTTGGCGCAGGCGCCAATGAGGAAGCGGCGCAATCGCTCACCGCCTCGATCATCGCGGCCGAGGCGGAGGGACTTGCCACCGTCGGGCTGTCGCATTTCATCGATTACCTCGAAGCGCTCGAGGCCGGGCGCATCGACGGCAATGCCGACCCGGTGATCACGCGGCCGGCGCTGGCCATCTATCTCTCGGATGCACGCGGCGGGCTGGCGCATACCGGCTTCGACCGCACCATCGACGATCTTGCCAAGGCGGCAAAACTGTTCGGCGTCGCCATCTTCTCGCAGAGGAACGCCTATACGTGCGGGGCGCTCGGCTACTTCAGCGGCCGGCTGGCCGCGCAGGGGCTGGTGTCCTTCGCCGCCACCAACGGTCCGGCCGTCCTGGCCGGTTCGGGCTCAGTCAAGCCGGTCTATTGCACCAATCCGATGTCGTTCGCCGCGCCCGCCGCCGATGGCCCGCCGCTGGTCATCGACCAGTCGTCGAGCGCGACCGCCTTCGTCAACATCCGCAAGGCCGCGGAAGACGGCAAGAAAATCCCCGAAGGCTGGGCGCTGGACGCGAGCGGCAATTCGACAACCGACCCGGCCGCCGCCATGAAGGGCGCCATGCTTGCCTTTGGCGGCCAGCGCGGCGCCAACATCGCGCTGATGGTCGAAGTGCTGGCGGCCGGCCTGTCGGGCGCCAACTGGTCGCTCGACGCGCCGTGGTTCAGCGGCGGTCCCGACAGTCCGGGAACCGGCCTGTTCGTGCTCGCGGTCGAGCCCAAGCTGCTCGATCCGGATTTCGAGCAGCGTATGAAAGACCAGCTCGACCGGCTGCGCCGGCGCTATGGCGTGCATGTGCCCGGCCGCGCCCGGGCCGAAGCGGTCGAGAAGGCGCAGGCGCGCGGCATCACCGCGCCCAAGGCGGTGATCCAGCGCATCTCCGAATTCGCCGAGCGCTATTCGGCCTGAAGAGCTCGACCAAGTCTTCCGCGCGTCGGTGAACCTTTCCGCGCGTCCCTACGACACATGGCTGTCCGGGTCGGGTTGCCCGGTCGGTGTCTTCTGTCGGATGCGTTCAGGGCTGGGGCGGGCGTACTTGCTTCACGCCACGCTGATACCGTCTCAGGTCAGGCCGCCTCGTCGGACCCTGGTTTCGACATGAACTTCACCCGGAAAACCCCGCTTCGGCGGGGTTTTCTGCGTTTGTCGTTCATGACGCCAAACCATGATGAAAGCGCCATGCGCTTTTCGCGAAAAACCGCTTCACACTTTTCCTGGAATTGCTCAAAAAACAAGGATGACGCGACGACGCGTCACCCTTTGCCTTTGGCGCAAAACGGACTATGAAACGGCTCAGCCAAGCCATCTGGAACGCGCGCCGGAGCCCGCCATGACCGAAATCCTGCAGACCCCAAAGCTCGTCGTCGTCTTTGGCGGGTCAGGCTTTGTCGGCCGTCATGTCGTGCGGGCGCTGGCCAAGCGCGGCTATCGCATCCGGGTCGCCTGCCGGCGGCCCGATCTTGCCGGCCATTTGCAGCCGCTCGGCAATGTCGGTCAGATCCAGCCGGTGCAGGCCAATGTGCGCGTACGCTGGTCGGTCGACCGCGCCGTGCAGGGCGCCGACCACGTCGTCAATCTCGTCGCCGTGCTGCATGAGAGCGGCAGGCAGAAATTCTCCGCCGTGCACGAATTCGGTGCTCGCGCCATCGCCGAGGCCGCGCGCGCGGTCGGTGCCGGCCTCACCCATATTTCGGCGCTCGGCGCCGATCTGGACTCCAAATCGGATTATGCGCGCACCAAAGCGCTGGGCGAGAAGGCCGTTCTGGAGACGATCGCGGACGCCGTCATTTTCCGGCCATCGATCAATTTCGGGCCGGAGGACGCGTTCTTCAACCGCTTCGCCAACATGGCGCGTTATTCGCCGGTGCTGCCGCTGATCGGCGGCGGCCAGACCAAGTTCCAGCCGGTCTATGTCGGCGACGTTGCTGAAGCTGTTGCGCGTTCGGTCGACGATAAGGTCGATGGCGGCCAGGTCTACGAGCTTGGCGGCCCCAACGTGCTCAGCTTCAAGGAGTGCATGCAGGAAATGCTCACCGTGGTCGAGCGCAAGCGCCTGCTGGTGCCGGTGCCGTGGTGGGTGGCCAACATCCAGGCCTCGATCCTCGGCCTGCTGCCCAACCCGATGCTGACCAAGGACCAGGTGATGCTGCTGCGTGAGCACAACATCGTTTCGGACGAAGCCGCCAAGGCCAACCGGACACTGGCGGGGCTCGGCATTCAGCCGCAATCGATCGCGACGATCCTGCCCAGCTACCTCTGGCGCTTCCGCGCCGCCGGCCAGTTCCAGCAGCGCAAGCCCGCGGTGTGAGCGGGCGCAACAGCCGCAAGGCGTGCTGAGATTCAGGTCAGGCCGAGTCGAGAACGGTGGCTTCCGAGAACCGGAGCGGAGCGTACTTAAAGTACGTGAGCACAGTTCTACTGCGACGCAGTAGAACGGGGAAGCACAGGAGTCGTTCGCAGGCCGGCATCAGGTGAATATCGGCATGCCTAGCGAGGCGTGATGCGCATCGGCAGACCGCCTTGCGGCTGCGTGGTCAATTTCTGCACCGGCCAGGGTTTTGTTTCAGCGGTCGTGTCGAAGCGGAAGCGTGACAAAAGGATGGCGAGCGCGATGATCGCCTCCTGCATGGCGAAGCTGGCGCCGATGCACACACGCGGGCCCGCGCCGAAGGGCAGATACTGGAAACGGTCGATCTTTTCACGGTTTCCCGGGTGGAAGCGTTCGGGCAGGAAGGCGTCGGGCCGATCCCACAGCTTCCTGTGGCGGTGGACGACCCACGGCATCACCAGCACGGCCGCGTGTTTGGGGATATAGAGATCCTTCCACATTTCCGGCACGATCGGCTCGCGGTTGATCGACGGCGCCGGCGGGTAGAGCCGAAGCGCCTCGTCGAAGGCGGCGCGTGTCAGCGGCATGGCGTCGAGCCACTTCGTCGGATCGGGCTCGCGCGCCAGCACCTGGTCGATCTCCTGTTCGACGCGGTCGCGCTCCCAGGGCGATTCGGCCAGGCAATAAAGCGTCCAGCCGAGCGCGCGCGCCGTGGTCTCGTGGCCGGCGCCGATGAAGGTGATGATGTTGTCCTCGACTTCCGGGCGCGTCAGTCCGTCGGGGCCTTCGGCCTCGAGCAGCAGCGTCAGGAAATCCTGGGGCACGGCGTCGGGGTGGCGCCTGAACTTCTCTTCGCGCATCTTGACCGTGTCGGTCACGATCTTGCGGAAATAGGCCATCGTCTTGCGGCCGCGGATGCGGGTCAGCCGCGGCAGCCAGTCGGGCGCGCGCAACAGGTCGAGCGGATCGACGCGGCCCATGGTCTCGAACAGGCGGTCGATCTCGTTTTCGAAACCGCCCGGCTCGCCTGCGATCTCGCCGGAAAACAGCGTCTCGGCCAGGATGTCGTAGGTGAGCAGCGTCATGTCATGGGCGATATCGGACGTGCCGCCCGCCTCGTAACGGGTCACGAACTCCAGCGTCCGCTTCAGCATTGGCTGTGCGAAGCCGAAAATGTGGCGCGGCGTGAACACCGGCGCCATCGCCTTGCGCGACCGCTTCCACACCTCGCCCTCGGCGGTCAGCAGGCCATCACGCAGGATCGGCCGCAGGATCTTCTGGCGCACCGTCGCCATCTTGTAGTTCTTGGCGTTGTCGACCAGCACATGGCGAATTAGGCCGGGATCATTGGCGATGACCAGCGGTCCGCCGGCCCCCTTGGCCGAAATCCAGGGTTCGTTGTAGGTGGGCTCGCCCCAGAGTTCGAGCGGATTGCGATACACGATGCGGATCATCTCCAGCGTCGAAGGCGGCGATGTGCGCGGCTTCGGAGCGGGAGGAACAAAGGGGGCGGGCTGAGTATCCATGAAGTGCTCCGCTATTCCCATCAATGTAGTGGCTGGCACAGCGGGCGTCCATGTGGCCGAACGGCAGGGCGGACCATGGCGGAAGGAACGCCGGGGCATGCAGTCCGTTCATCCGATCGTGACCGTTCCGTCAGGGCTCCGACCTTGTCCGCTGGAACGCTCTGCCGTAGTGACAGTCACCAACGGATACCGCCCGTCAAAGGAGCCTGTCTTGAAGCAGCAGTTGAACATCATCATCGGCAGCACACGGCCCGGCCGCGCCGGCCCGGTTTTTGCCGAGTGGCTGGAGACGTTCGTGCGCGAGCATGGAAAATTCGAGCCGGTGCTGACCGACATCGCCGCGTTCAGCCTGCCGGTGCTGGACGAGCCGCACCATCCAAGGTTCGGCAACTATCAGAACGACCACACCAAGGCCTGGTCGAAGGCGGTCGACGCCGCAGACGCCTTTGTCTTCGTGGCGCCGGAATACAATTATTTCGCGGCACCGGCAATCGTCAACGCGATCGACTATCTCGCCCGCGAATGGAAATACAAGCCCGCCGCCATCTTCAGCTATGGCGGTGTCTCCGGCGGCCTGCGCGCGGCGCAGGCGCTGAAGCCGCTGCTGACCTCGGTCGGGATCATGCCGATCCCGGAAGGCGTCGCGCTGCCATTGTACCAGAAACTGGTCGATGAGAATGGCGCCTTCGATGCCAGCGAGCAGGTGCGGGGCGGGACCAAGACCATGCTGGACGAACTGTTGCGCTGGAGCGAGGCGTTGAAGCCAATGCGCGCAGCCTGAAAGAGCCGCTCTCAACCCGGCTTGCTCGCGCCGGCGGTGCTTTCCCAGGCGCTCGACATGACGCTGGAACTTGACCGGAGCGGACGGGCTGTCGCTGCGGCTAAAGTTGGTGATCAAGTCTCTCAGGGACCGCGTAGCCCAAGGCGAATAGAGCGCGGCGAGAGCCCTATGTGGACAGCCGGCTCAATCTCCCGGGAAATGCCTGCAAACCTTGGAAAAACCGCCTTTAGCGCCTATATCTAATCGATATCAGAAGCGCGATTCGGGGCCGATTTTTCGCGCTATAATAGCGGCATCTAGACAACAGGTTTTCATGAGCGACCAGACCGAGAATGCCAACGGCGCTGAAGCCGAATACGGCGCCGATTCCATCAAGGTTTTGAAGGGGTTGGATGCTGTCCGCAAGCGGCCGGGCATGTATATCGGCGACACCGATGACGGCTCGGGCCTGCATCACATGGTCTACGAGGTGGTCGACAACGCCATCGATGAGGCGCTGGCGGGCCATGCCGACCTGGTTTCGGTGACGCTCAATCCCGATGGCTCGGTGACGGTTATCGACAATGGCCGTGGCATTCCGACCGACATTCACCCCAGCGAGGGCATATCGGCGGCCGAAGTGATCATGACGCAGCTGCACGCAGGCGGAAAGTTCGACCAGAACTCCTACAAGGTGTCTGGCGGTCTGCATGGCGTCGGCGTCTCGGTGGTCAACGCGCTGTCGGCCTGGTTGAAGCTCAAGATCCGCCGCAACGGCCAGATCTTCGAAATGAGCTTTACCCACGGCGATGCCGACGCGCCGCTGAAGGCGACCGGCAGCTACGAGCAGGACAAGCGCCCGGGCACCAATGAGGGTCGCAGCGGCAGCGAGATCACCTTCTTTCCATCCGCCGAAACCTTTACCATGGTGGAGTTCGACTTCGGCACGCTGGAGCACCGGCTGCGCGAACTCGCCTTCTTGAACTCCGGCGTGCGCATCGTGCTGACAGATGCCCGTCATGCCGACGTCGTGAGGCATGAACTGCATTATGACGGGGGCCTGGAAGAGTTCGTCAAATATCTCGACCGCGTCAAGAAACCGCTGATCGACAAGCCGATCGCCATTAGGGCCGAACGCGACGGCATCACCGTCGAAGTGGCGATGTGGTGGAACGACAGCTACCACGAGAATGTGCTGGCCTTCACCAACAACATCCCGCAGCGCGATGGCGGCACCCATCTGGCTGGTTTTCGCGGCGCGCTGACCCGCCAGATCACCGGCTACGGCGAATCCTCGGGCCTGACCAAGAAGGAAAAGGTCTCGCTGATCGGCGACGATTGCCGCGAGGGCCTGACAGCGGTGCTGTCGGTCAAGGTTCCCGACCCGAAATTCTCGTCGCAGACCAAGGACAAGCTGGTCTCGTCGGAAGTCCGTCCCGTGGTCGAAGGGCTGGTCAACGAAGCGCTCGGCACGTGGCTCGAAGAGCATCCGACCGAGGGCAAGGTGGTCGTCGACAAGGTGATCCAGGCCGCTGCGGCGCGCGAGGCCGCGCGCAAGGCACGCGACATCACCCGCAAGACCTCGCTCGGCGTCACCTCGCTGCCCGGCAAGCTGGCCGACTGCCAGGAACGCGACCCGGCGAAGTCCGAAATCTTCATCGTCGAGGGCGACTCGGCCGGTGGCTCCGCCAAGGGCGGCCGTTCGCGCCAGAACCAGGCGATCCTTCCGCTGCGCGGCAAGATCCTCAATGTCGAGCGGGCCCGCTTCGACCGCATGCTCAGTTCCGACATGATCGGCACACTGATCACCGCGCTCGGCACCTCGATCGGCAAGGACGAATTCAACGCCGACAAGCTGCGTTACCACAAGATCATCCTGATGACCGACGCCGACGTCGACGGTGCCCATATCAGGACCTTGCTGCTCACCTTCTTCTTCCGGCAGATGCCGGAGCTGATCGAGCGCGGCCATCTCTACATCGCCCAGCCGCCGCTCTATAAGGTGACACGCGGCAAGAGCTCGCAATACATCAAGAATGAGAGCGCCTTCGAGGAATTCCTGATCGATTCAGGGTTGGAGGAAGCGTCGCTTACGCTTGGCTCAGGGGAGGTGCGGACCGGACAGGATCTGCACGGCGCCGTTGCCGATGCGCTTGCCGTGCGCCAGCTCATCAACGGCTTGCACACGCGCTACAACCGCGACGTCGTCGAGCAGGCGGCGATCGCCGGCGGCCTCAATCCCGATGTCTTCGCCGATCTTGGCCGCGCCAACGCGATGGCCGAGCGGATCGCGCAACGCCTCGACATCATCGCCGAGGACACCGAGCGCGGCTGGACCGGCCGGATGTCGACCTCGAACGAGGGTATCGGCGGCTATGTCTTCGAACGCACCGTGCGCAGCGTCAAGGAATACGCCCATCTCGACATGGCGCTGATCAATTCCGCCGACGCACGCCAGCTCGACCGGTACGCACAGCGCCTCAGCGAGGTCTACGGGACGCCGCCGGTGCTGCGCCGCAAGGATGTGTCCGAAACCGTCTCGGGACCTCTGGCGCTGCTCAACGCGGTCTTTGCGACCGGGCGCAAGGGACTGACCATGCAACGCTACAAGGGTCTCGGCGAGATGAATGCCGAGCAGCTCTGGGAGACCACGCTCGACCCGAACGTGCGTTCGCTGCTGCAGGTCAAGGTCAATGACGCGACTGATGCCGACAGCTTGTTCTCGCGCCTGATGGGGGACGAGGTGGAACCTCGGCGCGAATTCATCCAGGACAACGCGCTATCGGTCGCCAATCTGGATATTTGAGGTTTCGTCCAGCTTTTTTGAACATTGGCGTGGCTCGGGCGCGCGCCAATAAGGAGCGTCCGCCGGAACAGAAGGCCTTCAAAGACATTGTGACAGTGTCGATCACAATTTCTTGCAGGAGGCCTTCATGGGACGCGGCATTCTACTCTGGTTGCTCGGAGTTCCGATTCCGATCATCATTCTTCTCATGCTTTTCATGCGATAGGGGGCCGCTATGCAGTCCGCCACCTTATCGGCTGTCGACGTATCGGCTTCGACGGAATCGTCTTCCACCGCCGTCAGCTGGGGACCGATCATTGCCGGCGCCTTCGCGGCCTCGATCTTGACCTTCATCCTGATGCTGCTCGGCTCGGGCCTTGGGCTCACCATGGTTTCGCCATGGTCGGGCTCGGGCGCGTCGATCACCACCTTCGCGGTGTCGACCGCCATCTGGCTTATCGTCGTGCAATGGCTGTCGTCCGGTTTCGGCGGCTACCTCGCGGGCCGGCTGCGCACCAAATGGGTCGGCGTCCACACCGACGAGGTCTATTTCCGTGACACCGCCCACGGCTTCCTCGCCTGGGCATTGGCCACGCTTCTCGTTGTAGGCGTACTTGGCTCTGCGCTTTCCGCCGCTATTGGTTCAGGCGTGCAGGCCGCGTCCACCGTGGCCTCGGGAGCCGCCATGGGTGCGTCGGCCAGGGCCTCGGCCAATGCCAGCGGGGCATCGACCGATAACGCGACGTCCTATTTGGTGGATTCGCTGTTCCGCCCGGCCGATCCGGCCAAGCTTGCGACTGCCAATCCGGCCGACGAAGCCGCTGCGGCCGGGCAGGCCTCGCGCATCCTCATCGCCAGTGCCGTCGCCGGCGAGGTCTCCGCGGAAGACAAGACCTATCTTGCGCAATTGGTCGCCGCGCGCACCGGCCTTTCCGAGGCCGATGCCAAGACGCGTGTCGACACTGTACTGGCAAAGGCGCAGGACGCGAAAGTCAAGGCGAAGCAGGCGGCCGACACGGCGAGGAAGGCAAGCGCCACCTTTGCGCTTCTTGGTGCCCTGTCGCTGGTCATCGGCGCCTTCATCGCCAGTGCGGCCGCTGCGCTCGGCGGCAGGCAGCGCGATGAAGAAGAAGCGGTCTTCCTAAGCAGTCGTCCGTGAACAATGAAGTGGGTCAGGCTGCGCTGGATCTGGGGCGGCTTTGGAGTGCTGTGATGAGAAGCCACAAAAGCAGCCTGAACCATTTGATCAGGAGCGAGAAGTTGTAGCCGGCGGCGGCGAGGATGGCGTTGATGGCGTCGCCCTGTTCGCCGGCGAGGTAGTTGCGGCCCATGCGGTGCTCGGCCTTGATGTGGCCGATGACGGGTTCGACTGCCGATCGCCTGCGCATCTGACGCTTGATGGCAGGTGTGACGCGGCGCTTCTGGCCGGCGGTGAAGACCCTGAGCTTGTGGCTTTCAGGTGCGTTGTGGCCGCGATATCCGGCGTCGGCGAGGATGCGGCCGATTTCGTTGCCGATGGTCTTTTCCATGTCGGGGATAACGGTCGCGAGCGTATGGCCGTCATAGGGATTGCCGGGCAGTGCCTTAGCGTGCAGGGCGAACTGGCCGCCCTTCGAGCGTTCGAGCGTCGTGGCGATCGAGACCTTGACGCCGAACTCGTAAGGGGCATGCGCCTTGCCCTTGCCGATGCACTCGACCTCATGGGCGTGCAGGCTGTAGATTTTGCGGCCGCGCTGGCGCTGACGTTGCTCCAGAACCGCCGAGGCCTGGTAGAGCGGCCACTTGAAGCTCGCCTCGAGGTCCGTTTGGCCGGTGATCCGGCGGGAGATGTCGCGAATGGTGCGGCCGAGATAGGTCTTGAGCTTGCGCAGCGCCTTGTTGGCCCGCTTGAACTGCTTGGCGTGCGCGTAGCGCTGGTGCTTGATCAGCGCCAGCTTGCCGACCCGCACGTAGGTCTGGCGCAAATCGAGCCCCGCCTTCTTGGCCAGCCGCACCAGCCGCTCGCGCGCCCGATTGACGAGCTTGGCGTCGGTGGGGAACATCACGTTCTTCGGCTGCACGGTCGTGTCGACGATCACCCGGCGCGTATCGGCCGGCTTCATCGCTCCGCTCTTGACCGCCACCGCCAGGCTTTCTTGCAGGAGCGCCGTGATCGGCTCCTCGCCCATGCGCTGGCGCCAGCGCGTCATCGATGAGCGCTCGAAGGAGAGCTCGTGGCGGAAGAACTCTTCACCGCACAGATACTGGAAGTAGGGGTTCTCCACCCAGCGGGCGCACAGCTCCTCGTCCGACAAGTCGAAAGTGTGCTTCAGGATCGCAAGGCCCGCCATCAGTCGCGTCGGCAAGGGCGGCATGCCAGGACCGTCCGAATAGACCGCGCCGAAACGCTCCTCCAGCACCGGCCAGTCGATCGCCTGCGCCAGCCGCACCAACTCGTGCTTCATGTTGATGATCTGATCGAGCCTGGAGCGGAACAGGTCCTGCTCTCCCGTCTCGCGCTTCTCGCGTGGCCTGGACATTCGCCGTCCCCTCGATTCGCCCGCCAAAACGAGTGAATCACGCATCGGCGCACAAGGGAATCGTCAAATCGAATTGCAAGAAAACGGCAACCAGACACCGCAAATGTTGCAACGCTATTCCCGCATTCCTCGCCGATTAGGAAACCAGATCAAAGCCTTGCGGATAGTTCACCGACGACTAAGCAACGGTGAAGGCAGCATCACGCCAGAATCATAGAGGCCGGCATCGACCGGGCTCTATGATTCAACGGTCAGATCGGCCGGATCAGTGGTCCATCGCCTTGACGATTTCTTCGGTCATCTTCTTGGCGTCGCCGAGCAGCATCATGGTGCCATCCTTGTAGAACAGCGTGTTGTCGATGCCGGCATAGCCGGAGCCGAGCGAGCGCTTGACGAACAGGCAGGTGCGCGCCTTGTCGACATCGAGGATCGGCATGCCGTAGATTGGGGACGACTTGTCGTCGCGGGCCGAAGGGTTGGTAACGTCGTTGGCACCGATGACATAGGCGACGTCGGCCTGGGCAAACTCCGAGTTGATATCCTCAAGCTCGAACACTTCGTCGTAAGGCACGTTGGCTTCGGCGAGCAACACGTTCATATGGCCGGGCATGCGGCCGGCGACCGGGTGGATGGCGTATTTGACGTCGACGCCATTGGCCTTGAGCTTGTCGGCCATTTCGCGCAACGCGTGCTGCGCCTGGGCGACCGCCATGCCGTAACCCGGCACGATGATGACCTTCTGCGCGTTCATCATCAGGTAGGCGGCGTCGTCGGCCGAACCCTGCTTGACGGTGCGTTCGATGCCATCATCGGCTGCTGCCGCCGTTTCGCCGCCGAAACCGCCGAGGATGACCGAGATGAAGCTTCGGTTCATGCCCTTGCACATGATGTAGGACAGGATCGCGCCCGACGAGCCGACCAGCGCGCCGGTGATGATCAGCGCCAGGTTGCCGAGCGTGAAGCCGAGTGCGGCCGCTGCCCAGCCCGAGTAAGAATTCAGCATCGAGACGACGACCGGCATGTCGGCACCGCCGATCGGGATGATCAGGAGCACGCCGAGCACCAGCGAGGCGGCGACGATCAGCCAGAACACCAGCTTGGCCTCGGTGGCGACCAAAAGCACGATCAGCACGATCAGGGCGATACCCAGCGCTGCGTTGATGAAATGGCGGCCGCCGATCATGATCGGCTTGCCGGACATGCGGCCGTCGAGCTTCAGAAAGGCGATGACCGAGCCGGTGAAGGTGATGGCGCCGATGGCGACGCCCAGGCTCATCTCGATCAGGGCCTGGGCGTGGATGTCGCCCGCGGTGCCGATGCCGAAGCTCTCTGGCGCATAGATGGCCGCGGCCGCGACCATGACGGCGGCAAGGCCGACCAGGCTGTGGAAGGCTGCGACCAGTTGCGGCATCGAGGTCATGGCGATGCGCCGCGCGGTAACGGCGCCGACGCCGCCGCCGATGGCGAGACCAAGCACGATCAGGCCGAAGCGGCCGGCGGACGGGGTTGCCAGCGCCAGCGTGGTGGCAATGGCGATGCCCATGCCGATCATGCCGTAGAGATTGCCCTGGCGGCTGGTTGTCGGGTGCGACAGGCCGCGCAGCGCCATGATGAACAGGACGCCGGACACCAGATAGAGGAAGGACGCGAAGTTGGCGTTCATGGCGCTCTACTTGTCCTTCTTCTTGTACATGGCCAGCATGCGCTGGGTGACGAGGAAGCCGCCGAAGATGTTGACCGAGACCAGCATCAGCGCGACGAAGCCGAAGCCGGCGGCGACGCCGGAAGCCGCGATCCCGACGGCGAGCAGCGCGCCGACGACGATAACCGAGGAAATGGCGTTGGTGACCGCCATAAGCGGCGTGTGCAGTGCGGGGGTCACCGACCAGACGACGTAGTAGCCGACGAAGATCGCCAGAATGAAGATGGCGAAACGGAAGACGAAGGGGTCGATGGCACCGCCCGACAGCGCGTGCGCGGCGTTACCGGCGGCCTCAGTGCCGCCCGGGGCATTGGCCAGGTTTTGAACAGCGAGCCTGACGGCGGCGCTCGCCTGGTCGAGCTGGTCCAGTGCTTTCTGCAAGGTCTGATCCATCACGCGGTCCCTTTCGGCTTCGGCGAGGGTGACTTGGATGCGGCGGTCTTCCGGGGCGCGGACTTCTTCGGCGCAGCCGAAGCATCGGCGACCATGGTCGTGGCCGGGATCGCGGGCGGCTCGATATAAGGCTGCTGGTCGGCCTTGGCGAAGGCCGGATGAACGACCTTGCCGCCATCGGTCAGCATCGTCGCCTTGACCAGGTCGTCATCACGGTTGATGGCGAGCGACTTGGTGGTCTTGTCGACTAGCGTCTCGAGGAAGGCGAACAGGTTCCTGGCATAGAGCAGCGAGGCGGATGCCGCGATGCGGCCTGGCACGTTGAGATGGCCGACGATCTTCACATTGTTGGCGGTGGTGACGATCTTGCCGGCCTCGGCGCCCTCGACATTGCCGCCGCGCTCGACGGCGAGGTCGACGATCACCGAGCCCGGCTTCATCGAGGCAACCATGGCCGCCGAGACAAGCTTCGGCGCCGGCCGGCCGGGAATCAGCGCCGTGGTGATGACGATGTCCTGCTTGGCGATGTGCTCGGCGGTAAGCGCCGCCTGCTTGGCCTGGTATTCCCTGGACATTTCCTTGGCGTAGCCGCCGGCGGTCTCGGCGGCCTTGAACTCCTCGTCCTCGACGGCGAGGAATTTTGCGCCGAGCGAGGCGACTTGTTCCTTGGCGGCGGGCCGAACGTCGGTGGCGGTAACCACCGCGCCGAGACGGCGCGCGGTGGCGATCGCCTGCAGGCCGGCGACGCCGACACCCATGATGAAGACCTTCGCCGCCGGCACCGTGCCCGCGGCCGTCATCATCATCGGCAGCGCCCGGTCATATTCGGCGGCGCCGTCGATCACCGCCTGGTAGCCGGCAAGATTGGCCTGGCTGGACAGCACGTCCATCGATTGCGCGCGGGTGATGCGCGGCATGAACTCCATCGAGAACGCGGTGACGCCGGCTTTGGCAAGAGCTGCGACTTCAGCATCGTTGCCGTAGGGGTCCATGATGGCGATCACCGCAGCACCGGCTTTGTAATTCTTCAGCTCGGCATCCGTCGGCCGGCGGACCTTCAGCACGACATCGGCCTTGCCGGCATTCGAGGCCTTGCCGATGGCAGCGCCTGCCTTGGCAAACTCCTCGTCGGGGATACGCGAGCGGGTGCCGGCACCGGCTTCGACGATAACGTCGAAACCCAGGCCGGCCAGCCGTTTCACCGTATCGGGCGATGCCGCGACACGCGGCTCGTTCGCGTCGAGCTCACGAGGGATGAAAACCGTCTGTCCCACCGCATGATCCTTTCGGCTGGAACCTGTCTGCGCGACGTGTCGACCGGGATATCCGGCTACGTCAACCGCAAGAGGGTTTTGGAAGGTCTATCGCAGAATGAAGGCGCCGACGGCCATGATCAGGACGAACAGGATCAGCGCAGAGAAGAAGCCGCCCGCGAAGAAGCCGAAAGCCATCGCCAGAAGGAGCGCGCCGCAGAAGAGCGAACCGTATTTGGCCAGCGCCAGGAAGCCCGCATAGGTGCGGTCATGCTCGGCATAGTCCATCTTCGCGCCCAGTTCTACAGGACCGCTCGGCGTGTGCTTAGCCATAGGAATACCCCTTCGAAGACATCTTTCAGGCACATAGCGAAAAGCCGAGCGGAGAGCAATGGCGCTATTGCCGCATCGCAGCCGACAACTGCCTCAAGGGAAAATTGAAACTGGCGGCCGATCCGGGCATTCCGCGATTCTGCGGCACGCTTGCCCGGCTGTCTCAGCTGGCCAGATGCGGGAACAAGCCCAGCAGTCCAACGACAATCAGATAGAGCGCGACGATGTAGTTCAACAGCCGCGGCATGATCAGAATCAGCACGCCGGCGATCAGCGAGATCAGCGGCGTGAGCGCGAGCGAGTGGATGGTCATGACCGTATTCCTTCCCACGAACAATGCGACATGAGCCCGGGGCGAAACGCCCGTTGGGCAGAATTGCGGCGATACTCGATGGCGATGCCGCTACTCATAACGGCGAATCCGCGGGAAAGGTTCATGATGCCAGGAAGGCACCCGTTCAGGCAGCGTCGCGATAGTATTTCGCCGTCGGTACGATGGACAGCGGCGTCAGCCGGTTGATGGCCGGATTGGCGAACATCATCCGCTGCTCCACCGCCGTCGACTTAAAGAACGGGAACCGTTCGAGTGTCTGGCGCAAGTTTTCGCCGCAGGGGATTTCGAACAGAGCGATCGGCGCAAGAACACCCGGGAACACCTTGCCCTCTGTCCTCTGAATGGCATGGAAGATGCGAGCATAGTAAGCGGAATGCTCGATCTTGATCGGCGTAAGCACTGCCGTGAGGTTAAAGTAACTTGCGGCCACCATGCCTAGTCTGAGCGTCAGAAAAGGCAGGACTCCGGGCGCGGGCGCACTGTCGGCATCGGTTGCGAAGCGAGTCCCGTCGATGAACGTCTCTCCGCGGGCAAGCCGCTCGGCCAATATTTCCGGATAGGCGTCGACGGACGGCGAATGAGGGTGCTCTCGGGAAAGGTAGTGGAGCCGTAGTGTGCTGACTAGGTGTCCATCGAAGTAGACGCCGAACCGATAGGAATTCGGCAGATTGTCCCAGCGATCCTCGAACATCCCGCTGGCGATCGGGCCGCACATGCCCGATTGCAGGTAGGATTGATAGCGAAGGCGGTAGATCGCCTCCAGATCCTCGCCTCCAGTGATGAGACGATAGTCGACATGCTCCAGCAATTGCATGATCGAATGGTTCAGCGCCGACCCAGCATTTGCGCCGGCGCCAGCCCGCGCATCGTTTCTCGCAGCATCCATTCTCAAGTCCTCGTATCCGCCTCTGAACAGGCTATTCGAGTTGAAATGAGACACAAGCCGAAAATTCGACCCTGCCGATTTACCACTTGTTAACCTTAACAACCGGAGATTCTGGCGGCAGAGTGGTGCTAGCTAAAGGAGCAGTTTTGGCGTCCATATCCAAGTCCGCGTGAAAGCTACTGAGCGCTTTGCTTGGATTTGTTCCAAGTCGCTACCAAATGTGCTCAAATATGCTGGTTCGTACGAGCCCGCCGCACGATCCAAGCAACGCACATTATTGACTCCGATGGGCGGGAATTTGCGGCGAAAGCTAGCCGGCTGTGCGCTTGGTGACGACACGCAGATCCGCGGCAAATGGCCAGGTGACGTTCGACATCGTCTCGATACCCGACGCGCTGAGCGCTGCGCCGAACAGGAAGCCTTGGACAAGATCCGGCTTCACCGACTGCATGAGGATCTTGAGCTGCTCGAACGTCTCCACGCCTTCGATGGTGACGGTGAGTCCAAGGATGCGGGTCAGGTCGACGACGCCCTTCAACAGCTCGAGCGAACGCGGATTCTGGGTGACGTCGATCACGAACGACCGGTCGATCTTGATCTTGTCGAGAGGCAGCTTGTGGAGATAGCTCAGGCTTGAATAGCCGGTGCCGAAATCGTCGAGGGCGATGCGAACGCCAAGCTGCTTCAGCTCCTCGATATATTGGCGCGTCAAGGATTTGTCGTCGAGCAGCGCGGTTTCGGTGACTTCGATCTCGAGGCGGTCGGCGGCGAGGCCGGAGTTCGCCAACGCATCGCGGACCTTCTGGATGACGTCGCGGTTGCGGAAATCCCTGGCCGAAAGGTTGACCGAGACGCTGGTCTGGTCAGGCCATTTGGCGCATTCGGTGCAAGCCGCATGGAGCACGAAGGTGCTGATCTCGGAGATGATTCCCATCTCCTCGGCCAGCGGAATGAAGATGCCGGGCGAGATCGGCCCAATATCGGGATGGTCCCAGCGGCAAAGCGCCTCGCAGCTGGCGATGCGCATGGTGTTCATCGCCACGATCGGCTGGTAGACGACCCGCAGGCCCTTGCTTTCCACGGCGCTGCGCAGATCCGCCTTCATCAGCTGGCGGTTGCGGAACGCGGCGTCCATCGCCGCCTCGAACAGCCGCCAACCGTTCTTGCCGAGCTCCTTGGCCTTGTAGAGTGCCAGGTCCGCCTTGACGATCATGCCGTCGACATCGCTTTCGCCGACCTTGGACAGCACCGCGCCGGCGCTGGCCTGGATCCGCAACCCATGGCCCGCGACGTCGACCTCTCCCTGCAGCTCGGCGAAAATCCCGTCGAGCAGGCTCGCCAGGTGGCTGTCGTCATCGATGCGATCGAAGAACAGCATGAACTCGTCGCCGCCGAAGCGGCTGACGGTAAGGCCTTGCCCGGCGATGGCCGCCAGCCGCTCGGCCACGGCGTAGATCAGGCCGTCGCCGACAGGATGACCGAGCGTGTCGTTGACGCTCTTGAAATCGTCGAGGTCGATCACCGCGAGGCCGCACAGGCGATCGCGGTCGCCGGAGACCATCAGCTCGCCCACCAGTTCGTGAAAATAGGCGCGGTTGGGAAGGCCGGTGAGATTGTCGTAGCGCGCCATGAACCGGATCTTTTCCTCCGCTTCGACGCGCGCCGTGACATCCTCGAAGGTGATCACGCCGAGTTCCAGGCTGCCTTCGCGCGCGGAGAATTCGTAATGTTGACCGTTGGCGAGCGAGACAAGCACCTTGCGGTCCCTGCCCTCGCGCAGGGCGCGCGTCAGCTGCGCCTCGACGTAGCGGCAGTCCTTCGACGCCAGCATGCCGCCGGCGACGCCGCGCATCAGAAGGCCGTGGATGGAGCGCCCGAGCAGCGCGTCGGCCGATTTCAGCGACATCAGGTGAGCGGCCTCGGCGTTGGCGACCGCGACGCGCCCGTCAGGGCCGAGCATGACTAGGCCGTGCGACATGGTGTTGAGCGCGCGGTCGAACCTGCGCGTTATGCTTTTCGCCTGCTGGTGGCCGATGACCGCGGAAAACAGCACATTGCGAACATGGTCGGCGCTATTGATGGTAATGAACGTCATCGGGAAGATCATCAGACCGAGGACGACAGACGGCGCATCCTGACGCAGCAGGAGCGCAAGTGCCATCGGACCGATGAAGGTTACCGAAAAAATCCGCACCATGCGCGGAGAACCGTAGTTGCGGGCGACAACCGTGACCAGGGTTGCCAACGTCAGCGACATCGCCGCCAGTTCGGCGAATGGGTCGGGATACACATAGATCGACACGAAGCACAGCGCACCCAAACCGAGGCCCTGTAAGCAGCCCTTGAAGATGTAGCTGCGCTCCAATCGGTGTGCGTGTTCGACATCGGCAATCACGCCGCCCGTCTTCAGGAAGCTGCGGATACCGAAATAGCGGAGAAGGCTGATCGGCAGTAGAATAAATGAAAAGGCCAGAAACAACGGATTTTGCGTGCGCAGATAAATCATGAACCCGAGGATCCAGTAGCACGCGCCACCAATCACCAACATGTGCGCGTTGTCGAACAACGACCGCACAAATTGGATATAAACATCCGCGGGGATGCTTTCGGTCTTTGTTTTGCCCATATGGTCGGCCCAACGCTAGGCCTTGTCATGCCACAACCGCCTTAAGAAAGGCTTAGAACAGTGGGTTAAGCAACGGCTTCGGTCCGCCTGCCAAGGCGAGAGGGCCTTACAGCCCGAAAAAGGCTTTGGTGGGGGAATCACTCAGCGGCACTGAGAACCGGTATCGGCATCGTTTGGGTCAGCCGCTGGAGCAGTCTGGAGCGCTCGCCCGCAGCCTTTTCGGCGCTTGCCTGCCGGACATGGCCATAGCCGCGGATCAGCGCCGGGACCGAGACCAGGGCTACCGCGGCCTCGATCTTGCCCGGCGCCAGCGAGCTGGCCACGAGCTGTAGATCGGCTTCGTACTGCGCCAGCAATTGCCGCTCCATGCGCCGCTCGGCGGTGTAGCCGAACAGGTCGAAAGCCGTGCCGCGCAGGCCTTTCATCGCCGCCAGCAGGCGAAAGCCCTTCATCATCCAAGGGCCGAAGCTCGATTTCCTCGGCTTGCCGTCATTGCCGCGGCGCCCCATGATCGGCGGCGCGAGATGGAATTCGAGTTTCTCGTAGCTCTGGAACTGCTTGCCAAGCTCGGCGGCGAAGGAGCCGTCGGTGTAGAGCCGCGCCACCTCGTATTCGTCCTTGATCGCCATCAGCTTGAACAGGCTTTTGGCGGCGGCCCCGGTCACGTCGGTCGAACCCGGCATGGCCTTCGTTTCCGCCGCTCGCAGCGTCGAAATCCTGTCGGCGTAGCGTCTGCCGTAAGCAGCGTTCTGATAGGCGGCGAGGAAGGCGACACGGCGGGCGATGATCTCGTCGAGGGTCTCGGCGACCGGCGCGGCCTGCCCGGCCTTGCCGGCGAAGGTTGGCCCCGGCTGGGCGACGAGACCGCGCACGAAATCCGGCTGGTGGGCGGCGCGGCGGCCCCAGCGGAAAGCGGCAATGTTCATCGCCACCGCTTCGCCGTTCAATTCGATAGCCTTTTCAACCGCCTCGGCCGAGAGCGGCAGACCACCGTGCTGGAAGGCAAAGCCGAGCATGAACATGTTGGCGCCGAGCGAATTGCCGAACAGCGCGGTGGCGGTGCGGGTGGCGTCGAAGAAATGCGCCTTGTCGTCGCCGGCGGCTGACCGGATCGCCTTCTTCAGGCGTTCGACCGGCAGCGAGAAATCGGCCGATCGGGCAAATTCGCCCGGCATGATCTCGGCGGTGTTGGCGAGGAATATCGTATGACCCTCGCGCACCGCGGTCAGCACCTTCTTGGCGCCTGAGACGACGAGGTCGCAGCCGAGCACGAGGTCGGCTTTCCCCGCTGAGACACGGATGGCATGGATATCGTCCGGCGTGCGGGCGATGCGGACATGGGTGAACACAGAACCGCCCTTCTGGGCGAGGCCGGCCATGTCGATCATGCCGCAGCCCTTGTCCTCCAGATGCGCCGCCATGCCGAGCACGGCGCCGACGGTGACGACGCCGGTGCCGCCGACGCCGTCGATGATCGCCGCCCAGCCCTCGACGCCGAGCGGGAATTCGGCTGGTGTCGGTACGCCTTCGAGCGGGTCGGTCTTGCCGGCCAGGCCTTCGGCCTTGCGGATCTTGGCACCGTGCACCGTGACGAAGGACGGGCAGAAGCCGTTGACGCAGGAGAAATCCTTGTTGCAGCTCGACTGGTCGATCTTGCGCTTGCGGCCGAATTCGGTTTCGACCGGCTGGATCGAGACGCAGTTCGACTGCACGCCGCAATCGCCGCAGCCTTCGCAGACCAGTTCGTTGATGAAGACGCGCTTGTCGGGATCGGGAAAGGTGCCGCGCTTGCGGCGGCGGCGCTTTTCGGCGGCGCAGGTCTGGTCGTAGAGCAGAATCGACACGCCCTTGACGTCGCGCAGCTCGCGCTGGACGAGATCGAGGTCGTCGCGGTGATGAATGGTGGCGCCGGCCGGAAACTCGGCCTTCCCTGCATACTTGTCAGGCTCGTCGGTGACGATCGCGATGCGGTCGACGCCCTCCGCCCGCACCTGCCTGGCGATCATGTCCACGGTCAGCCCGCCCTCATGCGGCTGGCCGCCGGTCATGGCGACGGCGTCGTTGTAGAGGATCTTGTAGGTGATGTTGGCTTCGCTCGACAGGGCGAAGCGGATCGCCAGCGTGCCGGAATGGTTGTAGGTGCCGTCGCCGAGATTCTGGAAGATGTGGTCGCGCCTGGAGAACGGCGCCTGGCCGACCCATTGCGCGCCCTCGCCGCCCATGGCGGTGAAGCCGAGCGTGTTGCGGTCCATCCACAGTGCCATGAAGTGGCAGCCGATGCCGGCGGCGGCGATCGAGCCGTCCGGCACCTTGGTCGAGGAATTGTGCGGACAACCCGAGCAGAAGAAGGGCGTGCGCGAACCGATGTCGGTGGCATCCGCCAGCATCGCCTGGAACTGCCGCAGCTTCGCCACCCTTGCCGAAATCTCTTCGGAAGGGCCGATGGTCTTCACGATCCTGTCGCCGAGAGCAATGGCGATCTCGTTGGGGTCCAGCGCGCCCTTGGCCGGGAACAGCCAGTCGCCGCGCTCGTCCTTCTTGCCGACGATGACCGGCTGCGAAGCGGTGCCATAAAGGCTCTCGCGCAGTTGCACCTCGATCAGCGATCGTTTCTCTTCGACGACGACAATGGTGTCGAGACCACGCGCGAACTCGGCGATGTGCTGCAGGTCGAGCGGCCACGGGCAGCCGACCTTGAACAGCCGCACGCCGATCCGGCTGGCTCCCGCCTCGTCGATGCCGATATCCTCCAGCGCCTGGCGGACGTCGAGATAGCTCTTGCCCAGGGTGATGATGCCGAGCTTCGGGTTGCGACCGCCCGAATAGACGATCCTGTTCAGCCCATTGGCATGGATGAAGGCGGAGGCCGCGGCACGCTTGTGCTCATGCAGCCGCTCTTCCTGGCCGAGCATGTCGATCTCGTGGCGGATGTTGAGGCCGCCCGGCGGCATGTCGAAATCCGGCACGACGATGTTCAGCCGTTCGAGCGAGGCATCGACCGAGGCTGTCGATTCGATGTTGTCCTTGACGCATTTGATCGCTGCCCAGGTGCCGGCGAAGCGCGACATGGCAAAGCCATACAGGCCGTAGTCGATGATCTCCTGGACGCCGGCCGGGTTGAGGATCGGCACCATGGTGTCGACGAAGAGGAATTCGGTGGCGTGCGCGTTGGTCGAGGATTCGGCCATGTGGTCGTCGCCCATGAGCGCAAGGACGCCGCCATGTCTGGACGAGCCGGCGAGATTGGCGTGGCGGAACACATCACCTGAACGATCGACGCCGGGCCCCTTGCCGTACCACACCGAAAAAACACCGTCATGGGTGCCCTCGCCCAGCAGTTCCGTCTGCTGCGAGCCCCAGCAGGCGGTGGCGGCAAGCTCCTCGTTGAGGCCGGGCTGGAAGACGATATCGGCCCCAGCGAGCTGCTTCTTCGCCTTCCACAGCTGCATATCCAGGCCGCCGAGCGGCGAGCCGCGATAGCCGGAGACGAAGCCCGCCGTGTTCAGGCCAGCGCGGCGGTCGCGCTCGCGCTGCATCAGGAGCATGCGGATTACCGCCTGTGCGCCGGACAGGAAGATGCGCTCCTTCCCAAGATCGAACTTGTCGTCGAGCGCGACATCATGCAGCGTCATCAGGCATTTCCTCTGCGAAGGCCGCGCCGAGCAGCAGCCAACGTCGGGATCGGATGACGCATCCTTTCTTTCCTTGCAAGACAGGTCAAACAAAATCGAAAGGACCAGCCAACGCGCAACAAACAGTCCGTCGAACGCTGGACCGCGCATGAAAGCGTGCGCCAACAGGGCGACGGCGTACGAAAATTCCAGTCGAAATCGATGCCGTCAGCCGGCTTTCGAGCAGTCCGGCTTCGGCTCGCCCGGCAGCTTGCCGTCGGGATGGCCGGCGAGGTCGGGATTGGCCGTGTAGAGCTGGTCGATGACCAGCGGCCGGTCGGGCAGGATGGACTGATCTTCCGTCGACATCAGGGTGGTGTCGATGGTCTGCAGGATCGCGCCGTCGGCGCCCTTGATGCTGATGGCGATGGCATAGGGCTTGTTCTTGACGACGCAGGTCAGCGCCGGGCTTTCCAGGCTCACCTTGTCGAGCTTCGGCCAGATCTTCTGCTCGACCACGAATGGATCACCACCGGCGGGGTTCTGGAAGCTGGCGACCGCCACCTGACCCTCGCCCATCGGCTGCAAGGGCCGCAGCGTCACGACATAGGTCGCCCGGGCCAGACGGTAGTTGAAGACGAATATCTTGCCGGAGACCTCGAACAGCTTGCCTTCGCCGCCGGTATCGCGGCAGGCGCCAAGCGCGATCGCCGCTACCAGCGCCGCGCCAACAACGATCGAGCGGAAGAGAGTTCTAGGCATTCCTGACCTCATTGGCCGCCCTGCGGCGGCGATAGTGACGGCTTGCCTTCTGCCGGTTGCCGCACACCGCCATGTCGCACCAAAGGCGGCTCGAATTGCGGCTTCTGTCGACGAACAGCCAGCTGCAGTTGGGACAGATCCTGAGCCTCGCGACCGTGTCGTCGCGCAGCAGTGAGAGGGCTGAAACCGCCAGCGCCGCCTCGAAGGCGATCGGTGTGTCCGGATCGCCGAACGGCCGTCCCGGCGCCCCGATCTCGGTCCGGCCGGCGGCCAGGCCGTCGGCGCAGGCCCGCAGGAATTCGGGCAACTCCGCGGTGGCGAGCGCGCCCTTCGACACAGCGCCCCGGAACAGCCGGTCGGTCGTCTCGCGGATCGAGAGCACGACGGGCGCGATTGCGGCCGGCGAGGACACCGCCAGCCGCCTGTCGCCAAGCTCGGCGGCGCGAAAGCCGCTGGCCGCGTCGGCGAAGCGGGCTATCTCGGCCGGATCGTCGAAGCGGTCGAACGCGCGCTCCGGATCGCCGCGCAGCACGACGGTGTTGGCAGTGTCGAGCGCGAGCAGGCCGCCGGTGAAGCGGTGAGGAGTCCAGGCAACTGTCATTCCTGAAAATCTAACCGATAAATCGCATTTGACAAGTTAGAACAGGCGATGCAAACCTCGGATGCGCACGATATGGTCGCCTTTGTCCGATCCGCTCCTGTCCGATCCGCTCCTGGGCGGGATGCTTCTGGAGTTGTCGAGCATGCTTTACTTCTTCCAGCAGGTGCTGAACGGGCTGCATTCGGGCGCGCTCTATGCCCTGCTCGCCTTCGGCTACGTGCTGACCAACGGCATCCTGCACCGCACCAACCTCGCCTATGGCGCGCTGTTTGCCTTCTGCGGCCAGGCAATGATCCTGAGCGTCGCCTTCGGCTATCAGGTGCTGTGGCTGACGCTGTTGGCTTCGGTGCTGTTCGGCGTCGTCGCGGCGTTCCTCTATGCCGCGCTCATCAGCCATGTCCTGTCGCGCGGCGTCTTCGAACCGCTGGCCGACCGCTCGCCCAATGCCATCGTGGTGACGACGCTCGGCATCCTGCTCGTCCTGTCGGAAGCAAACCGCATCGCGGCCGACACGCATGATCTGTGGCTGCCGCCAATGCTGGCCGAGCCCATCGTCTTCGCCGAAGGCTCCGGCTTCAAGGCGACGCTGACGCTGATCCAGGTGCTCGACTGCGCCGTGGTCGTGGCGGCGGTCGCACTCGCTACGTGGGTGTTTGCCCGCTCAAACTTCGGCCGGTGCTGGCGCGCCGTTTCCGACGACCCCAGGGCCGCCGCCCTGTGCGGCGTCGATGTGCGTGGCGTGTTCCGGTGTGCCGTGCTGCTCGGCGGCTCCTGCGCCGCGCTGGCTGGGGTCATGGCCAGCCTCTATTACGGCAATGTCAGCTTCGGCTCCGGCCTTGTCTATGGCCTGAAGATCCTGTTCGTGACGGCTGTCGGCGGCTATCTCTCGCCATCACGGGCCGCGCTGGGCGCGGCCGCTTTCGGCATGGCCGAATCACTGTGGGCCGGCTATTTCCCGGTCGAATGGCGCGATGCGTGGATGTATCTGTTCCTGGTGGCCATGCTGATCCTGATCGGCGCCGGCCGCGACACCGGCAAGGCCGTCTGAACCCGTCAGACTTTGGTTGCATGACCTTTCGTCAGGCTGCGGTTTTCCACCGTGCCGCAAGGGCCGATGGCCTGCATTCTTCCTCCTCGTGTTGACCAACCGGACCACGCACTGCATACGGTTGGGCCAGGCGGCGCGACGAAAAAGGGGGATCGCGCGTCACCGCATCAGGGAGGAATGCATGGCAGGGCTTCTCGCTCTATCCAGGGCCATTGATCGCGCCAACGAATTCATCGGCAAATCGGTATCCTGGCTGATCCTGCTGGCGATCCTGGTGAGCGCGGCCAACGCGGTCATCCGAAAGGCGTTCGACACGTCGTCCAACGCGTGGCTGGAGCTGCAATGGTACCTGTTCGGCGGCGCCTTCATGCTGGCCGCCGCCTACACGCTGAAGCAGAACGAGCATATCCGCATCGATATCGTCTACGGCCTGTTTTCACGCCGCGTGCAGCACCGGATCGATCTCTTCGGCCACGTCTTCTTCCTGATGCCGTTCGTGACGCTGATGGTGTTCTATTTCGTGCCCTATGTGTCGCTTTCCTTCCACAGCGGTGAAATGTCGACCAACGCCGGCGGCTTGATCGTGTGGCCGGCCAAGGCCATCCTGCTGGTCGGCTTTTTCCTGCTCGCGCTGCAAGGGATTTCCGAGATCATCAAGAAGATCGCCATCATGCGCGGCATCATGGAGGATCCGAACCCGTTCATTTCCGTGCACGAACAGGCCGAACTCGAAGCCAAGGCGCTCGCCGAAGAGGTGCGTTCGTGATGGAGTTCATCGCCCAGAACATGGCGCCGATCATGTTCGCCTCGCTGATCCTGTTCATGCTGATCGGCTATCCCGTCGCCTTTTCGCTCGCCGCCAACGGCCTGATGTTCTTCTTCATCGGCGTGCTCTTGACGCCCTATTCGGGCGGCGCGATCAATCTCGCCTGGCCGCTGCTCTATGCGCTGCCGGACAATTTCTACGGCAGCCGGGTGATGTCGAACGACACGCTGCTGGCCATCCCATTCTTCACCTTCATGGGCATCGTGCTCGAGCGATCGGGCATGGCCGAGGACCTGCTCGACACGATCGGCCAGTTGTTCGGACCGATCCGCGGCGGCCTCGCCTATGCCGTGATCTTCGTCGGCGCGTTGCTGGCGGCGACCACCGGCGTGGTGGCGGCGTCCGTCATCGCCATGGGCCTGATCTCGCTGCCGATCATGCTGCGCTATGGCTATGACCGCCGGGTGGCATCGGGCGTCATCGCGGCGTCGGGCACGCTTGCCCAGATCATCCCGCCGTCGCTGGTGCTGATCGTTCTCGCCGACCAGCTCGGCCGCTCGGTGGGCGACATGTATGCTGGCGCCCTGATCCCCGGCCTGGTGCTGACAGGCCTATACACGCTCTACATCGTGATCATGTCGATCGTCCGGCCAAAGTCGATGCCGGCCCTGCCGCTCGAGGCGCGGACGCTCGGCCACGGCGTGGTGTCCCTGCTGATCGCATTGGTAGCGTCCGTGGCGATCGCCTACGCTGCCTACCGTTACCTGGTGCCCGCTCATGGCGACAATGCCGACATTCTCGGCGCGACCGTCGGCGTTATTTTCATCTACGTCGTCGCGATCCTCGACCGCGGTCTGAAAATCAACATGATGTCGCGGCTGGCGCAGCAGGTCGTGATCGTGCTGATCCCGCCGTTGGCGCTGATCTTCCTGGTGCTCGGCACTATCTTCCTCGGCATCGCCACCCCAACCGAGGGCGGCGCCATGGGCGCGGTCGGCGCGCTGGCGATGGCGGCGATGAAGGGCCGGCTGTCGATGGACGTGATCAAGCAGGCGCTGGCCTCGACGACGCGGCTGTCGTCCTTCGTGCTGTTCATCCTGATCGGCGCGCGGGTGTTCTCGCTGACCTTCTACGGGGTCAACGGCCAGATCTGGGTCGAGCATCTCTTGACCTCGCTGCCGGGCGGCGAAGTTGGCTTCCTGATCGGCGTCAACTTGCTCGTCTTCTTCCTCGCCTTTTTCCTCGATTTCTTCGAACTGGCCTTCATCATCGTGCCGCTGCTGGCGCCGGCCGCCGACAAGCTCGGCATCGACCTGATCTGGTTCGGCGTGCTTCTGGGCGTCAACATGCAGACCAGCTTCATGCATCCGCCGTTCGGTTTCGCGCTGTTCTACCTGCGCTCGGTCGCCTCGCGCGTGCCCTACCTCGACCGCCTGACCGGCAAGCAGATAGCGCCGGTGACGACGGGCCAGATCTATTGGGGCGCGGTGCCGTTCGTCTGCATCCAGGTGATCATGATCGCCCTGACCATCGCCTTCCCGCAAATGGTGATGCGCTACAAGGGCGCGGCCGTCGATTCCGGCACGATCGACTACAAGGTGCCGGAAATGCCCAGCCTGTCGCCGCTTGGCACGCCGGAAGGCGGCGGCGCGCCTGCCAATGGCGGTGGCGCACCGGCGGCGCCCGGCACGCCCGACCTGTCGCAACCGCCGAATTTCGGCGATGCGCCGCCGGCCAAACCGGCGGCACCGGCGCCGGACCTGTCGCAGCCGCCGAATTTCAACTGAGGTCGGAGGGGAAGACGCCATGAAAGCCGTCCGGCTGGAGAAAGTGGGCAGCATCGCGCTGCGCGAGGTTGCCAAGCCTGTTCCCGGCCCGGACGAGCTCCTGGTGCGGATCGAGGCCTGCGGTGTCTGCGGCACCGACCGCCATCTTTTCCACGGCGAGTTCCCCTGCAGGCCGCCGGTGACGCCCGGGCACGAATTCTCCGGCATCGTCGAGGCGGTCGGCGATGCCGTCTCCGGCTTTGCCGTCGGCGACCGGGTCACTGGCGATCCCAACATCGCCTGCGGACGCTGCGGCCATTGCCATGCCGGCCGCGTCAATCTGTGCAGCAATCTCACCGCCATCGGCATCCACCGCGACGGCGGCTTTGCCGACTATCTGGTGATGCCGCAGAAACAGGCTTTTGTCCTTCCCGCGGATCTGAAACCGACGCATGGCGCTTTCTGCGAGCCGCTCGGCTGCTGCCTGCACGGCGTCGACCTTGCCGGGATCAAGCCAGGCAGTTCGGTGGTCGTGCTCGGCGGCGGCGTCATCGGCCTGCTCACCGTTCAACTGGCGCGGCTTGCCGGGGCCACCACCATCATCCTGTCGACAAGGCAAGCCTCGCGACGCGCGCTTGCCAGGGAACTCGGCGCGACGGCGACGGTCGATCCCACAGCCGCCGATGTGATCGATGCGATCGCCGGTCCGGCCGGCCTGGCGCCCGGTGGCGCCGACGTGGTGTTCGAATGCGCCGGTGTGCGTGAGACCGTCGAGCAGTCGATGCGGCTGGCAAGGGCCGGCGGCATCGTCGTCATCGTCGGCGTGACGCCGCAAGGCATGAAGGCGGAATTCGAGCCCTTCGACTTGTTGTTCCGGGAGCTGAAAGTGCTGGGCTCGTTCCTCAACCCCTACACACACCGCCGCGCCGCCGCGCTCATCGCGTCCGGCGCGATCGAGATCGATCGGCTGATCTCCAGGCAAGTGTCGCTGGAAGAGGCGCCTGGCGTGATCGCCAATCCGCCGGCGCCGGGCGAGGTCAAGGTGCTGGTGGTGCCGGAGTGAAGGTAGGCGGTTGGTCTTCGAAACCGTCCGTATGTTGGCGCCGCCCCTCACCTGCCTGCCGGCATCCTCTCCCCGTATAGTGACGGGGAGAGGGGCGCTGTCATCGACGGTTTCGCCAATCGCTTTCTTTGCAAGAAAGGCATCGGCGTTGCGGCCAGCCCCTTCTCCCCGTCGCTATACGGGGAGAAGTGCCCGGCAGGGCGATGAGGGGCGGCGCAAACTTCTGTAGTTGGCCACCCCGACTTAGGGCAAATCGTTACAGCTTGCCGTTGCGCTGCTGGACCATCATGAAGGTGTCGTAATTGTATTCGGCCACCTGCGCCCAGAGATAGTGCTCCTTGCGGAAGCCCTTGATCGATTCCCAGATCTTCTTGAACGGCGCGTTCGAGGCTTCCATTTCGGCATAGACCTCGTTCGCCTTCTCGAAGCAGGCGGCCATGATCTCCTGGCTGAACGGGCGCAGTTTGGCGCCGCCGGCCACCAGCCGCTTCACCGCCGGAGGGTTCACATAGTCGTATTTCTGTAGCATGTCGGCGTCGGCGGCCTGGGCGCACGTGCGCAGCAGCGACTTGTAGGTCGGCGAAAGTTCTTCATATTTCGCCTTGTTGAACATCAGATGGACGGTCGGGCCGCCTTCCCACCAGCCGGGATAGTAGTAATAGGGCGCGACCTTGTAGAAGCCTAGCTTCTCGTCGTCATAGGGGCCGACCCATTCGGCGGCATCGATGGTGCCCTTTTCCAGCGCCGGGTAGATGTCGCCGCCGGCGATCTGCTGCGGCACGACGCCGAGCTTCTGCACCACTTTGCCGGCAAAACCGCCGATGCGCATCTTGAGGCCGGAGAGGTCGGCGACGGTGTTGATCTCCTTGCGGAACCAGCCACCCATCTGCACACCGGTGTTGCCGCCCGGCAGGCCGAACAGACCTTGCGTGGCGAGGAACTCATTGAACAGGTCGATGCCGCCGCCATGGTAGTGCCAGGCATTCATGCCGCGCGCGTTGAGCGAGAAGGGCACCGCCGCACCCAGCGCCCATGTCGGATCCTTGCCCCAGTAATAATATGCCACCGTGTGGCAGGCCTCGACCGTACCGGCCGTGGTGGCGTCGGCGGCCTGGAGGCCAGGGACGAGTTCGCCGGCGGCAAAGACCTGGATCTGGAAATTGCCGTCGGTGGCCTCCGACAGCATCTTGGAGAACACTTCGGCCCCGCCATAGATGGTGTCGAGCGACTTCGGGAAGGACGACGCAAGCCGCCATGTCACCTTGGGATTGGACTGGGCTATTGCCGGTGCGGCGAGCGTGGCCGCTGCCGCTGCTGCGCCGACGCCGGTGACGCCGGCCTTGCGGATGAATGAACGACGATCCATGCAGTTCCTCCCTTTTGGATCAATAGACCGACGCTCGGGAAATCCTCGGCTCCCCGCATCGGTTCGCACGGAACAATACACGGGCAAAGAGTCGAGTCCAGCACGGCGGCCGTAATTGGCGGCGAAGCCATGCTAGCCTGCAACTATAGTCTAATAGCCGCTTTCGTGGCCCATGCGACGCGCTGAAACTTGGCTGGAAAAATGCCCGGGGATCGCTTATTTTAAAGGCAGGATATCCCTTGCCAGATGGAAAACAGACCCAAAATGCAGCAGCCGCTCGTCGCCATATCGACCGACGTCCGTCAATTCGACAACTACACCTGGCATGCCGCCCCCCAACAATATCTGGAAGCCGCAATCATAGGTGCCGGCGTTTTCCCCCTGCTCGTGCCCTCGTTCGGCGATCGGCTGGATTTCGACGAACTCCTGTCATCGGTCGATGGTGTCATGCTGACCGGCTCGAAATCCAACGTCGACCCCTCGCTCTATGGCGGCGATGCCAGCGAAGCGAATGGCCCCTATGACACCGCGCGCGACTCCACGACGTTGCCGCTGATCCGCAAGGCGATCGAGCGCGGCGTGCCGCTGCTTGCCATCTGCCGCGGCATTCAGGAACTGAACGTGGCGCTTGGCGGTACGCTGGGCACCGAGATCCAGGAGCGCGTGGGGTCGCTGGACCACCGTGCGGCGGTAAGCGACAAACAGGACGAGCGCTTCGCCATTCACCAGACCATTTCGATCAAACCAGGCAGTTGCCTGGCCGGCGTGTTCGGCGCGGGCGACATCAAGGTCAATTCCTTGCATCGCCAGGCGATCGACCGGCTGGGGTCGAAGCTCGAGATCGAGGCTGTCGCCACGGACGGCACCGTCGAAGCGGTTTCGGTCAAGGGCGCGCGCGCCTTCGCCGTCGGCGTGCAATGGCATCCCGAATACTGGGTCAAGTCGGACAGCAACTCGGCCAAGATTTTTCGCGCTTTCGGCGATGCGGTGCGCCTGCATGCCGCTGCGAAAGCCGGCGCGCGGGCCGCGGCCGAGTAGTCAGTCTCGCCGCCTCAAGTCACCATCGGCCGCGAGCGACAGCAATGGTAGCGCCGGGGCGTAGGATTCGTAGCCGTCGCCGTCAGCCACCGCGAAGGTGACGATCGGATCGATGCCGTTGGCGCTGAAGGCGACCGTTCCGTCGTTTTGCTCGTGCCAGAATTTCGCCTGCTCGAGGCCCGGCAGGAGCCGGTGGCAATTCGGCGCCACCTCCAGCAGCGACAAGCCATCCGAGACCGAGGCGCCGCGCGTGACAGCGCAGGCCCCCTCGTCGCCATTGGCGACCAGCCTGTAGGTGTTGGACGGCGTGGCCTCTTCGCCGATGCCTTCAACACCGCCGCCATGAAACAGCTGAACGCCGCCGAACAAGGCGGCGGCCCCGATCAATGTGGAAAGCGTCTTCATCCTGATCTCACCCACGCATACACAGGATGAAGAATGATTTCAAAGGGTTAAGCGGGCGTTAATAAATAGGGCAAAGCCCGGCGCTCAAGCGCGCGCCTTCACGTCAACTGTCTCGGGCACCGGTGTCAGCGGGCGGCGCTCGCTGAACCATGACACCAGATTGTCGACGCAAAGATCGGCCATGGCGCGGCGCGTGTGCTCCGAGGCCGAGCCGACATGCGGCAACAGAGAGGTGGTTGGCAGGTCGAGTAACGCCTTGGGGACATTCGGCTCGTCGGCGAAGACATCGAGCCCGGCGGCGGCGATGGTGCCGTCGGCGAGAGCGGCCGCAAGCGCCGCCTCGTCGACCGTGCTGCCGCGGCCGATGTTGACGAAGACGCCATTGGCGCCGAGCGCCGACAGGATTTCGGCATTGACCGCTTTCTGTGTCGAAGCACCGCCGGGCGCCACGGAAATCAGCGTGTCGACTGCCTCGGCCAGGCTCTTCAGCGTCGGATGGTACTGGTAAGCAAGACCTTCGACACGACGCCGGTTGTGATAGGCGACGGGCAGTCCGAACGCCTCCAGCCGCCGTGCAATGGCCTGCCCGATGCGTCCCATGCCGAAAATACCGACACGGCGCGCGCGCAAGGTCAGCCGGCTCAGCGGATAGTTGCCCTTGCGCACCCAACTGCCGTCCCGCAGCCAGGTCTCGGCGCGCGGCAGGTCGCGCACCGTGTTGATCAGCAGCCCGATCGCGGTGTCGGCGACCTCCTCGGTCAGCACGTCGGGCGTGTTGGTGACCATGATATTCTTCGCCGCGGCATGGCCGACATCGACCGAATCGTAGCCGACGCCGAAAGAGGCGATGAGTTCGAGGTTGGGCAACGCATCCATCATCGCCGCACTGATGCCGGCAAAGGATGCAATGCCGCGCACGGTGCGGCGCATCTCCTCGGTGACCAACGCCGGATCGGCGCGCTCGATGCCGACGCGCCTGAATGTCCGCTCGATGCGCCCAATGGCGTGGTCGCTGAAGTCCGCCGGCACCAGAATGGCAACGGCTTGCAGATTTTCGGCCCTGGTCATGCACGCTCCACCGGTTTGCCGGTCGACTGGCGAACATGCAGTTCCGGCTTGATCAATTCCTGCGAGGGCCGCACCGTCTGCCCGTTGAGCTTGTCGAGCAGCGCTCTGGCGGCGCGGCGGCCAACCTCGCGCTGGCCGTTCCAGACGGTGGTCAGCGCCGGCGTGGCGATCGCCGCCTCTTCGAGATCGTCATAGCCGGTGACGGAGATGTCGATGCCCGGCACAAGGCCGGCGCGCGCGATGCCGTTCATCAGGCCGATGGCGACGAGGTCGTTCCAGCAGCAGGCGGCGGTCGGTCTGTCCTTCAGCGCCAGGAATTGGCCGGCGGCCTCGAAACCGGCCTGCTTGGTGCGCGGGCCGGCGATACGCCAGGACGGGCTGACCTCGAGCCCCGCAGCCTCCATGGCGTTGACATAGCCCTGGTAGCGGTCACGCCCGGTCGAGGTCTGGTCGGTGCCGCCGATCATGGCGATGCGCTTGTGGCCGAGTGAGATCAAATGGTTTGTGGCGAGGCCCGTGCCATAGGCATCGTCGCCGCGAAACACCGGCACGTCGGCGCCCTCGACGGTGCGGGCGATCAGTACCGCCGGCAGACCGTTCTCCTCGGCCATGACGATGTCGGACGCGGGCGTGCCAATGGCCGGCGACATGATGACGCCATCGGCGCCGAGTTGCAGCAGCGTATCGATGAAGGTGCGCTGCTTTTCGAGCTGATCATAGTGATTGGACAGGATGAAAGTCTGCCGGCTGCGGTCGAGTTCGCTCTCGATCGAGCGCAGGATCTCGGCGAAGAACGGGTTCATGATGTCGTGCACGACGACACCGACGATGCCCGAGCGCGAGGTGCGCAGGCTGGCGGCGCGGCGGTTGTAGATATAGCCGATGGTGCGGGCGTGTTCTTTGATGCGGTCGCGTGTCGAGCCGGCGACAAGCGGACTGTCGCGCAGCGCCAGCGAAACCGTGGCCGTGGACACGCCGAGCGCATCCGCGATCGTCGAAAGCTTGATCTTCTGTGCCAGTGACCCGCGCTCCCCGACAGGCCTGAATTCCAGACCTAAACTGTTTAAAGGCGGCGTTATGCCACCGATCGGAGGCAAATCAAAGTTTTTTTGCCAGCGCTTCCGCTTCCACATCGGAGGCCGCGCGGCTGCGCAGCCGAAGCCGATGTTCGCGATGGACGATGTAGAGGCCGCTGGCGACGATGATGGCGGCGCCGACCAGCGTCCAGCGGTCCGGGAACTGCTTGAAGACGATCCAGCCGGAAAGGATCATCCACACCATCTGCGAATACGGGTAGGGGGCGAGCGCCGTGGTCGTCGCCAGCCGATAGGCCTGGACCAGCAGCCAGTGGCCGACGCCGCCGAACACGCCAAGCATGAGCAGGACGAACCAGTGCCAGCCATCATGCGGCAAGGAGAAGGAAAACGGCAGGAGGGGCAAAAGCAGCACCGCCGGCGCCAGCGCCGAGAACAGGATCAGGCTTTCCGGCGTCTCGGTCGCCGACATGCGGCGCGTCATGATCACATAGAAGCAGTTCGACAGCATCGAGCCGAGCGCGAAGAGATGTCCGATGCCGAAAACACCGACACCCGGCCGCGTGATGATCAAGACCCCGGCGAAAGCCGCCAGGATCGCCAGCCAGCGCCGCCACCCGGCCCATTCGCCGAGCAGCGGGCCGGCAAGGGCGGTGATCACCATCGGCCCGAAGAAATAGATCGATGTCGTCTCGGCCAGCTGCAGGGAGCGCAGCGCCAGGACGTTGAAAATGGTCGAGCCGAACAGGAAGGCGCCGCGCATCACATGCGCCGGCAGGTTGACCGGGCGAAACCGCACCGGCTCGCGCCAGCCACGCAACAGCGCCCCGACCAGCACGACATGCACGGCGAAGCGCACCCAGGCGACGATCAGCACGGAGACGCCGGCCAGGACGAGATACTTGCTGGAGGTGTCGAGGAAGGTGAAGAAGACATAGGTGGTCAGCATGCACAGGACCGCCACCGGCGGCGTCGCGCTTTCGACATATCTTTGGGAAGGATTCACGTGCAGGCCGGGGAGAAGCTGGGCTGGAGCCCCACCTTTGCGGGAATTGTCGCTTGCCGGCAAGCCAAAAGCGTCTGGCACAACGAGACGCCAGGACAGGCTTAGTACCCGCTCAGCTCAAGTCTGAGTGCAGGCTCCGTGGTCTTTTTTGTTGATCGACGTCGTAAGCATGCTGCCTTGACGACATGCACCTTTCCGCCTAGCCCTGATAGCATGAACATCGCAATGATTTTCATCGTGGTAAGAGAGCGCATGGGCAGGATGGTGTAACCGTCCGGCGAAAGCGCCCATGCGCGGTAAGCAGGCTCCTGACGGGGCCTTTTTTTATGCCCGGAATCTAGGCCGCCCCGTCAGACCCTCACTTTAAGCCCACTGACAAGGCGAACGAGATCATGGCGAGCGAGAACCCCATTCCGAGTCCGACCACGGACACAATCAGGAAAATGACATTCTCCGAACCGGCAGTCCAACCCCGGCTAACTACTCTTATCTTGCTTTCGGCTCTTGCGGTGTTGCCGGTGAACATGATTTTGCCTTCGCTGCCGAACATTGGCGCAGCGTTCCAAGCTGATTTCGCATTGGTCAATCTGTCGGTTGCCGGGTTTGCGATCATCACGGCCCTCATAGAGGCCGTCGGCGGCATGATATCGGACCGATTTGGGCGCAGGCTGGTCGTCTTGGCATCTCTCTCGATCTTCGTCGCCGCGTCCATCGGCTGCGCCCTGGCCCCCAACATCGGCATTTTTCTTCTGTTTCGCGCTATGCAAGCTTGCATTGGCCCCTGCTACTCCGTCGCCTTGGTCATCATCAAAGAGACATCAGGTGAGCGCGAGGCCGCCAGCAAATTTGGCTATCTTGCCATGGGTTGGGCGTTCGCACCCATGGTCGGTCCTTTGTTTGGGGGGTCGCTGGACGAACTGTTCGGATGGCGATCGAGCTTCATTGTCTTCGCGATCCTCGGCGCGGCCGCCTTGGCCTTATCCATGCGCGAGCTCGGAAGAACGACCATCCCATTGTCGCGATCCAATGGGAACTACGTTGCCTCATATGGACTGCTCCTCCGGTCAGCGCGGTTTTGGGCACACACCCTGTGCATGGCCTGCTCGATGGGCGTGCTTTATGTGTTCCTCGGAGGAGCGCCATTGATCGTCGGTGATGCGCTCGGTGGATCGAGCATGAAGCTCGGCTTTTACATGGGATTAATCCCGACCGGCTTCATTCTCGGCAGCTATTTGGCCGGGCGTTACGCCTCGAAGATCTCGCTGAGCGCCACACTTGTTTTTGCACGCCTCATGACCTGCACGGGTCTGCTGATCGGCCTGGTTCTGTCGAGCTTTGGCACCGCTCACGTTCTGGCCTTCTTTGGACCTTGTATGTTCATCGGCGTCGGCAACGGGTTGACCATGCCCGCCGCCAACAGCGGCGCGTTGTCTGTACGGCCGGATCTGGTTGGCACCGCGGCAGGACTAGCCGCCGCAATGAGGATCGGCGGCGGGGCACTCATCGCCTCCATCGCCGGGCTGTTTCTTGCAGATTCAGCTCCAGCGCTTTTTTCCATGATGCTGGTGTCGGCGGGATTCGCATTGCTGGCGGCACTGTATGCCGCTCTTCTCGATCGGCGGCAGCCAGTCGATTGAGTTTGTGAGTTTGCCTCTATGCATGCATGCGGGCGCCTTTGGTGATCTTGTCAACGACCTTCTTGTCGGCACGCAGCGCGATGCCCACCACCTTGGCGTCTTCGGGCGCGAATTCGGCAAAGACGGCGCGGTTGGCGGCGTCGAAGCCGGTGGAAAACATCTCCTCGACATAGAGCGAGGTGGCGACACCGCGTTCCAGCGCGCGCCGGTGGATCGCGGCGAGCGTTGCCTGGTCCGCGGACAGCACGATGACCGGCTGGACCGACAGCGGGTTGTAGAGATTGCCGGCGCGGTCGCGATAGGACTCGCCGATGATGTCGGGAAACTGCGCGACGACGCCGCTGGTCAGGAAGGCGGTGACGTTGAGTTTCTGCCAGACGGGCAGATCTTCCCGCAGTACGATTGCAAATTTCGTATCGAACATGAGAAAATGGACCATTCGAGGTTGGGCCCCGTATCGCGAGGCTGAAGGAGACGATGTCGTTCGAACTAGACCGCCAGGCCTTCGAGGGTCTTGGACGTTTGTGCGCCGATGCCGCTGAAAACTGCATCATCTCCGCTCCCGACCCCGCCGGGATGGAGCGCATCGAGGCGCGGTTTCATGGCAGCGCCTTCGATCCGCATCGCCACGACACCTATGCGATTGGAGTGACGTTGCGCGGCGTGCAGACCTTCCGCTATCGCGGCGCGGCAAGGCTGAGCCTGCCCGGTCAGGTCATCGTGCTGCATCCGGACGAATTGCACGATGGCGGCGCGGGCACCGAGGAAGGCCTGCGCTACAGGATGCTCTATCTCGAGCCGTCACTGATGCTCGACTGTCTCGGCGGCACGGCGCTGCCGTTCGTCAGGGACGGGGTGGTGACGGACGATGCCTTCTGCGCGACGCTGCTTTCGGCGCTTGGGCCATTGCAGCAGGAACTCGACGAGCTGTTCGTCGACGACTTCCTGGCGCAGCTGATGCAAAGCCTGGCCCGGCATGCCGGTCAACCGGCAAAGCCACTCGCCGGAACGGCATGGCGGGCGGCGACACTGGCGCGTGAATATCTCACGGAAAACCTCGACCGGCCCGTGCGTTCGGACGAGTTGGAAGCCATCACGGGCCTCGACCGTTATGCCCTGTCGAGACATTTCCGCGCGGCCTTCTCGACCAGTCCGCATCGTTTCCTGGTGATGCGCCGGCTTCAGAGCGCGCGCAGGATGATCGCCGCCGGCGAGCCCTTGGCGCAGATCGCGATCGAAGCCGGCTTCAGCGACCAGAGTCACTTCAACAGGCAATTCAAGAAGGCGTTCGGCATGACGCCGGGACGCTGGTCGTCCTTGACCCACGGAGCTGCCGCGGCAGCCTGATTGCCGAAGAGATCAGTCGTCCGTCTCGGCGTCGTCATCGATCAGCACCAGTTCCTCGTTGGAGAGGTTGGCTTCGATCCGGGCAAGCAGCTTGAACAGCGCCTTCTGGTCTTTCTTGTCGAGGCCTTTCAGCGCCTGCTTTTCGGTCTTCTTCACCGACTTCTCGATGGCGCGGATGGTCTCACGGCCGGTATCGGTGAGAAAGATATGCGCCTGGCGGGCATCGGATTCCGACGCGCGTTTTTCCAGAAAACCCTGCGCCTGCAGCCGGTTGATGGTCTTGGTGATGGTCGGCGGACGCACGCCAAGACGCCCGGCAAGATTGCCCGGTGTTTGGCCGTCCTCGCGGTCCAGCGACAGCATGATCTGGTCCTGGCCGGCGTAGAAGCCGTGCGCCAGAAGCCGTGCCGCCAGTGCGGTCCTTGCCAGCCTTGCCGCTGAATGCAGCCGGCTCATCGTTGCAGTCTTGTCCGCCTTGGCCATGGTCATCCCTCTTCGGCCGTACCGGTGCGCACAGCATAGACGCAGCCGGCCGGTTGGCAATCGACGATCGAAAAGATTCCGGCATACCAAACAGCTTTGCCGGCAAGCATTTGCGGTGCCCGCCGTGGTGATGCCAGATGTTTATTTCAGTTAGATGACAAACGAGTTTCGCGTGAAGGGAATTCGGAGCAACCGCCGCGCGAATGCGATCCGACGACCGACAGCCCTGGCAAGAAGCCCCTTGATCATTCCATCGCCAAGGCGGCGACCGCTTTCCTCAGCCACGATGTCACTTTGGCCCATGGTTTGCCCGTGCAAAAGCCCGGCGCACATCCTATATGGAACCGACAATCCCCTTTCGCGGCCTGAATTTCAGGGCCTAGTCATTTCGAGGCAAGCCATGAGCGACGCACAGACGCAGATTCCCGTAACGGTTCTCACCGGCTATCTCGGCGCCGGCAAGACGACGCTGCTCAACCGCATCCTGTCGGAGAACCACGGCAGGCGCTACGCCGTCATCGTCAACGAATTCGGCGAGATCGGCATCGACAACGACCTGATCGTGGAATCCGACGAGGAAATCTACGAGATGAACAATGGCTGCGTCTGCTGCACGGTGCGCGGCGACCTGATCCGCGTCGTCGAGGGCCTGATGCGCCGGCCCGGGCGCTTCGACGCCATCGTGGTCGAGACCACCGGGCTCGCCGATCCGGTGCCGGTGGCGCAGACCTTCTTCATGGACGACGACGTGCGCTCCAAGACCAAGCTCGATGCGGTGGTGGCGCTGGTCGACGCCAAGCATTTGCCGCTGCGGCTGAAGGATTCCAAGGAAGCCGAGGACCAGATCGCCTTCGCCGACGTCGTGGTGCTGAACAAGACCGACCTCGTCACCCCGGAAGAACTCGCCAAGGTCGAAGCGACGATCCGCGCCATCAATCCGGCGGCCAGGATCCACCGCACCACCCGCGCGGGCGTGGCGCTGTCGGAAGTGCTCGACCGCGGCGCCTTCGACCTGTCCCGGGCATTGGAAAACGATCCGCATTTCCTCGAGGCGCATGACGACCAACATGACCACGATCATGACCATCACGACCATGACCACCACGACCATGATGGGCACGACCACCACCATCATGCGCATCCTTCCGACATTCATGACGTGACGGTGCAGTCGGTATCGCTGCGCGGCGGCGAGATGGACCCGAAGAAATTCTTCCCGTGGATCGAGAAGATCACCCAGATGGAAGGCCCCAACATTTTGCGGCTGAAAGGCATCATCGCGCTCAAGGGCGATGACGAGCGCTATGTCATCCAGGGCGTGCACATGATCATCGAAGGCGACCACCAGCGCGCCTGGAAAGACGGCGAGAAGCATGAGAGCCGGCTGGTGTTCATCGGCCGCGAACTCGACGCCGAGCGGCTGAAGAAGAGCTTTGAGGCCTGCCAGGCCTCGTAAGGCTGTGTTGATGGACCTTCGAGATTGACTATGGGTCCATGTACACATATCATGTGTACATGGACCCGAGGAGATTTCCGATGCCCAGGTCGGCCGACACCAAAACCGAGCGCTATCAAATCCGCATCGCGCCTGCACAGAAGGCGATGATCGCGCGCGCCGCTGCGCTGTCTCATCAGGACGTTACCGACTTTATTCTCAACAAGGTGGTTCCCGAAGCACAGGCCGTAATCGAAGCAGCCGAGGTTGCGAAAGTGTCCGACCGCGATTTCACACGTATACTCGATCTGCTGGAGAACCCGCCGAAACCCAATGCCAAGCTCCGAGCAGCGATCGCGGCCTTGCCGGATACTCTGTGACGCTTCCCGCCTGGCACGAGGAGCCGATTGCGAAACGCCATGATCGGGCCTCGTTCGATTGCGGCGATGCGCAGATGAACGATTTTCTGCGGCGGTTCGCGCGGCAAAGCCACGAACAGAATGCCGCCAAGACTTTCTGTGCGATCGACGATGCGGCTTTGGACCGGATCCTTGGCTTCTATACGATCGCGCCGTCAGCCATTGCTCACGAAACCGTGCCGGAGACGATGACGAGAGGCTTGGCGCGGCACGAGGTTTCCGGCTTCAAGCTTGCCCGGCTGGCGACCGACCGCAGCGTCGCCAGGCAAGGCCTCGGAGGTCAACTGCTTGCCGCCGCCGCGTTGCGCTGCTTGCGACTTGCCGGCGAAGGTGGCGGCATCCTGCTCATCATCGATGCCAAGAGCGAGCGGGCCGCAAGATGGTATGCCAGTTACGGGGCCGAGCGCCTCCAGGGATCGAACCTGATCTTGGTCATGCCATTGGCGACGTTCGCAACCGATCTGCGGGCGAAGGGGCTGCTTTGATGACAGCCTCTCGCCATCTGATCTGCCGGTTGCCGGAACCGCAAACGTCGAGTAAGCCGACTCTGTAATCTCATCCAGTTGAACGAAGACAATCATGCCCACAGTCGCCCCGCTTGATCTCGAAGGCCATTGCGTCGCCGCCGTCTTCCTCGGCGACGTGCCGCATTTCGCGCTGGCCGATGGCGCTGTCCATCGGCTCGACAATGGCCACAAGACGGTGCAGGCCAACGATGGGCTGCTTGCCGCCTTCCATGACGCGGCCAACGACCGGCTGATCACCGGCGGCGAGGACGGCAAGGTGTTTGCCGTGAAAACCGGCGGTGAGACCCAGGAGGTGGCGAGCGCCGGCAAGAAATGGATCACCAGCATTGCCGCCGGGCCGCAAGGCGCCATCGCCTATGCCACGGGCAAGACCGCCTTCGTGCGCTTCGCCGACGGCAAGACACGGGAATTTGCCCATCCGCGCTCGGTCGAGGGGCTGGCCTTCTCGCCAAAGGGCATGCGCTTCGCCGTCGCCCGCTACAATGGCGCGACGCTGCATTTCCCGGCCGCCGAAGGCAAGCCGGTGGAGCTCGAATGGGCGGGCGCCCACACCGGCATCACCTTCTCGCCGGACGGCGCCTTTCTGGTCACCACCATGCAGGAAAACGCCCTCCATGGCTGGAAGCTCGCCGACGGCAAGCACATGCGCATGAGCGGCTATCCGGGCAAGGTCAAAAGCCTGTCCTGGAGCGTGAAAGGCAAATGGCTGGCCAGTTCCGGCGCGCCGGCGGCGATCGTCTGGCCGTTCTCGGGCAAGGACGGACCGATGGGCAAGGCGCCGCTGGAACTCGGCACGCGCGGCAACGCCATGGTGACGGCGGTCGCTTGCCATCCGAGCCAGGACGTCGTGGCTGTCGGCTATGACGACGGCATGGTGATGGCGGTGCGCTTCGCCGATGCCAAGGAAGTGCTTTTGCGGCGCCCGGGCAAAGGCGCCATCACCGCGATGATGTGGGACAAGGAAGAACGCCGTGTCGCCTTCGGCAGTGCCGCCGGCGACTGCGGCGTCATCGACATCACTGCGTAGTCCGGATGGCCGATCACTCGGCGCCGCAGGACACCTTGCCAATCAGATCGACGGGCTTGCCATCGCTGTCCTTGTCGGCCGTGCCGTCATAGACACCGAGCTTGTAATCTCCATCATAGACCCCTTCGTCGCTGGCCCTGGTCAGGATCGTCAGTTCGACCGAACTGTAGGTCTTGGCCACCTCCTGCTCGTGGTAGATGTTCAGCCGCAATTCCTTGTCGTCGAGCCAGTACTGGGTGAGGTTGGAGTTCTCAAAAGTGGTCTTTCGCAGTTGATCGCCGGTGGGCCTTGCCTTGATTTCGAGGTCACCGCGAAAATTGAAGGTCGGGCCGCCCATCCCGGTGGTGACGCCGGTATCGACCTGGAATTTCACCTGTGGATCATCGACGGAGCACCAAATACCGCCGGTCGCGGACGCCGTGCCAGCCGACGGGAACAGTGCCGCTACGCAGATGATCGTCCGCATTTCCCTTGCCCCAATTGCCGTTCCCATTGACGCCGACTTCGCGCAGAGCGTCAAGCGCGCCCAGCACGGGCTGAGCCAATGCAGAACGGACGCGCGGCCAATTGCCGTTGAGGAGGTGGATTGGCTATGAGGGGCGCGCCAGAGGGGTTTTCATGCACAACGACAGTTCGACGCCCGTAGGCGGCATCAGCCGCGACCGCATTGCGCAATTGCGCGAGGCGGAAGGCGCTGCCTTCCGCAAGGCGCGGCCTAGATCGCAAGCCAAGGTCGGCAACGGCCTGCCCGGCTTCTTCGGCGGCGTGCCGATGCACTGGATGAACGACTGGCCGACGCCGTTTCCGATCCTGGTCGACAGCGCCCGAGGCGCCACGATCACCGACATGGACGGCAACAAGCTCGACGATTTCTGCCTCGGCGATACCGGTTCGATGTTCGGTCACTCGCCGCCACCGGTGGCGCGTGCCATTCGCCGCCAGGCCGGGCGCGGCCTGACCTACATGCTGCCATCCGACGATGCGCTGGCCATCGGGCCGCTGCTGCAGCAGCGCTTCGGCCTGCCGTTCTGGCAGATCGCGACGACGGCGACCGACGCCAACCGGTTCGCGCTGCGCGTCGCCCGCGCCATCACTGGGAGAGAAAAAATCCTGGTCTTCAATGGCTGCTATCACGGCTCGGTGGACGAGACGATGGTGCGGCTGATCGACGGCAAGCCCGTCAATCGGCCAGGACTGGCGGGCGAGTTCCGCGACCTGACCCGCACGGCCAAGGTCATCGAATTCAACGATGTCGCCGCACTGGCAGCAGCGCTGAAGGACAGGGATGTCGCTTGCGTCATTGCCGAGCCGGTGCTGACCAATTCCTGCATGGTGCTGCCGGATCCTGGCTACCATGAGGCGCTGCGAAAGTTGACGCGCGAAGCGGGCACGCTGCTTTTGATCGACGAGACGCACACGATCTCGACCGGCCCGGGCGGCTACACCAGGAAATATGGGCTGGAGCCGGACTTGTTCGTGCTGGGCAAGCCGATTGCCGGCGGCGTGCCGGCGAGCGTGTGGGGCATGAGCGATGAAGTCGCCTCGCGCTATGCCGACTACAACAGGACGAAAGAACCGGGTTATTCCGGCATGGGCACGACGCTGTCGGCCAACCCGCTGCAATTCGCCGCCATGCGCGCCACGCTCGAGGAGGTGATGACGCAGGAGAATTACGACCGCATGGATCATCTGGCGCGGCGGCTCGATGCCGGACTGACCGGCGTGATCGATCGTTACAACCTGCCCTGGCATGTTTCCCGTGTGGGGGCCCGCGTCGAGTTCATCTGCGCGCCCGGCCCGCTGCGCAATGGCGCCGAGGCCGAGGGCGCGCATGCGCCGGAACTGGAAGCCGCCATCCATGTCGCGCTGGTCAATCGCGGCGTGCTGATCGCACCCTTCCACAACATGATGCTGATCTCGCCAGCGACGTCAGGCGCCCAGGTCAACCGGCTGATCAGCGCGTTTGGCGCGGTTGCGGCAAAGCTCGCGGCATGAGACAAGCCACCAAGCCAAACCCGAGTTCCATCATGAGTTCACCTTCGGGCTCGACGCCCACCGAGGCGCAAGCCTTCCTCGACGCCCATCCCGAGATCGAGGCCTTCGATATCGTGCTGACCGACGCCAATGGCGTCGGGCGCGGCAAGATCGTGCGCCGGCATGAGCTGAAAAGCATTTTCGAGGGCGGCCGGCACATGCCGATCTCGATCCTCGGCCTCGACATCACCGGCGAGGATGTGCATGAAACCGGGCTGATCTGGGACAGCGGCGACGGCGATCTCAGGGCCTGGCCGATTCCCGGCACGCTGGTGCCGCTTTACGGCACGAACCCGCCGCGCGGCCAGGTGCTGATGGCGATGTATCATCTCGACGGCCAGCCAATGTCATCGGACCCGCGGCTGGCGCTTGCCCGGCAGGTCGACATACTGGCTGCCAAGGGCCTCCATCCGGCTGGCGCCTTCGAGCTCGAGTTTTTTCTGCTGGCCAATGAACGCGATGCCGACGGCAAGGTGCAGCCGGCGCGCGCGGTGCTCGACGGCCGCGTCTCGGGCAAGACGGAAGTCTATTCCGTCGACCATCTGCACGGCATGGAGCCGCTGTTCTCCGACATCTACGCCGCCGCCAAGGCGCAAGGCATTCCGGCCGAGACGGTGATTTCCGAATATGCGCCTGGCCAGTACGAGCTGACGCTGAACTACCGCAAGGACGTGATGCGGGCGGCAGACGATCTGGTCATGCTGAAGCGGCTGGTGCGGGCGCAGGCGCGCCGTCACGGCGTCACCGCCTGCTTCATGGCCAAGCCGATCGAGAAATATGCCGGCTCCGGCATGCATTTCCACGTCTCGCTGCAGGACAAGGACGGCCGAAACGTCTTTTCGGAAGCCGCCGGCGAAAACTGGTCGCTGCCGCTGCTGCGTGGCCTCGGCGGGCTGATCCAGACCATGGCGGAATCGATGCTGGTGTTTGCGCCGCACGCCAATTCCTGGCGCCGCTTCGTCTCGCAATCCTATGCGCCGGTGGCACCGACCTGGGGCGTCAACAACCGCTCGGTGGCGTTGCGCGTGCCGGCGGGCGACGCGAAAAACCGGCGCATCGAGCATCGGCCGTCCGGCGTCGACGCCAACCCCTATCTGATTGCGGCGACGGTGCTCGCCGGCATTGTCAAAGGCCTCGACGAAGGGCTCGATCCAGGTCCTGAAACGACTGGCAATGGCTATGAGGCAGCCGTCACCCGTACGACGATGCCCGCCGACTGGCGCGCCGCCATCGAAGCGGCCAGGGCGTCCAGCTTCCTGAAGGGCGCGCTCGGCGAGGACTTGCACCGCACCTTCGTGGCGATCAAGCAGTCCGAATACCTGCGCGTGGCGCGTACGGTCAGCGAACTGGACTATCACCTCTACCTGCATGAAGTCTGATGGCTGGACGACCCGACGGCGATGACTTTTTCGCCGCCACCATCGAATGAGGTGGCGTTCCGGCCTTCCAGACAGAAATATCGGCGGAACTTCCCGAGGCCTCGCTCATTCCTGATTTGGTCGCGGGAGCGGACAAGGCCGCCAGGGATATGATTGCGAAGATGCCTACAACGCCTGCGCCGCACCATGCCAAGGTGCAGGCGAGGCGCTGGCCGAAGCGTGAGCCAGCCGAGATGCCTGATGACGATGCCGCGGACACGGTTCCCGAATTGCGCGAGGCCGCGAAGGGATGCCGCCGCTGTCCGCTTTGGCGCGATGCGACGCAGACCGTATTCGGTGCAGGGCCTGACAATGCCAAGGTGATTTTTGTCGGCGAACAGCCGGGCGACCAGGAAGACCTCGTCGGCCAGCCGTTCGTGGGGCCGGCCGGCAAGATCTTTGATGCCATATTGGATGATGCCGGGATCGACCGCCTGAAGGTCTACGTCACCAACGCGGTCAAGCACTTCAAATTCGAACCGCGCGGCAAGCGGCGCATCCATTCCAAGCCCAATGTCGGCGAGGTTCAAGCCTGCCGCTGGTGGCTCGACCAGGAGTTTGACCTGATCAAGCCGAACCTCGCCGTGGCGCTCGGCGCCACGGCAGCATTGTCGCTGCTCGGCAAAGCCACACCGGTGACGAAAATGCGCGGCCAGATGATCGAACGCGAGGATGGCTTGCGTGTCTTCATCACCGTCCATCCCTCCTTCATCCTGCGCATTCGGGATCACGCCGACAAGGAAGCTGAACGCGAGCGGTTTTTGCGCGATATGAAGCAGGTGAAGCGGCTGATGGGGACGTGATTGGCTGCCGAAGCTGGAGCGTTTCGCGCCGAAACGACCTCGACATGCCGGATAAAGGTTGCCGGTGAGCGCCGCCCCTCATTGTCCTGCCGGACATTTCTCCCCGTATAGTGACGGGGAGAAATGCGCTGTACCTGCCACTTTCGCCAATCACCAATGTTGCAAGAAAAGCGCCAAAACGCGGTTAGCTTCCTTCTCCCCGTCACTTTACGGGGAGAAGGTGCCGGCAGGCGGATGAGGGGCGGCGCTCACGCTTGTTTTCATGCGACGTACGCTAACGAACGAGAATTGCCCTCAAATCGTTGACGTTCGTGCCGGTCGGGCCGGGTACGAAAAGATCACCGACGGCGTTGAAGGCTGTCCAGGCATTGTTGCCGGCCAGCATCGCCTTGGCATCGACGCCTGCCGCGCGCATGCGCGAAACCGTCGAACCATCGGCGAAGGCACCGGCATTGTCTTCAGAACCGTCGATGCCGTCGGTATCGGCCGCCAAGGCGTGAATGCCTTCCACGCCGCTGATGCCGATGGCGAAGGCGAGCAGGAATTCCGAGTTGCGGCCACCCTTGCCCTTTGCCCGCAACGTCACGGTGGTCTCACCGCCCGAAAGGATCAGAACCGGCTTTTGGAAGGGCCGGCTGCGCGTCGCCACTTCGCGGGCGATTGCCGCATGGACGCCGCCGACCTCGCGTGCTTCGCCTTCGATTGCATCGGAAAGGATGACGGCTTCTATGCCTTGCCGCCTCGCTTCCACTGCTGCCGCTTCCAGCGACACGCCGGCAGAGGCGATCAGATGCACCTCGTTGCGCGAAAAGCGCTGATCGTCGGGATCTGGTGCATCGGCCGCCGGCGACTGGATGTGCGCCATCACCGAGGCCGGCAGGTTCATGCCGTAGGCGGATATCGAGGCCAGCGCGTCTTCACGGCTGCCGGTATCGGGAACGGTCGGGCCTGATGCGACCAGGGCCGGATTGTCGCCGGGAATGTCGGAGACCACCAGCGAGACCACCTTGGCCGGCCAGGCGGCGGCAGCCAGCCGGCCGCCCTTGATGGTGGAGAGGTGCTTGCGGATGGTGTTCATCGCCGCGATCGGCGCGCCCGAGGCGAGCAGCGCCTCGTTGACGGCGATCTCGTCGGCCAGTGTTAGGCCGGCAGCGGGAGACGGCAGCAGCGCCGAGCCGCCGCCGGAAATCAGCGCTACGACCAGATCGTCCGCCGTCAGCCCTTGCACCTTCTCCAGCAGCCGCCGCGAGGCCTCGAGCCCGGCGGCGTCCGGCACCGGATGCGCCGCCTCGATGATCTCGATGCGCTCGCATTGGGCGCCATAGCCGTAGCGGGTGACGACCAGCCCTTCGATCGGGCCATCCCAAACCTTCTCGAACGCCGCCGCCATCTGCGCCGAGCCCTTGCCGGCACCGATGACGATGGTGCGGCCCCTGGGCCTGGCCGGCAAATGGTCGCGGATAGTGCGCTCCGGGTCGGCGGCTGCGACCGCCGCATTGAAGATCGAGGTAAGAAAAGCCTTGGGATCGGGCACGGTCATTCGGGGTCCGCGGACAGCGCCAGTCCGCGCCTGTCCATGCCCAGGTGATCGCACAGCGCATCGACCACCACGCCATGATCCTGGCGCTCCGGCAGGCCGGACACCGCGATCACGCCGATGACACCGGCACCCTTGACCGCGACCGGGAACCCGCCGCCGGCGAGCACATAGTCAGCAATATCCAGCCCCTCGCCGATCTTGAAGGTGCGGTCGGAGCGCTGCTGCTCCAGAACCAGACGGTAGGTGCTTTTGAGGTAGCGCTTGACAACATTGATCTTGCGCCGCGCCCAGTCGGGATTGGATGCATTCGACCCCGGCATGGCGGCATAGAAAAGCGGCCGATCCCATAGCCTGATATCGACGATGATCGGCAGATTCTCGGCAATTGCACGACCACGGATGGCTGCGCCGATCTCGAAGGCGACGGCCTCGTCGAAAGCCTTGAAGACAAGGGTCTCTTCCTGTCTCTTGATCAGAGCGATGTCGTCAGCAACGGCCATGTCGTTCCCCTGTCAACTTCGTCGCACGCTTTGACCGATGGCTGCCGCTGGGTCAAGCAAGGAACGCACGAGCAGCGCCTAATTCGCGATGTCGCTCTTGGCAGGCCGCCCCGCGACATAGACCTCGCGCACGGCGCGGTCGTCGCCCAGCGTCTGCAGCAGGAACAATTCCTGCGCCAGCGTCTCGGCCGTTTCCATCCTGAGCCGCATGGCGGGCGTTGCGCGGGCATCGAGCACGACGATGTCCGCATCGGTGCCTTGCTCCAGCGTGCCGATCTTGTCAGCCACCGACAGCGCCTCGGCATTGCCGCGCGTGATCTGCCAGAAGGACTGGAACGGGTTCAGCTTCTCGCCATTGAGCGCGATCACCTTGTAGCCCTCATCCATGGTGCGCAGCATGGAATAGTTGGTTCCGCCGCCGACATCGGTGGCGGACGCTATGCGCAACCGCTTGTCGCGGCGGCGAAAGCGCTGATAGTCGAACAGGCCTGAGCCGAGGAACAGGTTCGAGGTCGGGCAGAAGACGGCCACCGAACCACTATCCGAAAGCGCGTCCGCCTCGCGCTCCGACAGATGGATGCAGTGGCCGAACAGGCTCTTCTTGCCCAGCAGCCCGTAATGCTCGTAGACGTCGGTATAGTCGCGCGACCAAGGGTAGAGCTGCTGCGTGAAGGCGATCTCGGCGTGGTTTTCCGACAGATGCGTCTGCATGTGCAGGCCGGGATGTTCGCGGCTCAGCGCGCCGGCCATCTCCATCTGCTCCGGTGACGAGGTGATGGCGAAGCGTGGCGTGATGGCATAGTGCTGCCTTCCCTTGCCGTGCCACTCCGCGATCAGTGCCTTGGTATCGTCATAGCCGGATTGCGGCGTATCGAGCACACCTTCGGGCGCGTTGCGGTCCATCATCACCTTGCCGGCGATGTTGAGCATGTCGCGCGCATGCGACTCGGCGAAGAAGGCTTCCGCCGAGGCCTTGTGCACCGAGCAATAGGCGGCAACCGTCGTGGTGCCGTGGCGCACCGTCTCGTCAAGGAACAGGCGCGCGATGCGGCGGCCATGCTGAGCGTTGGCGAATTTGGTTTCTTCGGGAAAGGTGTAGGTGTTCAGCCAGTCGAGCAGTTCGGCGCCATAGGACGCGATGATCTGCATCTGCGGGAAATGCACATGGGCATCGATGAAGCCCGGCAGCAGCAGATGCGGCCGGTGATCGATTTTTTTCACCGTCTCGCCGGCCTGTTTCTCGACCTCGGCATAGGCGCCTGCTGCAACGATCCTGCCGTCGCTTATCAGCAGGCCGCCATCCTCCTCGTAGCGCCAGGCGGAGTGGTCGTCGATGGTTTGCGGCCAGCGCACGAAGGACAGCGTGCGGCCACGCAGAAGTGTCGAGGTCATGCTTATTTCCCCGCGCCTTCGAACCAGGCCACCAGCAGCGCCCGTTCCTTGTCGGTGATCTGGCTGACATTGGCGGGCGGCATGGCGTGGCTGCGCCCGGCCTGCAGGTAGATTTCGCGGGCATGCTCGGCGATGCCGGCGTCCGTATCCAGCATCACCCCCTTGGGCGCGTGATAGATGCCCTCATAGACCGGCTCCTGCGCATGGCACATCGAGCAGCGGCCGAGCACGGTGTCGCGCACGGCCGGGAAATGCGCCGAGGCGATATAGATGTCCGCCGAGGCGGAGGCCTTCGGTTCGCCGGTGAGCACCTTCGGCACGGTCGACAGCCAGATGATGATGAGGAACAGGACAAGGGCGCCCAGCCACGTCCAGTGCGGGTTGCCGGCGCGCTTGTGCACGGTGTTGAAATAATGCCGGATCAGGACGCCGATGATGAACACCAGCGAGGCGATGACCCAGTTGAACTGCGTGCCGAACGCCAGCGGATAATGGTTCGACAGCATCAGGAACAGCACCGGCAGCGTCAGGTAGTTGTTGTGGAGCGAACGCTGCTTGGCGATCTTGCCGTATTTCGGATCCGGCTTGCGGCCGGCGATGAGGTCGGCGACGACGATCTTCTGGTTGGGAATGATGACCATGAAGACATTGGCCGACATGATCGTGGCGGTGATGGCGCCCAGATGCAGGAAGGCGGCGCGGCCGGTGAACAGATGGGTCAGCCCCCAGGCAATGAAGACCAGCACGCAATAGAGCACCAGCATCAGGCCGGTGTCGCTTTTGCCGAGCGGCGAGCGGCACAAGAGATCATAGACGACCCAGCCGACGCCGATCGTGGCCATAGACAGCAGGATGCCGACCGGCACCGACATCGGCAGCACGTTGGGATCGATCAGGAACAGGTCGGCTCCGGCATAGTAGACCACGCAAAGCATGGCGAAGCCGGACAGCCAGGTGGCATAGGATTCCCATTTGAACCAGGTCAGGTGCTCGGGCATCTCCGCCGGCGCCACCAGATATTTCTGGATGTGGTAGAAGCCGCCGCCATGCACCTGCCATTCCTCGCCGAAGGCGCCGACCGGCATGCCCGGGCGCTGGCGCAGCCCAAGATCGAGCGCGACGAAGTAGAAGGACGAGCCGATCCAGGCGATGCCGGTGATGACGTGCAGCCAGCGCACGGCGAAGCTCAGCCAGTCCCAGAAAATCGCGAAATCCATCATTGAAGTCGTCCCTGCCGATCGGGTGACTTTACGGTGTGGCGCGCAAACGAAAAGAGGCGAGGTGTACGATGACTTTCAAAAAAAATTGGAAAATACTAGGTTGATGGCCGCAAACCGGCGAAGGTGCTCCGCATGGCCTATCTCGACAACATCGCCGTCTTCGTCCGCGTCGTCGAGCTCGGCAATCTGTCGGCGGCCGGGCGCGACATGCGCATTTCGCCGGCGGTCGCCTCAAACCGCATCAAGGAACTGGAGAAGCATCTCGGCGTGCGGCTGTTCAACCGCACCACCCGGCAATTGATGCCGACCGAACATGGCACTGTTTTTTATTCCGGCGCCAAGCAGGTGCTGGAGGCGATCACCGAGGCGGAAGCGGCCGTCTCGGCGCTGTCCGGCCAGCCGCGCGGCACCATTCGCGTCACCGCACCGCTCGGTCTCGGGCGACGGCTGGTGGCCTCGGGCATTCCCGATTTCCACGACAAATACCCTGACATCGAGGTGCGGCTCAGGCTTTCGGACCACAATGTCGACATCATGAAGGAAGGCATTGACGTCGCCTTCCGCCTCGGCATCATCGAGGATTCCAGTCTTCGGATGCGCGGTATCATGGAATGCGAGCGTGTGCTGGTCGCCGCACCCAAATATCTGGAGGCGCGCGGCGAGCCTATGGAGCCGCAGGAGCTGATCGGCAGGAAACATGACTGCCTTATGCTGCGCTATTCCGGCGCGCTCGAATATGTCTGGACCTTGCAAACGCCGGCCGGCCCACAGAAATTCGAGGTGCATGGACCCTACGACACCGACGACGGCGACGTGCTGACGGGCTGGGCGCTGTCGGGACGCGGCATCATCAACAAGCCGCGCTTCGAGGTCGAGCCGTTCATCCGCGACCGCCGGCTGAAAGTGATCTTGACCAGCACGCCGCCGACTCCGGTACAGTTCGCTGCCGTCTATCCGCACAAGAAGCTGCAGGACCCCAAGGTGCGGCTATTGCTCGATTTCATGGCCGAGCGCTGCCAGCGGCTGATCAAGGATCTTCTGGCCGGCAAGTGATGGCCTCCTGGCCCATCCGATCCGGTTGCCTTGCGCGAAAGCCAGCCGGGGTTGGTAGCCGGATGGCTGCCGTCGCGGGCAGCCAAATGGCCGCTTTAACGTCATGCCGTCCTTTTTGCCCTGTGAACTCAATGCCTTTGCCACCCTGATCGTGCCGGAACTGCAGCGGCGCGGCCTGTTCCGCAAGGACTATGAAGGCACCACGCTGCGCTCGCATCTCGGCCTGAAATGGCCTGACTGAGGCAGGTGCGGTTATGCCTCGTCCATCATCCGTGCGGTGCCGGAAACCCTGATCGAACTGCCTATCTCCACAGGAATATCGGCATGCAGGCGTGAGCGCATGCCCATGTCCTCGCCTTGCACGACATCTATCGCGCCGCCATGCGGCCAGCCAATGTCTCTGAGATAACCGGCAAAGGCGGCTGTCGACGCGCCCGTCGCGGGATCCTCATAGACCCCACCGGATGCAAAGGGATTGCGCGTGTGAAACAAGCGCGGCGTTTCGGCGTAGGCGAGCAGGATCGTCACCAGCCCTTCCCTCCGCATGAAGAGCTGTCCGGCCTTAAGGTCGTAGCGCATGGCCGCCAGCGCCTCGCGCGAGTTGAAAGCCAGCACAAGGTGGTCGGCGCCGCCATGGATCAGCGCCGGTGGAATGGCCGGATCGAGATCGGCCACAGCGTAGCCGAATAGCGCCAGCGATTCGCTAATCAGCTCCGAAGCGGCGGGCTTGCTGCGTGTGGGCGGCGACTGTAGCGCGGCGGCAACGTTCGCGCCATCTCGAAAGCCTTCAACGGTAATGCTGGCTTGGGCGAGGTTGAGTGGGAAGAGCCCATCGCCAAACCGCCGAACCAACGCGGCGCCCAGTGCAATGGTGGCGTGGCCGCAGAAGGGGACCTCGGATTCCGGCGAGAAATAGCGGACGCGCCAGCTGTCGCCATCGGGCGCGGCGAAGGCGGTCTCCGAGAATCCGACCTCCGCCGCGATATGCTGCATTTCGGCGGCATCGGGCAAGGCGTCATTTATCAGGACACCGGCTGGATTGCCGCCGGAGCTGCCATCCGAAAAAGCCGCGATTTTGAGTACGCCCATATGCCTTCGCCTCATGCTGCAACGCCGGTTGCATATAGCAAATGCGTGCTTCGGGCGATTGAAAACGGAAAGGCCGCCAGCGAGCAGCCTCGGCTAACCGGCCATGATCCCGGCCTGATGGTCCTGATGGTCCTGATGGTCCTGATGGTCCTGATGGTCGGCGTTCGACACGGCCCGCTGAATGACCAGCGCCGTCATGATCTCGGCGGCCGCCAGCGCGGCGATGACGGACGGGCGCTTGTCCTTGACGGCGTCGCCGCCGATCGGCGAGACGAGGCGGGCAAACTCCGCCTCCCCGCCATCCGCCGATTTCAGGAACCAGCTCCTGAATGTCGCCTTCTTGGTCTTCGAGCCGATCATGCCGACATAGGCCGCGTCGCCGCGCTTCAGCGCTTCGGCGACGATCAGGAAATCGAGCGCATGGTCATGGGTGAGGATGGCGAAGGCGGCGCCGGCCGGAGCGTTGCGTACCTCGGCCTCCGGCAGCGGCGTCAGCCGCGTCTCGACGGTTTCCGGCATGCCTTCCAGCGCCTCGGATCGGGTCTCGACGACGACAACGTGGATCGGCAGCAGCGCCAGCGACGCGGCCAACGCCTGGCCGACATGGCCGCCACCGAAGATATAGACATGCGGCAGGTGCGCCTCTTCCGATTCAGCGTTCGCTATCAGCTGTTCCTCGATTGTGCCGTCGACCAAGCGAATCAACACCTCGACCCGGCCCCCGCAGCACTGGCCGATTTCCGGCCCGAGCGGAACGTCGAGCGTGACGACAGCTTCGTCAGCGTCGCGCTGCCCCTCACCCTTACCCTCTTCCCGTAAGGACGGGGGGTCGCCGGCATTAGGGCCGTTTCCCTTCTCCCCGTCACGATACGGGGAGAAGGTGCCGGTCCACCCTCCGCAGGTGCTGCGCAGCTGCTGCGGAGGACGGGCAGGCGGATGAGGGGCGGCGCCGACATCGGCAAATTCGCTGGAAGGTGCGGAGCGCAACGAGCCCAGTATCTGCCGCGCCTTGTCGATCGCCATATATTCGAGCTGACCGCCGCCAATGGTGCCGAAAGTCGCCGATGCCGAGACAAGCATGAAGGCACCGGCCTCGCGCGGCGTCGAACCCTTTGTCGCCGCAACTTCGACAAGCGCAGCCCGACCGGCATGGTCGAGAAACACTTTCAGCTCTTGAACCTTCGAGTTCATCGTCTGCACTTCCATCCACGAAATATAGTGTTTTCGGCGCGATTTGCACGTTTTGGAGCCTCAGGACAGCTCTGAAGCCTCCCGCTTCAGCCGCTCGATCGCCATCAGCACGCGTTCTGGCGTTGCCGGCGCGTCGAGGCGCGGGCAGATCTTGTGGTCGGCGACGCTGGCCACGGCATCCGACAGGGCGTGCAGCACCGCCATGCCGTGCGGCAGCGGCGGTTCGCCGACCGCCTTGGAGCGATGGATGGTCGGCTCATAGGCCTGCGACCAGTCGGTCAGCGCCACGTTGAAGATTTTTGGGCGGTCCGACGCCAGCGGAATCTTGTAGGTCGACGGCGCATGCGTGCGCAGCCGGCCCTTGTCGTCCCACCACAGTTCCTCAGTGGTCAGCCAGCCCATGCCCTGGATGAAGCCGCCCTCGACCTGGCCGAGGTCGATGGCCCGGTTCAGCGAACGGCCGCAATCGTGCAGGATATCGGCGCGCTCGACGACATATTCGCCGGTCAGCGTGTCGACCGACACTTCGGCGCAGGCCGCGCCGTAGGCGTAGTAGTAGAAGGCGTGGCCCCGGCCCTTGCTGCGGTCCCAATGGATCTTCGGCGTCTTGTAGAAGCCGGCGGCCGAGAGCTGCACACGCGCGACATAGGCCTGCTTGACCAGATCGTTGAAGCTGACCTCCTGGTTGCCGACGCGCACCCGGTTGGGCAGGAACACCACCTGGTCGACGGGGATCTGGTATTTCTCGGCGGCGAAGTCGGTCAGCCGCTGGCGGATCTGGCGCGCCGCATTCTGCGCCGCCATGCCGTTGAGGTCGGCGCCAGAGGATGCCGCCGTCGGCGCGGTGTTAGGCACCTTGGCGGTGGTGGTGGCGGTGATCTTCACGCGGTCGAGGTCGATCTGGAATTCCTCGGCCACGACCTGCGCCACCTTGAGATGCAGACCCTGGCCCATTTCGGTACCGCCATGGTTCATGTGCACCGAACCGTCGGCATAGACATGCACCAGCGCGCCGGCCTGGTTGGCCTCGGTCTTGGTGAAGGAGATGCCGAACTTGACCGGCGTCAGCGCCAGGCCGCGCTTGACGAAGCGGCTGTTGGCGTTGAACGCGGAAATCTCGCGGCGGCGGCGCGCATAGCTGGCGCTCTCCTCCAGTTCCGCCACGATGCGCTGGATGATGCAGTCCTCGACCTTCTGGTGATAGGGCGTGACGTTGCGGCCGCCGATCGCTTCCATCGGATCGTAGAAATTCAGCTTGCGGATTTCGAGCGAATCCTTGCCGACCGCGAAGGCGACCTCGTCGATGACGCGCTCGGCGCCGACCATGCCTTGCGGGCCGCCGAAGCCGCGAAAGGCGGTGTTGGACACGGTGTTGGTAAAGAGCGGCGCCGACTTGGCGTGCACCGCAGGATAGAAATAGGCGTTGTCGCAGTGAAACAGCGCACGATCGCCGACCGGTCCGGACAGGTCTGCGGAAAAGCCGCAGCGCAAGGCGTAGGTGAAATCGACACCGAGGATGTTGCCCTCGTCGTCGAAGCCGACCTCGTAGTCGATGGCGAAATCGTGCCGCTTGCCGGTTGCGGTCATGTCCTCGTCGCGGTCGAGCCGGATCTTGACCGCGCGCTTCAGCTTCTTGGCCGCGATGGCGGCGATCGCGGCGCACTGGTTGGCCTGTGTTTCCTTGCCGCCGAAGCCGCCGCCCATGCGGCGCACCTCCACCGTCACCGCGTTGCTCGGCACGCCGAGCGTGTGGGCGACCAGATGCTGCGTCTCGCTCGGACCCTGAGTCGAACAGTAGACAGTCACCTCGTCGTCCTCGCCGGGAATCGCGAGCGACACCTGGCCTTCGAGGTAGAAATGGTCCTGGCCGCCAAGCCACATGCGGTTCTTGATGCGGCGGGGCGCTGCCTGCATTGCCGCGGCCGCATCGCCGCGCTTCAGGATCAGCGGCGTAGTCACCTGCTTGTCCTTCGTCGGATCAAGGTCCCAGATGTCGATCACGGCGGGAAGCTCATCATACTCGATCCTGGCCAGGCGCGCGGCGCGCCGGGCTGCCTCGCGCGTCTCGGCAATCACCGCGAAGATCGGCTGGCCGAAGAACTGCACCTTGCCTTCCGCGAGCACCGGATCGTCATGCATGTTGCTGGGCGAGACATCGTTTTCGCCCGGCACGTCGGCATAAGTCAGCACGTCGACGACACCAGGGGCCGCGCGCACCGCCGAGAGATCGACGCTTTTCAGAACGCCATGTGCCACCTTGGACAGGCCAAGGCCGGCATGCAGCGTGCCTGCCGGTTCCGGCATGTCGTCGATATAGACGGCGCCGCCGCTGACGTGCTTGTGGGCTGAATCATGCTGCTGGTCGGTGGCGACGCCACCGACGATCTTTTCCGCCTTGAGGTTTGATGGTGCGTGGTCGTTCATTCAGCCTCCTTCCCTTCACCCCGTTCACGGGGAGAAGGTGGCCCGAAGGGCCGGATGAGGGGCAGCGCCGACATTGACGAGTTTACCAGAAGCGATCGACGCTGGCGCCGCCCCTCATCTGCCTGCCGGCATCTTCTCCCCGTGAACGGGGAGAAGGACGCTACCCGCGACCGTTTGCCTGTCTGCTCACTCGCCTTGATTCGCATCAGGCCGCCTCGTTGCGCGACACCTGGAACGGCGCTTTCGTTCCTGTCGTCTCGACGTAAAAGCGCAGCAAGAGGTTCTTTGCCGCCAGCGCTCGATATTCGGCGCTCGCGCGCATGTCGGTGAGCGGCGTGAAGTCCTTGGCATATTCGGTCATCGCCGCCTCTACCGTGGCTTCGTTCCAGGCCTTGCCGATCAGCGCCTTCTCGACAGCCGACGCCCGCTTCGGCGTTGCCGCCATGCCGCCATAGGCGATGCGGATATCGGCTACCGTGCCGTCCTTGGCCAGAGCCAGACAAAAGGCACCCAAGGTCGCGGTGATGTCCTCGTCACGGCGCTTGGTGACCTTGTAGACGGCGAATTTCACATCCTTTGCCGGCACGGGCACATGCACAGCCTCGACAAACTCGCCTGGCTGGCGGTCCTGCTTGCCATAGGCGATGAAGAAATCCTGCAACGGGATCGTGCGCCGCTTCTTGCCCTTGCGCAATGTCATCCGTGCGCCGAGCGCGATCAACGGTGGCGGCGTGTCGCCGATCGGCGAGCCGTTGGCGACGTTGCCGCCGATCGTGCCCATGTTGCGGACCTGTTCGCCGCCGATGCGGTCGAACAACGGCCCCAGCGCCGGGATGCGTTTCGACAGTGTCGAAAAGGCTTCGGTATAGGTGACGCCGGCGCCAATCGATATGACGCCATCTTCTTCCGTGATGGTGCAAAGCCCCGGCAGATCGCCGATGAAGATCGCCGGCGAGATGTCGCGCATATGCTTGGTCACCCACAGGCCAACGTCGGTCGAACCGGCGACGACGGTGGCGGTGGGTTCTTTTTCGAAGACAGAAGCGAAATCGTCGGCATCGGCCGGCACGACCAGCCGAGTCTTGCCGGAGCCAATCTCGATCCTGGCGCCATCGCGCAACGCCCGCAGCCGTGTCGTGATGTCCCGGCGCTCCGCCGCCAGCGGATCCTTCGCCGCCTTGCCATAGCTCGAGATGGCATGCGCGGCGCGCATGATCGCCTCATAGCCGGTGCAGCGGCAGAGATTGCCTTGCAAGGCCTTTTCTATCGCCGCATCCGACGGGTCCGGCGACTTCATCCACAAGCCATAGAGCGACATGACGAAACCCGGCGTGCAGAATCCGCATTGCGAGCCATGGAAATCGACCATCGCCTGCTGCACAGGATGCAACTGACCAGCTTCGCCGCGCAGATGCTCGACCGTCACGACATGGGTGCCGTCGAGCGAGCCGAGGAAGCGGATGCAGGCATTGACGCTTTCATAGACCAGTCCGGTGGCCGATAGCTTGCCGACGAGCACGGTGCAGGCGCCGCAATCGCCCTCGGCGCAGCCTTCCTTGGTGCCGCGCAGCGAACGGTCGAGCCGCAGCCAGTCGAGCAAGGTCGCGTCTGGCGCCACGGATGACAGCGCGACATCCCTGCCATTCAGAATGAAGCGGATTTCGTCGCGAATGTTGACCTTGGCCATGCCTCAGCTCCCCCTGTAAGTGGAATAGCCGTATGGCGAGATCAGCAATGGTACATGATAGTGCACCGCCTCCGCCATGCCGAAGCGGATCGGCACGCTGTCGAGGAAGGCAGGCTCCGGCAGCTTCGTGCCCTGGACACGCAGATAATCGCCAGCCGCGAACACCAGTTCGTATTCGCCGGGGCGGAAGTCGGCGCCTGCCAGCAGCGGCGCGTCGCAGCGGCCGTCTGCATTGGTGACGACCGTCTTCAGAAGCGTGCGGGCGGAACCGTCAAGATGGTAGAGCGCGATCGACAATCCAGCCGCCGGCTTACCGGTCGCGGTATCCAGGACATGGGTCGTCAGACGCCCGCCATCGGCTTTCGACGTTTCTGCCATTGGCCGCCTCCCATTTTCCAATACGAACAAATTGGCCGGTACAATCGAGCACTAACGATGAATTGTGCGCCAATTAAAGGCGATGCATAAGTCCCGGTCGAGCGGAGTGCGACAAAAACACTTTCAAAAATTTTGAGGGGAATGCGAGAAGCACCCTTTCGATATTCTGATCATACTTCCGGTGATGCCGGGTGCGGAGGGACGATGCGTTACACCAGGGACATGCGTGGCTACGGAGCTAATCCGCCGGATCCGAAATGGCCTGGCGGCGCGCATGTCGCCGTGCAGTTCGTCGTCAACTACGAAGAGGGCGGCGAGAACTGCGTGCTCCACGGCGACAAGGCTTCGGAAGCTTTCCTGTCGGAAATCGTCGGCGCGGCGCCCTGGGTGGGCCAGCGCCACTGGAACATGGAATCGATCTACGAATATGGGGCGCGGGCCGGCTTCTGGCGGCTGCTGCGCCTGTTCAGCGAAGAGCAGGTGCCTGTGACCTGCTACGGCGTCGCCACGGCGCTCGCGCGCTCACCCGACCAGGTCACGGCCATGCAGGAAGCCGGCTGGGAAATCGCCTCGCACGGACTGAGATGGATCGACTACCGCGACCACGACGCCGAGGACGAGCGCCGCGATCTCGAAGCGGCGATCAAGCTGCACTATGAGGTGACCGGCCAGCGCCCGACCGGCTGGTATACGGGCCGCACATCGGTCAACACGGTGCGGCTGGTGGCCGAAGAAGGCGGCTTCGACTACGTCTCGGACACCTATGACGACGAACTGCCTTACTGGTTCGAGCATAGCGGCAGCACGCAGCTCATCATCCCCTACACGCTCGACGCCAACGACATGCGCTTTGCCACGCCGCAGGGTTTCAACTCGGGCGACCAGTTCTTCGCCTATCTCAGGGACAGTTTCGACACGCTCTATGCCGAGGGCAAGGCAGGCAGGCCGCGCATGATGAATATCGGCCTGCATTGCCGTCTCGTCGGACGGCCGGGCCGGGTAGCGGCGCTGAAGCGCTTCGTCGATTACGTCAAGTCGCACGACAAGGTCTGGCTGGCACGGCGCATCGACATCGCCAAGCACTGGCAGGAGAACCATCCCTACAAGCCGGCCGCTTTGCGCCCGTCGAAGATGGAATTCGAGACGTTCGTTCACACCTTCGGCGGCGTGTTCGAGCATTCGCCGTGGATCGCGGAACGGGCCTACGAGCTGGAGCTTGGCCCGGCGCACGACACGGCGGGCGGCCTGCACAATGCGCTCTGCCGCATCTTCCGTTCCGCCAGCGAGACCGAGCGGCTCGGCGTGCTCAACGCCCATCCCGACCTCGCCGGCAAGCTCGCCAAGGCCAGGCGGCTGACGGCGGAATCGACCAGGGAACAGGCTTCCGCCGGCCTCGACGCGCTGACCGACAAGGAACGCGAACTGTTCTCCAAGCTCAACGCCGCCTACGTCACCACCTTCGGCTTCCCCTTCATCATCGCGGTGAAGGGCAAGACAAAGGAGGAAATCCTCGCCGAATTCGAAGCCCGTATAGGCAACAGCCGCGGCGTCGAGTTCGAGACCGCCTGTAAACAGGTCGAGCTCATCGCGCTGCTCCGCCTCAAGGACATGCTTCCACAATAGGTTTGAACCATGGATACGATCAGGATGCCCGAGCGCACCTATTATGCCCCGCAGGGCGGCCATTCCGGCCAGACCGAGCTTCTGACCGGCCGCGCCGTCTTCACCGAGGCCTATGCGGTCATTCCCAAGGGCGTGATGCAGGACATCGTCACCAGCGCCCTTCCGTTCTGGGACAAGACCCGCGTCTGGATCCTGTCGCGGCCGCTGTCCGGCTTCGCCGAGACGTTTTCGCAATACATCGTCGAGGTCGCGCCCGGCGGCGGCAGCGACCGGCCGGAGCCCGATGCCGGTGCCGAAGGCGCCCTGTTCGTGGTCGAGGGCGAACTGACGGTTCTGCTCGACGGCAAGAAGCATAGCTTGAGGCCCGGCGGCTTTGCCTTCCTGCCGCCGGCCAGCGGCTGGACAGTCCGCAACGAAAGCAAGGCGGCTGTCCGCTTCCACTGGATACGCAAGGCTTATGAGGCAGTCGACGGCCTCGAGATTCCCGAGGCTTTCTTCACCAACGAACAGGAGATCGCGCCGACCCCGATGCCGGGCACCGAGGGCCGCTGGGCAACGACGCGGTTCGTTGATCCCGCCGATCTGCGCCACGACATGCATATGACCATCGTCACGCTGGAGCCGGGCGCGGTCATTCCCTTCGCCGAGACGCATGTCATGGAACACGGGCTCTATGTGCTCGAGGGCAAGGCTGTCTACCGGCTCAATCAGGACTGGGTCGAAGTCGAGGCCGGCGACTATATGTGGCTGCGCGCCTTCTGCCCGCAGGCCTGCTATGCCGGCGGCCCCGGCAAATTCCGCTATCTGCTTTACAAGGATGTCAACCGGCACGCCAAACTCGGCGGGGCAGATATCGCGAAGCGCACGCCATGACCCGCATCGTCGCGCGGCCGCTGACCCGCGAGGCCTTTGCCGAATTCGGCGACGTCATCGACATGGGCGGCGACAACCACTACCCGATCAATGGCGGCAAGGCCGAGCGCTACCACGACCTCGCTACCGCGCAGGCGACAGGACCAAATGCGCGCGTGCTGATCTCGATGGTGCGCGGCACGCCTTATGAGATGCCGCTGAAGCTGACCATGGTCGAGCGCCACCCCTTGGGCAGCCAGGCCTTCATCCCGCTGTCGCCGCGTCCGTTCCTGGTCGTCGTCTGCCATGACGGCAAGGAGGGGCCGGGCGAGCCGCATGCCTTCATCACCGCGCCGGGGCAAGGCATCAACTATTCCCGCAATCTGTGGCACGGCGTGCTGACGCCGCTCGGCGAGGCGCAGGATTTTTTGATCGTCGACCGCGGCGGCGACGGGTCCAACCTCGAAGAATTCCATTTCTCGCACGCCTACGAGATCCATCTTCCCGACGAGAGCTTGTGATGACCGACATTTCGCTGATCGACCGCCTGCTCGACGTCATCGAGCAAGATATCGTGCCGAAGACGGCAGAAGGCGTCGCGCTCGGCAACAAGCTGTTCGGCGCGGCGATCCTACGCAAGGACGACCGGTCGCTGATACTAGCCGAGACCAACAACGAGATGGAAAACCCGCTCTGGCATGGCGAGGTGCATTGCCTGAAGCGCTTTTACGAAATGCCCAAGGCCGAACGTGTCGACACGAAAGACGCCATCTTCATCGCCACGCATGAGCCCTGCTCGCTCTGCCTGTCGGCGATCACCTGGACCGGCTTCGACAATTTTTACTACCTCTTCAGCCACGAGGATTCGCGCGACAGTTTCGCCATTCCGCATGATCTCAAAATCCTGAAAGAGGTCTTCACCCTCGACCCCGGCGGCTACAATGCCGAGAATGCCTATTGGAAAAGCTTTTCCATCCGTCGGCTGGTGCGCGCACTGCCCGAGGTCGAACGCCAGCGGCTGGAGGCGCGCATCGCCAGGATTTCCGCACGCTATGACGAGCTGTCCGGCGCCTACCAGGCGAACAAGGCCGAAAACGACATTCCGCTAAATTGATGCGGACGTCCTATGATAGGAAGCTTGAACTGCCACCTTTATGGTGGCAAATTGAGACATGGGAAATAGAACCATGATTTCTCCCGAAACCGGAGAAACGTTGGCGCGCGGGGTCCGTCCATTCACCGTAACCTATAAGGGCGAGAGCATGATCGTCGACCTGCCCGGCTACTATCCGCCATCGGATGGCGAGGTTGTACATGTCGGCGACGACATGGCCGCTGTCGATGCCGCCTTGCGCGCCCTCAAGGAGAAGATCGACGGCGTGCCGGCCCCGTCAACCATCCGCCGCATGCGCGCGAAGCTCAAGCTTTCGCAGCGCGAGGCGGGATCCCTGTTCAAGGTCGGAGAAAATGCCTTCGACAAGTACGAAAGAGGCTTGATCGAACCGAGTGGCCCGACAATTCAGTTGATGACACTGCTGGAGAAACATCCCGAACTGCTCGACGAATTGCGGTAGCGGCACAGGTCGCATATTTCGCTGCTCCAGTCGCGAATGACGATTGAAAGTTCTCGTGCCGCGGGGCGTTATGCCTGCCATGAAAACCATCACCGAATTCCCCCGCAAGGTCGTCGAATTTCCCGACATGGGCATCGTCATGCCCGATGGCTGCCGGCTGTCGGCGCGGGTGTGGATGCCGGAGGATGCGGGCGATGACCCGGTACCTGTCATCCTCGAGCACCTGCCCTACCGCAAGCGCGACGGCACGATCTTTCGCGATCAGCTTACCCATCCCTATTTCGCCGGCCACGGCTACGCCTCGATCCGCGTCGACATGCGCGGCAATGGCGATTCCGAAGGGCTGATGGACGACGAATATTCCGAGCAGGAACTGCAGGACGCCTGCGATGTCATCGCCTGGGCGGCGGCGCAGCCCTGGTGCAACGGCAATGTCGGCATGATGGGTATTTCCTGGGGCGGCTTCAATTGCCTGCAGGTGGCGGCCAAACAGCCGCCGGCGCTCAAGGCGGTGATCAGCCTGTGCTCCACCGTCGACCGCTATGCCGACGACATCCACTACAAGGGCGGCTGCCTTTTGAACGAGAATTTCGGCTGGGCCTCGACCATGCTGTCCTACTCGTCGCGGCCACCAGATCCGCTGCTTGCCGGCGACAACAGATGGCGCGACCTGTGGCTGAGACGGCTGGAGAACCAATCATTCCTTTTGCCGCTGTGGCTGAGCCACCAGCATCGCGACGCCTATTGGAAGCGCGGCTCGATCTGCGAGGATTTTTCCGCTGTTCATGCCGCGGTGCTGTCGATCGGCGGCTGGCATGACGGCTACCGCAACACGATCTCGCACCTCGTCACCAATATCGAGGCACCGGTCAAGGGCATCGTCGGGCCGTGGATCCACAAATACCCGCACTATGCCGGACCCAAGCCCGCCATCGGCTTCCTGCAGGAAGCGCTGCGCTGGTGGGACCACTGGCTGAAGGGCGTCGAGACCGGCGTCGAGGCCGATCCCGACTACCGCGCCTATGTGATGGACAGTGTGCGTCCCGCCCGCTGGCATCCCGAGCGGCCCGGCCGCTGGATAGCCGAGCAGGAGTGGCCGTCGTCCAACATAGCGGTCGAAGCGATCGAACTAATTCCCCCTGATGCAGGGCCTTCCACGGTCGCTTCACCGCAGACCTGCGGGCTCGCCGGCGGCGAATATTTTCCGTTCACCTTCGGGCCGGAATTGCCGGGTGATCAGCGCCCTGACGATGCGCTGTCGGCGTGTTTCGACCAGCCTGAGCTCACCAAGCCGATCGAGATTGTCGGGGCGCCGGAGCTTAAGATCCAGCTTGCCTCCGATCGGCCCCAGGCCAACATCGCGGTCCGGCTTTGCGACGTGCATCCCGACGGTGCCTCGGAACTCATATCCTATGGCGTGCTCAATCTGACGCACCGCAACTCGCATGAATTCCCCGAAGCGCTGGTCCCCGGGGAGACAGTTTCGGTGCGTGTCGTGCTCGATCAATGCGCCTACCGCGTGCCGGCCGGCCACCGTCTGCGCGTTGCCATTTCGACCGCCTACTGGCCAATGATCTGGCCTTCGCCGGAACCGGCACGACTGACCCTGTCGGACGCCACGCTATCGGTGCCGTTGCGCCTGCTGGCAACAGGCGACGAAGCTGTTTTCGGCGAGCCGGAAGGTGCTGCGCCCTGGGCAACCGAGACGATCCGTGCCGCCAATTCAGAACGCCATGTCGACCGCGACGAAAAGACGGGAATCGTCACGCTTTCCATAACGGACGACTTCGGCGAGGTGCGCGATCTCGACCATGGCCTTGTCAACGGCAGCATCGCCCGCGAAACCTGGACCATCCATCCTGACGATCCTCTGTCAGCCTCGGGAAAAACACATTGGACGCAGACCCTGTCGCGAAACGGATGGTCGGTCCGCACCGAGACACGGGCGCAAATGCGGTCGGATGCGCAAAACTTCATCGTCAGCGCCAGAATCGAGGCTTACGAGGGCGAAAACCTCGTCTTCGAGCGAGATTTCGACGAAAAGGTCCCGCGCGCGCTGGTTTGAGTGCTGAAACCGTTGGTCCAAATGCGACGTACGATTTACGCCACGGCATGTCGCATTCGGTCTTGCTTACCGCTTTCCCTTGCGGTCATTATTCCCTTTAACAACAAGCAAGAAAATCGACCACAGAGTCGAACCAACAGAGTGAGGAACTCAAATGTCAAACGAACTGGAATTCCTTAGCCGGCGCGTCGCGTTGGGCAAACTGAGCCGTCGTGATTTTCTCGGCCGGGCCGCAGCGCTCGGCATCGCCGCACCCTTCGCCAACGCATTGCTTTCGAGCGCGGCGCGGGCGGCGGGGCCGGTCAAGGGCGGCACGCTAAAGGCCGGCCTGGTCGGCGGCGAATCCACCAACAGCCTGGACCCGGCGCTGATGATGACGCAGGTGCCGTTCGCCTTCGGCAAATGCTGGGGCGAAATGATCGTCGAGCTGTCGCCCGAGGGCAAGCTCGAGAACCGCATCGCCGAAGACATCGGCTCATCCAAGGACGCCAAGGTCTGGACGCTGAAGATCCGCGACGGCATCGAATTCCACAACGCCAAGACTGTGACTGCCGAGGACGTCGCCGCCACGCTCGAACGCCATTCGGACGAGAAGTCGAAATCCGGCGCGCTTGGCTACATGAAGGGCATCGACACCATCAAGGTCAACGGCAAGGAAGTGGTGCTGACCCTGAAGGAGGCCAACGCCGACCTTCCGTACCTGCTCAGTGATTATCACCTGATCGTCCAGCCGAACGGCGGCAAGGACAAGCCCGACGCCGGCATCTCGGCCGGCCCCTACAAGGTCAAGACCAACGAACCTGGCGTGCGCCATGTCGGCGAGCGCTTCGCCAATTACTGGCAGGGCGACAAGATGGGCCATGCCGACCAGGTCGAAGTCGTCGTCATCAACGACGCGACGGCGCGCACGGCGGCCCTGCAGGGCGGCCAAGTCAACATGATCAACCGCGTCGAGCCGAAGATCGTCGACCTGATCAAGCGCGTACCGGGCGTCACCATCCGCAACCATTCCGGCCCCGGCCATTACGTGTTCATCATGCATTGCGACACGGCGCCGTTCGACAACAACGACCTCAGGATGGCGCTGAAGCTGGCGATCGACCGCGAGGAAATGCTGAACAAGGTGCTGCGCGGCTACGGCTCGCTCGGCAACGATTTCCCGATCAACGCGTCCTATCCGCTGTTCACCGAAATCGAGCAGCGCAAATACGATCCCGACAAGGCCAAGTTCCACTACAAGAAGTCGGGCCATGACGGCACAGTGCTGCTGAGGACCTCGGACGTCGCCTTCCCGGGCGCTGTCGATGCGTCCCAGCTGTTCCAGCAGAGCGCGGCCAAGGCCGGCATCAAGATCGAGCTCAAGCGCGAGCCCGGCGACGGCTACTGGAACGAGGTGTGGAACAAGCAGCCCTTCTGCGCTTCCTACTGGGGCGGCCGCTCGACCCAGGACCAGATGTACTCGACCGCCTATCTGTCGACGGCCGACTGGAACGACACGCGCTTCAAGCGCCCGGACTTCGACAAGATGGTGCTGGCGGCGCGCGCCGAACTCGACGAGGCCAAGCGCAAGCAGATGTACCACGACATGGCTGTCATGGTGCGCGACGAAGGCGGCCTGATCCTGCCGATGTTCAACCAGTTCATCGACGCAACGGGACCGAAAGTCGCCGGTTGGGTGGAGGATCCGCACCAGGAGCTGTGCAACGGCTACGCTTTGGCGAAGTGCTGGCTCGAAGCCTGAGCACGGCCCTGCGGAGATGTCCTCGCCCCTCGTGAAACTGGTGGCCCAGCGCATCGCGCTGGGCATCCTCCTTCTGCTGGCCGTTTCGGTCCTGATCTTCGCCGGCACCCAGATCCTGCCCGGCGACGTCGCGCAAGCCATCCTCGGACAGTCGGCGACGCCGGAGTCGCTGGCCAACCTGCGCGAGCAGCTCGGGCTCAACCAGCCCGCCTATATCCGCTATTTCCACTGGCTGGGCGGCGTGCTGACCGGCGATCTCGGCACCGCCATGTCGAGCGGGCAGGACATCGCGACATCGATCAAGGAACGGCTGTGGAACACGCTGTTCCTGGCTTTTTGGGCGGCAATCGTGGCCATTCCACTGGCGATCACGCTCGGCCTGATCGCGGTGCGCTACCGCAATGGCTGGGTCGACAAGCTGATTTCCGGCTTGGCGCTCGCCTCGACGTCGTTCCCGGAATTCTTTATCGGCTATGTGCTCGTCTATTTCTTTGCCGTGCAGTATCAATGGTTCCCTGCCATCTCGACGGTCTATGACGGCATGCCGTTCGGCGAGCGCATGCAGGCGATCGCGCTGCCGGCGGCCGCGCTGACGCTGGTGGTGCTCGCCCACATGATGCGCATGACGCGGGCGGCCATCCTCAACGTCATGCAGTCGGCCTATGTCGAGACAGCGGAACTGAAGGGCCTGTCGGCGTTCAGCGTGATCCGGAAGCACGCATTTCCGAATGCCATTGCGCCAATCATCAACGTCGTGATGCTCAATCTGGCTTATCTGATTGTGGGTGTCGTCGTCGTCGAGGTGATCTTCGTCTATCCCGGCATGGGCCAATATCTCGTCGACCACGTCACCAAGCGCGACGTGCCGGTGGTGCAAGCGGTCGGCCTGATTTTCGCCGCCGTCTACATCAGCTTGAACATCATCGCGGACATAGCGGCGATCGTCGCCAATCCGCGTCTCAGACATCCGAAGTAGGGAGCGACCGATATGCTCGATGTCAGACGCATTCCCATCCCGGCGCTGATCGGCCTGGCGCTCACCGCTCTGTTCGTGCTGGCGGCAGTCTTCGCGCCATGGATCGCGCCGCACGGCAATGCCGAGATCGTCAGCGACACTCCCTGGGAACCCATGTCGGCGCTGCATTGGCTGGGCACCGACAATCTTGGGCGCGATTTGTTGTCGCGCATGATCTACGGTGCCCGCATCACCTTGTTCATCGCCGTGCTCGCCACCGCGCTCTCCTTTTCGCTCGGCGCCATTCTCGGCTTTTCGGCGGCGGTTTTCGGCGGCTGGTTCGACACGGGACTGTCGCGCCTCGTCGATCTGCTGATGTCGATCCCGACGCTGATCATGGCTCTCGTCGTGCTTTCGGTGCTGCCGTCCAACCTGGTGACGTTGATACTGGTGATGGGCGTCCTCGATTCAACCCGCGTCTATCGCCTGTCGCGCGCGGTCGCTGTCGACATCAACGTCATGGACTATGTCGAGGCAGCGAAGCTGCGCGGCGAAGGCAGCGTCTGGATCATCTTCCGTGAGATCCTGCCCAACGCGCTGTCGCCACTGGTTTCTGAACTCGGCCTGCGCTTCATTTACGCGGTGCTGTTCCTGTCGACGCTGTCCTTCCTCGGCCTTGGCGTGCAGCCGCCGGATGCCGACTGGGGCGGCATGGTGAAGGAGAACAAGGACGGCATCGTGTTCGGTATAGGCGCCGCGCTCATTCCGGCGGCCGCGATCGCGGCCCTAGCGATCTCGGTCAATCTTGTTGCCGACTGGGTGCTGAACCGCACGACAAGCCTGAAGGGAGGACGCGGCTGATGGCTGACGGCAAGGCAAAGTCCGCCCCTCTGCTCGACATCCGCAATTTGCGCATCGAGGCGACGGTCTATCCCCCTGGCGAGACACCAAAGACCATCACGCTGGTCCACGACGTGTCGCTGACACTGGAGAAGGGCAAGGTGCTCGGCCTGATCGGCGAATCCGGCGCCGGCAAGTCGACCATCGGCCTGTCGTCCATGGGCTATGGCCGCGGCGGCGTGCGCATCACCGGCGGCGAAGTCATCCTCAACGGCCGCGATATCCTGAAGGGCGGCAAGGACGGATTCCGCAAGCTGCGCGGCCGCGAGGTCTGCTATGTCGCGCAGTCGGCGGCGGCCGCCTTCAATCCGGCGCACAGGCTGATGGACCAGGTGGTGGAAGCCACGCTTCTGCACGGAACGGCGACACGGGCCGAGGCAGAGAAACGCGCGATCGCGCTGTTCAAGAAGCTCAGCCTGCCGAACCCGGAAACCATCGGCGAACGCTTTCCGCATCAGGTGTCGGGCGGACAGTTGCAGCGTGTGATGACGGCGATGGCGCTGTGCTCAGAGCCTGACCTGATCGTCTTCGACGAACCGACCACGGCGCTCGACGTGACGACGCAGATCGACGTGCTGTCGGCGATCAAGGACGCCATCCGCGACACCCATGTGGCGGCGCTCTACATCACCCACGACCTTGCCGTCGTTGCCCAGGTCTCGGACGAGATCATGGTGCTGCGCCATGGCCGGCTGGTCGAATGGGGCGGCACCCGCCAGATCATCAAGGAGCCGCGCCAGGAATACACCAATGCGCTGGTCTCGGTGCACGAGATCGAGCATGCCGAACAGAACCCGGGCGCGACGCCGTTCCTGTCGGTCAAGAACGTCACCGCCGCCTATGGTGGCGGCCACGTCAAGGTGCTCAAGAACGTTTCTGTCGACATCTATCCGGGCCAGACACTGGCCGTGGTTGGCGAGTCCGGATCCGGCAAGTCGACGCTGGCGCGCGCCATCACCGGCCTGCTGCCGCCCGAACAGGGCACGGTGACCTTCGATGGGCGCCCACTGGCCAACCGGCTCGCCGACCGGCCGAAGGAGGATCTGCGCCAGTTGCAGATGATCTACCAGATGGCCGACGTGGCGATGAATCCGCGCCAGACCGTCGGCACCATCATCGGCCGGCCGCTCGAATTCTATTTCGGTATCCGCGGCAGGGAACGCGACCGCCGTGTCGCCGAGCTGCTCGACGAGATCGAGATGGGCAAGGGCTTCGTCGACCGCTATCCGGCCGAGCTTTCGGGCGGCCAGAAGCAGCGCGTCTGCATCGCCCGTTCGCTCGCGGCCAAGCCGAAGCTGATCATCTGCGACGAAGTGACATCGGCTCTCGACCCGTTGGTGGCCAACGGCATCCTCAAGCTGCTGCTCAACCTGCAGCAGCATGAGAAGGTAGCCTACCTCTTCATCACCCACGACCTGGCGACGGTGAAGTCGATCGCCGATTCGATCGCGGTGATGTATCGCGGCGAAGTGGTGCGCTATGGCTCCAAGAGCAAGGTGCTCACACCTCCCTTCGATGCCTATACCGACCTGCTGCTGTCGTCCGTTCCGGAAATGGAGATCGGCTGGCTGGAAAAAGCGATCAAGGGGCGGCGCATGGCCAGCGCGGGGAACTAGCCAAGCGCAACATGGCTATGCCGATGCGCGCGAAGGCGGGTTGATCGTGCGCTTCTTCAGCCAATTCATCGACGCCGCCGCCACCGACAGACAATCGCATGGAGCCGTCCGTGGCGCTCAAGACCAAGCTTCTGCTGATCATCCTCGACGGCGTTCCATACCGCAACTGGCGCCGGCTGATGGGCAATCTCGAAGGCTGGGTGCAGTCGGGCGAGGCTCGGGTGTGGGAGATGCGCTCGGTGCTGCCGTCGACCTCGGCCTGCTGCTATGCCTCGATCCACACGGGCGTGTCGCCGCAGGTGCACGGCATCCTGTCCAACGAGAACCGCTTTCGCGTCGGGCAGCCCGACATCTTCTCGGAAGTCAGCAAGGCCGGCGGCAAGACCGGCGCGGTCACCCATTCCTACTGGTCCGAATTCTTCCGCTCCTACCCGTTCGACCTGATCGAGGACATGGAGTATGACGAGCCCGGCGGGCCGATCACGCACGGCCGCTTCCACTCCATGACCGGCTACAATCTCAAGAACCAGATGACGCCGAGTGATGTCGACCTGTTCGCGACACTGACCATGCTCACCCGGCGCCATGGCATCGATTACGGCATCCTGCACACCTGCACGCTGGACTCGATGGGCCATCGTTTCGGCCATGACTGCCACGAGATGGACCATGCCTGCTACGCCGTGGACGGCATGCTGGCGGCCTTCCTGCCGGGCTGGATCGAGGCCGGCTACGAGGTCATGGTCACCGCCGACCACGGCCAGACCGACCGCGGCCATCATGGCGGCCATGACGACGAGATGCAGGATTTCGCGCTGTATTATTTCGGACAGGGCAAGGGGCCGCAGGCCGACACACTGCTCGACCAGTTACAACTGGCACCAACGGTGTTGAGCCGGCTGGGCGTGCCGGTGCCGGCGACGATGAAGGCGAAGGCTTTTCTCACCTGATCAAGCGGCTGGCACCGCCCCTCATCCGCCTGCCGGCACCTTCTCCCCGTGAAACGGGAGAAGGGATGCTCTGGCCACGTCCCCGCTCTTCGGTTAGCCTCCCAGAATTCCTTGGCGGAGGATGAACCTTTTTGGACCGATCGGCTACAGAGCAGACAGGAGCCAGGCGGCTCGACCGGCCATGACGGCGGCGACGGAGACCGATCGCGCGCTTGTCGACCGGGTCGCGAAGGGCGACCGGGCCGCCGTGCGGCTCCTGTTCATGCGTCACCACGCGCGGATCTACCGCTTCGTGGCGCGCCAGACGGGATCGGAAATGATGGCTGACGATATCGCGAACGAGGTGTTCCTCGAACTGTGGCGCCAGGCGCCGGGTTTCGAAGGGCGCTCCGAAGTCTCGACATGGCTGCTCGGCATCGCCCGCTTCAAGGCGCTCTCGCTGCTGCGCAAGAAGAAGGAAGACTGGATCGACGACGAGGCCGCCGCCGCCGTGCCCGACAGCGCCGACACGCCCGAAGTCCTCACCATGAAGGAGGACAAGGCCGCTGCCTTGCGCCGCCTCATCGACGCCTTGCCCGAGGAGCACCGCACGGTGATCGACCTCGCCTATTATCAGGGGCAATCGGTGACCGAGATCGCACAGGTGCTCGACATCCCGGTCGCGACCGTCAAGACCCGTATGTTCTACGCCCGCAAGAAACTCGGCGAAGCCCTGAAGGCCGCCGGTTACGACAGGGGGTGGCCATGAGCGCCGCTGAAAAGATGTCGCGCCGCGACGAAATGGAAACGCTGCTGCCGTTCTACCTGAACGGTTCGCTCGAAGGTTCGGATCTGGAAGCCATCGAAGAATGGCTGGCCAACGATCCCGCGGCACTTGCCGCGCTCGGCGAGGCGGAAGCCGAGTTCTCCGGCACGGCGGCCGCCAATGAGACGATCCGTCCGCCGGCCGATGCGCTCAGCCGCTTCGCCAAGGCGCTCGACGCGGAGGCAGGGCCGGCTCGGGCGCCTGCTAGCGCATCCTGGCTGGCGCAGGCCTGGGGCCGCTTCATGGCGGTGCCGGTCGGCGTCGCCTGGGCGGCGGCTGCGGTGCTGCTCGCCTTGATCGCGGTGCAGTCGCTGATGCAGCCCGGCGGCAAGGGCGGCAATTTCGAGGTCGCCGGCGCACAAGACGATCTGGCCAAATTGCCGTTCGCTCTGGTCAAATTCAAGCCGGATGCCAGGATGGCCGATATTGCCGCCTTCCTCGACGCCAACAAGCTCAAGATCATCGGCGGACCGACCGCCGACGGCGTCTTCAGGCTCGCCATTCCGGCGACGACAGCCGCCGACTACGAGAAGGCGCGCGGCCTTATTGCCGCCCAGCCTTTCGCGGAGACTGTGATCGAGGGAAGGAAACCTGTTGATGGCGGCTGAGGCGGTCATTCGATTTGCGGCTATCCTTGCGGCGGCGATGACAATCGCCGCCGTGCCTGCGTCGGCGCAGAGCAACGATGCCACTCCCGAGCGGACGAAAATCGATTGCAACGACCGGGCCAATGCGACGGCAGCCGATTGCGTCAAGAACGGCGGCGGCACCAAGGGCGTGTCGGGTGCGGCCCAGGCCGGCGCCGTTTTTCTGCCCGCCTTGATCGTCGACCTCTTCCCCAACCCGGTCGCCCCTCCCGCACCGGTGCCGACGCCACAGCCGGAGCCCGCGACCCCCCCTGGAGGCAACCAGGCCGGCCTGCCAGCAAGTGGCGCGATCGTCTCGCCGACCGATCTCATCGCCGTTCAGCCGCGGCGCGCCGTAACCGGCGACTTCGTGCCCGACGAGGTGCTGGTGACCGTCGATGGCGATGCCGGCGCCGTGCAGCAGATCGCCGCCTCCTTCGGCCTTGAAGTGCGCTCGCAGCGCCAGTCCCGGCTGCTCGGCACCACCTTGGTGCGCTTCGGCATTCCCGATGGCCGCCCGGTCGGCGTCGTGCTGGCGCAGCTCGCCGCCGACGGCCGCACCGAGCGCCGCGAGCCCAACCACATCTATTCGCTGCAGGAGGCGGCCAGCATCGTCAACTATGCCTTCGACCGCATCGCGCTCGACGCCAAACAGGCCAGTGGCGAAAACGTCCGCGTCGCCGTCATCGATACCGGCATCGACGACACCAATCCCGCACTTGCCGGAGTCATTGCCGCGCAGTTCGACGCGATGCCCGGCGTGCCGATCGAAAAGCGCGATCATGGCACCTCCGTCGACGGTCTGATCGCCGGCGTCGGCCCTCTGGAAGGCATGGCGCCGGGCGCGAAAATCTACCATGCGCGCGCCTTCGAGGGCGGCAAGTCGACCATGGACGTCATCCTGACGGCGCTCGACTGGGCGGCCGACCAGAATGTCAGCATCGTCAACATGAGCTTCGTCGGCCCGAAAAACGACCTGCTCGGCACCGCCTGCCGCAATGCACGGGCGCTCGGCATGGTTCTGGTCGCGGCAGCCGGCAACAACGGCCCGAAGGCGCCCTATGGCTACCCAGCCGCCTTTGACGGCGTCATCGCGGTGACAGCCACCGACGCCAAGGACGGGCTGATGCCGCAGGCCAATCGCGGCGCTTATGTCTTCATCTCGGCGCCGGGCGTCGAGATGGTGGCGCCGAGCGGCGCCGGCTCGGACGTCGTTACGGGCACCTCGTTTGCCGCGGCTGTTGTCAGCGGCGCCATCGCCAACCTCATCCACGCCGCGCCCGACCGCTCGGCCGACGAGATCGAGAAGGCACTTGCCGACACCGCGAGGGACCTCGGCCCGAAAGGGCGGGACAATGATTTCGGCTACGGCCTGCTGGACATCAGGGCAGCCGGAGCGGCGAAGGAGTAGTCCGACCGCTCATGAGAGAATTGTGAAACGAGAAGTCCCTACAACAAGGCCGATGGATGACTAGCTCTCAAATGGAGAAATACGTCTGGTCTTCCGTCCTATATTACATCGCGGCTGTAGCCGCATCTCTAATTATTTTTTTCTATGTCGAGACGCTTGGTAGCCTATTGGGTTTCGTTGTACTGCTCGGATATATTATGCTGATTATACTTCTCAACGTATGGCGACGGAGAAGGCATCCGAGAAGCGTCTACCAAGTGAAATTGGCTCAACGAGAATTAAACGACTGATCTCTACCTCGGCGCTCCCGCCACCGATCCCCTGACCACCAGGTCGACCGGCCAGACCTCGCCGCGGGCGCCGTCCTCGAGCCCCGATATGCGTGCCGCCAGCCGCTCGGCGATTCGTGCGCCGGCCAGCCGGATCGAGGAGCGCGTCGTGGACAGCGGCACGGAAAAATTCTCCGGCTTCAGCCAGGGAAAGACGTCGTCATGGGCGATCAGCGAGACATCGCCGGGAATGCCGAGGCCAAGATCACGCACCGCGCGCACGACGCCGAGCGCCATGATCAGGCTGGAGCAGGCGATTGCCGTCGGCGCCCCGTCCTGCTCGAGCAGGCGCCGGGCGGCGCGATAGCCGTTCTCCTCGGTCATGACGACGGAGCAGACGTGTCGCTCGCCCAATGCCAGGCCGCTAGCGGCCAGCGCGCGACGCATGCCGCGCTCGCGATGAATGGCGAAGGTTTCCCTGTCATCGCCGTTGATCAGCGCCAGCCGCCGGTGGCCGAGCTGCACGAGCAGCCGCGCCGCCTCGTGGAAAGCGCCTTCATTGTCGATGTCGAGAAAGGGATAGTCGAAGTCCAGGCCCTCGCTGCGGCCATGGACGATGAAGGGAATGCCGAGCGTGTCGACCAGCGCCACGCGCCGATCCTGCGGCCTCGGCGAAGAGATGTAGACGGCGTCAACCTGCCGGTTGGCGACGATGCGCCGGTAGGTCGTTTCCTGGTCGTCGGCATCGGTCGGGGACAGGACAAGGTCGAGCTCGTGCGAGCGGGCATAGTCGCCAAGGCCGGACAGGAATTCGACGAAGTGCGGGTCGATGTCGACGGCGGCACCCGTCGGCAGGACGTAGCCGATCATTCCGGACTTGCCTGTGGCCAGCCGGCGCGCGCTCGGATTGGGACGATAGCCGTGGCGCTTGGCGGCGTCCATCACGCGCCTGCGGGTTTCCTCGTTGACTTCGGGATAGCCGTTCAGCGCCCGGCTTACCGTGGTCTGCGAAAGCGCCAGCATATGCGCGAGTTGCTTGAGGTTCACGAGAGGCCTCCCTGCCTCAAAGCGCTTTTAAATTGAATCGACCCAAACATGATCCGGGATGCGGCCATATCGCAGAGAGCATAAGCGTGCCGGACCCGGGTTTGAAACAGAAATTGCTGTTGCACCGCCAAAAAAGCATGTTGCGGCGCACTTTCCGAGCCGTGGCTGCTAGCAATTAAATCGATTAACTTGCGAACCCTATTGACTCCTGATCGATTCAATGGCGAGATCGACAAAGCCAAAGCGCTTTGGAAGACTCTTCGAAAGGTTGCGGTTCCCTTGCGACTGAGTCACAGTCCTGCGGCGTCGGCGGGCGGAATGGAGGTTCCGTCCGGTGTGTGTGACCCACTGGGAGGAATACCGATGAAGAAAATGCTTTTGCTGGGCGTTGCGTCTGCCGCATTCGCCCTGAGCGCGCCCGCGCACGCCGACTTGAAGTTCAAGCCCGGCGAGGACCAGCGCTTTCACTGGGCGAATTATGAAGACCTCAAGAAAATCGACCTCAAGGGCGAGACCCTGTCGATCTTCGGACCGTGGCGCGGCGAGGACGAGACGCTTGTCCGGTCGGTACTCGATTATTTCTCCGAAGCCACCGGCGCAGAGGTCAAATATTCCTCCTCCGAGAATTACGAGCAGCAGATCGTCATCGACACCCAGGCCGGCAGCCCGCCCAACATCGCCGTCCTGCCGCAGCCGGGCCTCATCCAGGACCTTGCTTCCAAGGGTGTGCTGACCCCGCTTGGCGACGACGTCGCGGCCTGGGTCAAGGAGAATTACGCCGCCGGTGACTCCTGGGCCAAGCTCGGCACCTATACGGGCAAGGACGGCAAGTCGGGCTTCTATGCCTTTCCCTACAAGATCGACGTGAAGGGGCTGGTCTGGTACTCGCCCGACAATTTCCAGGAAGCCGGCTACAAGGTTCCGAAGACGCAGGAAGAGCTCGCCGAACTCGAGAAGAAGATCATCGCCGATGGCGGCACGCCGTGGTGCATCGGGCTTGGTTCGGGCGGCGCGACCGGCTGGCCGGCGACCGACTGGGTCGAGGACATCATGCTGCGCACGCAGCCGCCCGAAGTCTACGACAAGTGGGTGAAGAACGAGATCCCGTTCACCGATCCGGCAGTGGTCAACGCCATCGACATCTTCGGCAAGATCGCCACCGACGACAAGATGGTCGACGGCGGCGCCAAGGCGGTGGCGGCGACCGACTTCCGCGACAGCCCGAAGGGCCTCTTCACCGTGCCGCCGAAATGCTACATGCACCACCAGGCATCGTTCATCCCCTCCTTCTTCCCCGAGGGCACAAAGCTCGGCCAGGATGCGGACTTCTTCCCCTACCCGCCCTACGCCTCCAAGCCGGAACTGGGAACGCCGCTGGAAGTGGCCGGAACGCTGGTGATGATCACCAAGGATTCCAAGGCGTCGCGCGAATTCATCAAGTTCCTGCAGATGCCGCTCGCGCATGAATTGTGGATGGCGCAGAAGAGCTTCGTCACCCCCTTCAAGGGGGCCAACAAGGACGCCTATGGCAGCGATGCGCTGAAGAAGCAGGGCGAGATCCTGGTCGACGCCACGACGGTCCGCTTCGACGGCTCCGACCTGATGCCCGGCAAGGTCGGCGCCGGGTCCTTCTGGACCGGCATGATCGACCTGGTCGGCGGCAAGTCCGCCCAGGACGTCGCCACCGACATCCAGAAGAGCTGGGACGCCATCAAGTAGGCGGCCGCGGCGCGACCTGATCATTCCTGATCTTGCTACTGGATCCGGGCTACGCCCGGATCCAGACCGGCGATGCCCGCCGTAGCCTTCGCGTTTCGATTGTTCCGAATGACTGAAAGTCGGCGCATCCGGTCGCCAGCATCGCCTGGCCGATCATGCGCAGGGAGAGGGACCCATGGCGGCTCAGATTTTCTCGGCAATATTCGTCATCATCATCGGCGTCGGTGGCTGTGTCGCCTATTTCTGGGGCGCCAACAAACTGCTCGACCTGATCTTCCCAGCGCGTGGGGTGTCCGGGACGGCCGCCGTCAACAATCTGCGCCGGCAGGGACTGGTGCGGCCCTGGCTGTTCGTGGGTCCGGCGCTGATCATCCTGACCATCTACCTGATCTATCCGGTGATCGCGACGCTGTGGCTGTCTTTCTTCGACCGCGGCGGCACGAGTTTCGCGGGGTTCGCCAACTACGAATGGGCGCTGCGCGATCCGGATCTGCGAAACGCGATCCTGAACAACATCCTTTGGCTGGCGGTGGTGCCGGCGGCCTGCACCTTCCTCGGCCTGATCATCGCCGTGCTCACCGACAAGATATGGTGGGGCACGATCGCCAAGAGCCTGATCTTCCTGCCACTGGCCATCTCCTTCGTCGGCGCCAGCGTGATCTGGAAGTTCATCTACGAATATCGTGGCGACGGCCAGATCCAGATCGGCCTGCTCAACGCCATCATCCAGCATTTCGGCGGCCAGCCGCAGGTCTGGATATCACTGCCGTTCTGGAACAACTTCTTCCTGATGATCATCCTGATCTGGATCCAGACCGGTTTCGCCATGGTCATCCTGTCCTCGGCGCTGCGCGGCATCCCCGAAGAAACGCTGGAAGCGGCGGTCATAGACGGCGCCAACCCGTTCCAGATCTTCTGGAAGATCATGGTGCCGCAGATCTGGGGCACCATCGCGGTGGTGTGGACCACCATCACCATCCTGGTGCTGAAAGTGTTCGACATCGTCTTGACCATGACCAACGGTCAATGGAACAGCCAGGTGCTGGCCAATCTGATGTTCGACTGGATGTTCCGCGGCGGCGGCGACTTCGGCCGCGGCGCGACCATTGCCATCATCATCATGATCGCGGTCATTCCAATCATGATCTGGAACATCCGCCAGGCCAACAAAGAGACGGGAGGGCACTGAGATGGCCGTCGCGACCGGAAATTCCTTCGCCAGCCGTTTCGGCGTCCATATCGCGGTGCTCGTCTTCGTGGTGATCTGGACCATCCCCACGCTCGGCATCCTCGTCTCGTCGCTGCGCGACAAGGACCAGATCATCGCCTCGGGCTGGTGGAATTCCTTCGCCAGTTCCAGCCAGACCGAGGCTGGGCGCCTGCCGCCCGCCTCCGCGCAGACCCAGAAGGACGGCAAGTTCGTCCTCGAGGGCAACATCTTCGGCGACGGCGCCAAGCGCAACATCAGCGCCTTCGGCGTCAAGGCGGCAGCACCTACACAATATCCGGCCGGCACATCGGCCGACCTCGGTGACGGCGTGACCCTGCAGGTCAATGCCGACGGCAGCTTCGTCATGGCATCGCCCAAGGCCTTCGAAGGCGATCGCGGCCAGCGCGTCTACTACGCCTCGTCGGCGCCGCCGAAATTCACCCCCGACAACTACCAGACCGTGCTGTTCTCCGAAGGCATCGGCCGCTCCTTCATGAATTCGCTGACGGTCACCATACCGGCGACGGTGATCCCGATCCTGATAGCGGCCTTTGCCGCCTACGCGCTGGCCTGGATGCGGTTTCCCGGACGCGCCTTGCTGATAGCGGTCATCATCGGCCTCCTGGTGGTGCCGCTGCAGATGTCGCTGATCCCGCTGCTCAGGCTCTACAACGGCGTCGGCACTTTCTTCGGCGTGCCGTCCAAGACCTATCTCGGCATCTGGCTGGCGCATACCGGCTTCGGCCTGCCCTTCGCCATCTATCTGCTTCGGAGCTATATTGCCGGCCTGCCGCGCGAGATCATGGAATCGGCGCGCATCGACGGCGCCAGCGATTTCGAGATCTTCGTCAAGATCGTGCTGCCGCTGTCCTTCCCGGTGCTTGCCTCCTTCGCCATCTTCCAATTCCTGTGGGTATGGAACGATCTCCTGGTGGCAATGGTTTTCCTCGGAACCGCGCCCGACCAGATCGTGCTGACGGCCAAGCTCAATGCGCTGCTCGGCTCGCGTGGCGGCAACTGGGAGATCCTGACGACATCGGCCTTCATCACCATCATCGTGCCGCTGATCGTCTTCTTCTCGCTGCAGCGCTATTTCGTCCGCGGGCTGCTGGCCGGCTCGGTGAAAGGAGGTTGAGACCATGCAATCGGCTTTGAAGGCGACTTCGAAACCAGACCCCGCCGTCGACCGCGACTGGTGGCGGGGCGCGGTGATCTACCAGATCTATCCGCGCAGCTATCAGGACTCCAATGACGACGGCATCGGCGACCTAAAGGGCATCATCGGCAGGCTGCCCTACATTGCCGCTCTTGGCGCGGATGCCATCTGGATCTCGCCGTTCTTCAAATCGCCAATGAAGGATTTCGGCTACGACGTCTCGGATTATTGCGACGTCGACCCGATGTTCGGCACGCTGGCGGATTTCGACGCCCTGACGGCGGAGGCACACCGGCTGGGTCTCAAGGTGATGATCGACGAGGTGCTGTCGCACACCGCCGACATCCATCCCTGGTTTGGGGAAAGCCGCTCCAGCCGCACCAATCCGAAGGCCGACTGGTATGTCTGGGCGGACGCAAGGCCCGACGGCACGCCGCCCAACAATTGGCTGTCGATCTTCGGCGGCTCGGCCTGGCAATGGGACACCAGCCGCCAGCAATACTACCTGCACAATTTCCTGGCCGAGCAGCCGGACCTCAACTTTCATAGCCGCCAGGTCCAGGACGCGCTGCTCGACGTCACCCGCTTCTGGCTGGAGCGCGGCGTCGACGGCTTCCGCCTCGACACGATCAATTTCTACTTCCACAGCCAGGGGCTGGAAAACAACCCGCCGCTGCCGCCGGAAGAGCGCAACGACCAGACGGCGCCGGCGGTCAACCCCTACAACTACCAGGATCATATCTACGACAAGAGCCGGCCGGAGAACCTCGCCTTCCTCGAGCGCTTCCGGGCGCTGCTCGACGAGTATCCGGCCACCGCCGCGGTCGGCGAAGTCGGCGATTCGCAGCGCGGGCTGGACGTGGTCGCCGCCTATACCGCCGGCGGCAAGCGCGTGCATATGTGCTATTCCTTCGACTTCCTGGCGCCGGAAAAGATCAGCGCCGCCAAGGTCCGCTCGGTGCTGGAAGCTTTTGGCAGGGTGGCCAGCGACGGCTGGTCGTGCTGGGCGTTTTCCAACCATGACGTGATGCGCCCGGCTTCGCGCTGGGCCGCCGACGAAGCCGACCCGACCGCTTATCTCAAGGTCATCTCGGCATTGCTGATGTCGTTGCGCGGCTCGGTCTGCATCTACCAGGGCGAAGAACTCGGGCTCGGCGAGGCCGATCTGCGCTTCGAGGACCTGCAGGACCCCTATGGCATTCGCTTCTGGCCCGAATTCAAGGGCCGTGACGGCTGCCGCACGCCCATGGTATGGGATGGCAGCGCCAGGAATGGCGGCTTCTCCCAGGCAAAGCCCTGGCTGCCGGTGCCAGCCAAGCATCTGTCAAAGGCGGTCAACGTGCAGCAAGGTGACCAAACCTCGCTGCTCGAGCATTACCGGCGCTTTCTCGCCTTCCGCCGCGCCCATCCGGCACTGGCCAAGGGCGACATCACCTTCATCGAAAGCCAGGGCGACACCGTCGCTTTCACGCGCCGGGCGGGCAATGAGGAGGTCGTCTGCGTCTTCAATCTGGCTGCCGCGCCGGCGAAGGTTGACCTCGGCAACCGAACCCTGCAACCTTTGGCGGGACACGGGTTTTCCGGGCAGGCAAGCACCGGTTCGGTCGAGCTCGGCGGCTACGGCGCCTGGTTCGGGCGCATAGACTGAAACATCCGAGGAATCACTGGGAGGAAACCAATGGCCGATGTCAATTTGAGGCAAGTGAAGAAGTCCTACGGCAATCTCAACATTCTCCACGGCATCGACCTCGACATCAAATCGGGCGAGTTCATCGTCTTCGTCGGTCCGTCGGGCTGCGGCAAGTCGACCTTGCTGCGCTCGATCGCCGGGCTCGAGGAGATCACGGCGGGTGAACTCAGGATCGACGGCCAGGTGGTCAACGACGTGCCTCCGTCGAAGCGCGGCATCGCCATGGTGTTCCAGTCCTACGCGCTCTATCCGCACATGACCGTCTACGACAACATGGCCTTCTCGATGAAGATCGGCAAGGAAAGCAAGGCCGAGATCGACAAGCGGGTGCGGCAGGCAGCCGAGATCCTGCAGCTGACCAAATATCTCGACCGCCTGCCCAAGGCGATGTCGGGCGGCCAGCGCCAGCGTGTCGCCATCGGCCGCGCCATCGTGCGCAATCCGAAAGTGTTCCTGTTCGACGAGCCGCTGTCGAACCTTGACGCGGCACTGCGCGTCGCCACGCGCATCGAGATCGCCAAGCTCAAGGAATCCATGCCCAACACGACCATGATCTACGTCACGCACGACCAGGTCGAGGCGATGACGCTGGCCGACCGCATCGTCGTGCTCAAGGACGGCCACATCGAGCAGGTCGGCACGCCGATGGAGCTCTACAAGAACCCCGGCAACCTCTTCGTCGCCCAGTTCATCGGCTCGCCGGCCATGAACATCCTGCCGGCGACGGTCGACAAGACGGGCAACCCAACCATCATCAGCCATGTCGGCGGACGCAAGGCGACGGTACCGATCGCGACGCCTGCCTCGGCAAAGGGAGCGGCGGTCAGCTTCGGCGTGCGGCCGGAAGATCTCGCGATCGCCAGTGGTAGCGACTATCTGTTCGAGGGGACGGTCGATTATCTCGAGCAGCTCGGCGAGGTCCAGCTGGTCTATATCGACATCGGCCGGGCCGACCTGCCGCTGGTGACCAAGTTGCCGGGCAATGTCGAGGTCAAGCGCGGCTCGACGTTGCGGCTGACCGCCAATGCCGGCGACCTTCATATCTTCGATGCGGATGGACGGTCGTTCGCGCTGCACGAAGCGGAAGCAAAAGCCGCCTGAGACCACAACCTGTCTCGACGACGCAAAAAGAGAGCGGCGGGCAAACCCGCCGCTCTCTTTTGTATATCACCACGGCTGGTTAGTTGTTGCCGAAGAGATTGCGATCAGCACCCTGATGCGCCGGCTTCTGCACGTCGCCGGACGAATTGAGCAGCTTGTAGACGGGCGAGTCGCTGTTGCGGATCGAACCCGTATGCGACGTATCGACGTTGACGGTCGCCTGCTTGTTGATGTCGGTGCCGCCAACGTTGTCGTTGCCGGCATAGGCGCCGCCAGCGGCAATCAGAAGAGCGGCGGCGGTAAGAACAATCTTTTTCATTTTTTTACTCCGATATTTTCGAATTCAAGGGACGGGCTGAGCGCGCCGTCCCTGCTTGACGAGATGTTAGTTGTTGCCGAACAGGTTGCGATCGGCGCCGTGCTGGACGGGCTCCTGGTTGGCAGGAGCCGACTTGTCGACCGAAGCGGTGTACGAGTTGTCCACCGCGGCAGCAGGCTGGTTGGCACCGTTGGAGCCATAGTTGTCGCTGGCAAAAGCGCTGCCGGAAATAGCCAGAACGGCGGCGGCGGCAATAAGGATCTTGTTCATTTTAGACACTCCTGAATTTGTTGAATTCCACCGGACCGGCGGGCAAGCCCGCCATCCGTGCGGATAGGCCGTTAGCGACCGAAGAGGTTGCGATCGCTGCCCTGAGCAGGCGCCTGAGCAACCGGCTCCGACGTCTTGGTGGAGGTGGAAGCGGTGTACGAGCTGTCCACGGCTGATGCGGGCTGATTGGCACCGTAATTGTCGCTACCAGCGAAGGCGCTGCCGGAAATCGCCAGAAGGGCGGCGGCAGTGAGAACAATCTTTTTCATTTTGGGTACTCCAGTATTTTCCCGTCCGTCTAGCGGCGTGTCTTGGGATTAAAATCGCGTCGTTCGGACAGCTCCGATGTGGGAGAGCCCCGCGGCCGTTTCCAATCACGAAGTTGTTCAGCGTGGACCATGACTCCACCACTTGAAATTGTACCAGGGCTTTCCACATCCGCTCTTTTTCTTCGTGATATCAATTGGTTATCTAAATCCAACGCCTCGATCATCAACTGTGTCGGAGGCTCGGCGTTCACACCCTCTTGCACGCACCGTCAACAGAAACGAACCGTTCGGTTCGATTTTAGACTCTGCTAATAGTCACTTTTTGAAACCGTTAACCTTCTCGCCCGCGGCAAAGGGGTCGAAAACGGTGCCGGCGCGTCTGGCGACGGAGGTCGATTCCAACGGCTACGACCCTGTCACGGCGATCCAGCGTGCGTGTCGCGCCGCATGGATGCGATGTCGCTTTCGTGCCGATGTCGCAAAGCCTGCCGTGATTAGATCAGGCATCTCAGGTGCCGCTGCGTGACGACGGAGCGGAGAATTGGGAAGCCGGTCAGATTCCGGCGCTGCCCCCGCAACGGTGGTGGAGTTCAAGTCGCAACGGGAGACCACTGGGCGAAGGCCTGGGAAGGTGTCGCGATGGTCCGCAAGGACAACTCCAGAGCCCGGAAACCAGCCCGAGATGGCCAGAACTCGACTGATCGCGGTGGGCGGTCAAGAGGCGGATGGTGTTTGTCCGGCTTTTTGCCGATCTGCGTCCAGTCCTTCCTCAATCACCACCAGTTCAGTCCTTGAAACTGAGGACAGGACATGGACGCGCGCAACGACATGCTGAGGCTCTTGAACAGCCGCAAACAAGGCTTTTCGCTGGAACAGCCCTTTTACACCGACCCGGACTACTTCAAGCTGGACATGGAGCTGATCTGGTATCGCGACTGGCTGTTCATCGGCCATGATTGCGAGTTGCCCAAGCCGGGCAGCTTCATCACCGTGCAGATCGGCGATTATCCGGTCGTGCTGGTGCGCGATCAGCAGGGCAAGATCAACGCCTTCCATAATTCCTGCCGCCATCGCGGCAGCCGCGTCTGCAACACCGACAAGGGCATGGCCGCCAAACTGGTCTGTCCCTATCACCAGTGGACCTACGAGCTCGACGGCCGGCTGCTGTTCGCCCGCCAGATGGCCGATGGGTTCGACAAGAGCCAGTTCGGGCTGAAGCCGGTCGCCTGCGAAAGCGTCGCCGGCTATGTCTTCATCTGCCTGGCCAAGGAGCCCGCCGACTTCGCGCCGATGCGGGCGATGATCGAGCCCTATCTGAAGCCGCACCGGCTCAGCGAGGCCAAGATCGCCTTCGAGAGCACGATCATCGAGAAGGGCAACTGGAAGCTGGTCTGGGAAAACAACCGCGAATGCTATCATTGTGCGGGCAATCATCCGGAGCTGTGCAAGACCTTCCCGGAAGCACCGACCGTGACCGGCGTGCAAGGGGCCGACAGCGATCCGGAGATGCTGGCGCACTGGGCGAAATGCGAGGCTGCTGGCCTACCCAGCAAATTCCGCATCGACCCGGCCGGGCAATACCGCGCCACCCGCGCGCCGCTGCTGCGCGATGCCCAGAGCTACACGATGACCGGCAAGCGGGCGGTGAAGAAGAACCTGTCCGACAGCGTTTCGGCCGACCGGATCGGCACGCTGATGCACTATCACTACCCGACAACCTGGAATCATATCCTCATCGACCATGCCGTCACCTTCCGCGTGCTGCCGGTCAGCGCCACGGAGACGGCGGTGACGACCAAATGGCTGGTACACAAGGATGCGGTCGAGGGCGTCGACTACGATCTCGCCGAACTCACCCATGTCTGGACCGAAACCAACGACCAGGATCGCCGCATCGTCGAAGAGAACGCCTTCGGTATCCTATCGCCCGCTTACGAGCCCGGCCCCTATTCCGAGCTGCATGAGGGCGGTGTGATCCAGTTCGTCGACTGGTATGCCCGCTTCATCGGACCGCGCCTTGCCGAAGGTGGCCGGCCTGCGCTGCGCAGCGTCGCATGAGAGGCTGAGGGATGAATGCGATGACCGACCTTGGCCTTTATCGTCATCTCGACCAGATGGCGCCCTGGAACGACAGGCTGCAGGTGCTGGAAGTGACCGGCGTCAGCGACGAGGCGCCGGACGTGAAGACCTTCACCTTCCGGTCCGACAACCAGACCTGGTTCCGCTACAAGCCAGGCCAGTTCGTGACGCTGGAACTGCCGACGCCGGACGGCCCGCTGATGCGCACCTACACGCTGTCGTCCTCGCCGTCGCGGCCGTTCTCGATCGCGGTGACGGTGAAGGCGCAAGCGGGCAGCGTCGGCACACGCTGGATGTTCGATCACCTGGCGCCGGGCTCGCACGTCAAGGCCTATGGACCAGGCGGCGACTTTTCACTGCACAGCCATCCGGCGGCGAAGTATCTGTTCGTCTCGGCCGGTTCCGGCGTGACGCCGATGATGTCGATGCTGCGCTGGCTGAACGACTGCGCGCCATGGACCGATGTCGGCTTCGTCAACTGCGCGCGGCGCCCGGAAGAGATCATCTTTCGCAAGGAGCTCGAGCTGCTCGGTGGCCATATGCCGGGCCTGTCGCTCGGCTTCATGATCGAGGAGCGGTCGAGCCGCGAGGGCTGGTACGGCCATATGGGCCGCATCGACGCCATCCGGCTGCCGCTCCTGGCACCCGATTTCCGCGAACGCGAAATCTTCTGCTGCGGCCCAGATCCCTTCATGCGCGCCGTGCGCGGCATGCTGGAAGCCGCCGGCTTCGACATGACAAAGTACCATCAGGAGAGCTTTGCCGCACCGACCGTGGAGGAAATCCCGGCGCCGTTCGCGGCGCCGGCGCAGGACGGTGTGGCTATCCCCGTCGAAGCCGCGACGCCGATCCGATTCGCGCTTTCGGATGTCGACGCCGAATGCGTCGCCGGCCAGACCGTGCTGCAGACGGCGCGTGCCTCGGGCGTGCGGATACCGGCGGCCTGCGAATTCGGCCTGTGCGGAACCTGCAAGGTGAAGAAAGTCTCCGGCAGCGTCGAGATGAGCCACAATGGCGGCATCCTCGATCATGAGGTCGACGATGGCTTCATCCTGGCCTGTTGTTCCAAGCCATTGTCGGCGCTGGAAATCGAGGCTTGATACCGAACTGATCGCAGAAATGGTCGGCACCTTGCCGGCACAGCTTGCCTTGCCGGGATATCGTTTTCGAATCCTTCGATGGCGAGGCCGTGGTGCTCAACCTTGCCAATGGCAAATATTTCGGCCGTCGCGGCAGTTCCGCCAATGGGACGATCAGGCGACGGTCGCCGCCTATGGCGCATTGCCTTTCCAGCTTGTCTCGGCGGAATTCTTGCTCATTGGCTGATAGCGGGAAGGCGCCACGATGCGCGATTAACAGCCCTTTAGGTAATCCCCGCTAGCTTTCAGGGTCAGTTCCAGCGATTTCGGGGGCAGCGGGTGATCGATGTGAGCACTGCCGTGGGGCGAGTGACCCGGCACCGGTGGCACCTATCTCGATGCTGCTTGATACGCTGGGCGCGACCGCACGATCGGCTTCTGCTTTCGACCACATCGGCTCGGGTTCCTCAATTACAGAGGCAGGCGTAGCTGTGCTCCCAGGATTTCGTCGTTCTGCGTAAAAGTGATGTTTGTTGGAGCGGTCCCGAGCGTGGCAAATGTAAGAAACATCAATACCGCGACTGGCTTTGCGTCTTCGATCGGAAGCTTGTCAGCGGTCTGGCTTGTTGCGACCGTGGTGGTGTTCTCGCTTTTTATGCCATGGGCAGCCGGCGACAATACCGATGTTAGCTGGCTCATTCTTATCTGCGAAAAGGTTCTTGATGGCCAGAAGCTCTATGTCGATATTCTAGAAACCAATCCACCTTTTTCCGTCGCCCTCTATATTGGGCCGGTATGGCTGTCTCAAAGGCTCGGCATTTCGCCGGAATCGGCGATTGAATTCTTTATTTATATGGTTTTTTTCGTTTCAATTGCGCTGTCGGCGGTCGTCATCGAGCGAAGCCGAATTTTCGTCGATGTGAAGACGCAATGGATATATCCCGCGCTAGCGGTTTTGCTTCTCATCATGCCTGGTAATGTTTTCGGCCAGCGCGAGCACATTGGCACGATGTTGTTCATGCCGATGCTGTTCCTGATGATGTGGCGGATTGAACCCGGTGCGGCTGCATCGGTTCCTCTTAGCCTTGCCGTGGCGGTCGGCCTAGCGGGAAGTGTGCTGGTTCTGGTCAAACCACATTGGGCAGCTGGCATCGTACTGCCCTATCTCTTTATCGCTTGGCGCAAACGCTCGGCAATGGCGTGCTTGACTGCCGAAAACGTCGTCATCTTCACAGTTTGCGCTGCCTATCTCGTCAGCGTGTATATATGGTTTCCCGAATTTCTTGGCGCCTTCCTACAATTGCTGCTACGCTACTATGTCAGCCTGCGAGCCAACGTAAACATTTTCGCCGCATTGCCGACTTTTACGGTCTTTGTCGTTTTCGCGGTCTTCCAGATGCGTAGATCAGTCTGGCGAGACGACGTTGCGCTGGCGGTGGCGAGTGCCGCTGGCTTCTTCGTCTCCATGCTTTACCTGGGAAAATACTGGCCCAATCACCAGTATCCTTATCAGGCTACGTTGCTGGTCGCGATGCTGCTGGCAGTGGCATCGCGATGGAGAATGGCGCTTGGTCTTACAAATACAGAGGCTGCTTCCGAGGTAGCCAGCGTCAGGCTCCACGCCGCAGCCGCGCTGGCTGTGATCGTTGCACTTTCGGTGATGCACCACCAGTCTTACCAGTTGCCTGAGAAAAGCCTGGTCGATGCCATCAAGAGCCGTTATGCCTCGCCTTCGGTCGTCCAGGTCAGTTCCGACCTGTCAGTCGGCAATCCGCTGACAAGGATGACCAACGGTCGCTGGCTGTCGGCCTATGCTCATGATTGGGTTGGCACCTATGCGCTTTGGGGACTGATGCGGGGTGAGTATCAAGGCGAGGACGAGCGCATCGCGCGGCAGGACCTTGATAGTTATACTCGCTACGTCAATTCCCTGATCCGGGACAACAGGCCCGATATCATCCTGATGGATCGGCTAAACAAGAAAAAATCAGCGTGGCCGCTGACGGCGAACTTTCCGCCAATTTGGATCGTGTGGATGCGCCAGAATGCGGATTTCCAAATCTTGATGGAGGATTATGAGGAAATCGCGAGTGGGGACTATATTGAAGTCTATGCGCGACGCTCGGATGCCCATAGCTCGCTCACTCAGGCTTCGTCACCCGCCGCAGCGTCAGATTGATCCTGCCACCGTTCTTGAGCAGCGTCGAGGTCGAAGGGTAGATGCGGTCGACGCCATGGAAGGCAAGACGGCCCTCGCCGCCAAGCACGACGACATCGCCGCTCTTCAGCCTGAACGATTTGGTGGCGCCATCGCGCGTTGTCTGGCCAACCCTGAACAGGCAGTCGTCGCCCAGCGAGACCGAGACGACCGGTGCCGAGAACTCGGCCTCGTCGCGATCCTGATGCAGGCCCATCTTCGCGTCGGCCGTGTAGAAATTGATCAGGCAGGCCTGCGGTGGATTCGGATAGCCCGATACCTGCCGCCACAGATCGAGCAGGCTGTCTGGGATGGGCGGCCACGGCTCTCCGGTCAGTGGATGCGTCGGCTGGTAGCGATAGCCGCGTTCCTTGTCGGTGACCCAGCCGAGCGGACCGCAATTGGTCATGCGCACGCTCATCTCCTTGCCGGTCCGCGGCATGGCCGGCACGAACAGCGGCGCTTGCTGGACGATGCTCCTCACCTCCTCGACCAGCGTCTCCTGGACGGCGCGGGACAGATGGCCCGGCATGTGGCGGACGCCCTTGGGCAGAACGAGCATGGAATTGGCTCACCTCGCGGATATTCGGAGCCGCAGGATGCCACCATCACAGGCATGGGGCGACCCGAAATCCGTCGTCGATCTCATTGAAATTGCCGAAGCGGGAATGGGCGGTGAATTCGCGTTTCCCAATTGGCCAAAGACAGTGACGGACAAAGAATGCGAAGCCGTTTCGTACACGTGATGGTGGTGCTAATCGTTTTCCACCCGGCCGCGCAGCTTCTTGATCGTGCCGCGTCCCGCCTTGCTCTTCAGCCGCCGCTCGACCGCGCCTTTCGACGGCCGTGTCTTCTTGCGCGGCGGCGGCGGTGGTTCGGCAGCCTTGGCCACCAGTGCCGCGAGCCTCGCCCGCGCATCGGCGCGGTTCTGTTCCTGCGTGCGGAAGCGTCCGGCCTCGATGACGATGACACCGTCCTTGGTGGCGCGCTGGCCGGCAAGTTTTATGGTCCGCTCGCGCACGCGCTCCGACAGACCCTCCGCGTTTTGCGCGTCGAAGCGAAGCTGCACCGCCGTCGCCACCTTGTTGACGTTCTGGCCGCCGGGACCGGACGAGCGGATGAAATCCTCGTGCAGGTCGCCCGGGCGGATCACGGCTTCGCCCGATATGATGATGTCGTCGTCGATCGGCATGCCGCAGTCATGGCGCGGCGGACCGAAAAAGAAAAGGCCCGATCGAAACCGGGCCTTCAATGGTGCTGAGTGACAACGATGCCCTGGCGATTACTCCGCCGCTACCTGCATGTGGGGCGCCGCGCCCATGACGGTTGCATCGACATGCGGTTCGAATTTCTCGAAATTGACGGCGAACATGCCTACCAGCCTTGCCGCCTGCAGGTCATAGGCAGCCTTGTCGATCCAGGTGGAGCGCGGATCGAGAATGGCGCTGTCGACGCCAGGCACGGCCTCCGGCACCTCGAAGCCGAAATTGGCGTCGGTGCGGAACCTGGCCGTCTTCAGCGAACCGTCGAGGGCGGCGGCGAGCAAGGCGCGCGTCGCCTTGATCGGCATGCGCCTGCCGGTGCCATGGGCGCCGCCGGTCCAGCCGGTGTTGACCAGCCAGCAATCGGCGCCGTGGCGGGCGATCAGCTCGCGCAGAAGATTGCCGTATTCCGACGGATGGCGCGGCATGAACGGTGCGCCGAAGCAGGTCGAGAAGGTCGCCTCGGGCTCGGTCACGCCCTTTTCGGTTCCGGCCACCTTGGCCGTGTAGCCGGAGAGGAAATGATACATCGCCTGCGCCGGCGTCAGCCGCGCGATCGGCGGCATCACGCCGAAAGCGTCGGCGGTCAGCATGATGATGTTTTTCGGGTGACTGGCGCGCCCGGTCTTCGAGGCATTGGGGATGAAGTCGAGCGGATAGGCGCAGCGTGTGTTTTCGGTGAGCCGACCGTCATTGAAATCCGGCACGGCATAGGCGTCGAGCACGACGTTTTCCAACACGGTGCCGAAGCGCTGCGTGGTGGCGAAGATCTCCGGCTCGGCTTCCGCCGACAGCTTGATGGTCTTGGCGTAGCAGCCGCCTTCGAAATTGAAGATGCCGTGCGGACCCCAGCCATGCTCGTCGTCGCCGATCAAGGTGCGCGACGGATCGGCCGACAGCGTGGTCTTGCCGGTGCCCGACAGGCCGAAGAAGATGGCGGCATCGCCGGCCGGTCCCTCATTGGCCGAGCAGTGCATCGGCATCACGCCCTTCTCCGGCAGGAGGTAGTTGAGCATGGTGAACACCGACTTCTTCATCTCGCCGGCATAGGAGGTGCCGCCGATCAGCACGATCTTGCGTGTCAGGTCGACGGCGATCACCGTCTCGGTGCGGCTGCCATGGCGGGCGGGATCGGCACGGAAGGACGGCAGGTCGATGATGGTCATCCCGGGCACGAACTGTTCGAGTTCGGCCGCGTCGGGACGGATGAGCAGGTTGCGGATGAACAGCGAGTGCCAGGCAAATTCGGTGATCACCCTGGTGGGCAGCTTGAGCTCCGCGTCGGCGCCGCCGACCAGATCTTGCACATAGAGATCCCTGTCCGCGGCGTGGGCCTGGAAATCGGCGAGCAGAGTGTCGAATTGGGTCGGCGAGATCGCCTTGTTGTTATCCCACCAGACTTGCGGTTCGGTGGCACCGTCGCGAACGACGAACTTGTCCTTGGGCGAGCGACCGGTGTGCTGTCCGGTCTCGGCGACAAGCGCGCCATGCGCGGTCAGCCGGGCTTCACCGCGCCGGATCGCTTCCTCGTAGAGGGCAGCCGCACCGAAATTATAGCGCACCACGCCGGAGGTTTTCAGACCGACACGATCGATCGCGCAGGCAGGATTGCGTTTGCCGACTTCCGACATTTGTGGCCCTTCTCAAGCTTGCCGCATCTTCGCCGGCATATTTCCGGCACACCTGCCAAGCAGGCCAAGATGGTCAGAACCAGAAAAGCCAAACGATATCAAATCTTTAATCGATTTAAAAAATTTGAAAGTTGTTTAAATCGTTTATATATGCAAAAAGTTTCGTGGTTGCCCAAAGGATTGGCGGTTATCGTTCGTCCAATCCGTGTCGAGGTAGGATTGTGGCCGCCGGCACGCCGCTCGTGACAGCGGAAAAGGCCTATGCCACATTTTGTACCTAATTTGTCCTGCAAAAGCCCCTTCTCTTACGACAGAAGGGACAGCTCATGAGGGAGCCGCTTGAAATGGCAACAATCGCGCTTGTCGATGACGACCGCAACATTCTGACATCGGTGTCGATCGCCCTCGAATCCGAGGGGTATCGTGTCGAGACCTATACGGATGGTGCGTCCGCGCTGGAAGGCCTGGCGGCCCGGCCGCCGAACCTCGCCATCCTCGACATCAAGATGCCGCGCATGGACGGCATGGAACTTCTGCGCCGGATGCGCCAGAAATCCGACCTGCCGGTGATCTTCCTGACCTCCAAGGACGACGAGATCGATGAATTGTTCGGCCTCAAGATGGGCGCCGACGACTTCATCCGCAAACCGTTCTCGCAGCGCCTGCTGGTCGAGCGGGTGCGCGCGGTTTTGCGCCGGGCCAGCGCCCGCGAGGCCGCGGCAAAAGCGCCCAGCCAGCAGGCCCGCTCGCTCGAGCGCGGCCAACTCGTGATGGACCAGGAACGCCATACCTGCACTTGGAAAGGCGAGCCGGTGACGCTCACCGTCACCGAGTTCCTGATCCTGCATTCGCTGGCGCAACGCCCCGGTGTGGTAAAAAGCCGTGATGCGCTGATGGATTCGGCTTATGATGAGCAGGTCTATGTCGATGACCGCACGATCGACAGCCACATCAAGCGGCTGCGCAAGAAGTTCAAGGCCGTCGACGACGACTTCGAGATGATCGAAACCCTTTACGGAGTCGGATACCGGTTCCGCGAAGCATAATTTGATGCATGTCGACCAAAAGCGGTCCCGGGCTCGGGACTGCGACATGTATCAAACCAAGGACTAGCGGGAGCTGCTATTCGATGGCAGTGGAAGCACAGCGAAGCAGGTCGACGGGCGCCGCCAGGCGGCCGTCGCGCATCATGCCTTCCTTCGTGTCGAAAATCACGGTGCCGATGCGCCGGTTCCTCGGCCACCACATCTTTTCCAGCCTGACGCGGCGTATCCTCTTCCTCAACCTTGCCGGCCTGGCTGTCCTGGTCACCGGCATCCTCTACCTCAACACCTTCCGCGACGGGCTGATCGACGCGCGCGTGGAAAGTCTGATGACGCAAGGCGAGATCATCGCCGGCGCCATCGCGGCGTCGGCGACGGTCGAGACGGATTCGATCAGCATCGACCCGGAAAAGCTGCTCGAGCTGCAGGCCGGCGAAAGCCTGGGACCTGGCTCTGACCAGCTCGACAATCTGGATTTTCCGATCAACCCAGAGCGCGTGGCGCCGGTGTTGCGGCGGCTGATCTCACCGACCCGCACCCGTGCCCGCATCTACGACCGCGATGCCAACCTGCTATTGGATTCGCGCCATCTCTATTCGCGCGGTCAGATCCTGCGCTACGACCTGCCGCCGGTGGAAGAGGAAGAGCCCGACCTCGTCGAGCGCATCCAGAAGTTCATCTTCGACTTCTTCCGCAACACTGACCTGCCGGTCTATCATGAGCAGCCTGGCGGCAACGGCGCCGCCTTCCCCGAAGTGGTCAAGGCGCTTACCGGCAGCCCGTCGACCATCGTGCGCGTCTCCGAGCAGGGCGAGCAGATCGTCTCAGTGGCGGTGCCGATCCAGCGTTTTCGCGCCGTTCTCGGTGTGCTGATGCTGTCGACCGAAGGCGGCGACATCGACAAGATCGTCGCCGCCGAACGCAAGGCGATCCTGCGCGTCTTCGGCATCGCGGCGCTCGTCACCGCCATCCTGTCCATGCTCCTGGCCTCCACCATCGCCAACCCGCTGCGCCGGCTGTCCGCCGCTGCCGTACGGGTCAGGCGCGGCGTCAAGAGCCGCGAGGAAATCCCCGACTTTTCCGACCGCCAGGACGAGATCGGCAATCTGTCGGTCGCCGTGCGCGACATGACCAACGCGCTCTATGCGCGCATCGAGGCGATCGAGAGTTTCGCCGCCGATGTGTCGCATGAGCTGAAGAACCCGCTGACGTCGCTGCGCAGTGCCGTCGAAACATTGCCGCTCGCGAAGAACGACACCTCACGCGCACGTCTGATGGAGATCATCCAGCATGACGTCAAACGGCTGGACCGTCTCATCACCGACATTTCCGACGCCTCCCGCCTCGACGCGGAACTGGCGCGCGAAGATGCCGGCACCGTCGACCTGAAGAAATTCGTCACCGACCTCGTCGCTGTTTCGCGTGAAACGACGCGCAACAAGAAGGCGGTCGAGATCGAGCTCAAGATTGCCAAGCTGCCGCAGGGCGCCAAGGGCTATGTCGTCGTCGGCCATGATCTGCGCATCGGCCAGGTCATCACCAACCTGATCGAGAACGCCCGCTCGTTCGTGCCCGAGGACCATGGCCACATCAGCCTGTCGCTGGGGCGCGCCGGCAAGTTCAACATCCTGACCATCGACGACAATGGCCCCGGCATCCGCGCCGACAACATCGACCGCATCTTCGAACGCTTCTATACCGATCGGCCCGCCGGCGAGGCGTTCGGCCAGAATTCGGGGCTTGGCCTGTCGATCTCCAGGCAGATCGTCGAGGCCCATGGCGGCACGCTGACCGCCGAAAACATCCCCGGCACCAAGCCCGGCGAGATCAAGGGTGCGCGCTTCGTCGTGACGCTGCCGGCCGAGGGATGATCGCCGATCGTTATGGATTGCGACGTGCGGCCTGAGAACGTTCACGCCACGGCACTGCTGATCGGCGAGCGCGGCATCTTCATCACCGGGTCGTCCGGGTCGGGCAAGACGACGCTGGCGCTGACGCTGATCGGCCATTGCATGCGGCGCGGATTGTTCTCGCGGCTCGTCGGCGACGATCAGCTCTTCGTCGAAGCCCATGCGGGGCGGCTGGTGTGCCGTGCGCCCGCCACCATCGAGGGCCTGGCCGAAGTACCGGGACTTGGGCCACGGCCTCTGCCGTTCGAGCCGGCCTGCGTCGTCGACCTGCATGTGCGGCTGTTGCCGGCCGCCGAAATCGCACGCTTCCAGGAGGACGTCCGCGACGACCTCGCCGGCTGCACGGTGGCGTGCATCGATCTGGGCGAGCGCAATGTCGCGGTTGCCTTGCCCGCCGTGATGGCGCGGCTATCGATCGCGCCTTTTCTATGATCCGCCCTGGGTTTTTTGCTGCAATGCGTCAAAATGGCATGGGCCGGCGCAATTTTGGGCTTGTCAACGGGCCGCGCGTCGACAAGATAGCGCTCCCGCCGCCTGGAATGGCTGGCGAACATAAAATGCGCCTGTGAAGCGGCGATGACGGGAGCCACCAAAGAATGATCGGACTCGTGCTTGTAACGCACGGTCAACTGGCCACCGAGTTCAGACATGCCGTCGAACATGTCGTCGGGCCACAAGACAATTTCGAAACCGTGGCGATCGGTGCCGACGACGATATGGAGCAGCGTCGCCGCGACATCGTCGACGCGGTCGCCCGTGTCGATACGGGAGCAGGTGTGATCGTGTTGACCGACATGTTCGGCGGCACGCCATCCAACCTTGCAATCTCGGTGATGGAGTCCGGCCGAACCGAAGTGATCGCCGGCATGAACCTGCCGATGCTGATCAAGCTGTCGTCGATCCGCAAGGGCGACAACATGGCGGCGGCGCTCGATGAAGCGCAGGCCGCGGGCCGCAAATACATCAACGTCGCCAGCCAGCTTTTGAGCAGTAAATGAACGCGATATCCCCGGAAAAAGACCAGATCGTCCGGGAGTTTCCGATCGTCAACCAGCGCGGGCTGCATGCGCGCGCTTCGGCGAAGTTCGTCCAGCTTGCCAGCGGCTTCAACGCTTCAGTCCATGTCGAGAAGGACGGCGTCAGGGTCGGCGGCACCTCGATCATGGGCCTGATGATGCTGGCCGCCAGCCCGGGATACTCGATCCGCGTCACCGCCAGCGGCCCGGAGGCGCTCGAGGTCATGGATGCGCTGGAGCAGCTTGTCGCCTCCCGTTTCGGCGAAGAGTGCTGACCCCGAGTCAGCTCTCCGAGACATGCACGAATAAAGATTTCTTTATATCCCATTGTCGTGTGAAGCCTGATCTGCTAGTCAGGCCGGCAATTCGCGCCCTTGGAAATGTCTTCCGGCACGGGCGCATCCGCTAAAAATTCGCATAACAATTCGCATCGGAGCACTGCCATGACGGGTAGCAAGGACTATGTGGTCGCCGACATCTCGCTTGCCGGCTGGGGCCGCAAGGAACTCGATATCGCCGAAACCGAAATGCCGGGCCTGATGGCCTGCCGCGAGGAATTCGGCGCCAAGCAGCCGCTCAAGGGCGCGCGCATCACCGGTTCACTGCACATGACCATCCAGACAGCGGTGCTGATCGAGACGCTGAAGGTGCTCGGCGCCGACATCCGCTGGGCGTCCTGCAACATCTTCTCGACCCAGGACCACGCCGCCGCGGCCATCGCCGAGGCCGGCATTCCGGTCTTCGCCGTCAAGGGCGAGAGCCTCGAGCAGTACTGGGACTACACCGACAGGATCTTCCAGTGGGCCGACGGCGGCCTCTCCAACATGATCCTCGATGATGGCGGCGACGCCACCATGTACATCCTGATCGGCGCCCGTGCCGAGGCCGGCGAGGACGTGCTGTCCAATCCGCAGAGCGAGGAAGAGGAATACTTCTATGCCCAGGTGAAAAAGCGCCTGAAGGCTTCGCCGGGCTTCTTCACCAAGCAGAAGGCGGCGATCCGCGGCGTCACCGAAGAGACGACGACCGGCGTCAACCGGCTCTACCAGTTGCAGAAGAAGGGCCTGCTGCCCTTCCCGGCCATCAACGTCAACGACTCGGTCACCAAGTCGAAGTTCGACAACAAATATGGCTGCAAGGAATCGCTGGTCGACGGCATCCGCCGCGGCACCGACACGATGATGGCCGGCAAGGTCGCGGTCGTCTGCGGCTATGGCGACGTCGGCAAGGGCTCGTCGGCCTCGCTCAAGGGCGCGGGCGCCCGCGTCAAGGTCACCGAGGTCGATCCGATCTGCGCGCTGCAGGCGGCGATGGACGGCTTTGAAGTGGTCACGCTGGAAGATGCGGCACCGACCGCCGACATCGTCATCACCACCACCGGCAACAAGGATGTCGTCACCCTCGACCATATGCGCTCGATGAAGGACATGGTGATCGTCGGCAACATCGGCCATTTCGACAACGAGATCCAGGTCGCATCGCTGCGCAATCTGAAGTGGACCAATGTTAAGCCGCAGGTTGACATGATCACCTTCCCCGACGGCAAGCGGATGATCCTCCTGTCGGAGGGCCGCCTGCTCAATCTCGGCAACGCCACCGGCCATCCGAGCTTCGTCATGTCGGCGTCCTTCACCAACCAGGTGCTGGCGCAGATCGAGCTGTTCACCAAGGGTGAGCAGTACCAGAACCAGGTCTATGTGCTGCCCAAGCATCTCGACGAGAAGGTGGCGCGCCTGCATCTCGACAAGCTCGGCGCCCGCCTGACCGAGCTATCGGGCGAGCAGGCCGCCTATATCGGCGTCACGCCGCAGGGCCCGTTCAAGCCGGAACACTACCGCTATTAACCAAAGCCGAAATTACTACAAGATATTGATGCCGGGCGATTGACTTTTCGCCCGGCATTATTTTTGCGTCGAATGATTCTTCACGCCGATTCCAGCAGGCGCTATTGTTGTGATTCGCGGGTCCAGGGGCGAGGACCGGCGCACGCGTCAGGGCGGTCTTGCATTCAGGCGGCGAAGAGGACCAAGACATGCCGGGGGAAAACCCGCTTCACGCGGGACAGGCCGTTTCCGGCGGCCACGACGATTCGGTGACCAGAGGCTCCGCGGCATGGCGCGGGCGCCGTTCGTGGCGTGGCCGCGCGGGGCTGCTGCTTGCCGGCTCCACGCTTGCCGGTCCGTTGCTTGGCGGCGCCGCACGCGCCCAAGGCGCCGATGCGGCCGCAGCCAGCCTTTCGGTCAGCACGATCGAGGTCATGCAGCTTGCCGTCTTTGCCGGGGTGATGGGAGCGGCATTCCTGTCGGCCATCTTTCTCATTCGCGAACGGGCACGCACGTCGGCGGAGAATGTCGACCTGAGAAGCCGTATTGCCGACGTCAACGCGGCGCTGCGCCGCTCGGAGGCGCTGCTCAATCTGCGCGACCAGCGTGTGGTCATCTGGGCCTCGGAAAACAAGAAGCCCGAACTGATCGGCACATTGCCGGTCGAAAGCGGCGCACCCGAGGAGCGGGCGGCATTCCTGGCCTTCGGCCGCTGGCTGATGCCGCGTTCGGCGGCAGCACTCGAACATGCCGTCGCCGGGTTGCGCGAAAAGGCCAAGCCCTTCGACCTCGTCATCGAATCCCAGGCTGGTGCCCCGCTCGAAGTGCATGGCCGCAAGAGTGCCGCGCATATCCTGGTGCGGTTTGTTTCGCTTTCCGAAACGCAGCGCAGCCAGGCGCGACTGAAAATCGACAACCAGCGGCTGGCCGCCGACCATGAGACGATGATCGGCCTGATCGAGGCGCTGAAGATGCCGGCGTGGCTGCGTGACGAGCATGGCCGCCTCAAATGGGTCAACCGGGCCTATGCCGATGCGGTCGAAGCCGAGAGCGCGGAAGCTGCCGTGCGGGACGCCAAGGAGTTCCTCGGCGGCCAGGCGCGCGACGCCATCGCCACGCAACACAAAACGCATCCGGTGTTCGAGCAATCGCTTTCGACGGTAATCGAAGGCGACCGCCGCGTGTTCGCGGTGACCGACTTTGCCGGCGCCGACGGTTCGGCCGGCCTTGCCTGCGACACCAGCGCCATCGAGGCCATCCGTGGCGAATATGAGCGGACCGTGCGCAGCCACGCCGATACGCTCGACCAGCTCAACACCGCGGTCGCCATCTTCGACACCGACGAGAAACTGCGCTTCTTCAACCAGGCCTTCCAGAAACTCTGGGGCCTCGACCCGGGCTTCCTGCACAGCGCGCCCGACAATGCTCTTTTGCTCGACCGGCTGCGCAGCGAGGGCAAGATCGCCGAACAGCCGGAATGGCGCCGCTGGAAGGAAGGCCTGCTCGGCGCCTACCGTGCGGTCGAATCTCAGGAACACTGGTGGCACCTGCCCGACGGCAAGACGATCCGTGTCGTCGCCAATCCGCAACCCAAGGGCGGCGTCACCTGGGTGTTCGAGAACCTGACCGAGAAGATGGATCTCGAAAGCCGCTACCGCACCGCGGTCCGGGTCCAGGGCGAAACGCTCGACAATCTCGCCGAAGGCGTCGCGGTGTTCGGCCCCGATGGCCGGCTGCGGCTGTCGAACCCGGCCTTTGCCACGCTGTGGGGACTGGACAAGGAAGCCGCCAAGCCCAACGTGCACGTATCGGCCATACGCGAGCTCTCCGAACGGCAAGCGGTCGAGAGCCCCTGGCCCGGCTTCGTCGCCGCCATCACCGGCTTCGACGACGAGCGCCGCGACCGCCACGGCCAGACCGAGCTCAACAACGGCACCGTACTACGATACGCCGTGATCCCGCTGCCCAACGGGCAAGTGATGATGACCTTCGTCGATGTCACCGACAGCGTCCACGTCGAACGCGCGCTCAAGGACAGGAACGAGGCGCTCGAAAAATCAGATCAGCTCAAGAACGAATTCGTCCAGCATGTGTCCTACGAACTGCGTTCGCCGCTGACCAACATCATCGGCTTCACAGAGCTGCTGTCGCTGCCGGCGACCGGACCGTTGACGCAGAAGCAGCGCGAATATGTCGAGCATGTCGGCTCGTCCTCATCGGTGCTGCTGACCATCGTCAACGACATACTCGACCTGGCGACGGTCGATGCCGGCATCATGCAGCTCGACATTTCCGAAGTGCATGTCGATCGCACCATCGCGGCCGCCGCCGAGCTTGTCGCCGACCGGCTGGAGGAGCATTCGATCCGGCTTGCGGTCGACGCCGCCGCAGCGCCGAAGACGTTTCATGGCGATGAAACCCGCATCCGCCAGATCCTCTACAATCTGCTGAGCAACGCCGCCAATTACGCGCCGGAGGCCAGCACCATCCGGCTGGCCTGCCGCCAGCTGGCGGACGGGGTCGAGTTCTCGGTTCATGACGATGGCCCTGGCATGCCGCCCGACGTGCTCGATTCGGTGTTCCGCCGCTTCGAGCCGCGCGCCAATGGCGGCCGCCGGCGCGGCGCTGGCCTCGGCCTGTCGATCGTCAAGAGCTTTGTCGAACTGCATGGCGGCGCCGTTCGCATCGAAACCGGCAGGGACAAGGGCACGACCGTCATCTGCACCTTTCCCGACATGCCGGGTATCCGCGCAGCGGCCGAGTAGCGCGTTCGATGACGGAACCGGTGCTGGAGCGTTTGCTCGCCGACGAGACCCTGACAGCGCGGCTGGGCGAGGATCTGGCGCTGGCGCTGCGCGTGGGCGACGTGCTGGCGCTCGAGGGCGATCTCGGCGCAGGCAAGTCGACGCTGGCAAGAGCACTCATCCGGACGCTGGCCGACGATGCCGGTCTCGAAGTGCCGAGCCCGACCTTCACGCTGGTGCAGAGCTACGACACACGCATCCCGGTCCATCATTTCGATCTCTACCGCCTGTCCTCGGCGTCCGAACTGGACGAACTCGGCTTCGAGGAGGCGCTGGTGCAAGGTGCCGCCCTGGTCGAATGGCCGGAACGGGCTGACGGCTATCTGCCCAAGACGACGGTGCTGATCGAACTCGTCCAGGATGGCGAGGGCCGGCTGGCCCGACTGTCGGGGCATGGCGCGACCTTCGACCGTGTCGCGCGCTCGCTGGCCATGCGCGACTTCCTCGAGAGTGCCGGATGGGGGCAAGCGCAGCGCCGGCATTTCATCGGCGACGCCTCGGCCCGTTCGTACGAGATCGTCTCGCTTGCCGGCGAGGCGCCGCGCGTGCTGATGAACTCGCCGCGGCTGGTGCTCGGCCCTCCCGTGCGCGACGGCAAGCCCTATGCCGTGATCGCCCACACCGCGCAGTCGGTGTCCGCCTTCGTCGCCATCGACCGTGCGCTGCTGGCCGCCGGGGTCGCGGTGCCCAGGATCGACGCACAGGATCTCGACCAGGGTTTCCTGCTGCTCGAGCACCTGGGCTCGGAAAGCTTCCTCGACGGCAATGGTGAGCCGGTTGCCGAACGTTACGAGGCGGCAGCCGAACTGCTTGCCATGATGCACGGCAAGACCTGGCCGCACCGGATGGAAGCGGCTCCAGGCGTCGTCCATGACGTGCCGCCCTTCGATCGTGACGCCATGCTGATCGAGGCGGACCTACTGATCGACTGGTACGTGCCGGCGATATCGGGCGAGCCGGCGAGCGACGAACTGCGGTCCGGCTACCACAGGACATGGAACGCGCTTCTCGAGCGGCTCAAGGGCAGCGAATACACGCTGATGCTGCGCGACTTCCACTCGCCCAACATCATCTGGCGCGGCGAGCGGTCCGGCCTCGACCGGCTCGGCATCGTCGACGTCCAGGACGCGCTGATCGGGCCCGCCGCCTATGACGTCGCCTCGCTTGCCATGGACGCGCGCGTCACCATGGCACCCGAGATCGAGAAGCGGACGCTCGATGCCTATGTCGCCGCGCGTCATGCAGCGGGCGACTTCGATGAAGCAGGCTTCCTCGAAGCCTATGCAATCATGGCCGCACAACGCAATTCCAAGATTCTGGGCATTTTCGTGCGCCTCGAAAAACGTGACGGCAAGCCCTATTATCTCAGGCACCTGCCGCGCATCCGCGACTATCTCAGGCGGGCGCTGTCGCACCCCGCGCTCGCCGACCTGCGGGACTTCTACAGCGCGCACGGGCTGCTGGAGGAACGAGCGCTGTGACGACGAGACCGGACACCGCCATCGTTCTTGCCGCCGGCCTCGGCAAGCGCATGCGGCCGATCACCGACACCATCCCCAAGCCGCTGGTCCGCATCGCCGGCAAGACGCTGCTCGACTGGGGCCTCGACAGCCTGGCCGCGGCCGGCGTCGGCAAGGCGGTGGTCAATGTCCATTACCTTCCCGAACAGATCGTCGCCCATGTCGCCGCGCGCCGCGCGCCGCGCATCGTCATTTCCGATGAGAGCGAACGGCTGCTCGATTCGGCCGGCGGCATCGTCAAGGCGCTGCCGGAGCTCGGCCCGGAGCCGTTCTACGTCCTCAACGCCGATACATTCTGGATCGACCACGGCCCGCTCAATCTCGGGCGGCTCGCCCTTGCATGGGACGCCGCGAAAATGGATATTCTGCTGATGCTGGCGGATCTCCATCAGGCGACAGGACACTGTGGCAGCACCGATTTCCTGGTGGCGCCGGATGGCGCCCTGCGGCGTTCGAAGGGTGATCCCGCGGGCCTGATCTATGCCGGCGCCGCGATCATCCATCCGCGCCTGTTCAAGGATGCATCCGCCGAACCGCATTCGCTCAACGCCTATTTCGACAAGGCGATTGCCGCCGGCCGCCTGTTCGGCATGCAGATGCATGGCCACTGGATCACCGTCGGCACGCCCGAGGCCATTCCGCTCGCCGAAGACGCGGTGGCCGGCGCACTCATCGGATTGCAATGAGCGGCTCGAGCCGCGTTTTCTCCATCCCCTCCGGAGCGCCGTTTCTGCCGACGCTGGCCGAGGCGCTGCTTGACGGCCGCCTTGTCCCCGGGTTTCGTTTCGATGGCGACCCGCTCGCGCTGGCCGATGTCACCATCTATGTGCCGACGCGCCGCGCCGCACGGGCCTTGCGCGGCGTCTTCGTCGACAGCCTGAAGGCGCGTGGCGGCGGCGGTTCGGCGATCCTGCCGGTGATCCGCCCGCTCGGCGAATTCGACGAGGACGAGGCCGCATTCGATGCCGAGCCAACCGCGGCAATCGATCTGGCGCCACCGATCGCCGCCACCGAACGGCTGTTGCTGCTGACGCCGCTGGTGCGAGCGTGGAAACGCCGGTTGCCCGCCCATGTCGCGGCCCTCTTCGCCGAGGAGATCGTCGTCCCGGCCTCCACCGCCGACGCGATCTGGCTGGCGCGCGATCTGGCCGGGCTGATGGACGAGATCGAGACGGAAGGCACCGATTGGGCCAAACTCGCCGGCCTGGTGAGCGGGAACCTTGCCGGATGGTGGCAAGTGACGCTCGAATTCCTCGGCATCGTCACCGATGCCTGGCCGAAATTCCTAGAAGAGAGCGACCGCTCCAACCCGGCCGCGCATCGCAGCGCCCTGATCCGTGCCGAAGCGGCGCGGCTGCGGCGCAATCCGCCTGCCGGGCCGGTCATAGCGGCGGGGTCCACCGGCTCCATCCCCGCCACGGCGGAGCTGCTTGCGACCATTGCCGGCCTCTCCGGCGGCGCCATCGTGCTGCCCGGGCTCGACCAGATGCTGGACGAAGCCTCCTTCCAGGCGCTCGTCGCACCCGGCGCGCGTCCAGCCGTGCTTGGCCATCCGCAATACGGCCTGGCGAAGCTGATCGGCAAGATCGGCGTGCTGCGCGGCGATGTCGAGGAGATCGGCGCGGCCGAGCCGAAGCTTGCGCTCCGCGCCGCCCTTGTCGGCGAGGCGCTGCGGCCGGCCGAGACCACCGAATTGTGGGCCGAGACGCGAAACGGGTTTTCGGCGTCCCATATTGCCGGCGCCTTCGCCGACGTGACGCTGCTCGAAGCGGCAAGCGAGCGCGACGAGGCCGTCGCGATCGCCGTCGCGCTCAAGCAGGCAGTGGAAGAACCAGGCCAGAGAGCGGCTCTCGTCACCGGCGACCGCGCGCTGGCACGCCGCGTCAGCGTCGAACTCAAGCGCTTCGGCGTCGTTGCCGACGATTCCGGCGGCACGCCGCTTTCCAACACCCCGGCCGCCAGCCTGTTCAGGCTGGCGCTTGAAGCGGTGTTCCGGCCGGGCGATCCGGTCGGCCTGTTGTCGCTGCTCAAGCATCCCCTGCTTGGCCTTGGCCTGGAACGCGCCGATGTGCGCCACGCGGCGGAACTGGTCGAGCTGGTGGCGCTGCGCGGCGGCACCGGCCGCCCCGACATCACTTCGCTGCCGGATCTTTTCGAGGCTCGCCTCACCGGCTTCGGCAATGACAGCCGGCCGCCCTTCTGGCTTGCCCGGCTGACCGTGCGCTCCGTCGAAGCCGCGCGGACCCTTCTCGGACGCCTGACTGAAGCGCTAACGCCGCTTTCGGCCTTTCGCGGCCAGGCGGAAGCCGGCCTTGCCGCGCTGGTCGAAGCCAGTGTCGTTGCCCTTGAGAATCTCGGCCGGTCCGTCGATGGCGGTCTTGGCGAACTCTACGCCGGCGATGCCGGCGAAAAGCTCGCCGAACTGCTGCGCGGGCTGGTCGCGGCTTCGGCGCCGCTGTCGTTCGCGGCAATCGAATGGCCCGATGTGATGGAGGCGCTGATCGCGCCCGAGACCGTCAAGCCGGCGCAAGGCACCGACAGGAACATCGCCATCTGGGGCGCGCTGGAAGCCCGGCTGCAGCATGTCGACACGCTGGTCATCGGCGGGCTCAACGAAGGCGTCTGGCCGCGCAAGCCGGAGAGCGACCGCTTCATGTCACGGCTGATGAAGACCGGCATCGATCTCGAGCCGCCGGAGCGGCGCATCGGTCTTGCCGCGCATGATTTCCAGATGGCCATAGGCGCGAGACACGTGGTGCTGGCGCGCTCGGCACGTGCCGGCGACGCACCCGCCGTGCCTTCGCGATGGCTGCAGCGGCTGCTCACCTTCATCGGCAACGACCATGCGGCAGCGCTGCGCCGGCGCGGCGATGAATTGCTTGCCTGGGCGCGGGCGCTCGACACCGGGCCGAAGCGGGATTTCGCGCCACGGCCGCAGCCGAAGCCGCCATTGCCGGTGCGCCCGGGCCATTTCTCGGTCACCGAGATCGAGACGCTGCGCCGCGATCCCTACGCCATCTATGCCCGAAGGGTCCTCGGGCTGATGCCGCTCGATCCGCTCATCCGCGATCCCGGTGCCGCCGAGCGCGGCACGCTGTTTCACGCCATCCTGCATCTCTTCTCGTCCGAGGTGGCCGACCCGCGCGCGCCGGACGCGCTGGCCGGGCTCATCGCCGCCGGCCGCGCCTGTTTTGCCGAGGCGGCGCTTCCGGCCGATGTCGAGGCGGTGTGGTGGCCACGTTTCGAAAAGCTCGCCGCCAACATCATCGAATGGGAGCGCACGCGCGCCGACGCGGTGATGCGGCGCCACGCCGAGGAACGGGCGGGCAAGACCGTGGTCGGACAGTCCGGCGTGACGCTGTCCGGCTACGCCGACCGTGTCGATCTGCTGGCCGGCGGCATGGCCGACATTCTGGACTACAAGACCGGTTCCTCGCCTTCCAAGGCGCAGGCGCATACGCTGCTGGCGCCGCAACTGGCGCTGGAAGGCGCGCTACTGAGGCGCGGCGCGTTCAAGGATCTGGGTGCGCGCGAGCCGTCGCAACTGGCATTCGTGCGGCTGAAGCCGAATGGCGAGGTGTTCGAGGAGTCCATACTCGAACACAATCGCCAGCCACGCACCGCGGCCGATCTCGCCGAAGAGGCCTGGGCGCGGCTGGAAAAACTGCTGATCCACTATGCCGACCCGGCGACCGGCTATCTATCGCGCGCGCTGCCGTTTCGCGAAGGCGAAACCGACGGCGACTACGACCATCTCGCCCGCGTGCTCGAATGGTCCGCCGGCGGAGACGCCGGGGATGAGGGCGGAGAGGCATGAAGAAAGCCTATCCGATCCCGACCGATACGGCTTCGAGCCAGGCCCGCGCCGCCGATCCCGGCAATTCCGCCTGGGTGTCGGCCAACGCCGGCTCCGGCAAGACCCATGTTCTTGCCCAGCGTGTCATCCGGCTGCTGCTCAATGGCACCGATCCATCGAAGATCCTGTGCCTGACCTATACGCGCGCCGCGGCCGCCAACATGTCGAACCGGGTTTTTTCGACGCTGTCGGAATGGACGACGCTTAGCGACGCCGACCTGGCGTCCAAAGTCGAGGCGTTGGAGGGGCGCCGGCCCGATCGCGAGACCATGCGCAGAGCCCGCCGCCTGTTCGCCGAGGCACTGGAGACGCCTGGCGGGCTGAAGATCCAGACGATCCACGCTTTCTGCGAATCCGTGCTGCACCAGTTCCCGCTTGAAGCCAACATCCCCGCCCATTTCGAAATGCTCGACAGCCAGATGGAGGCCTCGCTTTTTGCCGCCGCGCGCCGCGAGATGATTTCTGCCGCCGGCGACAGGAATTTGGCCGAGGCCTTCGCCACTGTACTGGAACGCGGCGGCGAGGCCGGGCTCGACGCCCTGCTCGGCGAGATCGTACGCAAGCGCGACGGGTTGCGCCATTTCCTCGATGCCGTCGGGCGTGACGGCTTCCAGCCCCTGTTCGATGAATTCCATTTCCGCCCCGGCCAGACCGCCGAAGACATAGCGGCATCTGTATGGCCGCTGCCCGGCTTCCTGCCGGACTACTTTGCCGGCTTTGCCCAGGCAGCCGAAGCCACCGACGCCAGATCGGTGTTGAACAACATCCTGCCCTATGCGCGCCAGGCTTTCGCCGAGGGCGATCCCGTTCGACGGCTTCAATTGCTGGCAAGAGCCTTCCTCAAGACCGATGGCGATCCCTATGATTCGGCAAAGGCCTTCAAGAAGGCGCTGACCGACCGGCTGCCGGACCTGGCTGAGCGCTATCTGTCGGCGGCCAGCGCCATCATGGAGACCGTCGATCGGCTGGCGCTGTTCCGGATGCTGGAAGGCACACGCGCGGCGCTGACCATCGCCGACTGGCTGATCGCCCGCTACGAAGTGCTGAAGCGCAGCCGCGGCTTTCTCGACTTCAACGACCTGATCACCCGCACCGTGAACCTTTTGGCGCGGCCCGATGCTGGCCCTTGGGTTCAGTACAAGCTCGACCAGGGCATCGACCACATCCTGCTCGACGAGGCGCAGGACACCAGCCCGGATCAATGGGAGGTGGTGAAGCGGCTGGCGGAAGAATTCTTTGCCGGCTTTGGCGCTCGCGACCGGGTCCACCGCACGATCTTTGCCGTCGGCGACGAGAAGCAGTCGATCTACTCCTTCCAGGGCGCGGCACCCGACTCCTTCGCCAACAGCCGGTTGCTGTTCGCCGGGCGGGTGCGTGACGCCGAGGCGTCCTTCGCCGACCTCAAGCTGACCTGGTCGTTCCGCTCCACGGACGATGTGCTGGCCGCCGTCGATCGCGTCTTCGCCGATCCCATCGTGCGGCGCGGCATCAGCCACGACCCCGATCCGCTGAACCACAAGGCGATCCGCAGCGATGCGCCGGGCTATGTCGAGGTCTGGCCATCGATCGGCGCCGAGGCCGTCGACGAGCCCGACGACTGGGCGCAAGCCATCGACCATGCCCATGCGCCGGCGGTGCGCGTCGCCGAGAATGCCGCGGCCACCATTGCAGGCTGGATCGGCAAGGGCGAAATCATCGAGGGCCGTGGCAAGCGGCTGCGGCCGGGAGACGTGCTGGTGCTGGTGCGCAAGCGCGACAGCTTCGTCCATGCGTTGACCCGCGCGCTCAAGCGCCGCGACATTCCGGTTGCCGGCGCCGACCGGCTGAGCCTGCCGGGACATATCGCGGTCAAGGACCTGATCGCGCTCGGCCATCTGCTGATCCAGCCGCAGGACGACTTGTCGCTCGCCGCTCTGCTGCGCAGCCCGATCTTCGACCTGCCGGAGGAGAGGCTGTTCACGCTTGCCGCGCAAAGGCCGCCAGGCGTGTCGCTGGGGGCGTCGCTGCGCCAGCATGCCGGCGAAAGCGAAGCGCTTGCGGCGATCGTCGCGCAACTCGACGCCTGGGCTGACGAGGCCGCCTTCAAGCCGGTGTTCGAGTTCTATGCCGCCCTGCTGGCGCGCGATGGCGTGCGCCGCAAGATGATCGCGCGGCTCGGGCCGGAAGCCGGCGATATTCTCGACGAGTTCCTGAGCTTCTGCCTTGCCGAGGAGCGCACCGGCCTGCCCGGGCTGGAAGCCTTCCTGTCGACGCTGGAAAACGCCGGTCCCGAGATCAAGCGCGAGATGGACCAGACCCGCGACGAGGTCCGGGTCATGACCGTGCACGCGGCCAAGGGCCTGGAGGCGCCGGTGGTGTTCCTGGTCGACGGCGGTTCCGCTCCGTTCAGCGACCAGCATTTGCCGCGCCTGATGCCTTTCGACGGCTCGGGCCGGCATTGGGACGGCAAGGGCTATCTCTGGCGTTCGGCCAGCGACGTCGCCAACGGCTTCTCGAAAACGGCGGCCGCTCGCGCCCGCGAACTCGCCGACGACGAATACCGCCGGCTGCTCTATGTCGGCATGACGCGCGCCGAGGACCGGCTGATCGTCTGCGGCTATCATGGCAAGCGAGCGCCGAGCACCGGCACCTGGCATTCGATCGTCAGCCGCGCGCTGAGCGGCGCGCCCGAAAGCGAACAGCGTCCGCATCCAGCCGGCGGCGAGCCTGTCTACCGTTTCCACGTCACCAAACTGCCGCCGGTTGCGCCTGGCCCGGGCGAGCAGGCGCGGCAGGCCGATGCGTTCGGGCAGTTGCCGGCGACCCTGTTCCGGCCCTTGCCGCCTTTCGAGGACCTGCCGCGTCCGTTGTCGCCGTCGGGCGCTTCGGCGCTGATCGAGGAAGGCAAGGAAGCGGTTGTCGACAAGGCGTCGCCGGTGCTGGACGCCGATGCCGAGCCGGGTTTTGCCGTCCTGCGCGGGCTCGCCCTGCACAAACTGCTGCAGATGTTGCCCAGCATTGCCGACAGCGACCGCCAAAGTGCAGCAGGGCGTTACCTCTCGCGAACGGGTGCGGCGTGGCCGCCAGCCGAGCGTGAAAAGGCCCTGGCATCGGTGATGGCCGTCCTTGCCGACCCCGGCCTCGGTCAACTGTTCGGGCCATCGTCACGTGCCGAAGTCGCGATCATGGGCAGCCTCGAGGTCAAGGGCAAAATCCGTTCCATCTCCGGCAAGATCGACCGGCTGGCGGTGACAGCGGATACGGTCTCGATCGTCGACTACAAGACCAACCGGCCAGCTCCCGCCTCTCTGGCCGAAGTCCCGCCGGCCTACCTGCTCCAACTCGCGCTCTATCGCGCCCTGCTGCAGCCGCTCTATCCCGGGCGGGAAGTCAAGGCAGCCCTGCTGTTTACGGAAGCGCCAAGGCTGATCGATCTGCCGGCCCGGGCCATGGACGACGCCCTTGCCCGACTCACGGGAGCGTGACACAAGAACTGCTTGAAGAAGGGCGCGACAACCACCACATTTGGTGCGACGAAAAATCTCGAAAGGATTTCCGCATGACCACCGTCAAGGTCGACAAGAACAATTTCCAGGCCGATGTGCTCAACGCCCAGGTACCGGTCGTGGTTGATTTCTGGGCGGAGTGGTGCGGCCCCTGCAAGATGATCGCACCGGCGCTTGAGGACATCGCCACCGAACTCGGCGCCAAGGTCAAGATCGCCAAGCTGAACATCGACGAGAATCCCGAGCTTGCCGCCCAGTTTGGCGTGCGCTCGATCCCGACGCTGATGATCTTCAAGGGCGGCGAAGTGGCCGACATCAAGGTTGGCGCCGCGCCCAAGACCGCGCTGTCGCACTGGGTCAATGGCAATCTCGCCTGATCCCATCTGAATTCGAAGCATTGAGCCCGGCCATCGCGCCGGGCTTTTTGTTGGCGTCATCGGGTGCGCCGCTCTGGCCCTCACATCGGGGCACTCCATGTCCTCTGTTGGCAGCAGAAGCAGGAGAGAGAAATGACCGGATCCGCCAAGGCCACAGTCTTCATCGACAATGAGCGCGTCATCGTCACCGAATACCGCTTCCAGCCGGGCGACAATACCGGCTGGCATCGCCACGGCCACGACTATGTCGTCGTGCCGCTGATGGACGGCAGGCTGAAGCTGGTGACCAAGGACGGCGAAACCTTCGCCGATATGAAGAAAGGTTCTCCCTATTTCCGCAAGGAGGGCGTCGAACACGACGTCATCAGCGCCAATGAAGTCGAATACGCTTTTATCGAGATCGAGCTGAAGTAGCAGCGCTGAGGAGAACCTCAGGTCGGCGGCGTGCCGTTCTCGGCGAGAACCGCGCCGGCCAGGTAAAGCGACCCCCCGATCAGAATGCGCGGCGTCGGGCCGTCCCAGGTGTCGCGCAGCAGCATCAGGGCGCTGGCGACGGAGCTGACCGGCTCGGCCGTCAGTCCGGCTTCCGTGGCGCGGATGGCCAGTTCGTCGCTCGGCACGCCAGCGTCGCTCTGGCTCACTGGCACCGTGTAGACATGCTTGACCAAGCCCTTGAAGGCGCGGAAATAGCCACTCTGGTCCTTGGTGTTGATCATGCCCGAGATGAGGAAGAGCGGGCGCGGGTTCTTTTCTTCCTGCTCGGCCAGCGCTTCGGCGACGACCACGCCGGCGCCTGGATTGTGGCCGCCGTCGAGCCAGATGTCGGCGCCCTTCGGCCCCAGTTCCGCCAACCGGCCCTGCGCCAGCTTCTGCATGCGGCCGGGCCAGGCGACGTTGGTCATCGCCTTCTCGGCGGCGCGGTGGCTGATCTCGAAGCCGGCGGCCTTGACCGCGGCGATCGCGGCGGCCGCATTGGCGAACTGGTGGCGACCGGGCAGGCGCGGCGACGGCAGGTCCATCAGACCATCATCGTCCTGGTAGACCATGCGTCCGTTTTCCTCGAAAGCGAGAAAATCCTGGCCATAGACGAGGGTCGGGCACTCCAGCCGCTCGGCGGTGTCGATCAGCGCCTGCAGCGCGGTCTCGCTTTCCTGCGCGCCGATCACCACCGGGCAGCCGCGTTTCATGATGCCGGCCTTTTCGGCGGCGATCAGCTCGACACGGTCGCCGAGATAGGCCTCGTGGTCCATCGACACCGGCATGATCACCGACACGGCCGGCCGCGCGATGACATTGGTGGCGTCGAAGCGGCCGCCAAGACCGACCTCGATGATGGCGGCATCGGCCGGATGTTCCGAAAACAGGATGAAGGTGACGGCGGTGAGTATCTCGAAGACGGTGATCTTCTGGCCTGCATTGGCCTTGGCGACGCGGGCAATGGCCTCGGCGAAGATGTCGTCGTCGACCAGCCTGCCGCCGCCCTCGGCGGCAAGCCTGTAGCGCTCATGCCAGTTGACCAGATGCGGCGAGGTGTGGACATGGACGAGCCGGCCGGAAGCTTCCAGCAGTGCCCGCGAGAAGGCGGCGCAGGAACCCTTGCCGTTGGTGCCGGCGATGTGGATGACCGGCGGCAGCAGGTCCTGCGGATTGCCCAGCCGCTCCAACAGCCGCGTGATGCGGTCGAGCGAAAGGTCGAAGCCTTTCGGATGAAGCGCCATCAGGGCTTCAATTTCGCGGTCGGCGGCAAGCGTCGTCATGGCACAATCCCGGCGCATGGCCCGAGAGCCAGAATCGCTCCCGCAATGACCACGGCTATCAAAAGGCTACAGCGCGCCACGGATGCTGCGCAATCGCTGTTCGCGGCGGCCAATGTCGCGTCAGGCCAGTCTCGCGTCGGGCCGTTCCAGCGTCAAGCCTGCGGCCGGGCTTCGGCAGCAACCACGGCCGGCGGCAGGATTTCCGGTTCCAGCGGCTTTTGCTCCTCCGGCATCTTGAGCAGCATTTTCAGGAGCCGCGCGATCGTCTGGCGCATTTCCAGCCTGGACACCACCATATCCACCATGCCGTGCTCCATCAGATATTCGGAGCGCTGGAAGCCGTCGGGCAATTTCTCGCGGATGGTCTGCTCGATGACGCGCGGACCGGCAAAACCGATCAGCGCGCCCGGCTCGGCGATGTGCACGTCGCCCAGCATGGCGTAGGAGGCGGTGACGCCGCCGGTGGTCGGGTTGGTCAGCACGACGATATAGGGAAGGCCGGCTTCCTTCAGCCGGTCGACGCCGACCGTGGTGCGCGGCAATTGCATGAGGGACAAAATACCTTCCTGCATGCGGGCGCCGCCGGAAGCGGCGAACAGGATCAGCGGCCGCTTGCGCTGCAAGGCGACCTCGAAGCCATGCACGATCGCATCACCCGCCGCCATGCCGAGCGAACCGCCCATGAAAGCGAAATCCTGCACCGTCACCACCACGGGCAGGCCCTCGACGGTGCCCAGCGCATTGATGATGGCGTCTTCCAGGCCGGTCTTGGCCTTGGCGTCCTTCAGCCGGTCGACATAGCGTTTCTCGTCGCGGAACTTCAGCGGATCCTGCATGACCTTGGGATTGTCCAGGGTCTCGTACTTGCCATCGTCGAAGAAGAATTTCAGCCGCTCCTTGGCCGAGATCTTCATGTGATGGCCGGAAGACGGGATGACGAACTGGTTGGATTCCAGGTCCTTGTGGAACACCATCTCGCCGGTCTCGGGATCCTTGATCCAGAGATTCTCGGGCATGTCGGTCCGCCGGCCGAGCATCGAATTGATCTTCGGGCGAACGTAATTGGTGATCCAGTTCATCGCTTCGGCTCCTGTCCTGACGAAGAGTTGGGTAAAGACGTAGGAAGACTATTCGGCGGCAGCAAGGCGGGCCGAGCGCACGCCTTGCGCAAGGCCGCTGACCAGCGTGGCGACCGCCTCGGCCGGATCAGCGGTCTTTTCGCCCTTCGGCCCCAGCACATTGGCGACCGCATTGACGATCGCCGTGCCGACGACCACGCCGTCGGCGTTGGCGCCGATGACGCGCGCCTGTTCGGCGGTCTTGACACCGAAGCCGACGCAGACCGGCAGATTGGTGTGACCCTTGATGCGCTGGACCGCCGTGGCGACCTTGCCGGTGTCGGCAAGCGCCGAGCCGGTGATACCGGTCATCGACACGTAGTAGACGAAGCCGGACGTGTTCTGCAGCACCTTGGGCAGGCGCTTGTCGTCGGTGGTCGGCGTCGCCAGGCGGATAAAGTTAATGCCGGCCTTGAGCGCCGGGATGCAGAGTTCCTCGTCCATCTCCGGCGGCAGGTCGACGACGATCAGCCCATCGATGCCGCTGGCGATCGCGTCCTTCAGGAAACGGTCGACCCCGTAGATGTAGATCGGATTGTAGTAGCCCATCAGCACGATCGGCGTTTCATCGTCGCCGGCGCGGAAGTCCGAGGCCATCTTCAGCGTCTTGACCAGCGTCTGCCCGCCTTTCAGCGCCCTGAGGCCGGCGGCCTGAATCGCCGGGCCGTCGGCCATCGGGTCGGAAAACGGCATGCCGAGCTCGATGACGTCGGAGCCTGCACCGGGCAGCGCCTTCATGATCGAAAGCGAGGTTTCATAGTCGGGGTCGCCACCCATGAAATAGGTGACGAGCGCCGGGCGGCCTTCGTTCTTGAGCTTCGCCATGCGGCGGTCGATGCGGGTCACCATGATCAGATCTCCATGCCCAGCATCGAGGCCACCGTGTGCACGTCCTTGTCGCCACGGCCGGACAGGTTGACGATGACGATCTGGTCCTTGTCCATGGCGGGTACGATCTTGACCGCATGAGCGATGGCGTGCGCCGATTCCAGCGCCGGGATGATGCCTTCGACGCGCGTCGTCAACTTGAAGGCTTCGAGCGCCTCGTCGTCGAGGATAGGCACATATTCGACACGGCCCGAATCGCGCAGCCACGAATGCTCCGGGCCGACGCCGGGATAATCGAGGCCGGCCGAGATCGAATGGCCGTCCATGATCTGGCCGTCGGCGTTCTGCAGGAGATAGGTGCGGTTGCCGTGCAGCACGCCGGGGGAACCGGCGTTCATCGAGGCGCAATGCTCGATGCCGTCGAGGCCGCGTCCGCCCGCTTCGATGCCGATGATGCGAACCTCTTTGTCATCGAGGAAGGGATGAAACATGCCGATGGCATTGGAACCGCCGCCGACGGCGGCGATGATGGTGTCGGGCAGCCGTCCCTCCTGTTCGAGGATCTGCGCGCGGGCCTCGGTACCGATCACCGACTGGAAGTCGCGCACCAGCTCCGGATAGGGGTGCGGACCGGCGGCGGTGCCGATCAGATAATAGGTGTCCTCGACATTCGTCACCCAGTCACGAAGGGCTTCGTTCATGGCGTCCTTCAGAGTGCCATGGCCCGCGGTCACCGGCCGCACTTCGGCGCCCAGCAGCTTCATGCGGAAGACGTTGGGGCTTTGCCGGGCAACGTCGGTCGCGCCCATATAGACGACGCAGGGAAAGCCGAAGCGGGCGGCGACGGTCGCGGAGGCCACGCCATGCTGGCCGGCGCCGGTCTCGGCGATGATGCGCTTCTTGCCCATGCGCTTGGCCAGCAGGATCTGGCCGAGGCAATTGTTGATCTTGTGCGAGCCGGTGTGGTTCAAATCCTCGCGCTTGAAATAGACTTTCGCGCCGCCGAGATGTCTGGTCAGGCCTTCGGCGAAATAGAGCTTGGAGGGCCGCCCGGCATAGTGGGTCGACAGATCGGTCAGCTCAGCCCTGAAATCCGGATCGTTCTTGACCTCGTTCCAGTTTTTCTCCAGGTCGAGGATCAGCGGCATCAGCGTTTCGGCTACGAAACGACCACCGAAAATGCCGAACATGCCCTGTTCGTCTGGCCCGGTGCGGAAGGAATTGGGTGTCGCCGGCTTGTTCATCGCCGATCTCCTGGTTCGAAAATACTGTTCAGGCGGCGCGGTCGCCCCGCGCGGCCCTGACGGCCCGGAAAAACTGTTCGATCAGCGCCGGATCCTTGATGCCCGGCGCGCTTTCCACGCCAGACGAAATGTCTATTGCGGGCGGATTGGCAAGCCGAAGGGCATCGCCGATGTTGGCGGCGTTGAGCCCACCGGAAAGCATGTAATCGATCCCGGCGTCAAGGCCGGCGAGAATGCGCCAGTCGAAGGTGACGCCATTGCCGCCCGGCAGCTCGGAGCCCCTCGGCGGCTTGGCGTCGAACAGGAAGCGATCGGCAACTCCGATGAACGGCCTGATCCGGTCGAGATCGGCGGCCTCGCTGAGCGGCAACGCCTTCATCACCGGCAGCCCATGGCGGGCTTTCAGTTCGGCCACTCGCTCGGGGGTTTCGGAGCCATGCAGCTGCAGCATGTCGGGCTGCATCTTTTCCACGATTTCATCGAGGAAGGCGTCCTTCGCATCCACGGTGACGGCGACCGCCAAGGCCTTGCCACGCGCCGCTTCGCGCAGACGACCGGCTTCGACGGGCTCGACATAGCGCGGGCTTTTCGGAAAGAAAATGAACCCGACATGGCTGGCGCCGCCGGCAAGGGCCGCGGCCATTGCCTGGTCGGTTTTCAAGCCGCAGATTTTGATGTCGAGCGCCATGGCGCGGGAATTGGCACGAAAAGCGCCAAGAGTCGAGAAAAAGCATGCTGTTTGCCGGCAAGGCCAAAGGCGCTACCTATTGAGGGATAGCATGCCAGGCGGGAGAAAGATCATGGCCGACCAGACCGTTGCCGAACTGAAGCAGAAGATCGCACAGGCGCGCGAGGTCATCGCGCATCTGATGGACAAGGCCGCCTTCAACGGCGCCGAAGCGCATCGGGCGCTGGATTATTTCGGCGGCGACGCCTTCGACCGGAATTTTCTGCCCTGGCCTCATCATGGCGAAGAGGGATTGCGGCCAGAGGAGCTCAACGCGGCGAATGACGACTAGCAGCCTACTCGAACGCGATCGCCTGCAGCGCTCCGCCATTGCGCTTCAGCCAATCCTTGCAGCGGTCGGTGTCGGGGCAGAGTTTTTCGCACAATTTCCAGAATTTCGGCCCGTGGTTCATCTCCTTGAGATGCGCCACTTCGTGCGCGACGAGGTAGTTGATGACCGGCTGCGGCGCCATCATGATGCGCCAAGAAAAGGAGAGATTGCCTTCGGAGGTGCAAGAGCCCCAGCGGCTGGAGGTGTCCTTGTAGCGGATCGCCTTGGCGCGCTTGCCGAGCGCCTCGGTGTGTCTGACGACCAGCTTCTCGATCTCCTTCTTGGCCTCGCGCTTCAAGAAATCGGCGATGCGGCGCGGCAGATGGATGCGCTCGCCATGCACGATCAGCAGCGGACCGCGCTCGTCGCGCGATATGGTGACGGTGCCGCGCTTTGACGGCTCATGCACGATGCGGTGGGCCACGCCGCGTACCGGAATCTTGATGCCGGGTCGCACCTGCGGCCGTGTCGGCACCTTGGCCAGCCGCTGCTCCAGCCAGTCCTGGTGGCGGTCGAGGAACCTGTCCACCTCGCCGCGGCGCAGGCCTGGCGGGACGGTGATGCGCAGGCCTTGACCGCCGGAATCGATGCGCAGCGTCAGGCGCTTTGCCCTGGCGCTCTCGACGATCTTGAGCGGCAGGGTGCGGCCGGCGACACAGTATTCCCTCTCCACGGCAGGCGTGGGTTTGGGCTTCGTCAGATTGCGGAAGAACCCGATGGTCATGGCAGGACGATACGCGATTCGAGGAAAACGAATAGAACAAAAAAGAAACGGCGCCGCTCACGCGACGCCGTCATCCTACCTTGGCTTGTCGCTAGGCCTCAGTCGTCGAGCAGGTTCGAGCCTTTGCCACGCTTGGTGGGGGTCGTTCCGGTGCTCGGATCGGTCTTGGTCGGAGCGGTCGACTTGTTGCGGTTGGCCATGAACCGGTCGAATTCGTCCTGGTCCTTGGCGCGGCGCAATTCGCGGGCATACTCGTCGAATTGCGTCAGCATCTCGTCGAGCTTGCGGCGCTCTTCGTTCAGGCGCTCAAGCTCCTTTTCGCGCCAGTCGTCGAAAGCGACGTTGCCGGTGCGGGCGGAGCCGTGGCCCCAGCGCGCGGCCTTGTCGGAACCACGGCGGCAGCCGGCGAAGATGCCGTCGGTCGCGCGGTTGACGTCACGCTTGAAGCCCTCGAGCCGGTCGCCCCAGATAATGTAGGCGAGCATGGCGAAGCCGAGCGGCCAGAACACCATGAAGCCGATCACCATCAACGCGATGGTCGCCGGCGTCCAAGCCGGGCGGATCAATGCAGATGTGTTCATTTTCTCCCATTCCTTCGGTTGGAGACAGCCACAACCGGCTGCGTGGAATCGAAATGGGAAGGCGAAAACGGCGATTCAAGACAATGTCGGCCAAAACCGGACAAGCTTCTGAAATGATTGTCGCTTTTTGAGCATATCAAGGGAAAGAACGGCCAAGCCGGCGATCAGGCCCCAAAAAGCCGCACCGACGCCGAACAGCGTCAGCCCGGAGGCGGTGACGACGAAGGTGACGGTGGCGGCCATGCGGTCGCCCTCATCCTTGAGCGCGATCCCCAGCGCGTTGGCAAGCGAGGCCATCAGCGCGAGACCCGCCACCAGCACGATCAGGCTCTGCGGCAGGACGGCGAAGATCGCCACCAGCGAAGCTCCGAAAATCGCGAAGATCAGATAGGCAAGTGCATAGAACGGGCCGGTCTTCCAGCGTTCAGCCGGATCGGGATGGACGTCAGGCCCGGTGCAGATGGCCGCCGAGATCGCCGCCAGATTGGTGGTTCCGGCCCCAAACGGCGCCGACAGGAGCGAAAACAGGCCGGTGATGCCGATCAGCGGGCCGGGCTCCGGGTGGTACCCCGCGGCGCGCAGCACGGCGAGGCCGGAAAGGTTCTGCGAGGCCATGGTGACGAGATAGAGCGGCAGTGCGAGACCGATGATCGCCTTGGCTGTGAAATGCGGAGCAATAAACGTCAGTGTCGACAGTTCGGGCGCGGGCAAGCCGCCGACACGGCCGGTCAGGAAGGCGGCAAGGCCGCCGCCGACCAGCACCGCCAGTACCGACAGCGCCGGATTGAACAGCCGGATGACAAAGAATGCCGCGATCAGCGGCAGGATGAGCCAAGGGTCCGCCGGGATGGCCTTCATGGCGTTGATGGCGAAGGTGACGACGATGCCGGCCAGCATGCCGGAAGCGACCGAAGCCGGTATTCTCGATATCAGCCGGGTCAGCGGCCCGAACAGGCCGGTCGCGACCAGCAGGATACCGGTGACGATATAGGCGCCGACGGCCTCGCCCATCGAAAAGCCGCTCGAGGCGGCGACCAGTGCCAGTCCCGGCGTCGACCAGGCGGTGATGACAGGCATTTTCGTGCGCCATGACAGCCACAGGCACTCGACCGTCATGGCCAGACAAATCGCCGTCACACCGCTCGCCGTCTCGACCTGCGTCGCGCCGACCGCCTTGGCGGCGGCGATGACGATGGCCAGAGTGCCGCCAAAGCCGACGATGGCCGCGACGAAGGCGGAGACCGGGATGGAAAGACGCACCGTCATTTGCCCCGTCCGGCCATGTCGCCGACGGCCCGCACCAGCATGTCGAGGTCTTGCGGCCGCGACAGGCGATGGTCGCCGTCAGGAATCAGCGACAGCGTGACATCGTCGGCCGGCAGCAGGCTGACCAGCCTCAAGGCGTGGCTCGACGGCACGTCCGCATCGGCCAGCCCCTGCAAGATGTGAACCGGGCAATGCGTGTCGATCGGCCCGGTCATCACCCGGTTTTCCCGCCCATCCTCGATCAGGGCGCGGGTATAAATGTAAGGCTCCGCGGAATAGTCCGACGGCTCCGCGAAGTAGCCCTTTTTGGCGAGCTCGCGCTTCTGCGCCTTGGTCAGCGCCGGTTCGACCAATTCACTGGTGAAATCCGGCGCCGGCGCCAGCAGCACCATGCCGACGACGCTTGCGTCGCCCGCCTTGCGCAATTCCTGCACCATGCGCAGCGCGATCCAGGCACCCATCGACGAACCGACCAGGACCTGATCGCCCTTGGCGAAGTGCCGGAAAACCGCAAGGCTTTGCGCGAGCCAGGTCGAAATCGTACCTTCGGCGAAGGCGCCGCCGGATTCGCCATGGCCAGAGTAGTCGTGCCGCAGGAAGGCACGGCCTTCCCGTGCCGCCCAGTCCGACAGCGTCTCGGCCTTCGTGCCCAGCATGTCCGACTTGTAGCCGCCGAGCCAGACGATGCCGGGCGTCGAGCCGCCCGCGTGGCGCACGGCGATATCGGATCCATCAACATCGAGAAAGGTCGGAGCGGCGGTCATGGCTGTGGGGCGGTCCTGATTTTTTTCACGCCTCGCTTTTGGCACGGCCAAAGGCAAGGCGGAAAGTGCTCGCGATGTTTCTTTGCTTGGCACAGGCTCGTGATCAGGTGATTTCTTGAGAACGCTGTGCTATTGACTTGCGCCGCGCGCTTCCCACATTGGCGCGTCCACACACAGATTTGTACGAACCCCGAACGAAACGGCCAAGGAGACCACGACCATTCGCAGACCTTTCAAAGCAGCGGCGCCGACCAAGGATGGGCCGCGCTCCAACCGTGATATCCGGGTTCCCCGGGTCCAGCTTATCGACGCCGAAGGCCAGAACCGTGGCGATGTTTCCATCAACGACGCATTGCTGCTCGCCGAAGAGGCCGGGCTCGATCTGGTCGAGATATCGCCCAACGCGGTGCCGCCCGTCGTAAAAATCCTCGATCTCGGCAAATTGAAATACGCCAACCAGAAGAAGGCGGCCGAGGCGCGCAAGAACCAGAAGGTCATCGAGATCAAGGAGATCAAGATGCGCCCGAACATCGACAGCCACGACTATGAGACCAAGATGAAGGCGGTCCGCCGCTTCTTCGAGGAAGGCGACAAGGTCAAGCTGACGCTGCGCTTCCGCGGCCGCGAGATGGCGCATATGGAACTCGGCATGCAGCTTCTGAACAAGGTGCGCGAGGAGGTGGCGACCATCGCCAAGGTGGAAGCCGAGCCGAAGCTCGAAGGCCGCCAGATGATGATGGTGCTGGCGCCGCGCTAAGCCTGCGTTGGCGTGAAGTGCCTGAGATCACGGCACGGTCACGAAAAGGTTAGGCGGGCAGCCGCACTCTAAATCCGCCTGAATTGTGATACAGGGCGTCCCGACGACCGGCGGGACGCCTATTCCTGGCTAAAGCTGCGATCGCCGGCTAAGCTCCTCGACGATCGGATCCCAACTTGGACACAGAATACAAACACGGGCTGGGCAACTACCAGCAGATGCGCCGGCTGGTGCTTGCCGTGCTCGTGGTGGTGCTGTTTCTCGCGCTGCTGTTCGGCCAGTCGACCTTCCCGCCCGACACGCCGGTGCACGAATCGATCGAGATGTTCGGCGTGCTGTTGATTTTCCTCGGCATCGTCGGGCGCCTCTGGGCGACGCTCTACATCGGGGGGCGCAAATCATCCGAGGTGGTGACCGGCGGGCCCTATTCGATCACCCGCAACCCGCTCTATGTGTTCTCGACCGTGGCCGCCGCCGGTGTCGGCGCGCAGATCGGCTCGTTCTCAGGCATCGTCCTTTTCGCGGTCCTGTGCGCGGGCGCCTTCCACATCGTCATCCTGCGCGAGGAGAAATTCCTCAAGGAAGCGCTCGGCGCGCCGTATGCCGACTATCTGGCGCGCGTGCCGCGCTTCTTCCCCAGGCTTTCGCTCTACCAGGAAGGCGACACCGGCAGCTTCAAGCCGCGCCTGCTTTTGACCACACTGCTCGACGGGCTGGTATTCCTGATCGCTCTGCCGGCTTTTGAGCTGATCGACGGCGCTCAGCTATCGGGTATGCTGCCGGTGTGGTTCAGGCTGCCCTGACCAGGGACGGTGCGTCGCACGGCTTCGGGTGTTGCGCCCGGGCCATCTTTGATCTATAGCACCGCCGTTCCAAGAAAACCGCCCGGCAGGGCATGCCGTGGCGGTTTCATTTGCTTTTCGGGCTTTGGTCGGCCCGAAGCGAACAAGAAGCGCGATCGTGCGCCAACAATACGGAGTAGCAAAATGCCCAAGATGAAGACCAAATCGGCCGCCAAGAAGCGGTTCAAGATCACAGGTACGGGTAAAGTCCTGTCGGCTGCGGCCGGCAAGCGTCACGGCATGATCAAGCGTTCCAACAAGTTCATTCGAAATGCCCGCGGCACGATGGTTCTGGCTGAACCGGATGGCAAGAAGGTCATCAAGAATTTTCTTCCGAACGGCCTTTAAGTTTTAAGGAGATCATGACATGGCACGCGTAAAGAGAGGCGTCACCTCGCACGCCAAGCACAAGAAGGTCCTGAAAGCCGCCAAGGGTTTTTACGGCCGCCGCAAGAACACCATCCGCATCGCCAAGCAGGCGGTGGAAAAGTCGCTGCAGTACGCTTACCGCGACCGCAAGAACCGCAAGCGCTCGTTCCGCGCGCTGTGGATCCAGCGCATCAACGCCGCGACCCACGAGCACGGCCTGACCTATGGCCGCTTCATCGACGGTTTGAACAAGGCCGGCATCGAGATCGATCGCAAGATCCTGTCCGACATGGCCATCCACGAGCCGCAGGCTTTCGCTGCCCTGGTCGCCAAGGCCAAGGTCGCGCTCGAATATCTGAAGAACACCACGCCGAACGCTTTTGAGAGCGCTGTCGCCTAGAGCATGATGCCAAAAAGTTTCTGACTTTTTGGACAACATCATGCTCCAGGGAAATTAGCGAGGAGCGCGATCTTTTCCGAAAAGTCTGCAACTTTTCGGGATCGGGCTCCGAGCCCAGCGCTTCCCAAGCACTTTCGACACTTGATTTGGGGAACCCGCGCTGGCACGGCTGGCGCGGGTTCTTTTTTTGACCCTGATGTAACCAAAATGGTGACGAACGAACCGAAATGGTGTCGGTCGCCCGATCAAGAAAGCTTCCCCGTGAACGCCACTGCTGGAAATCTTGAAGCCCTGGAAGCCTCTCTGCTTGCCGACATCGCCTCGGCCGCCGACGAGGCGTCGATCGAGGCCGTGCGCGTCTCCGCGCTTGGCAAGAAGGGCTCGGTCTCCGAAATGCTGAAGACGCTTGGCGCGATGAGCGCCGAGGAACGGCAGGTGAAGGGCCCTGCCATCAACGGCCTCAAGAACCGCGTCACCGATGCGCTGACCGCGCGCAAGGTGGAACTGAAGGACGTGGCGATCGCAGCACGGCTTGCCGCCGAGAAGGTCGACGTGACGCTGCCGGTGCGGCAGTCGCCGGCCGAGCGCGGCCGCATCCATCCGATCAGCCAGGTCATCGACGAGATCGCGGCGATCTTCGGCGATCTCGGTTTCGCCATTGCCGAAGGTCCTGACATCGAGACCGACTATTACAATTTCACGGCGCTGAATTTTCCCGACGGCCACCCGGCGCGCGAGATGCACGACACCTTCTTCTTCCAGCCGGACGAGAAGGGCGAACGGAAGCTTTTGCGCACCCACACGTCGCCGGTGCAGATCCGCACCATGGAGAAGCAGAAGCCGCCGATCCGTATCGTCATTCCGGGCAAGACCTACCGGCAGGATTCCGACGCCACCCACTCGCCGATGTTCCATCAGGTCGAGGGGCTGGTGATCGACAAGTCGGCCAACGTCGCCAACATGAAGTGGGTGCTGGAAGAGTTCTGCAAAGCATTCTTCGAAGTGCCGCAGGTCAAGATGCGCTTCCGGCCGTCCTTCTTCCCGTTCACCGAGCCGAGCCTCGAGGTCGACATCCAGTGCGACCGCTCGCGGCCGGGCGAAGTGCGCTTCGGCGAAGGCTCCGACTGGATGGAGATCCTCGGCTGCGGCATGGTGCACCCCAACGTGCTCAGGGCCGGCGGGCTCGATCCCGACGAATATCAAGGCTTTGCCTGGGGCATGGGCATCGACCGCATCGCCATGCTGAAATACGGCATGCCGGACCTGCGCGCCTTCTTCGACGCGGATGTGCGCTGGCTGTCGCATTACGGCTTCAGGCCGCTCGACATGCCGACGCTGTTCGGAGGCCTGAGCGCGTGACGGTCCTGAAGACTCCTGCTGCCAGCTATTACGGAACAGTCCAATGAAATTCACCCTCTCCTGGCTCAAGGATCACCTCGAGACCGACGCCACGCTGGCCGAGATCGTCGAGCGGCTGACCTCGATCGGCCTCGAGGTCGAGCATGTCGACGACAAGGCAGGCCTGAAACCCTTCGTCATCGCCAAGGTGCTGACGGCGGTGCAGCATCCCGATGCCGACCGGCTGCGGGTGCTGACCGTCGATACCGGTGACGGCAAGCCACCAGTGCAGGTCGTCTGTGGCGCCCCCAACGCGCGCGCGGGCCTGATCGGCGCCTTCGCCGCGCCCGGCACCTATGTGCCCGGCATCGACGTGACACTGACGGTCGGCAAGATCCGTGGCGTCGAAAGCCATGGCATGATGTGTTCCGAGCGCGAGCTGGAACTGTCCGATGAGCATAACGGCATCATCGACCTGCCCGAGGATGCGCCGGTCGGCACCAGCTTTGCGTCCTATGCGCATCTCGACGATCCGGTCATCGAGATCAATTTGACGCCGAACCGGCCCGATGCCACCAGTATCCATGGCATCGCCCGGGATTTGGCGGCGAGCGGCCTCGGCCGCCTCGTCGGCGGCGCGATCATGCCGCATGTCGGCAGCGGCATGTGTCCGGTCAAGGTGACGATAGTGGCACCGGAACTTTGCCCCGGCTTCGCACTCAGGCTGATCAAGGGCGTCAGGAACGGCCCCTCGCCGAAATGGCTGCAGCAGCGGCTGATCGCCATTGGGCTCAGGCCGATCAGCGCGCTGGTCGACATCACCAATTACGTCACCTTCGATCGCGGGCGGCCATTGCATGTCTTCGATGCCGCCAAGGTCACCGGCAACCTCGTGGTGCGCCGCGCCAAGGACGGCGAAAAAGTGCAGGCGCTCGACGGGCGCGAATACACGCTGACGCCGGAGATGTGTGTCATTGCCGACGACGATGGCGTCGAATCCATTGCCGGCATCATCGGCGGTGAGCATTCCGGCTGCGATGAGAACACGACGGACGTGCTGATCGAATCCGCCCTTTGGGACCCGATCACTACGGCCCGCACCGGCCGCACGCTCGGCATCATCACCGATGCGCGCTACCGCTTCGAGCGTGGTGTCGATCCTGAATTCATGGTGCCGGGTATCGAGCTGGCGACCAAGCTGGTGATCGACTTCTGCGGCGGCACTCCGACGGAGGCCGAGGTGGCCGGCTATGCCGGGCATCAGCCGAGGATCGTTTCCCTTCCCTTGTCGGAAGTGAAGCGGCTGACCGGCATCGAGGTGCCAAAGGCGGAGAGCCTCGACATCCTGTCGCGTCTCGGCTTCCACGCGCAGGGATCGGGCTACATCGTCGACGTGACCGTGCCCTCCTGGCGCCCCGATGTCGACGGCAAGGCTGACCTGGTCGAGGAGGTCATGCGCATCCATGGCGTCGACAATATCGCGCCGCAGCCGCTCGGCGCACATGACGTGGTCAACGGCAAGATCCTGACGACGCTACAGATCCGCACCCGTGCCGCCAAGCGTTCGCTTGCCGCGCGCGGCATGATGGAGGCCGTTACCTGGTCGTTCATTCCGGCCAAGCACGCCGAACTGTTCGGCGGCGGCCAGGCAGCGCTGAAACTCGCCAATCCGATCGCCGCCGACATGTCCGACATGCGGCCCTCGCTGCTGCCGGGGCTGATTTCGGCCGCGCAGCGCAATGCCGACAAGGGTATTGGCGACGTTGCCTTGTTCGAAGTGTCGGGCACCTATGAAGGCGATGGCGCCGACCAGCAGCGACGCGTCGCTGCCGGCGTGCGCCGCGGCACCGCCAAGCTCGACGGCTCCGGCCGCAACTGGGCCGGCAATTCGGGTCCGGTCGGCGTGTTCGACGCCAAGGCGGACGCGATCGCCGCCCTCGAAGCCTGCGGCGCGCCGGTCGACCGGTTGCAGATCGAGGCCGGCGGACCGGCCTGGTATCACCCCGGCCGTTCCGGCACGATCAAGCTCGGTCCGAAGGCCGTGCTCGGCACGTTCGGCGAGTTCCATCCGAAGACGCTGGAAGGGCTCGATGTCTCCGGGCCGCTATGCGGCTTCGAGGTGTTCGTCGACGCCGTGCCCGAGCCGAAGGCCAAGCCGACGAAAACCAAGCCCAGGCTGGAGCTCTCCGCCTTCCAGGCGGTGAAGCGCGACTTCGCCTTCGTCGTCGACAAAACGGTGGAGGCCGGCACGCTGGTACGCGCCGCACTTGCCGCCGACAAGAAGCTGATCACGGCGGTCTCAGTCTTCGACGTGTTCGAGGGCGCGTCGCTTGGCGAGAGCAAGAAGTCGATCGCCATCGAAGTGTCGATCCAGCCGGTAGAGAAGACCCTGACCGACGAGGATTTCGAAGCGCTGGCCAGGCGCATCGTCGACAACGTCGGCAAGCAGACGGGCGGCATGCTGCGCGCTTAGAGCGGCTCAACGCCGCTCCAAGCATTTGTTCTTACGCAATTCCGGACGGAAAACCGCTCGACACTTTTCCTGGAATTGCTTTGGTGGATTGCACAGCAATGGCGAATCGCCTTCCAAAGGGCGATGGACCATCTGCGCTATTCCGGACTCCCATTCGAGAAACAACGCCAGGCGTTTCTAGACATCGTCGCGGCCGATCCGCTGCTGGCCGAAACGTTAGCGCGGGTGCGCATGCTTGCGCTGCCAGACTGGTTGGTGGTTTCCGGCGCGCTCTACAACAGCGTCTGGAACCATCTGACCGGCAAACCGCAGGGTTACGGCATCAGGGATGTCGACCTCTTCTATTTCGATGACTCCGACCTGTCCTACGAGGCGGAGGACGCCGTGATCCGCCGGGCGGCGCGACATTTCGAGGGACTGCCGCTGCCGGTCGAGGTGCGCAACCAGGCCCGCGTGCATCTGTGGTATCCGCAGAAATTCGGCCAGCACTGCCCGCGCTATACGAGTGCCAGCGAACCCATCGGCTATTTCGCCTCCAAGACGCATGCGGTCGGGGTGCGCTACGGCGCCGATGGGGGGCTGGAGCTGGTGGCGCCGTTTGGGCTGGATGATCTTTTTTCGTTTCGCATCACGCCCAGCCGGGTGATGGACAATCGGCGAACGCATGAGGCGAAGGGCAAGCGGGCGCAGGAGTGTTGGCCGGAGATTACGGTTGTGCCGTGGTGAGCCGACCGAAATAGGAGATGTTGGCGGGACAGCGCCCCCCTCTGCCCTGCCGGGCATCTCCCCCACATGGGGGGAGATTGGCAACTTCGCGGTCCTGCCCCTTTTTCGACGTTGGCAGTTGGCGAAAGTAGAGGTGCATCCAATCTCCCCCCTCGTGGGGGAGATGTCCGGCAGGACAGAGGGGGGCGCCTCGCGCCTACGTCAGCAAAGGGGGCGCCTCGCGCCCATCTATCTACCCATTCACCAGCGCCAGCAGTTCCTCGGTATAGCGCTTGCCCATCACCTTGTCGGGCGACAGCGCATCGCCAATCGATGTCACCTCGGCCGCGCTCAGTTCAATCCCGGCCGCCGCGGTGTTCTGCTCCAGGTGGCGGATTTTTCGGGCACCCGGGATCGGCACGATGAAGTCGCCCTGGTGCAGCACCCAGGCCAGCGCCAGCTGCGCCGAGGTCACGCCCTTCTCGGCCGCCATCTTTTCCAACGTGGCGATCACCTTGGCATTGGCGGCCATGGCGTCGGCCTGGAAGCGCGGCAGGCCACGGCGCCAGTCGTCGCCGCTCAGGGTCTCCGGCTTGGCGATCGTGCCGGTGAGCAGGCCGCGGCCTAGCGGGCTGTAGGGCACGAAGCCGATGCCGAGTTCGCGGCAGACAGCGAAGACCTCGTCTTCAGGGTCGCGGCTCCACAGCGAATACTCGCTCTGCACCGCCGCGATCGGGTGCACGGCGTGTGCCCGTCGGATGGTGGCCGCACTTGCCTCCGACAGGCCAATCGCCCGCACCTTGCCCTCGCGCACCAGCTCGGCCATGGCGCCGACCGTATCCTCGATCGGCACGTTCGGGTCGACGCGGTGCTGGTAGTAGAGGTCGATGACATCGGTGCCGAGCCGCTTCAGCGACGCCTCGGCGACGGCCTTGACGTGCTCGGGACGGCTGTCGACACCAGCCATGCGATCCATGCCGGTGCCTTCTTCCAGGATCTTGAAGCCGAACTTGGTCGCGATGGTCACCTTGTCGCGGACGGATTTCAGCGCCTTGCCGAGCAGGATCTCGTTCTCATAGGGCCCGTAGACCTCCGCCGTGTCGAAGAAGGTGACACCGATCTCGACGGCGCGGTGCAGGGTGGCGATCGCCTCGGCCTCCGGCTGGCCGCCATAGGCAAAGCTCATGCCCATGCAACCAAGGCCGACCGGGAAGACTTCGAGTTCAGTTCCTAGCTTGCGGGTTTTCATCACGCATCTCCTGTTGTGATGAGATTGAAATAGGCCCTTGCGGCTCGTTCGATAATCGGCTCCTCTTCGTACGGGCTGTTCCAAGAAATAGATCAATGAACCGAGCACATCTCTCACAGCTTGCTGTGCTGGCAAGCGTTGCCCAATGCGGCAGTTTTCGCGGTGCGGCCAGGGAACTGGCGATCGCGCCCTCGGCGGTCAGCCACGCGGTCTCCAGCCTGGAAGCACGGCTTGGCGTGCGCCTTTTGGCGCGCAGCACCCGTAGCGTCGCTCCGACCGAGGAAGGCGCGCAATTGCTGGAGCGATTGCGCCCGGCGCTTTCCGAGATCAACCTGGCGCTGGAGACGGCCGTCGAGGCGCGCGACCGGCCCGCCGGGAACCTGCGGCTCAGCGTGCCACGCACCTCAGCGCATCTGGTGCTGACGCCACGGCTCGGCGCCTTTGCGTCGGCCTATCCCGACATCGTGCTGGAGATCGTCATCGAGGATCGCTTCACCGACGTGGTGGAAGGCGGTTTCGATGCGGGTGTGCGGCTCGGCGAAAGCCTGCAGCGCGACATGATCGCGGTGCGCATCGGGCCGGACATTCGTGGCGCCGTGGTCGGCGCGCCATCCTATTTCGAGACCATGCCCCGGCCGCGCCACCCGCGCGAACTTGCCGATCATCGCTGCATCCGCTTCCGCTTCTCCAGCGGCATCCTCTACCGCTGGGAGTTCGAGAAGGACGGCGAAGAGGTCGAGTTGGCGGTGCAAGGACCGCTGATCCTCGACGAAGACCATCTGATAGCGCAGGCCGCGATCGACGGTGCGGGACTTGCCTTCGTCTTCGAGGATTATGTCCGCGCACCGCTTGCCGACGGCCGGTTGATCCGCGTTCTGGAGGACTGGTGCCCATCGTTCGACGGTTTCTTCGTCTATTACCCCAGCCGCCGTCAGATGCGACCGGCATTGAGGGCTTTCGTCGATTTCTTCAAGGTGAGCGGGTAGGCCACCCTCCCCAAAGGCGGAAGAAACCCAGCCCGGCATTCGTTCGCCTCGCATGCAGACCATCACCAACACCGCGACCCGCTATGGCTGGGCAACCATCGTCCTTCACTGGCTGGTCGGGATTATCTTCATCGGCCAGTTCATGCTCGGCTTCGTCATGGTCAGGACCCAGAGCCAGCGCACGGCCTTCGAGCTGATCCAGTTGCACAAATCCCTGGGCTTTCTGCTGCTTGGCCTCATCATCCTGCGTATCGCCTGGCGGCTCGGCAATGCGACACCGTCCTTGCCGCCTTCCGTCGGCGCCCTGGAGCGCCACTCGGCGCCGCTGGCGCATCTGGCACTCTATGCCTTCCAGATCGCCCTGCCCCTGTCCGGCTGGGCGCTGGTGTCGGTTTCGACGCTGGAGATTCCCAGCATGCCATTCAACCTGTTCGTCATGCCCAACCTGCCGCTGGCCGAATCCGACGCCGCCGAATCCGACGCCGCCGAAAGCTTTTGGGCGTCGGCACACTGGCATCTCGCCTATGCCGGTATCGGGCTGGTTGCGCTGCATGTCTGTGCGGCCCTGCGCCACCATTTCCTGCTGCGCGACAGCGTGCTCGCGCGCATGATCACGCCTTCGTCAGCCGGGGAATAGAACGGGCATTGGTCTCGTTTGTGAGGTGAGGACGTGAGAGAGCGTTGCCTCCGAACAAGGAACAACCCAATGCATGCGCGAATCCTCGGATTGGCGGCTGCCGCCGCCTGCCTTGCCATGCCCGTCCATGCGGCAGTCGTGCTGGGCGATGCTGCCGGCAGCTACACGATCAGCCAGGCCGGCTCGGCGATCCGCTTCACCATCGGCAAGGCCGGCGGCGGCGGCTTCGACGGCGCCTTCGCTCGTTTCAAGGGCACGATCCGTATCGACAACAAGGATGTCGGTCGCTCGAAGGTCGACCTCACCATCTATCCCGAGAGCGTCGGCACCGGCCAGGGCCGCATCGATGCCTTCCTGCGTTCCGACGCGGTGTTCGACGCGGCCAACAGTCCCGAAATCCAGTTCCGTTCGACCAGCGTGACCCGCACCGGCGACACGACGGCGCTCGTCACCGGCCGGCTGACGGCGCGCGGCAAGACGTTTCCGGAAAAATTCAGCGCCGAGCTCGATGGATTGAAGGGCGGCGCGATCAAATTTCATGTCACCGGCAAGGTGCTGCGCTCCCGCTACGGCATGGATGTCGGCACGCCCCTCTATTCCAACGTCGTCGATTTCGACATGACGCTGACGGGGAGAAGGGGCTGAGAGGCAGCGGTACCGAGCACCCGCATTGGCTTTTCCGGCGATTTCAGGCAAACCTCCTTGCCTGAAATCGACATGGAGAAGCGTGATGTTCCGATGGGGTGTGTTGTCGACGGCCAAGATCGGCCGCGAGCAGTTGTTGCCGGCGATCGTCGAGGCGGAGAACGGCGTGCTGTCGGCGATCGCCAGCCGCGACCTGTCGAAGGCCAAGGCATTGGGAGACCGCTTCGGCGCGCGCCATGCCTTCGGCTCCTATGAGGACCTGCTCGCTTCCGACGAGGTCGACGGCGTCTATATCCCGCTGCCTACCTCGCAACACGTCGAATGGACGGCCAAGGCCATCGAAGCCGGCAAGCATGTGCTGGTCGAAAAGCCGCTGGCGCTCGACGCCAGGGACATCGCGCCGCTGATAAAGCTGCGCGACCAGAAGAAGGTGCTGGCCTGCGAAGCTTTCATGGTCATCTACCATCCGCAATGGGTCAAGGTGCGTGATCTCATCGCCAGCGGCGCCATCGGCCGGCTGCGCCATGTGCAGGGCGCTTTCTCCTACTACAATGTCGACCCCGACAATATGCGCAACAAGCTCGACCTGGGTGGCGGCGCGCTGCCCGACATCGGCGTCTACCCGACCGTGTCGACGCGCTTTTCGACCGGCAAGGAGCCGCTGCGCGTGCAGGCGACGATCGAGCGCGACAAGACATTCGGCACCGACATCTATTCCTCGATCCGCGCCGATTTCGGCGATTTCGAACTGTCTTTCTACCTGTCGACCCAGATGGCGGCGCGCCAGGTGATGGTGTTCCACGGCGAGAAGGGTTTCATCGAAGTGTTCTCGCCCTTCAACGCCGGGCTGTACGACCATCACCGCGTCGAACTGCACAACCAGAACCACACCGAGGCCCAGGTGTTCCGCTTCCCCGGGACACAGCAGTACAGGCTCGAGGTCGAGACCTTCGCGCGGGCGGCACAGGGCGGCAAGGAGCGGGTCTTCACGCTCGAAGAATCCGTGCTCAACCAGAAAGTCATCGACGCAATCTTCCGCGCCGGCGACACAGGCGGCTGGGAGGCCGTCTGAGCCATTGTCTGACGCAATTCCCTAGGGAAAGCGCTACGCGCTTTTCCCGGGAAAACCGCCTCGAATTGTTTGCTTAGCCGGTTAACTGGATGAAAAATGGCTGACGACGCGGACGTGATCATTGTCGGCGCCGGCCTTGCCGGGCTGGTTGCCGCCGCCGAGCTTGCCGAGGCCGGCAAGAAAATCATCATCGTCGACCAGGAGCCGGAGCAGTCGCTGGGCGGCCAGGCGTTCTGGTCGTTCGGCGGGCTTTTCCTCGTCGATTCACCAGAGCAGCGGCGCATGCGCATCCGCGACTGCCATGATCTGGCGCTCGAGGACTGGATGGGCACCGCCGCCTTCGACCGGCCGGAAGACCACTGGCCGCGCAAATGGGCGGAGGCCTATGTCGGCTTCGCCGCCGGCGAGAAGCGCTCCTGGCTGATCGAGCGCGGCCTGAAGTTCTTTCCTGTCGTCGGCTGGGCCGAACGCGGCGGCGGCAATGCCATCGGCCACGGCAATTCGGTGCCGCGCTTCCACATCACCTGGGGTACTGGCCCGGGCGTCCTCGAACCTTTTGTTCTGCGCGTGCGGGAGGCGCAAAAGCGCGGATTGATCGACTTCAGGTTCCGTCACCGGGTCAATGCGCTGACGCGGACGGGTGCAGCCGTGACCGGCGTACAGGGCGATATCCTGCAGCCGAGCACTGTCGAGCGTGGCCACAAGAGCTCGCGCGAAATATCGGGCGATTTCGCATTGCAAGCGCAGGCGGTGATCGTCGCCTCCGGCGGCATCGGCGGCAACCATCAGCTGGTGCGGGAAAACTGGCCCAGGCGGCTGGGCTCGGCACCCAAGCGCATGATCACCGGCGTGCCGGACCATGTCGACGGCCGCATGCTGGCGATCACGGAACAGGCCGGCGGCTCGATCATCAACCGCGACCGGATGTGGCACTATGTCGAAGGCATCAAGAACTGGGCGCCGATCTGGACCGATCACGCGATCCGCATCCTGCCCGGCCCGTCCTCGCTGTGGCTCGATGCCCGGGGAAAACGCCTGCCGGTGCCGCTCTATCCCGGCTTCGACACGCTGGGCACACTCAGCCACATCATGAGCACCGGCTTCGACTATTCCTGGTTCATCCTGACGAAGAAAATCATCCAGAAGGAGTTCGCGCTGTCGGGCTCCGAACAGAACCCCGATCTGACGGGAAAAAGCTGGCGCCAGGTGCTCGGCCGCGCCACGTCGGGCATCCCCGGCCCGGTCAAGGCGTTCATGGAAAAGGGCGAGGATTTCATCGTCGAGACCGAATTGCCGAAGCTGGTCGCCCGCATGAACGCGCTGGCCGGCGGCGAACCGCTGCTCGATGTTGCAGGGGTCGAGCGCGAGATCCGCGCCCGTGACATGCAACTCGACAACCCGTTCTCCAAGGACATGCAGATCACCGCGCTGCGCGGGGCGCGGGCCTATCTCGGCGACCGGCTGATCCGCACGGCAAAGCCGCACAAGATGCTCGACCCGGCGAACGGACCGCTGATCGCGGTGCGCCTCAACATCCTGACCCGCAAGACGCTGGGCGGCCTGCAGACCGATCTCGACGGCCGCGTGCTTGATACCGACGGCCAGCCGGTGCCGGGCCTCTATGCCGTCGGCGAAGCCGCCGGTTTCGGCGGCGGCGGCGTGCATGGCTACGCGGCGCTCGAAGGCACGTTCCTGGGTGGTTGCATTTTCTCGGGCCGCGGCGCCGGCCGGGCGGCTGCGCGGTCGGTGGGGTGAGACGGCAGCGGCGTGAGTCGACGGCCGGCCGAGCATGGCAAAGCCGGTGCTATCGACGGCGCAACCGACGAACTGCAGTTCAAGGATTTGGCGCACCCGACAGGATTCGAACCTGTGACCTCTGCCTTCGGAGGGCAGCGCTCTATCCAGCTGAGCTACGGGTGCTTTCAGGACGAAGGGTCCGGAAAACGAACCAGCCGGTGAACCGGCAAGTCACGGCTTCTTAGCGGAAGCGGGGGCGGGCTTCAACGGGCAATTGAGGATTGGAGATTTCCCTTCGTAAGGCGAGGACTCTGTCGAGCATGACGCTCCCCTCTCCATGTCCGCTTCGCCGAGCCTCCTGCCGGGGCGAGCCACGGGTCTCGCCCGTCCCTCGGACCGCCCACTCTGCGGGGCGAGGACCCGAGCCTTTCCGACGGCGCCGGCAGCCCGCTTCGTCCGGTCGATCCGCGCTGTCCCTCACTGCCCCGCCTCGCTCTCCACCGTCCGTCGCGCGCGCGTCGCCCCCGCAAAGTATGACGTTCCCCCCGCCAGCCACGTGCCCTAGTATTTCCGAAGTAAGTCGCGCATAATGGGCGCGGCCTTCCTGCGGGACAGAGTCCCTCGGAACGCCGGGAGGAACCGAGGATGGCCGTTGTGCTCGTACTCGTTCTGATTGTCGTCGGCTCGGTGCTGTTCCATGTGCTGAGCCCTTGGTGGTGGACGCCGATAGCCTCCAACTGGGGCTATATCGACAGCACTCTCGTCATCACGTTCTGGATCACCGGGACGGTCTTCTCCGCTGTCGTGCTGTTCATGGCATATTGCGTGTACCGCTTCCGGCACAAGGAAGGGCAGAAGGCGCACTACGAGCCCGAAAGTAGGAAGCTCGAATCCTGGCTGACCGTGGTCACCGCTGTCGGCGTCGCGGCATTGCTGGCGCCCGGGCTGTTCGTGTGGAGCCAGTTCGTCACCGTTCCCAAGGACGCGACCGAGATCGAGGTCGTTGCGCAGCAATGGCAATGGAGCTTCCGCTTGCCCGGCGCGGACGGCAAGCTTGGCACCTCGAACGCCCGGCTCATCGGTTCCGAGAACCCGCTTGGCATCAACCCGCAGGACCCGAACGGTCAGGATGATGTCGTGGTCGTGGCGACCGATCTGCATCTGCCGATCGGCAAGCCGGTCAAGGTGTTGCTGCGCTCGATCGACGTGCTGCACGATTTTTACGTGCCGGAGTTCCGCGCCAAGATGGACATGGTTCCCGGCACTGTCACCTATTTCTGGTTCACCCCCACCAAGACAGGGAGTTTCGAAGTTCTTTGCGCCGAGCTTTGCGGCGTCGGTCACGCCTTCATGCGTGGCGTCGTGAAGGTCGACACCCCAGAGGATTATCTGGCCTGGCTGCAGCAGCAGTCGACCTTTGCCCAGATGTCGGCACCCGCCAAGGTGGGCGTGCTTGCTGCGCCGGCGACGGCACGGGCGAAGGCAGAGTAAGGCATCGATGAAACCGGCCCCGAGGAGGACCGGAAAGAGCGGAGAGGTTCAGGGATGGTCGACGTCACGCCTCATGGAGCAGATTTCATTCCGGCCGCGGAAGTGGCGGAGGTGGAACTCTATCACCCGCACAGCTGGTGGACGAGATACGTCTTTTCACAAGATGCCAAGGTCATCGCCATCCAATATGCCGGCACGGCGCTGTCCATCGGGCTCGTCGCGCTGGTGCTGTCCTGGCTGATGCGCCTGAAGCTTGGCTTTCCCGACACTTTCGCGTCCATCTCGCCGGACATGTATTATCAATTCATGACCATGCACGGCATGATCATGGTGATCTACCTGTTGACCGCGCTGTTCCTTGGCGGCTTCGGCAATTATCTCATTCCGTTGATGGTCGGCGCGCGCGACATGGTGTTTCCCTATGTCAACATGCTGAGCTACTGGATCTATCTGCTTGCCGTTTTGGTGCTCGTCGGCAGCTTCTTTGCGCCGGGGGGACCGACAGGCGCCGGTTGGACGCTCTATCCGCCGCAGGCCATTACCTCGGGCACGCCCGGCGGACAGGATTGGGGCATCATCCTGATGCTCGTGTCGCTGATCCTGTTCATCATCGGTTTCACCATGGGCGGCCTCAACTATGTGGTGACCGTGCTTCAGGGTCGCACGCGCGGCATGACGCTGATGCGCCTGCCGCTGACCGTCTGGGGTATTTTCACCGCCACGGTCATGGCGCTGCTGGCCTTCCCGGCGCTCTTCGTCGCCTGCGTCATGATGCTGTTCGACCGCGCGATCGGCTCGAGTTTCTTCATGCCGGCGATCGTGGAAATGGGCACCACCCCACTACCGCACGATGGCGGCAGCCCGATCATGTTCCAGCACCTGTTCTGGTTCTTCGGCCATCCTGAAGTCTACATCGTGGCGCTGCCTGCCTTTGGCATCGTCTCCGACCTCATCAGCACGCATGCGCGCAAGAACATCTTCGGCTATCGCATGATGGTGTGGGCGATCGTCAGCATCGGCGCGCTCTCCTTCGTCGTCTGGGCACACCACATGTATGTCTCGGGCATGCATCCCTATTTCGGCTTCTTCTTCGCCACCACCACGCTGATCATCGCCATCCCCACCGCCATCAAGGTCTACAATTGGGTGCTGACATTGTGGCGCGGCGACATCCACCTGACCATCCCGATGCTGTTTGCGCTCTCTTTCATCGTCACCTTCGTCAATGGCGGGCTGACCGGGCTGTTCCTCGGCAATGTGGTGGTCGACGTGCCGCTGTCGGATACGATGTTCGTCGTCGCGCATTTTCATATGGTGATGGGCGTGGCGCCCATCATGGTGGTATTCGGTGCAATCTATCATTGGTACCCCAAGATCACCGGCCGGATGCTCAACGAGGCGATGGGCCGCTTCCACTTCTGGGTGACCTTCATCGGTACCTACATGATCTTCTTCCCGATGCACTATATCGGGCTGGTCGGCGTGCCGCGCCGCTATCCCGAACTCGGCGATACGGCCTTCGTCCCGCCTTCGGTGCATACGCTGAACGAGTTCATCACCGTGGCCGCGCTGATCGTCGGCTTCGCCCAGATGGTGTTCCTGTTCAACCTGCTGTGGAGCATTCGTCATGGGCGGCCAGCAGGCGACAATCCGTGGCGGGCGACGACGCTCGAGTGGCAGACGGCCGGCACGCCGCCGCCACACGGCAATTTCGGCAAGGAGCTGCCGGTGGTCTACCGCTGGGCCTATGACTATAGCGTGCCCGGCGCGCCGGAAGACTTCATTGCACAGAACGATCCGCGTCCATTGACGCAAGGCGGCCCCGCATGATCGCGATCCTGATCTTCCTGGCCGCCGTAACCGGCGTTGTCGGCTGGTGGCTGTCGCGCCAGCGGCTGATGTCCAAGCCGTGGCTCGAGGCCGGGCCGGTCACGGCGTTTCCGCAGACGGAAGCGTCGCTCATGCATCCGGCCAAGATCGGGCTCGGCGTGTTCCTTGCCGTGGTCGGCGCGCTGTTCGCGCTCATGATCAGCGCCTATGTCATGCGCATGGACTATGCCGACTGGCAGGCCGCTCCGGCTCCGAGGCTGCTGTGGCTCAACACCGCCATGCTGGTGCTGGCGAGCTTGGCGCTGCAAGGCGCGGTGTCTGCCGCGCACAAAGCCCAACTGGACAATCTCCGACTTGCCCTTCTCGCCGGCGCCCTGGCATCGTTGGCGTTTCTGGCTGGGCAATTGCTCGCCTGGCGCGATTTCGCCGCCGAAGGCTATTTCGCGACAGAGAACCCGGCTGCCAGCTTCTTCTATCTCCTGACCGCGATGCACGGCCTTCACATCATCGGCGGATTGGTGGCGCTCGGCCGGGTCAATGTGCGCGCATGGCGAGGCGTCCGGTCCGGAAGCCTCGTTCTGTCGACCGAGCTCTGCGCGATATACTGGCACATCCTGCTTGCCGTCTGGCTGGTGCTTTTTTGCGTGCTCATGGGCTGGGCGGATAACGTGATCGACATCTGCCGGGGGCTCTTGACCTAGACGGCCGCGCGCCGGGCCGTACCCACGGAGGCCATACCCAAGGAGGAAATGCTCATGGCCGAAACCACGCTGCAACACGCCGCACCGGTCGCTCCGCGGCCGCCAGGCCTGCGCGGCATCGCGGCCGACTGGTCATCCGACCAGAGGGCGTTCAAGAACGTCTCCTGGGGCAAGGCCATGATGTGGATCTTCCTGCTCAGCGACACGTTCATCTTTGGCTGCTTCCTGTTGTCCTACATGACCGCGCGCATGTCGACGACGGTGCCTTGGCCCAACCCGAGCGAGGTTTTCGCCCTGCACATGTTCGGCCAGGACATTCCGCTGATCCTGATCGCGATCATGACCTTCGTGCTGATCTCGTCGAGCGGCACGATGGCCATGGCGGTCAATTTCGGCTACCGGCACGATCGCAGGAAGACCGCGGCGTTGATGTTGCTCACCGCCGCTCTGGGTGCGACCTTCGTCGGCATGCAGGCTTTCGAGTGGACGAAGCTCATCACCGAGGGCGTGCGGCCCTGGGGAAATCCCTGGGGCGCCGTGCAATTCGGTTCATCCTTCTTCATGATCACCGGGTTCCACGGCACCCATGTGACCATCGGTGTGATCTTCCTGTTGATCACCGCGCGCAAGGTGTGGCGCGGCGACTTCGAAGCCGGCGCGCGCGGGTTCTTCACCAGCCGGCGCGGCCGGTACGAGAGCGTCGAGATCATGGGGCTCTACTGGCACTTCGTCGATCTGGTGTGGGTATTCATCTTCGCATTCTTCTATCTTTGGTGAGGTGGAGCGATGGCACAGGCAGAAGCGCAGGAACAAGGGCTGCAAGGACACGCTCCCTCGCAGGCGGTGGGACACGCGGAAGGCCAGCAGCACCCGATCAGGCTCTATCTCGTCGTCTGGGGCTGGCTGTTCATCCTCAGCGCCGGCTCCTACAGCATCGACTATTTCGGCCTCCAGGGCCATCTCAGATGGGGCCTGATCATCACCTTCATGATGCTCAAGGCCGGGCTGATCGTCGCCGTGTTCATGCACATGGCCTGGGAGCGGCTGGCGCTTGCCTATGCGATCCTGGTGCCGCCGCTGCTGATCCTGGTGTTCGTGTGGATCATGGTTCTCGAGTCCGGTTACACCGAACTGACCCGTGTCCTGTCATTCGGCATGGGGCCATAGACGGCTCGTCGGATCGCGTTTCTTCGTTGACAGGAAAAATGACGGGAGGACAATGGTTGCCACGTTCTCAGACGCGTCCCACCTCCAACAGAAAGGCGCCTACGATGACGATCGCAAGGAAACTCCAGGACTATATTGCCGGCAGGGGCATCGCCTACGATACCGTTGCCCACCACCGAACCGCGACCAGCAGCCAGACGGCGCAGGCAGCGCATGTTCCGGGCCGACGACTCGCCAAATCGGTGCTGGTCCATCACGAGATGGGCTATGCGCTGGCGGTGGTTCCGAGCAGCCACCGGGTCGAGTTCAATACGTTGCAGGACGTGGTCGACAGACGCCTTGGCCTCGCTTCCGAAGATGAAATCGGCGAGGTGTTCAGCGACTGCGACATTGGCGCCGTGCCGCCCCTGGGCGCCGCCTATGGCGTGCCGGTCATTCTCGACGAAAGCTTTGGCGCCGAAGACGATGTCTATTTCGAAGCCGGCGATCACAAGACGCTGGTGCATGTCACGGGCGGCGACTTCCGCAATCTGTTGAGGGATGCGCGGGTCGCTCGCTTCAGCCATCCGGCGTGAACCAGGAGCGCCCGCCTCTTTACGGGGTGGGCGCCTCTCCTTCGTCGGATCAGCTCCCTTTGCGTGTTTTTGCCTTGGCTGGGGCAGGGGCTGGCGCCGGTTCGATCAGCTTGCGGTAAAGGTGCCAGGTCGAATGGCCGAGCACGGGCAGCACCACGGCCAGGCCGACGAGCAGCGGCAGCGAGCCGAGACCCAGCGCAACGGCGACGATGAGACCCCACAGCAGCAGCGGCACCGGGTTCGTCATGACCGCTCGCGCCGAAGTCTCGACAGCCGCGTAGGCGCCGATGTCGCGGTCGAGCAGCAGCGGGAAGGCGACGACCGTGGTGCTGAGCACGACAAGGGCAAACAGAAAACCGATGAGGTTGCCCAGAATGATCAGCGTCCAGCCGCGCTGCGTGGTCAGCACATCCGCGATAAAGCTGAAGAACGATGCCGGCGCGGCGTCGCCATAGAGGTAGGCATAGAGCGCGCGCGCGGTTACCAGCCAGGCGATGAACAGCACCCCCAGCATGATCCCGAGAGCGGCGATAGCCGGCATGGCGGGCGATTTTCGGACGTCGAAGGCATGTCGCCACGACGCGTCGAGTTGCTGTTCGCGCCGGCGGCTGATCTCGTAGAGGCCAAGCGCGGCGAAGGGGCCTAGAAGCGCGAAGCCGGTCATCAGTGGATAGACGAGCTGAAGCGCGTTGCCGCCGGAGCTCCAGGTGATCAGCACGATGCCGGCAACCGGATAGATCAGGCATAAAAAGACGTAGTGCGAAGGTTTTTCCCAAAAATCGTCAAATCCCCGGCGAAGCGCGTCAAAAACATCCGCAACCCCTATCCGGCGGATAGCGGGATGTTCGAGCTTGCTGCCGGTGCCTGCTGCGTAGACATGGAAATTTGCCATGACCATTCCCTCCAGGATCGGGCCCGGTTCGGTCGCGGTTTTCGGTGCTGCCGTCTGCGTGACTGGCCACGCGAAACCGCGACCTGCACCGCCGGTATCATAGCATTGTTCCCCGGCCTTGTCGCGTTCGGCCGCCCGGTCTGCAACCTAAATACCGTTTGATGCGTTACCGTGCGCGGCATTGAAGCGCGTGGGGTCGAAAAGGGGGCGTGCGACCCGCTAATTTTAGCTTTATGCATGTCGCTGTCCCAAAATCGAGGTTACTTTCGGGCGACATGCGCTAGCATCCACGGCGCGGACGGCGCCGATTTGAGGGAGGAGAATGCCATGAGACTGAACGCGGCCCTTCTTGCGATTTCATTTATCGCGACCACCCCGGCCTTTGCAGCGGGCGATGCCGACGCCGGCAAGAAGATCTTCACCAAATGCATGGTCTGCCATGAAGCGACGACCGACAGGGACAAGATCGGTCCATCCTTGCATGGCGTCATCGGCCGAAAGGCAGGTTCGCTGCCGAGCTTCCAGGCAAAATATTCCGACGCGATGAAGAAGGCAGGTGCGGGCGGCCTGGTCTGGGACGAGGCCAATCTCGCTGAATACATCAAGTCGCCGAAGACAAAGGTGCCCGGCAACAAGATGCCCTTCGCCGGGCTCCCGAACGATGCCGACGTCGCCAATGTGATCGCCTACCTGGAAGCCGCCGCCAAGCAGTAGAGGCTGGCGGAACTGGGATGCCTGAGCCTTTGCTGGACTCGGAGGCGGGTGATGCTTGCCGAGGCCGTAGCGAATTCATGCCAGACTGATACGAAAGTTGCCGCACCCGAGGCGATCGGGGCGGACCTTTTCGAAGGGCTTCGCAACACTCCCCAATGCGCCCCGATGTTCCGTTTTTACGCGGGGCAAAGCGCGCGCGCGGCCTCAGACACAATTCAGAAATAAATCAGAAAAACTCCAGAAATCGTTCGGGCGTAGAATTGGCTGGAGAGGGTTTCATCGGCTGCCGCACTGCGGCACTTGTTCGGATTGGCGACAAGCGATGCAAAGGTTCTCGATCAGCTTGATGAGTGCGTTGCTCGGCATTTCGCTCGCTACCAGTCCGGTCGAAGCTGGCGAGGCAAAGGTTGCGGCGACCCGAACCGAGCGCTGCACCAATCTCAGCCGCCAAGTTGACGAAGCCCTCGAAACCCATGCCGCGTCAACGCAGGTCACCGCGGCGAAAGCGCTGCAAAGAAAGGGAAATCGGTTCTGCGCCAATAAGAAGCAGGCACAGGGAATCCGAATGCTCGCAAATGCTGTGAAGCTGCTTGGCGTGACGCCGATCGATCCGGATGCAGTGAAAACCGACCTGCATAGCAAGGAGAAAAAACCATGAACAAGTCCCTTCTCTCCGCCCTCGGTCTCGCCGTTGCGCTGGCTTTGTCGATGCCAGCTCCCGGTACCGCCGCCGCCACCAAGACGACCGCTCCAGCTGCGACCGCAACGACCACCATGACCAAGGCGGCAACGACTGCGAAGCCGCACGCGAAGAACGTTACGACCAAGAAGGCTTGCAAGCCGACGAAGAAGCACAAGTGCCCGGTTAAGCACAAGAGCCCGGTGAAGCACAAGAAGCACACCGCGAAGACCGCGGCATCCAAAAAAGCCTATTAACACCGCTATGCCATGAGAAGGCTGTTCCATCTGCATTCGGTTGGAGCGGCCTTTTTCTATGGCGGCCGACGCGGAGCGGCCCATTGGCTCCCCGGCTGCTTCGGGGGACGCCCTTTGCGAGTTGCTCACGGCGCCTCCTGGGCCGATTTGACTGGCTCAGGGGCATTGGATCGTCAGACGCCAAGAAACAACTGCATCCGGTTCCGTTGAACCTCCCGATTTTGCACTTAGACCGGGATCGTAGTGAACGGTCCGGCGTTGAGAAGCGCTGCCTAGCCTACGGAAAGTCCAATGACTCGCATCGCAACGTTCAACGTGAACGGCGTCAACAGCCGCCTGCCGGTGCTGCTCAAATGGCTGAGTGAAACCACGTACGACATTGTCTGCCTTCAAGAGCTAAAGACATCCGACGACAAGTTCCCTGCTGATGCGATCCTGGACGCGGGTTACGGCGCGATCTGGCACGGGCAGAAGTCTTACAACGGTGTAGCTATCCTAGCTCGAGGGACAAAACCACTAGAACGTCGGCGAGGTCTGCCCGGGGATCCAGACGACACTCACAGCCGCTACATCGAGGCCGAGGTGAATGGGCTTGTTGTGGGTTGTCTCTACCTGCCCAACGGCAACCCGGCGCCAGGTCCAAAATTCGACTACAAGCTCCGCTGGTTCGATCGCCTGATCAGCTACGGCCAGCTGCTAGTCACAGACGGCGCTAGCATTCTCTGCGGCGACTATAACGTCGTTCCAACCGCAATCGACGCCGTGGTGCCCGGACGATGGCTAGGGGACGCGGTGTACTTTCCGGAGAGCAGGCAAGCCTACGCCGAAATGCTGGGGAATGGTTGGATCGATGCCGTCCGGCGCATCCACCCCGAGAAGGGCATCTACACATACTGGAACTTCTCATACCGGGGCGGCTACGATCGAAGTTCCGGCCTCCGAATGGACCACCTGCTCGTGAGTCCTTCCCTTTCGGACAAACTGCGCAATGCCGGGGTGGACGTCGAATTGCGCGCCTGGGAGAAGCCAAGCGACCATGCGCCAGCTTGGATCGAGCTCGATTGAGTACTAAAGCAATTACAGGAATTATGCGTTTGCGTAACGCAAAGAGTTAGAGTGGTCGGGGTTTGGTGGTAGAGGCCTCGTCCGCTGCGCGGCACCGCCCCTCACTCCCCCGCCGGGCTCTTCACCGGCCGCCGTGCGCGCGTCGCCCGCTTCGCCTTCTTCGCACTCGCCAGCTCGTGCATGGCATCGAGCTGCATCTGCTGCATCTCCGCCAGCCGCGTCCATTGGCGCGAGATCAGGTAGTCGAGTTTTTCGTGCAGATGGCGCACTTCGAGCTCGGCCTTGAGGTTGACGCGGTAGTCGTTGAAGGAGCGCAGGCGGTCCTTCACCTCCTGGCGCTTCTGGCTCATCATGATGATCGGCGCCTGGATGGCGGCGATGCAGGAGAGCAGCAGGTTCAGCAGGATGAAGGGGTAGGGATCGAAGGCGCCGGTCGTGCCTTCGAACAGGTTGATGCCGATCCACACCAGAAGCACGCTGCCGAACGAGATCAGGAACCACCAGCTGCCGCCGAAGGCGGCCATGCCGTCGGAGACGCGGTCGGCGAACGTCCGGTGCTCCTCGAATTCTTCTTCGCTGTTTTCCGAAATCGTGTCCTGCCGGGCGATCGATTCCACCACCTGGCGGTCGAGCTCGGAGAATTCGCCGTGCTCCTGCTGCAGCAGCTCCTCCATGTAGCGCATGCGGTAGCGGCCGAGCTCCTCGCGGCTGATGCGGGCGCCCTTGGGCAGGTCGGGGTGGTCCGAGTGAATGCGGTCGGCGAGACTCGGGCGCAGCGTATCGATGCGCACAAGGTCGCGCTTGCGGAATTTGCGGCCCGAGATCGCCGATGGCTTTTTCTTCGGCTTCAGCCGCGATGTGCCAGGCCCTGACGGTTCGGAATCCGGCACTTCGGGCGTATCGAAATGCTCGTCGGAAACGCCGTGCAGATCCGCTTCGGTGGTCGGCGCCTCGAAATATTCGCCGCCGCTGTCGTTCTCATTGTCGGCCGACTTCTGCTCGGATGCCTTGGGAACGGTGCTCATGATGGGCTCCTGCTGTCGTGCTTAGTTTAGAATACGCCATCGCGGTGGGGCATATCCACCATCGGATTCCGCAGCCTATGCCACGTCTTCCGCACGATTGCGTGACAGTCGCAAGACAATAGCCGGCTGCGGGGTGCAGCGGAGCAGGATCCGCACCGTCGCGGCGCCCCGAGGTCGCGGCATGGATCCTCGGGTCTGCGCCACATCGCTTCGCTCCTTGCTCCGCCGTGGATGACGAAGAGATGGGGAGGCTCCCCACCTCACTGCTGTTCGGCGAACATCAGCCTGGTTTTGGTGTCGGCCATGGTGGGCGACAGGCTGCGCTGGATCAGCGCTTCGACATGGTCGTTGCGCTGGCGGGCGCTGTCGGCGCCCATCACTACCACGATCAACTGGCGGCCGTCGGCGTCGTAGGAGGTGACGATGTTGAAGCCGGAGGCCCTGATATAGCCGGTCTTGATGCCGTTGACGCCGCGCACGCGACCGAGCATGTCGTTGTGGCCGCGTACCAGCCTGCCGCGGAACATGAAGTCGCTTTCGGAGAAATAGTGGAAGTGCTGCGGGAAGCGTCGCTGCAACGACATGCCGAGCACCGCCATGTCGTGCGCGGTCGTCATCTGGCCGTCGTCGGGCAGGCCCGACGCGTTGCGGAAGGTGGTGCTGCTCATGCCGAGCTGGCGCGCCTTGGAGGTCATCATGGCGGCGAACTGGTCCTCCGAGCCGCCGAGATATTCGCCCACCGCCACCGCCACGTCATTGGCCGATTTGACGACGATGGCGCGGATGGCGGAATCGACGTCGATCGTCTCGCCGCGCCGGAAGCGCATCTTGGTCGGCGGCTGCGAGGCGGCGTGGTCGGAAACCGGGATCTGCGTCTCCTTGGTGACGCGGCCCGTCTCCATCGCCTCGAACAGCAGATAGAGCGTCATCATCTTGGTCAGCGACGCCGGATAGCGCTGCGCCGTCGAATTGACCTCGAACAGCTGCTTGCCGCTCCGTCCATCGACGACGATGGCCGCGTATTTCTGCGGCGGTGCCGGAACGGCCAACACGCTGTCGGGCGGGGTTATGGTCGAGCAGCCGGCAACCATGGCCGCCAGGGTGAGGGCAGCCAGGATTTTCTGGAAGAGCGGAAAGAGACGCGAAAAGGACAAGGGCTGGACTGTTCTGGCAATGCTGTTGCTGAGATAAGGCGAAGCTAACGTAACGCGGCGGATGCGTCCATTTGGTTAATGCCGGTTAGGCCTGGGAATGTCGAGTGCGGCACGACCTGTGTTTCCTCGCCCTGCCGAAGGCGGGGGAGAAGTGGCCGCGTAGCGGCCGGAGAGGGGCTTCGTAGGGCGCTAGTCCCGAAAGGAAATCTGCTTCACGTTCGACAATACATCCCTCCACCCTGATGCAAAATGCCTGACGCTGCGCTTGCGCAATCCACACGGAACGGGTTCTGTTCGCACCGTCAGATTCGGGTGAGAGCACCATGGATACAGTCACGATCAACGCCAAGGGCATCTCGGTTTCGCTCGACCTCACGGTCGGCCACATCGCCGACATGGTCATTGAAAGTAACGGGCGCCGCTTGCGGCCACTGCACCGCGCACCCTGGGTCGACGCCGGCGAGATGCTGCCTCCTGACCTGCCGCAGGGCACCGTCCGGCTCTCCGGCGACTTTCTCTGCGCGCCGTTTTCGCGCAGCGATGTCGAGGAGGCGCCGCTGCATGGCTGGCCGGCGAACAGTGCCTGGGATGTGGTCGACAGCGGCGCCACGGATGGCGGATGGCGCGCCGTCCTCCGGCTGCGCCACAAGGTGATGGGTGCCGGCGTCGACAAGATTTTCACGCTGCGCGACGACCATCCCTTTCTCTACCAGGAACATGTGTTTTCCGGCGGGTCCGGCGCGATCTCGGTCGCCCACCACCCGATGACGGCGATGAAAGGCGGCGGCAGGCTGGCGTTCTCGCCGAAGCGGTTTGCCGCCACCCCGGCCGATCCGCTGGAGCCGGACCCCGGGCGCGGCCGCTTCATGCTGGCGTATCCGGCGCGGTCGTCCGACCTCGCGCATTTTCCCGCTGCCGGCGGCGGCACGCTGGATCTCACGAACTACCGCATAGAGCACCGGCGCGAGGATTTCCTCACTCTGGTCGAGGCCGACCATGGCGGCCCGGGCTGGACCGCGCTTGCCCGCCACGCCGAGGACGATCTGGTGCTGGTGCTGAAGAACCCGGCCGAACTGCCGGTCACCATGCTGTGGTTCAGCAATGGCGGGCGCGACTACGCGCCGTGGAGCGGCCGCCATCTCGGTGTGCTCGGCATCGAGGATGGGCGCACGGCGATTGGCCACGCCGCCTCGCTCGGCGACAACTGGCTGAAGCGCGAAGGCGTGGCGACGGCATTCGCGCTTGACGAGGACCGCGGCGTCTCGTTCCGCCATGTCATCGGCGCGTTACCGCTGTCGGGCGGCGAGCCACCACGGGAGATCACCACGGCGGATGGCCGTCTGCGGTTGGCTGGCGCGGCGGCATCGGAGGTCCCGTTCGACAGCGAATTCCTGCGCATCGGCCTGCCAGCGGCACGCTGAAGGGCAAAGCCGTAAGGATTAATCGCATTCGCCAGCGCTGACTTCCACGCCTGTTCGCTCTAAATCGTGCAAATCGCGGTTTGAAATTTCCAGCGACCGCCGACAAGATGCGTCTGAAATCGTGCGGAAGGAGCCAAAATGTCCGAAATCGCCCACCTCGCCGCCACCATCTTCAAGCGCGCCGGCAAGGCGAAGCGCTTCATCGTCGCCATCGCCGGACCGCCGGGCGCCGGCAAATCGACATTATCGGCAAGCCTGCATGACCTTTTGCCGGAAGGCGCTGTGGAAGTCGTGCCCATGGATGGCTTCCACTATGACGATATCGTGCTCGACGCGCGCGGCCTGCGCGCGCGAAAGGGCGCGCCCGACACGTTCGACTTCGGCGGCTTCGAGGCGCTTCTGAAGCGCATCCGCGCCGGCGAGCCCGAAATCGCCATTCCGGTCTTCGACCGCGACATGGAATTGTCGCGCGCCGCCGCGGCGATCGTCGGTGCCGAGACCAAGTTCATCCTGGTCGAAGGCAATTACCTGTTGCTCGACGAGGAGCCTTGGTCGCGGCTGGCGCCGCTGTTCGATTTCTCGATCTTCGTCGACGTGCCGCGCAATGAGCTCGAACGCCGCCTGATGGAACGCTGGCACGAGCATGGCCGTTCCGAAGCCGACGCGCGCGCCTGGATCGCCTCCAACGACATGCCCAACATCGAACGCGTGCTGGCACGGCGCCGGGCGGCCGACCTGGTCATTGGGGTTTAATCTCGATCAACCTGTTTAATTTTCGGTATTTTTCGACGGGAACCTTAAGACTTACAAGGCGTTATCCCGACCAGGCAATCATGCCAGAAGAGGGATTCCGTCCGATGGCAACCAAAGCAAAAAAGCCCGCCAGGGGCAAGTCAGCCCAACCGAAGGCGCCGCAATCGACAGCCGGCGCCGGCCCGGCGGTCGCCCAGCGCTCCAAGGATACAAAGGCCTTCGGCAAGGCGCCGCCGAAGAAAGTCGTACCAGGCGGCGCGCCGAAAGTGACCGCGCCGAAAGCGGCTGCCAGGACAGCCCAAACGAGGAAGCCGGCCGCAGGCGGCTCGAAGGTTCGCACGGCGGCCAACATTGCCGCTGGAGCGGTCGTAGCCACGGCGCGAGGCGTGGCGTCCCTCGCCGCCTCCGTGGTCGGCAAGGGCGGATCCAAGGCGAAAGCAAAGTAGGGCCGCGTTCCCCGTCGGGCCGGCGGGGTTCAGCTCCGCGCCGGAATGGTCAGGCCCTTCTGCACTGCCGGCCGCGCCAGGCCGCGCTCCAGCCACGCTGCCAGATTGGTGAAATCATCGAAGCCGACCAGATCGCGCGCCTCGTAAAAGCCGATCAGGTTGCGCACCCAGCCGAGCAGCGAGATGTCGGCGATGGTGTAGTCATTGTCCATGATCCACTTGCGGCCCTTCAGCCTGACGTCGAGAACGCCGAGCAGGCGGCGCGATTCGTCGCGGTAACGCTCCAGCGGCCGCTTGTCGGCGATCTCGCGGCCGGCGAATTTGTGGAAGAAACCGACCTGGCCGAACATCGGCCCGACGGAGGCCATCTGGAAGAAGACCCACTGGATCGTTTCGTAACGCCGCGCTCCATCCGCTGGGATGAGCAGGCCGGTCTTTTCAGCGAGGTAGAGCAGGATGGCGCCGGATTCGAACAGGCCGATCGGCGCGCCGTCAGGGCCGTTGGGATCGATGATCGCCGGAATCTTGCCGTTGGGATTGAGTGACAGGAATTCCGGAGTCCAGCTCTCGTTCTTGCCGATGTTGATCAGGTGCGGCTCATAGGGCAGGCCGAGTTCCTCCAGCGCGATCGAAATCTTCACTCCGTTCGGCGTCGTTGCCGAATAGAGCTGAATCCGGTCCGGATGCTTCGCTGGCCAACGGGTTGCGATCGGAAAGGCGGACAAGTCGGCCATCGAGAACTCCTGAGCGGGGGGATTTGCGCCAAGCGGCGCGGGGTCGGCGGGTCTGCCAAGAATTAGCTAGGGCTGCGGTCGGATGGGATCAATATGGCGGCGACGCTTTCACCATGCACGGATAGTCAACCGTTCCGGACCGCCTGGGGCAGGTGGTGACCGACCGGGACGGTGGTGACTGCCCGGGGAGGTAGTAACCGCCCGGGAGGTAGTAACCGCCCGGGGCAGGTAGTAACCGCCAGGATTAGATGGCCTTGAAGGCCAGCACCGCATTGGTGCCGCCAAAGGCAAAGCTATTGCTGATGGCGGCGCGCACCTTGCGCTCGCGCGCGACATTCGGCGTCACGTCAAGATCGCAGTCGGGATCGGCCTCGCGGTAATTTGCCGTCGGCGGCACAACGCCTTCGCGGATCGCCATGACGCAGGCGATCATCTCCAGCCCGCCCGAGGCGCCGAGGCAATGCGCATGCATCGACTTGGTCGAGGAGACGGAGAGCGCCCGCGCATGGTCGCCGAAGACGCGCTTGATCGCGGTGGTCTCGATCTGGTCGTTGGCCTTGGTGCCGGTGCCGTGCGCGTTGAGGTAGTCGACATCCTCGGGATTGAGCCCGGCATCGGCCAGGCAGAAGCGCATCGCCGCTTCCGGTCCCTCGACGGTAGGCGCGACTATGTCCGAGGCATCGGCCGAAAGGCCGGCGCCGGCGATCTCGGCCAAAATGGTGGCGCCGCGCGCCATCGCATGGTCGTAGCTTTCCAGAACCGCCATGCCGGCACCCTCGCCCAGCACCAGGCCCTGGCGGTCGGCAGAAAATGGCCTGCACGTGTCGGGCGACAACACACGCAGTGCCTCCCAGCCCTTCAGCACGCCCCACACCAGCGGCGCCTCGGTGCCGCCGGCCACCATGACGTCGGCGCGGCCGAGCCTGATCTGGTCGACCGCCGAGGCGATGGCATGATTGGCCGACGAACAGGCCGAGGTGACGCCGAACACCGGTCCGCGCAAACCCAGATGCATGCTGATCTGGCCGGAGGCGGCGCCCGGCATGACCCTGGGAACCGTGAAGATGCCGGCGCGATTCTTGCCCTCGATCAGGATGGCGCGATAGTTCTCCTCGACCGTCTCGAACCCGCAGACGCCAACACCGACAATGGTTCCCATCCGATAGGTATTGTCCGCATGCGGGACCAATCCGGACTGCCGCATGGCTTCTTTCGCCGCGATCACCGCCAGCAGGCTGAAGCGATCCATCGACACCAGTTGCTTGCGCTCGATGCCGTGATCCGGCAGCGCCTTGATCTCGCAGCCTGTCTTGACCTTCAGGTCGTGCAGGAAGGGATTGTCGATCGGGCCGATCGCCGACCGGCCGGCCCGCATCTCGGCCCAGATTGCCTGCGCATCGGTGCCCAATCCGCACAGCCCACCGATGCCGGTAATGACGACACGCTTCAGCATTCGGTCAGGCTTTTTTCGCGATCAGCGCGCGAACGGCCTCGACCATGTCGCCGACATTCTTCAGATTGCTCCAGGCATCGACCGTGTTCATCTCGATCTCGATGCCATATTGCTCCTCGAGGTCGAAGATGATCTCGGTCAGCTCCAGCGAATGAATGCCCAGCGCCGTCAATTCGGTCGTGGTGGTGATTTCCTCGCCGCCAGGCTCGGCATGGGCCTTGATCTTTTCGATGATGTCCGTTGCCAGCTGGTCAGCCATTCGGTTTCTTCCCCACTTGTCGTTTCCGACGCTGAACAGCGCCTTCTTGTCCTCGATATCAGGCCGCGATCTTCGCCTTCTACCCCCGCCAAGCGTCGCCTGACCGTACCAAGGTGGTTCCCTCTATAGAAACGGAAACGCCATCAAGCAACAAGCTATATGTCGACAAAAGCGCCACAGTGCTTAACCTGACGGCGTGGATACGATCGAAAATACGAAGTTCTCGGGCCAGCTGGCCCAGCGCGCGGCGGGCAAGGCGCAGCTTGGTTGCGCCTGTATCGACGGACGCACGCGGCTGCGGCGCCTCTATCAGGACGGCTCCGCCAAGATAAGGCTGCCGGCCGTTTCGGCCGGACCGCTGGAGGCCGTCCTGATCAATACCGCCGGCGGGCTGACCGGCGGCGACCGCCTCGGCTGGGATGTCGACGTCGGCGCGGATGCCAGCGCCACGATAACGACCCAGGCCTGCGAAAAGATCTATCGCGCCGCGTCGGACCATGCCGAAGTGCGGGTCAAGCTGACCGTCGGTCAGAACGGCAGCATCGCCTGGCTGCCGCAGGAAACCATCGTCTTCGACCGCGCCGCGTTTGTCCGTACGTTGGATGTCGAGCTTGCCGTGGGGGCCGAGGCGCTGGTGCTGGAAGCGGCCGTCTTCGGCCGCCTGGCCATGGGCGAACGTGCCGCGCAGGGCACCTTTCGCGACCGCTGGCGTATCCGCAGGGAAGGAATTCTCATTCATGCCGAGGATTTCCGCATCGGCCCCGATATCGCCGACACTCTGGCCCGTCCGGCGACATCAGGCGGTGCGATCGCCGTGGCTACGCTGCTGCTGGTGTCGCCGCGCGCGGAGGCCTTGCTCGACCCGGTTCGGGAGATCATTGGCGACCGGGGCGGCGCCAGCGTCTGGACAGTGAAGACATCTGGCAAGCTTCTTGCGAGGCTTTACGCCGGGGACGGCTACCATCTGCGCCGGCGGCTGGTCCCGCTCGTCGAATTGCTCAACGGAAGGGCGGGGTTGCCCAAATTATGGTCACTGTGACTGTGGCCGCATCATTTCAGGAAGACGCATGAACCTGACGCCAAGGGAAAAGGACAAGCTGCTGATCGCCATGGCGGCGATCGTGGCGCGCAAGCGACTCGAGCGCGGCGTCAAGCTCAACCATCCGGAAGCGATCGCGCTGATCACCGATTTCGTCGTCGAGGGCGCCCGCGATGGCCGCCCGGTGGCCGAGTTGATGGAGGCCGGCGCCCATGTCGTCAGCCGCGCGCAGGTCATGGAAGGCATCGCCGAGATGATCCATGACGTGCAGGTGGAAGCGACATTCCCCGACGGCACCAAGCTGGTGACCGTGCACGAACCGATCCGGTGAGGAGAGAAAATGCTGGAGCTGCGCCCGAACTGCGAATGCTGTGACAAGGATCTGCCGCCCGAAGCGAAGGATGCGCTGGTCTGCACCTTCGAGTGCACCTTCTGCGCCGGCTGCGTCGAAAACGTGCTTGGCGGCGTCTGCCCAAACTGCGGTGGCAATTTTACAGCCCGGCCGATTCGCCCGGCCGCGATGCTGAAGAAATATCCGGCTTCGACCAAACGCGTGCTCAAGGCCGAGGGCTGCGGCCCCCGCAGGGCCGCCTGACACCGCAAACGAAAGGCAAGTAAAATGATCCCTGTCAAACGCCTGTGCCTCTCGGCGATCCTGCTCGTGGCGGCCGCCGTGCCTGCCTACGCCCATGTCGGCATTGGCACGACATCCTCCTTCATGGCCGGCTTCACGCATCCGCTGTCGGGTCTCGACCATATGACGGTGATGCTCGCTGTCGGTCTGTGGGCGGCCCTCAAGGGTGGCAAGGCGATCTGGGCCTGGCCTGCGGCGTTCGTCGCCGTCATGCTCGGTGGCGCGGCCCTTGGTATGGCTCATATGCCGTTGCCGTTCGTCGAGCCGGGCATACTGGCCTCCGTCGTGGCGGTTGGACTGCTGGTGGCGTTGGCGGTCGATCTGCCCGTTTCGGCCGGTGTCGCCATCATCGGTCTGTTCGCGCTGTTTCACGGCCACGCCCATGGCACGGAAGTGCCGGAAAATGCCGGCGGGCTCGAATATATGGCCGGCTTTGCCATCGCCACCGTGCTGCTCCATGCAATCGGCATCGCCGCTGGTCTGAGCCTCGGCCTAAGGTTCCGCGGTGTGGCCCGTATCGCGGGTGCCGCCTGCGCGGCGATCGGCGTCGGCCTCGCCTTCGGCGTCGTGTGAGGTCCCATGATCCCCGGCGAAATCATCTCTGCTCGAGGCGACATCGAACTCAATGAGGGTCTGCCGACCGTCACCCTGAAAGTCGCCAACAGTGGCGACCGCCCGGTCCAGGTCGGCAGCCACTACCATTTCTTCGAAACCAACGAGGCGCTGAAATTCGACCGCGAGAGCGCGCGCGGCATGCGCCTCGACATCGCCGCCGGCACCGCCACGCGCTTCGAACCGGGGCAGGAACGCGACGTCACGCTGGTGCCGCTCGGCGGCAAGCGCGAGGTCTATGGATTTCAGCAGAAGGTGATGGGCAAGCTGTGAGGGCGTCTCATGCCTGGTGCGCAAGGCCGGCCAACGGCTTCGGGGCAAACCTGAAAGCAAACGATGCCTTCGGCTCAGCCAGACGGTTTGGCGGCCGCATAGATGACGATCTTTCCGGGATCGTCGAACTCGACGGCGAGAACGTCCTCGGCAAGCACGCGCCGCGACTCGATGGCATTGAAGAGCAGGGCGTTGGCTTCGATCTCCTTGCGCAGTTCGGTAACATCGTCCTGATGCTGCCGGACCTTGTTCTCGATGGCCGGTGGCGGACCGCCTTCGCTGCGCGCGGCGTCGGTCAGGAACACGATATCGACCTTGTCGAGCTTGGATGTCTTGCGCACCGTGCTGATGTTTTCGCGCGTGCGGTCGATCGCCGAATTGACCTTTCCGATCTCGGCGGTCGTCTTGGCCTCTTCCTGGTTGACTTGCGAGCCGACGATGCGGTCGACGGTCTCCGGACTTTGAAGGCCCTGCGCGTTCAGCGCCGCCGGGGGGAGACTCACCACCAGAAACGCAGCTGCGGCAACGGCGTGCAGCCAACGGACATCGGGCAAGTTGGTGTCGGTCATCGTCCACTTTCGCGGTTTGTTTCGACGCTCAGGAAACGAAACGACTCCGGCTCTGCCACGGTTCCCGTCACGATTCGGCGGGCGGACCGGATACCGGCCCGCCACGCCGGGTCTTTAACTCGCTTTCTTGGTGATCAGGGTCAGCGCGCCATTCGGCTCCATGCTGGCCGCGACCACTTGAGCCGAGGTCATTCCCTTGGCCTGGAGGGCGGATTTCACCTTGGGGGTGGCGTCGATCGAACTGCGCAGTTTCTGCAGGCCTGCGTCGCCACGCTGCGCGATCACCTGGTTGACCTGCGTCTGCGTGTCCTTCGGCAACTCGCTGATGTCGATGACGTTGACGCTCTGGATCGCCGGCGCGGCCTGCTGACCGCCAGGGGCGGCTGGAGCCGGCGCGCTTGGAGCGGGCTGTTGCGCGGGCTGCTGCTGGGCACTGGCGGCACCAACCAGCATCAGGGTGGCGGCAGTTGCAAGAACTATCGTTTTGCGCATGGATTTTCCTTCCATCGTTTTGGCAAACGGTCGTTTTGGGGTGGCGCCCCAACCTCAACCGCCAAATGGGTTCAGAAGGTGTCGCCGAGCGGGTCATTGCGTGACTATTGGATGGCGACAATGTGTAGCTGGGCTTCGATCACACCGCATTTCGGGAGCAATCGCTGATGGCCAGACTAACCCGTGCCGCCTACGCCCAGATGTATGGCCCGACCGTTGGCGACAAAGTGCGGCTTGCCGACACCGAGCTGATCATCGAGGTCGAGAAGGATTTCACCATTCATGGCGAGGAGGTGAAATTCGGCGGCGGCAAGGTCATTCGCGACGGCATGGGCCAGAGCCAGGTTTCCCGTGCTCAAGGCGCGGTCGACACCGTCATCACCAACGCGCTGGTGATCGATGCCAGCGCCGGCATCTTCAAGGCCGATATCGGCCTCAGGGATGGCCGCATCGCGGCAATAGGCAAGGCCGGCAATCCCGATACGCAGGATGGCGTCACCATCATCATCGGTCCCGGCACGGAAATCATCGCCGGCGAGGGCAAGATCCTCACCGCCGGTGGCTTCGACGCGCATATCCACTTCATCTGCCCGCAGCAGATCGAGGAGGCGCTGATGTCGGGCATCACCACCATGCTCGGCGGCGGCACCGGCCCGGCGCATGGCACGCTGGCCACCACCTGCACGCCGGGGCCATGGCACATGGCGCGCATGATCCAGTCCTTCGACGCCTTCCCGATGAATATCGGCCTGTCGGGCAAGGGCAACGCCTCTCTGCCTGCAGCACTCGAAGAGATGGTGCTGGGCGGCGCTTGCTCGCTCAAGCTCCACGAGGACTGGGGCACGACGCCGGCGGCAATCGACTGCTGCCTGTCGGTCGCCGACGACTACGACGTGCAGGTCATGATCCACACCGATACGCTCAACGAATCCGGCTTTGTCGAGAACACCGTGGCGGCCATCAAGGGCCGCACCATCCACGCCTTCCACACCGAGGGCGCCGGCGGCGGCCATGCACCGGATATCATCAAGGTCTGTGGCCTGCCCAACGTCATCCCGTCCTCGACCAACCCGACACGGCCCTACACGGTCAACACGCTGGCCGAGCATCTCGACATGCTGATGGTCTGCCATCATCTGTCGCCGTCGATCCCCGAGGACATCGCCTTTGCCGAAAGCCGCATCCGCAAGGAGACCATCGCGGCCGAGGACATCCTGCACGACATAGGCGCCTTCTCGATCATCTCGTCGGACAGCCAGGCCATGGGTCGCGTCGGCGAGGTGGCGATCCGCACCTGGCAGACCGCCGACAAGATGAAGCGCCAGCGCGGGTCATTGCCGCAGGAGACCGGCGACAACGACAATTTCCGCGTCCGCCGCTATATCGCCAAATACACCATCAATCCGGCCATCGCGCACGGGCTGTCGAAGGAGATCGGCTCGATCGCGGTCGGCAAACGCGCCGACCTGGTGCTGTGGAATCCGGCCTTCTTCGGCGTCAAGCCGGATATGGTGCTGATCGGCGGCATGATCGCCGCCGCCCCGATGGGCGATCCCAACGCCTCGATCCCGACGCCGCAGCCGATGCACTACCGGCCGATGTTCGGCGCCTATGGCAAAGCCCGGACCAACTCGTCCGTGACTTTCGTCTCGAAGGCCGCGCTCGAATCAGGTTTGCACGGCAGGCTCGGCGTCGACAAGCAATTCGTCGCCGTCGAAAACACGCGCGGCGGCATCGGCAAGCACTCGATGGTGCTCAACGACGCCACGCCGCATATCGAGGTCGATCCGGAAACCTACGAGGTACGCGCCGACGGCGAACTCTTGACCTGCGAGCCGGCGACCGTGCTGCCGATGGCGCAGCGGTATTTTCTGTTTTGATAGGATTATCGCGAGCCATGGCCTTCGTTAAATGCGGCGGTGAGTAGGTTGTGCGGGGCTGTCCGAATAGGCCCACTCGTTCTTCGCGGACTTGGAAATCGTACGCTTTGGGAGCAATATGTCCTCAATGAACAAGATATTCCGCAAACAGCAATTGACGCCCTACGAGGCCGACTATGCTCAGTGGTGCGCCGAACAGGGCGCGCTGCTGCGCGAAGGTCGTCTTTCCGACATCGATCGTGAGAATGTTGCTGAGGAGATCGAGAGCTTGGGGCGGAGCGACAAAAGGGAAATTGCGAGCAGGCTCGGCACTTTGGTCCTTCACTTGCTGAAATGGGAGTTTCAGCCTGAGCAGCGCAAAACGGGCTGGTTGCTGACAATTCGGGAGCAACGGCTTCGGATTGCGGGACTGCTTGATGAGAGTCCGAGCCTCAGAACATATCCTGCGCAGGTGCTCGATCGAGAGTTCAAGATAGCAAGATTGAAGGCACAGGACGAAACAGGCCTGAGGGATCGGGATTTCCCTGTCGATTGCCCCTATGGGATCAAGGAAATTTTAGACGATGACTATTTCCCAGGATCACCGTGGTCTTCGGACAACCTTATGCGAGAATAGACAGATAGTGGTTCTGACGGACGTTCCATCCCCCGGCGAGCGTTCGTCATGGCCACCGAAATAGCCTCCGCCCACGACATTTTCCCGCATATCCGCATCGTCATGGGCATGGTGATCGGGCTTGGCGTCGCCCGTTTGCTGTCGGGGGTGGCGCGCATCGTCCAGCATCCTGGCCAGTACCGGCTCTATCCCGTGCATCTGGCCTGGGTCGCCTCGGTGCTGTTGATGCTGGTGCATTTCTGGTGGTGGGAGTTCGGCCTCTACGCCATCGAAACGTGGACCTTCGGCAAATATCTTTTCATCATTTTCTACGCCATCACGCTGTTCCTGCTCTGCGCGATGCTGTTTCCGGACTCGATGCTCGACTACACCAGCTACGAGGATTTCTTCTATTCGCGCCGCGCCTGGTTCTTCGGACTGCTGGCGGCGACCTATCTGCTCGATATCATCGACACGCTGTTGAAAGGTCCCGAGCATTTCGCCCGCTTCGGCAACGAATATCTGTTCCGCACGCCGGTCTTCGTCGCGTTTTGCATCGCCGCGATCCTGGTGCGCGACCGCCGCTTCCACATCGCCTTCGTCGCGGCCGCGCTGATCTATCAGATATCGTTCATCCTGCGGCTCTTCGACACGATCGTATGAGATCGGCCGATGATCTAGAGTTCCGGGGAAAGGCAGGTTCAATGATGTACAAGGCCGTCGGATCGCGTGGCTCCCGGGTCAGTCGCGTCCTCTGGATGCTGGAGGAGCTCGGGCAGCCCTATGAATTCGTCGAGGTCAAGCTACGCTCGCCGGAAGCCTATGCGCTCAATCCGTCGGGCAAGGTGCCGATCCTCATCGACGGCGAGCTGACGGTGACGGATTCGGCGGCGATCTGTGTCTATCTCGCCGACAAGCACGCCGACAAAGGCCTGGGCGCCAATCCTGGGATCGCCGGCCGTGCCGAGATGGATTCCTGGATGCACTTCGCACAGTCGGAGTTCGAGGCGCCGCTGTGGAACAAATTGCGCCACCGCTTCCTCTTGCCCAGGGAAGTGCGGGTCGATGTCGGCCCTGCCGCGGCCTTTGATTTTGCGTCGGAGGTCAAGGCGCTGGAGCGCAGGCTTGGCGACAAAACGTTTGCACTCGGCGACCGGTTCTCGGCCGTCGATGTGCTGCTTGGCGACATGGGCGGCTGGGCGCGTGCCGGCCGGTTCGCGATCGACTCCGACCGCGTCAACGCCTATTTCGACCGCGTGTTGTCGAGGCCTGCCCGTGCGCGGGCGCAAGCCAATGCATCGGCCCGAAAGTCGGAATCGATTTTTGGAAAGCACGATGCATAGATTCAAAGTATTAGAGCGTCCTTTGCGCGTCCAAGAGGACGCGCGGCGCTCTAAGGAGGCTCCATGAAATGAAGCTCAACATCAACACCGACTTCACCAAATTTCCACGCGCCGTCTCGGTGCTGCCCGCCGGCACGGCCGCGACCGTCGCGCCAACCGGCCGTGCGGTTCTTGCCCATGATGAGCGGCATCTGCGCCGCCGCGCCATCGAACTTGCCGACGGCAGCAAGGTGCTCGTCGACCTGCCCGAACCTGTCGCCCTCAACGACGGCGACCGGCTCGTGCTGGAGGATGGCGGCCATATCGAGATCATCGCTGCGCCCGAAGAGGTCTATGACATCCGTGCCCGCGACGCCGTACATCTCGCCGAGCTCGCCTGGCATATCGGCAACCGCCATCTCGCCGCCGGCATCGAGGCGCACCGCATCCTCATCCTGCGCGACCACGTCATCAAGGCGATGCTGGAGGGGCTCGGAGCCACGGTGCGCGACGTCTCGGAACCGTTCAAACCGGTGCGCGGCGCCTATTCCGACGGGCACGATCACGGCCATGCGCGTGCGCACGCCGAGGCGCACAGCCATGGCCACGGCGAATCCCATTCGCACAGCCACGCGCATTCGCATCACGATCATCACCATGACTGACCAGCCCTCCGGCATCGCCCTGCTGCGGCTGATGGCATGGTTGTCGCCGGCCTTTCCGGTCGGCGGCTTCGCCTATAGCCATGGCCTTGAGCGCGCGGTGCATGACGGACTGGTGAGCGACGGCGACAGCCTTGCTTCCTGGCTGGAGACGCTGGTCGAGATGGGTTCGGGCTGGAACGATGCCGTGCTGTTCGCAGAGAGCTGGCGCCGCGCCCGCGAAGGCGGCGATCTGGCCGAAGTCGCAGCACTGGCCGAGGCATTGGCCGGCTCGCGCGAACGCCACACCGAGACCATGCTGCAAGGTGCGGCCTTCCTCAAAGCGGCCGGCGCCTGGCCCAATGCCGCGCTGAAGCGCTTGCCGGCCGAATGCGCCTACTGCATCGCTGTCGGCACTGTTGCCGGCGGCAATGGCATTGCGCTGCGGGACGCGCTGTCCGCCTTCCTGCAGGCCTTCTTCTCCAACCTCGTCCAGGCCGCGATCCGGCTCGGCGTCATCGGTCAGAACGAGGCCACGACGCTGCTTGCCGGGTTCGAGCCGCTGGCGCTCTCGACCGCTGCCCGCGCGTCCCGCTCGACACCGGACGATCTCGGTGGCTGCGCCTTCATCTCAGACATCGTGGCGATGAAGCACGAAACCCAGTATTCGCGATTGTTCCGTTCATGATCCTCCTCGCCTTCGTCCTCTCATTCGTCCTGCTGCTGATCACGGCGCTGCATGTCTATTGGGGCATCGGCGGCATCTGGCCGGGCAGGGATGTCGCGTCCTGCGCCCACGCCGTCGTCGGCTTTCGCAGCGTCGACGAAATGCCGACGCCGTTCGCCAGCTTCGCCGTTGCCGCTTGCCTTGGCCTGGCAACGCTCTGGCCGCTTGCGCTCATCGGTTTCTTTGCCTCGCCCTTTCCAAAGGAGGGGCTCGCCGCCACGTCGATGCTAATCGGTTTGGTGTTCCTGGGGCGCGGCATCGCCGGTTTCACGCCCTGGTGGCGCCGGCTGGCGCCGCAACAGCCTTTCGCGCGGCTCGATACCATTCTCTATTCGCCGCTGTGCCTGCTGATCGGGCTTAGTTTCGCGGTCCTCGCCATCATGGAGTTTCCGGCATGACACAAGCTAACGGTCCTCTTCGCATCGGCATTGGCGGCCCCGTGGGTTCCGGCAAGACGACGCTCACCGAAAAACTCTGCAAGGCGTTGCGCGACGAGTTCTCCATCGCCGTCGTCACCAACGACATCTACACCCGGGAAGACGCCATGATGCTGGCCCGGCTGCAGGCGCTGCCGGAGGAGCGCATCGTCGGCGTCGAGACCGGCGGCTGCCCGCACACGGCCATCCGCGAGGACGCGTCGATCAATCTGCAGGCTATCGCCGAGCTGAACCGCAAATTCCCCGATCTCGACATCATCTTCATCGAATCCGGCGGCGACAACCTGGCCGCCACCTTCTCGCCGGACCTTGCCGACCTGACGCTCTATGTTATCTCGGTCTGCCAGGGCGAAGAGATCCCGCGCAAAGGCGGCCCGGCGATCACGCGCTCCGATTTCCTCATCATCAACAAGAGCGACCTGGCGCCCTATGTGAACGTCAATCTCGATATCATGGAGAGCGACGCCGGCCGCATGCGCGGTAAGCGGCCGTATGGCTTCACCGATCTTTCGCGCGGCAAGGGGTTGCAGGAGGTCATCGATTTCATCGTCGAGCACGGCGGATTGCGGACCGTGGGCGCCGCAAGCACGGCGGCATAGCTGGCCTTCTGCACCAAGCGAAAGCGGTTGCGGGCACCAGCGGAGCGCGGCATTCTTGCCGAAACCGGAGGACTTTTAAGATGAGTATTGCCCGCCTGCAGAAGGAAACGCTGACCAACCTGCCCTTCTACGAAGAGCGCGTCGATCTCGCCTGCGCCTTCCGTTGGACGGCGCGGCTCAACATGCACGAAGCGGTGGCCAATCATTTTTCGCTGGCGGTCAATGATGACGGCACAAGGTTCCTGATGAACCCGAACCAAGTGCATTTCTCACGCATCAAGGCGAGCGACCTGATCGAAATCGACGCCAACGATCCCGACACGCTGTCAGGCCCCAATGCACCCGACCCGACGGCATGGGGCCTGCATGGCGCCGTCCATCGCAATGTGCCGCACGCGCGCTGCGTCATGCATGTCCATTCGATTCACGCCACCGTGCTGGCCTCGCTTGCCGACTCGACTCTGCCGCCGATCGACCAGAATTCGGCGATGTTCTTCAACCGTCACGTCGTCGACGCGCATTATGGCGGGCTGGCCTTCGAGGAAGAGGGCGAGCGCTGCTCGCAGCTTCTCGCCGACCCCAAGGTCAAGGTAATGGTCATGGGCAACCATGGCGTGCTGGTCATCGGCGACACCGTCGCCGACGCCTTCAACCGCATGTTCTATTTCGAGCGCGCCGCCGAGACCTACATCAAGGCGCTGTGGACCGGCCGGCCGCTGCGCATGCTCTCCGACACGATCGCCGAGAAGGCGGCGAGCGAGATGGACGATTATCCAGGCCAAGCCGAACGTCATCTCGCCGAGTTGAAGGCGATCCTCGACGAACAGGAGCCGGCGTACCGGAACTGAGACCTACAGTCCGAGTTGAGCCCGCAATTCCGCGGCGTTGTTGATGACGATGGCCCCGGGCGGTCCATCCATCGGCTTTTCAGGCCAGAAGATGGTCTTCATCCCCGCTGCCAGGCCCGCCATGGCGCCCGGCCAGCTGTCGTCGACCGCGACGGCGTGTGCGGGATCGACGTCGGCCAGATAGGCGGCACGCAGGAAAGGCTCGGCGTGCGGCTTGCCTTCCCGCACGTCGTTGCGGCTGATCGTCTTCATGCCGGGATAGGTGAGGCCGACCATGCGCAGGTTGGCGTCGACGATCATCCGGTCCGAATTGGAGACCACCGCCTGCTGAATGCCGAGCGCGCGCAATTCGTTGAAGACCTCGATCGCGCCCGGGCGCGGCTTCAGTCCTTCGACCAACGGCAGGTAATGCTCATATTTGTGAACGATCCATTCGTCGAAGGGCAGTTGCAGCCCGAACTCGCCGCGCATCATTTCGTAGACCGGCCAGGCGGCGACGCCGAGCACACGCTCGTGCAGATCGTCAGGCGGCGTGAGGCCGGCATTGCGCATCGCTGCAATGAGGGCCGCCGCGTGCAGCGGTTCGCTGTCGACCAGCGTGCCGTCCATGTCCCAGAAAACCGCCTTCGGTGTCATGCAGCGCTCCTTTTTGCGATCCCTTAAAGGGTTTGCGCCGGGAGATAAACCTTTGGCGGGCATGGAACATGCCTTCTGGTGGAAACGGAACCGGCCGCGCCTGCTCCCGCCTGATGTTGCCGGAGAGAACCTCCGCTGTATCGGCGCAAGCATTTGCTCTCAAGATTGACAATTGCGCAGGCAGCCATTCCCTGCGAAAGTGATACGGACCGCCCGATGATCGGCGGGTTCGGGAGGCAGGACGTGAATACCCGGCAGGATGGCGGCAGCAATAGGCTGGACGACGCGGCGCGCGCCGGCTGGCTCTATTATGTTGCCGGCAACACACAGGACCAGATCGCCGCCACGCTCGGCATATCGAGGCAGACGGCGCAGCGGCTGGTGTCGCTGGCGGTGTCGGAAGGCTTGATCAAGGTCCGCGTCGATCATCCGATAGCCAACTGCCTCGACCTTGCCGCGCGGCTGAAATCGCGCTTTGCGCTCGATCTTGTCGAGGTGGTGCCGAGCGACCCCAATTCATCCTCCACCACCATCGGCATCGCCGAAGCGGCGGCCGCCGAGATCGAGCGGCGGCTGCGATCGCCGACGCCGATCGTCATGGGCATCGGCACCGGACGCACGCTGAAGGCGGCGATCGAACAATTGCCGCCGATGGAATGCCCGCAGCACAAGGTGGTGTCCTTGACCGGCAACATCTCGCCGGACGGTTCGGCCGCCTTCTACAACGTCATTTTCACCATGGCCGACAGGGTCAAGGCGCGATCCTTCCCGATGCCGCTGCCGGTCATCGCGTCCTCGCCGCAGGAGCGCGAAATGCTGCTCAACCAGCCGATGATCCAGCCGACGCTGGCGCTTGCCGCCGAGGCCGATGTCACCTTCATCGGTATCGGCGACCTTGGCCCGAAGGCGCCGCTCTACGAGGATGGCTTCATTTCCGAAAGCGAGCTGAAAGCCTTGCAGAAAGCCGGCGGCGTCGCCGAAATCGTCGGCTGGGTGTTCGATCGCGAAGGCCGCATGATCGAAGGCATCACCAATGACCGGGTGTCGTCGGCGGCGCTGCCGTCACGTGAGAAGTCGCTGGTCATCGCGCTTGCCATGGGCGAGCGCAAGCTGCCCGGCATCCTGGCGGCCGTCAACCGCCGGCTGGTCAACGGGCTCATCACCGACGAGCGCACGGCGGCCGCCCTGCTGGCCAGCATTTGACGGCTTGGCGATAAAGCCGGCAAGGCTATTGGTGCCGGCCGAAAGGGTCGTTGCCGTCGAGAAAACCGAGGTCGCGCTGCAGATGCGGCGACAGGTCCCTGATGTCGAGATGCGCCCTTTTTCTGGGCGCGAACCAGCTAAATCCGTCCGCGAGCCACGAAATCCAGCGATGATCGGGAGCGGGAGTGCATTTTTGCTGCGCCATGGTCATGATCGTCAACCTTCGTTATCCTGAACCCGAATGATGGGTTGAGCATCAATGTCGGCCTTGCCGGCCGCCTTTGCCAATCGAACGTCGATAACGACCCATAAGGAGGCTTTATGCCTGACCTCAGCGCGCCGCAGGTTTCGCAACTGCCTCCTTTGCAGGCGATCCGGGTGTTCGAGGCGGTGGCTCGGCATCTTTCCTTCACCAAGGCCGCCGGTGAACTCGCCATGACGCAAGCGGCGGTCAGCTATCAGATCAAGGTGCTGGAGGAGCGTGTCGGCGCACCGCTGTTCCTGCGCCGACCGCGACAGATCGAGTTGACCGAAGCCGGCCAACGCCTGGCGCCGGCTGTCAGCGAGGCCTTTGCCATTCTTGGCCAGGCCTATGCCGCCGCGCGCGGCGGCGCGGACGGGTTGTTGTGTATCACCACGGTGCTGACCTTTGCCTCCAACTGGCTGGCGCACCATCTCGGCGCGTTCCAGATCGCGCATCCGTCGCTTGCCGTGCGGCTCGAGACGTCGAGCCGGCTGACGGATTTCGCCCGCGAGGATGTCGACCTCGCCATCCGTTCGGGCGGCGGCAAATGGCCAGGGCTGGAAGCCCACAAGCTGCTCGATGCCGACTTCACGCCGATGCTGAGCCCCAAGCTCGCGGCGAGCATCGGTGGCATCAACGAACCGGCGGATCTGCTCAAGCTGCCGATCCTCGATCCCAGCGATATCTGGTGGACGCAATGGTTCGAGGCCGCCGGCGTGCACAGCCACGACCTTGCCAAGCGTCCCGGCAGCAGCATGGGCGCGCAGGCCTATGAAGCCAACGCGGCCATATCGGGCCACGGCGTGGCGATCCTGACCAGGGCGCTGTTCAAGGCCGAACTCGCCGACGGCCGGCTGATCCAGCCGTTCGATCTGGTCGGCGACGACGGGCACGCCTACTGGCTGGTCTACCCCGAGGCGCGCCGCAACGTGCCCAAGATCCGCGCCTTCCGCGATTGGCTGCTGGCCGAGATCGCCTGCTGACCGGCAGACAAGCAGACCAAGACCCGCCAAGAAAACCACATATCGTTTGAGAGGCTTTGGGCGCCGTCCCCTGGACTCCAGGTGGCGACAATCCGAGCCCTGACGCCAACCCTCATCGCCATTTTGCCGATCGCGTGCTGCGCTGCAGCAACGAATCCGGCTTGACATAATTAAGACTAAGTGAGTAATTGCTCACAGCCAAGGCAAATGCTCATCTTGGTTTATGGGAGGAATTTGATGAAACTTCGCACGCTCACCCTGGGCTTGTTGTCCGCCAGCGCGCTTGCGTTCGCCGCACACGCCGAATCCATCACCATCGCCACCGTCAACAATGGCGATATGGTCCGCATGCAGAAGCTGACCGACGACTTCACCAAGGCCAACCCCGACATCCAGCTCAACTGGGTCACGCTCGAAGAGAACGTGCTGCGCGAGCGCGTCACCACCGACATCGCCACCAAGGGCGGCCAGTATGACGTGATGACGATCGGCACCTACGAGGTTCCGATCTGGGCCAAGCAGAGCTGGCTCTTGCCGCTCGACAAGCTCGGCGCCGACTACGACGTCAAGGACATCATCCCGGCCATCGCCGGCGGCCTATCGGTCGACGGCAAGCTCTATGCCGCGCCCTTCTATGGCGAAAGCTCCTTCGTCATGTACCGCAAGGACCTGATGGAGAAGGCTGGGCTCAAGATGCCCGACGCGCCGACCTGGGACTTCATCAAGCAGGCCGCCGACAAGATGACCGACCGCGCCAATGGCGTGAACGGCGTCTGCTTGCGCGGCAAGGCCGGCTGGGGCGAGAACATGGCCTTCCTGACCGCCATGTCGAACTCGTTCGGCGCTCGCTGGTTCGACATGGACTGGAAGCCGCAGTTCGACCAGCCCGAGTGGAAGAACACCCTGCAATTCTATGTCGACCTGATGAAGGCCGATGGCCCCGAGGGTGCGTCCTCCAACGGCTTCAACGAAAACCTGGCGCTCTTCCAGCAGGGCAAGTGCGGCATGTGGATCGACGCCACCGTCGCGGCGTCCTTCGTCTCCGACCCGAAGAACTCCACCGTCGCCGACAAGGTCGGTTATGCCTTGGCTCCCGACAAGGGGCTCGGCAAGCGCGGCAACTGGCTGTGGGCCTGGTCGCTGGCCATCCCTGCCGGTACACAGAAGGCTGATGCGGCCGAGAAGTTCGTGTCGTGGGCGACCAGCAAGCACTATGAGGAGCTCGTTGCATCGAAGGAAGGCTGGGCCAACGTTCCTCCGGGCACGCGCTCCTCGCTCTACGCCAATCCCGAATATCAGAAGGCGGCTCCGTTCGCCAAGATGACGCTGGACTCCATCAACGCCGCCGACCCGACGCATCCGACCGTCAAGCCGGTGCCCTATGTCGGCGTGCAGTTCGTTGCCATCCCTGAGTTCCAGGGCCTTGGCACCACCGTCGGCCAGCTCTTCTCGGCGGCTCTCGCCGGTCAGTCGAGCGTCGACGATGCGCTGAAGCAGGCCCAGGACGCCGCGACCGCGACAATGACCGAAGGCGGGTACATCAAGTAAGGCTCCTCCCGGTGCCGAATGCCGGCCAGCTCGCTGACCGGCAACGGCCGCCCGAAACCCAGTTCGGGCGGCCGTCTTCAACGCCTCTGAAATTCTGTTCGATCCTTGAAGGGTGACCGTCATGGCTACTCAGCAGACCCGTTCGCTTGCCCGATTCATGATGGCGCCATCCGTGGTGCTGCTGCTGGTCTGGATGGTTGTTCCGCTCGCTCTCACCCTGTGGTTCTCTTTCCAGCAATACAATCCGCTCAATCCGGTTCGCGATGGCTTCGTCGGCCTCTCGAACTACGCGCTGTTCTATTCCAACCCGGCTTTCCTGCAGTCGATCCTCAACACGCTTGTCCTGGTGGTCAGCGTGCTGCTGATCACGGTGATCGGCGGCATCCTGCTGGCGCTGCTCATCGATCAGCCGATGTGGGGCCAAGGGATCGTGCGCATTCTCGTCATTTCGCCGTTCTTCGTCATGCCGCCGGTGGCAGCACTGGTGTGGAAGAACATGATCATGCACCCGCAATATGGCGTGTTCGCCGACATAGCGCGCTTTTTCGGGGCGCAACCGATCGACTGGTTCGGGCAGCATCCGATGACGGCGATCATCATCATCGTCGCCTGGCAGTGGCTGCCTTTCGCGACATTGATCCTGCTCACCGCGCTGCAGTCGCTCGACGCCGAGCAGAAGGAAGCCGCCGAGATGGACGGCGCCGGCTTCATCAGCCGCTTCATCTATCTGACGCTGCCGCACATGTCGCGGGCGATTACCGTGGTCATCCTGATCCAGACGATCTTCCTGCTCTCGATCTATGCCGAGATCCTGGTCACCACCAATGGCGGCCCCGGTTACGCCTCCACCAACCTGCCTTTCCTCGTCTACCAGAAGGCGCTGCTGGAGTTCAAAATCGGCCAGGCATCCGCGGGCGGTGTGATCGCCGTCATTCTCGCCAACATCGTCGCCTTCTTCGCCATGCGCGCCGTCGGCAAGAACCTGGACAAATAGGGGGAGACGATGGCACGTGCGCTGAACCACCCCCACTCCGTCCCGCTGCGCGGGACACCTCTCCCTCTGCCCGGGGGAGAGGAAACGGCTGCATCGAAGCTGCGTCCTTCCTCTACCCCGTCGATCGGGGGAGAGGTGGTTTGCGCAGCAAACCGGAGTGGGGGTCGACCCTGCCGCCACCATTGCCGATACGGGAGAACCTGATCATGGCACGCGCAGTCACCACCCGGCACAAGACGATCGCGACCGTCGCCGCCTGGATCGTCGCCCTGCTGATCTTCTTCCCGATCCTCTATACGATCATCACCTCGTTCAAGTCGGAGCAGGAAGCGATCCAGGGCTTCAACCTGATACCGTCCGGAACCTTCGAGAGCTATGCCGAAGTCCAGGCGCAGAGCGGCTATTTCAAGTTCTTCCTGAACTCGGTGCTGCTCTCCGTCGGCTCGACCATCCTGGCACTCCTGGTCGCCATTCCGGCGGCATGGTCGATGGCGTTTTCGCCGACCAAGCGAACCAAGGACATCCTGATGTGGATGCTGTCCACCAAGATGATGCCGGCGGTCGCCGTGCTGTTTCCGATCTACCTGATTTTCCGCGATCTCGGCCTGCTGGACTCGCGCATCGGCCTGATGGTCATGCTGATGCTGATCAACCTGCCGATCGTGGTGTGGATGCTCTACACCTACTTCCGCGAGATCCCCGGCGAGATCCTGGAAGCGGCCCGCATGGACGGCGCGTCGCTGTGGAACGAGATCATCTACGTGCTGACGCCGATGGCGGTGCCGGGCATCGCCTCGACCATGCTGCTCAACATCATCCTGGCCTGGAACGAGGCGTTCTGGACCATCCGGCTGACGACCACGGACGCAGCTCCGCTCACCGCCTTCATCAGCTCCTTCTCCAGTCCGCAAGGCCTGTTCTGGGCCAAACTTTCGGCGGCCTCGACGCTGGCCATCGCGCCGATCCTGATCATGGGCTGGTTCAGCCAGAAGCAGCTGGTGCGCGGCCTGACCTTTGGTGCGGTGAAGTAACGAAAATTGCCTGAAGCAATCGGCGAAAAATAGCTCTCCGGGAGGAAACCATGGGAAACATCACCCTCAAGAACGTCTCCAAATCCTTTGGATCGACGTCCATCATCCCCGGTCTCGACCTGGTGATCGAGAATGGCGAGTTCGTCGTCTTCGTCGGCCCGTCTGGCTGCGGCAAGTCGACATTGCTGCGGCTGATCGCCGGCCTCGAAGACACCAGCGGCGGCACCATCAACATCGACGGCCGTGACGTCACCGGCGAGGCGCCGGCCAAGCGCAAGCTCGCCATGGTGTTCCAGTCCTATGCGCTCTACCCGCATATGACGGTGGCCAAGAACATCGCCTTCCCGCTGAAGATGGCCGGCGAGGATCAGGCGACCATCGACAGGAAGGTGAAGGACGCGGCGCGCGTGCTCAACCTCACCAACTATCTCGAACGCCGTCCCGGCCAGCTCTCCGGCGGCCAGCGTCAGCGCGTCGCCATCGGCCGCGCCATCGTGCGCCAGCCCTCGGCCTTCCTGTTCGACGAACCGCTGTCCAACCTCGACGCCGCACTGCGCGGCACCATGCGGCTCGAAATCAGCGAACTGCACCACCAGCTCAAGACGACGATGATCTACGTCACCCACGACCAGGTCGAGGCCATGACCATGGCCGACAAGATCGTCGTGCTCAACGCCGGCAATATCGAGCAGGTCGGATCGCCGATGGAGCTCTACAAGACGCCGCGCAACCTGTTCGTCGCCGGCTTCATCGGCTCGCCGAAGATGAACCTGCTCGAGGGCGCGCCGGCTGACAAATACCGCGCCAAGACGATCGGCATCCGGCCTGAACATATGCAGATCTCGACGACGGCCGGCGACTGGAAGGCGACGGTCGGCGTGGCCGAGCACCTCGGCTCCGACACGTTCCTGCACGTTCAAGCTGATGGCGTCGGGCCGCTGACGGTGCGCGCCGACGGCGAACTGGCGGTCCGCCATGGCGACACCATCTATCTCACCCCCGACAAGTCCAAGCTGCATCGCTTCGGCGCTGACGGAAAAGCGATGGCCCAGTGAAGGATGGGACGGTGAGGCTGCAAGATAAATCGGCGCTGATCACCGGGTCGGCGCGCGGCATCGGCAGAGCCTTCGCCGAAGCCTATGTGCGCGAGGGCGCCACGGTGGCGATTGCCGATATCAATCTCGACGCCGCGCGCAAGACCGCGGCTGAAATCGGCGACCATGCCTATGCGCTAAAGCTTGACGTCACCGACCAGGCATCCATCGATGCCGCGGTCAAGGCGGTGGAGAGCAGGACCGGCGGTCTCGATATCCTGATCAACAACGCCGCTCTGTTCGACCTGGCGCCGATCGTGGAGATCTCTCGGGCAAGCTACGATAAGCTTTTCTCTGTCAACGTCGCCGGCACGCTGTTCATGCTGCAGGCGGCAAGCCGCTCGATGATCGCGCGCGGCAAGGGCGGCAGGATCATCAACGTGGCAAGCCAGGCCGGGCGTCGCGGCGAGCCGCTGGTCGCGGTCTATTGCGCCACCAAGGCCGCCGTCATCTCGCTGACCCAGTCGGCCGGGCTCGACCTGATCAAGCACCGCATCAACGTCAACGGCATCGCGCCCGGCGTCGTCGACAGCGACATGTGGGACGAGGTCGATGCCCTGTTCGCCAAATACGAGAACCGGCCGAAGGGCGAAAAGAAACGGCTGGTCGGCGAGGGTGTGCCGTATGGCCGCATGGGCAGGCCGGAAGACCTCGCCGGCATGGCCGTGTTCCTCGCCAGCGACGAGGCAGAATACATCATTGCCCAGACCTACAATGTCGATGGCGGCCAATGGATGAGTTGAAAGGGATGAATTGAGGGGGAAGGCGCTTTTCTCTTTTCCTCCGGAGAAGGCGCCGCGGGGGCGGGTGAGGGGCAGCATACTGGAAACCAGGTGCGGCCCCTCACCCTCGCCCTCCCGAAGGAGGCGAAACAGTCGGGCTGCAAATCGGCCAAAGGGTAAAGCAGATGACCGTGAAACTCTCTTCCTCCAGCCTCGCCAGCCTTCCGTCCAAGGTCACAGGGCCGAACTATGACCGGTCGGCGCTGAAAGCCGGCATCGTGCATTTCGGCGTCGGCAATTTTCACCGCTCGCATCAGGCCGTCTATCTCGACGACCTGTTCGGTCAGGGCATCGGCCATGACTGGGCGCTGGTCGGCGCCGGCGTCTTCGACGGCGAGAAGATCGGCCGCGGCAAGCTAGAGGGGCAGGACTGGCTGACCACCGTGGTCGAGCAGGACGAAGGCCACATGAGTGCCCGCGTCACCGGCGCGATGATCGATTTCCTGATGCCGGGCGACGCAGCCGTCATCATCGACCGGCTTGCCGATCCGGCGATCAGGATCGTATCGCTGACCATCACCGAAGGCGGCTATTTCATCGACCCGGCCTCCGGCGTCTTCAATCCGACCCATCCCGACATCGTCGCCGACGCGCAGCCGGGCGCCACACCAAAGACCGTGTTCGGCATCATCCTGGCTGGACTGGTGCGCCGCCGCCAGGATGGCATCGTGCCGTTCACGGTCATGTCCTGCGACAACATTCCCCACAACGGCCATGTCACGTCGGATGGTGTGATCGGGCTCGCCCGCCTGATCGACGAGGACCTGGCGAGTTGGGTCGGCGACCACGTCGCCTTCCCGAACGCCATGGTCGACCGCATCACGCCGGCGACCAGCGACCGCGAGCGCAGGATCCTCGCCGACGATTTCGGCCTCGAGGACAATTGGCCGGTGTTTTGCGAGCCGTTCCGGCAATGGGTGCTGGAAGATCATTTCACCGATGGGCGCCCACCGCTGGAAAAGGTCGGCGTGCAGTTCGTCAGGGATGTCGCCCCTTACGAGCTGATGAAGATCCGCATCCTCAATGGCGGCCACGCCACCATCGCCTATCCGGCCGGGCTGATGGACATCCACTTCGTCCATGAGGCGATGCAGGAACCGCTGGTGCGCGGCTTCCTCGACAAGCTCGAACATGACGAGATCATCCCGACCGTGCCGCCGGTGCCGGACACGGTGCTGGAAGACTATTACCAGCTCATCGAGAAACGCTTCTCCAATCCCAAGATCGGCGACACGGTGCGCCGCCTCTGCCTCGACGGCTCCAACCGCCAGCCGAAATTTATCATCCCGACCATCGCCGATCGGCTGAAGGCGGGCAAAGGCGTTGCCGGTCTGGCGCTGGAATCGGCGCTGTGGTGTCGCTACTGCTTCGGCACGACGGACAGCGGAGCGGTCATCGAGCCCAACGACCCGAGCTGGGACCGGCTGCAGGCAACGGCAAAAGCGGCAAAGGACGCGCCCGCCGCCTGGCTTGCGATGGACGATATCTATGGCGATGTCGGCCGCGCCACCGCCTTCGTCGAGGCCTTTGCCCACGCGCTCAACGCACTCTGGGCCAATGGCGCGCGCGCCACGCTGACGCGCTACCTCGCCGGCAAGCTCTGAGAGCCAGCCGGCACCATGACGCCGGACCTGGTCATCTTCGACTGCGACGGCGTGCTGGTCGACAGCGAGGTGCTCTCCGTCTCCGCCCTGCTCGGCATGATCGACCTTGCCGGCGGCAGTCTCAGTGAAGACGCCGCCTACGAGCATTTCCTCGGCAAGAGCATGAAGAGCGTGCGCGAGATCCTTGGCCGCGACTTCGGCCTGGAGATCACCGAACAGCATCTCACCGCCATGCGCGTCGACCTCATGCGAAAGTTTCGCGAGGAGCTGAAGCCGATCCCTGGCGTCAAGGAGATGCTGCCGAAGCTCGGCCTGCCGTACTGCGTCGCCTCTTCCGGCACGCTGGAACGGATTCGTTACGCGCTCGACGTCACCGGCCTGCTCACGCTGATGGAGCCGCATCTGTTCAGCGCCGCCATGGTTGCCAGGGGCAAGCCGGCACCGGATCTTTTCCTCCACGCCGCTGTCGCCATGCGGGCGCAACCGCGAAACTGCCTCGTCATCGAGGACAGCCCGACCGGTGTCGCTGCGGCGCGCGCGGCCGACATGCGCGTCTTCGCCTTCACTGGCGGCGCGCACGCCGGCAATCCGGGATTGAAAGCGCGGCTTGCGTCGACCGAACCGGACTCTATATTCGCTGACATGCTGCAATTGCCCGATCTGATTGCAGGCCTGGGAGCGAGAGTTAGAGCATCTTGACGAAACAGTTTGTCTGCGCGGTCGATGTCGGCACCGGGAGCGCTCGCGCGGGTATTCTCGACGCCAGTGGCGCGTTGCTCGGCCGTGCCGAGCGGCCGATCGCCATGAACCAGCCGAAGCCCGATCATGCCGAGCATGATTCACGCGATATCTGGTCCGCTGTCTGCGCCGCCGTGCGTGCCGCACGGGAAAAGGCCGGCGTCGCGGCCGAGGATGTCGCCGGCATCTCCTTCGATGCCACCTGTTCGCTGGTGGTGCGTGACAGGCAAGGCGGCCAGCTCAGTGTGTCGACCACCGGCGACAAGCGCTGGGACACCATTGTCTGGCTCGACCACCGCGCCATTGCCGAGGCCGACGAATGCACGGCGAGCGGCCACGAGGTGCTCAACTATATCGGCGGCGTCATGTCGCCCGAGATGGCGACGCCAAAGCTGATGTGGCTGAAGCGCAATCTGCCCGGCACCTGGAATGAAGCCGGCTATCTATTCGACTTGACTGATTACCTGACCTGGCAGGCGACCGGCTCGCTGGCGCGCTCACAATGCACGCTGACGGCCAAATGGACTTATCTCGCGCACCAGGAAACCGCGTGGCAGCGTGATTTCTTCGAACTCGTCGGCCTTGACGATCTTTTCGAGCACGGCAATCTGCCGGAGCGGGCCAGCGCGGTCGGCACCGATATCGGCCCGTTGACGGCAGAGGCAGTGGCGGAACTCGGCCTGACAGAAAACTGCCGCGTCGGCGCGGGCGTCATCGATGCCTATGCCGGCGCGCTTGGCGTGCTCGGCGGCTTTGCCGGCGACGACCGGAATATCGGCCGCCATCTGGCGCTGATCGCCGGCACATCGAGCTGCGTCATGGCGATGTCGCCCGACCCGCAGCCCTTCGCCGGCGTCTGGGGCCCCTACTATGGCGCCGCACTGCCGAAGCTCTGGCTGTCGGAGGGCGGCCAGTCGGCGACCGGGGCGCTGCTCGACCACATCATCCGCTGGCACGGCGCCGGCGGCGAGCCAAACGCCGCCATGCATGCCAGGATCGCCGGGCGCGTCGCCGAACTGCGCGCCGCCGAGGGCGATAACCTTGCCCCCCGGTTGCACGTGCTGCCGGATTTCCACGGCAATCGCTCGCCGCTAGCAGATCCGCACGCGGTCGGCGTCGTCAGCGGTCTAACGCTGGATTCCTCTTTCGACAGTCTGTGCAAGCTCTACTGGCGCACCGCCGTCGGCATTGCGCTCGGCGTGCGCCATGTGCTGGAGGCGCTGAACGAGAACGGCTATCTGATCGACACGCTGCACGTTACCGGCGGCCACACCAAGAACCCGCTTTTGATGGAGCTCTACGCCGACGCCACCGGCTGCACGGTGGTCGAGCCGCTGGCCGACGAGGCGGTGCTGCTCGGTACCGGCATGGTGGCGGCGACCGCCGCAGGGCTTTTTCCTGATCTCAACGCCGCCTGTCTTGCCATGCAGCAGGGCGGCAAGACACGCGCCGCCAACCCGGCAGCTAGCGGCCGCTTCGATCGCGACTACCGGATTTTCCTCGAAATGCATCGGCAGCGGCAAATGCTCGACGCGATCCGGTAGACTTTTGCGCTATTGCTTGCGCAAGGACGCGCCTGATGTCGCGTCGAACAGGTGGATGTCATTCTCCTCGAACGTATAGCGGAGCGGAGCATGCAGCACCGGGCAGTCGCGTGCCGGCACCAGTGCGCTGATCTCCTTGCCGCCGGAGCCGAATGTCACCAGCGCGTCATTTCCGTGGAATTCGATGAGATCGGCGGTGCCTTGCAATAGGCCGGCGGAGCCGGCACTGGCTGTCTTCAGGTCCGGGGGCCGGATGCCCAGCACGGCGCGATCGCCCGGCTGGAGATGAAAGCCCGCCCCGTCTATCGAAAGTACCGTTCCGGCGCCGGTCAGCGTCCAGCCGTTCCCGGCCCGGCCGACCGTCACTTCGACAAAATTCATGTTCGGCGTGCCGATGAAGCCGGCCACGAACATATTGCCCGGCCGCCCATAGATTTCCGCCGGCGAGCCGATTTGCTCGATGATGCCATCCTTGAGCAGCACGATACGGTCGGCGAGCGTCATCGCCTCCAGCTGGTCGTGGGTGACATAGACGGTGGTGGTCTTCAGCGACTGGTGCAGCCGCGCGATTTCGACGCGCATATGGTTGCGCAATTTGGCGTCGAGATTGGACAACGGCTCGTCGAACAGGAACACCTTGGGCGTCTTGATCATGGCCCGGGCGATCGCCACGCGCTGCTGCTGGCCGCCGGAGAGTTCGGCCGGCTTGCGGCCGAGATAGGGGTCGAGCCCCAGCGTGCGGGACACCGCTTCGACCCGCTTGCGGATTTCGGGCGCCGGCACCTTCTGGCGCCGCAGCCCGAAGGCAATGTTGTCGAAGATGCTCATATGCGGATAGAGCGCGTAGTTCTGGAACACCATGGCGATGCCGCGATCGCCCGGATCGAGGTCGTTGACCACCTTGCCGCCGATCGAGACCTCGCCGCCACTGATGTCCTCCAGCCCCGCCATCATCCTGAGCAAGGTCGACTTGCCGCAGCCGGACGGGCCGAGGAACACGACGAATTCGTGCTCCTCGATCGAGAGATTGAGATTGCGGATCACCGTGGTGGCGCCATAGGCCTTGTCGACATGGGAGCAAACGATCGCGGACATGGTCAGCCCTTTTCGTCGGTCAGCAGGATCTGCAGCTTGACGTCCTGCGGGTTGCCTTCGGCCGCCCGTTCGAACGCCTTGATGCTGTCGGCGAAATCATAGGTACCGGTGATCAGCGGCTTGAGGTCGACCTTGCCGGAGGCAATGAGCTGCAGGGCGCGGTCGAAGATGTTGGCATAGCGGAACACCGTCTCGATGCGGACTTCCTTCGAGATCGCCGCCGGCACATTGAGGGCAACCGGCTCCACCGGCAGCCCGACCAGCACCACCGCGCCGCCCGGGCGCACGACGTCGAACAGATCGGCGAAAGCCTTGGGGCTGCCGCTCGCCTCGAAGACGATGTCGGCACCCCAATTGTCGGTCGCGGCCGCGACGGCATCGACCAGCGACTGCTCGCCAATATTGACCGGCACGATGCCGGCATATTGTGCGGCGATCTTCAGCTTGGGCGCGGAAAAATCGGAAATCAGCACTTTCGAACAACCGCCGGCAAGGGCGGCAAGCGCGATCATGATGCCGATCGGGCCGCAACCGACGACGACGGCGACATCGCCCGGGACGATGCGGGCACGGCTAGCCGCCTGCATGCCGATGGCGAAGGGCTCGACCATCGCGCCCTCGGCGAAGGAGACATTGTCCGGCAGCTTGTAGGTGAAAGCGGCCGGGTGCACGGCATAGGGAGCAAGGATGCCATGCACAGGCGGTGTCGCCCAGAAAGTGACGTCGGGGTCGACATTGTAGATGCCGAGCTTTGTCGCGCGCGACGACAGGTTCGGTACGCCTGGTTCCATGCAGACGCGGTCGCCGACCTTCAGGTTCGTGACATTGGCGCCGACCTCGACGATTGTGCCGGCGGCCTCGTGGCCGAGCACCATCGGCGCCCGCACGACGTAGCTGCCGATGGCGCCATGCGTGTAATAGTGAACGTCGCTGCCGCAGACGCCGACCGTGTGGATGGCGATCCTGACATCGTCCGGCCCGACATCGAGCGGCAACGCGATCTCGCGCAGCGACAATTCACCTTTTTTCTCAAGCACCAGAGCCCGCATCGGGTAAGTCCTCACTTCAAGTCTTTTTTTGCCGGAAAACGGAATTCAGGAAGCCGCTGAGCACGCCGAGGAAAAGCAGCGGCGGCAACGACAGGAGCACGACCGAGGCGTTGAGAATGCCCCAAGGTACGTTCATGCCTTGCTGGGAGAGTTCGGAGGCAACGATCGGCAAGGTTTTGGCGTTGGAACTCGACAGCATCAGCGCGATCAGGAATTCGTTCCAGACCAGCACGAAACTGAAGGCGACCGCGCCGATCAGCGAGCGCGCAGCCACGGGCAGCGCGATCCGCCAGAACACCGCATAAGCGCCGTAGCCGTCGACGAAGGCGGCTTCCTCGATCTCCTTCGGCACCGCCTGGAAAGCGGGGATGGCGAGCCACATGATCACCGAGATGGTGAGCAGCGAATAGGTGACGATCAACGCCGGCAACGTGTCGTAGAGGCCGAGCTGCAGCCAGATCACCATAAGCGGAATGGCCACCGCCACCGGCGGCAGGAAGCGCAGCGACAGCACGAAGAACTGGATGTCGCCGGCCCAGCGGTTGGGGTAGCGCGCCACCGCGTAGGCCGCCGGCAGGCCGAGCACGACGCCGATCAGCACGGCCGTGCCACAAGCGACGACCGAATTGTAGAGCCCGGTGATGACGCTGTCGCGACCAAGTATGTAGCTGATATTGGCAAGCGTCGGCGTGAACACCAGGCGGGGAACGCGGGTGATGATGTCGACGCTGTTCTTCAGCGAGTTGAGCGCCGTCCACAGCAGCGGGAACACCGCGAGAAAACCGGCGAAGGCAAGGACGGCCTTGGCGATGATGCGGCCGGGCCTCATGCCTGCACCCGCTTCCACAGCATGGTGAAGGTGATGACGGTGGCGATCATCATCAGCACAGCCATGGCCGAGGCGTAGGAGACCTTGCCGGATTCGATGAAGCCTTGCGAGAAGGCGTACATGTCGAGCGTTTCGGTCGCGACCCCCGGCCCGCCGCGGGTCATCACATAGATCAGGTCGAAGGAGCGCAGCGACTCGATCATCTTGACGAACATCAGGCTGATCAGCGGCGCCTTCAGCATCGGCAAGGTGACATAGGCATGGATCTGCCAGCGCCGGGCGTGGTCGAGCCGGGCCGCCTCGATCGGCTGCGGCGGCAAGGTCTCCAGCAGCTTCAGCACGATGACGGCGAAGAACAGGCCCCACTGCCAGACATCGACCGAAGCGACCGCGAACAAAGCCGTCGACGGCTTGGAAAGCGGGTCGAAAATCAGCCCGCCGGTCAGCAGCCGGTATGGGTAGGTGGCGATGCCGTAGAGCGGATGATAGGCGAATTTCCACACGAAAGCCGCCGAGACGCGCGGCAACAGCACCGGAATGATGAACAGCAGGCAATAGAGGTTGCGCAGACGCGGTGAGGCGACCTCGAACATCAGCACGCCGAGCCCGATCGCCACCACCATCGTGGCGACGACGGTGACGACCTCCCACTTCACCGATACCCAGACGGCGTTGAGGAAGCGGCGGTCGGAGAACAGGTCGACAAAGTTCGAGAACCAGACCCAGGAATAGGCCGTCGAGCTCAACTCGCGGTTCTGCAGGGCGATGATGATCGCGTAGAGCGTCGGCACCATCGACAGGATTAGCAGAATGACCAGCGTCGGCACGACGAAGGTGACCGGCAGGGATGAACGTCGAGGCATTGGTCTCAGGCCTTGCTGTGTCTCTGATATCTGGACATCACGGAACCCTCGCGCGCAGGAAAGGGCGGGCCCTCCTGCGACGCACAGGTCCCCGCATTCCCAGGAATGCCGCGAACCGTGCGCCGCAAGAGGGAGGTGCCTATTTCTTCACCAGCCCGTTGGCATAGGCCTCGAGCTCGTTGAGGCTGCCCTTGACGTCGGTGCGTGTGCCGGCAATCAGTTCCTCGAGGATGATGCCCCAGCGATCGCCGAGGTCCGGCCAGCGCGGATCCTGCCAGAAGTTCACCGCCGTGACCTTGCCGGTATCGGCAAGCGCCTGGCCGAGATCGGCGCCGTAGATGTCGGCGAATTCCTTGCTGGACAGGATGCTGGTGCGGTTCAACTCGCCGAACTGATGGGCGTCGAGCCGGCGCTTCTCGTTTTCCTTCGAGGTTGCCCAGGCGATGAACAGGCCGGCGCACTTCTTCGAGGCGTCGTCGGCATTGGCTTTCGCGGCGATGGCGAGGCCATGGCCGTAACCGCCGCCCGTCAGCGGCGAGGGCGGCGGCAGGAAGCCGATCTTGCCGACCACTTGCGAGGTCTTCGGGTCGACCGCCATGCCCGAAAGCGGCGTCGATTCGACCAGGATCGCGACCTGGCCCGACAGGAATGCGCCGGTCGATTCATCCCAGCTGCCGGTCTGGGTCCCCGGTGCCGAATCCTTGAACAGCTTCAGATAGGTCTCGGTTGCCTTGACGGCGGCGTCCGAGTTGAAGGCCGGCTTGTCGCCGTCGAACCACTTGCCGCCATAGGCCTTGAAGAACGGCATCCAGCGCCAGACATTGGCGCCCGAGCCGCGCGCGCCGCGCAGCGCGATGCCGTACATGCCCTTGTCGGCGTTGGTCAGCTTCGGCACGTCGGCGATCAGCTCGTCAAGCGTCTTGGGCGGCTGGATGCCGGCGCCCTCCAGCACGTCCTTGCGGTAGACCATCAGGTCGCCGCCGCCGGTCAGCGGCGCGAACCAGACCTTGCCGTCATAGGTGGCGACCTTCTGGCGGCCCGGATCGAAGTCGGCATAGTCATAGTCAGCCGGATAATAATCGGTCAGCGGCACGATCCACTTCGACGAGGCGAAAAGCGCGACATTCGCTTCATCGACATAGTAGACGTTGTAGTTGCCGACGGTGGACGCGTCGGCGCGCGACTTGGCGCGGCGGTCGTTCTCGTTCAGATAATCGATCTTGAAGCTCGCGCCGGAGAGCTTCTCGAACTCGGCCTTGGAGTCTTCCAGAAGCGTCAGGCCGTCGCGTGGCTGCGCCAGCACCTTGACCGGTGCCGAGCAGACCGGCGCCTGCGCCAGGGCTAGGGTTGAAACGGTAGCGGAAAGCACGAAAGCTGCGCCAAGGCTGGCAGCGAGCCGAACTGGTTTCATGATTTTTTCTCCTCCAGGAATACGTCGCAGGCAGCGCAGGTCCTCGGGTTGCGCGATCCTCACCATCGCCCGAACGACATGCCACCCGTCGCCAAAATGCGCAGTTGCGTGGGGCGACGCTAGAAGCCCCGTTGCAGCAGACCTGTACTTTTATGCATTGTGCAGCGCAGAAACCGGCATACCCGTACGGAGCACGTCACACGAGTATCGATCGGGTCCAAAACGGTGATTCAGGAAGCGCTTATGCGCGCATCGCCAGACGCTGCCGCGACAGCTTGCGATAGGATGACGGCGTCATCTTGTGCTTGCGCAGGAAGGCGCGGTTGAAGTTGGAGATGTTCATGTAGCCGACCTGGAAACAGATGTCGGTGATCGGGATATCGGTGTCGGCCAGGAGCTTGCACGCCTGCCAGAGCCTGAGCTTGGCAAGATGGTCGCTGAAGGAATTGCCGGTGTTCTTCTGGAAGAACCGCGAGAAGGTGCTTTCGCTCATGCCGGCCAGCTCGGCCACGTCAGGCAGCTTCAGGTCTTCGGCGAAATGCTGGAACAGATAGGTCAGCGTACGCTGGATGATGTCGAGCGAAGCGGCGTCGAGAACCGGCTGGAAGTCCGGCGATGACAGAAGCTCATACTCGTCGGTCCGGGCCAGCAGATCCACCAGTTCGAGGAACAGGCAGAACCGGGCCAACCCTTGCACCGTGCCCATCCGCTCCATGAGCGCGGCACCGTCGAGAGCCGCCCGGCCATGGAAGACGATGCCGCGCAGCGACCGCTCCAGGAACGGCTCCAGTTCGCGCAGTTCCGGCAGCAGCCCCGCCGACCCACGCAGCCGCTCGGGATCGAATTGCAGCACGATGTCGCGGCCCTCGATCAACTCGCCCGGCTGCACCGCAGTAACCCAGTCATGCGGCAGGCCGCCGCCGACGATGGTGAGGTAGCCCGGGCCGAACTCGCCGATATGGTCGCCGACCAGAACCACGCCGGAGGATTTCCGCAGCAGGTGGATCTCGTATTCCGGGTGAAAATTCCAGACATTGCGCTCCCAGGGATAGTCGTCCAGCCGCCACAGGAAACTGTCGCTCGCCTCGGTGACGATATGCTCGAAGGAAGGCGCCGTGCGCGGGATCGCGGCCGTGTTCTTTCTGCGTCTGAACGCCATCCTGCCTCCCACATCTGCCGGTTTGCCGATGTCTGATCCGTAGCAGTCCCCGGCCGGCAAGGGAACGAGGCGGTGCTTCCCGCTCAATGCGCTGGCTCAATCTGTTCCCGCGCCTCCTCCCTTGCCTTCATGTCGCATTTCGTTCAATAGACGGCGCAAACGGCGCCATTTTGTGCCATTGCTGTGCGGCTTCCGGGCGTGGCCCGACGCGCCGTGTTCTGAAAGAGCAGGACAATGTCTGCGATCGAAGCCGGCGCTCGCGCGCCGGAAAATCTTTGGCGTCGGGAAATCAGGGCGACATTGGCGCTGGCCTGGCCGATGGTGCTGACCAATCTCGGCCAGACGGCGATGACCGCCACCGACGTCATGATGATGGGACGCCTCGGCGCGGACACGCTGGCCAGCGGGGCGCTTGGCGCCAATCTTTATTTCATGCCGCTGATCTTCGGCCTCGGCCTGATGCTGGCGACCTCGCCGATGATCGCCACCGAGCTAGGCCGCCGCCGCCATTCCGTGCGCGATCTGCGCCGCACCGTGCGCCAGGGCCTGTGGCTGGCGATCCTGATCGCGATCCCGATCTGGCTCGTGCTTTGGCACGGCGAGGCCATTCTGCTGGCCATGGGCCAGGAGCCCGCGTTGGCGCGTCAGGCCGGCATCTACCTGCGCTGGCTGGAATGGGCGGTGCTGCCCTTCTATGGCTATATTGTGCTGCGTTCGTTCATCTCGGCGCTGGAGCGGCCGGGCTGGGCGCTGATCATCGTTTTCGTCGCCGTCGCCTGCAACGCCTTCTTCAACTGGCTGTTCATGTTCGGCAATCTCGGTGTTCCGGCGATGGGCATCGCAGGCTCGGGCCTCGCCACCTCGCTGTCCAGCACGCTGATGTTCGTCGGCATGGCCATCGTGGTGATGCTGGAGAAGAAATTCCGGCGTTACCATCTGTTCGGCCGCTTCTGGCGTTCCGACTGGCCGCGCTTCAAGGGACTGCTGCGGCTTGGCCTCCCGATCGCCGGCATCCTTGCCTTCGAGGTGACGATCTTCAACGCCGCTGCCCTGCTGATGGGCCTGATAGACGCCGATTCTCTGGCCGCGCACGCCATCGCCATCCAGATCGCCTCGATCTCCTTCATGGTCCCGCTCGGCCTCAATCAGGCGGTGACGGTGCGTGTCGGGTTGGCGCATGGCGCGGGCAATCCCGAGGGCGTGTCGCGTGCCGGCTGGACCGCCTTTGTCCTCGGCGTCTCGTTCATGGCGCTGATGGGACTGGTGATGGTGCTGTGGCCGCATCTCCTGATCAGCGCCTTCATCGATCTGGGCAATCCCGCAAATGCCAGGGTGATCGCGCTTGCCGTGTCGTTCCTGGTGTTTGCCGCCCTGTTCCAGGTCTTCGACGGCGCGCAGGCGGTTGCCTCCGGCATGCTGCGCGGCCTGCACGACACCAAGGTGCCGATGATCTATGCCGCCATCGGCTACTGGGGCGTCGGCCTGCCGCTCGGCGTGCTGCTCGCCTTCCATTTCGGCTTCCATGGCGTCGGCATCTGGATCGGCCTGTCCAGCGGGCTGGCCGTGGTGGCGGCCCTGCTTCTGGCCCGCTGGCTGCGGCGGGATCGGATCGCGCCGTCGCTGGCCTTCGGGCATTGAAAAACACGGCCGCCGGTAGCCTGGTGGCCGTCCTTGTTGGCTGTCAGTGGCCCGGCACCCGCTTCTCCAGCCGCCGCGCATACTGCGTCAGCGGAAAGCACATGACGAAGAAGATCAGCGCCACCAGCCCATAGACCTTGAACGGTTCGAAGGTCGCGTTGTTGATGGCATTCGAAGTCCGCACCAGCTCCTCGAAGCCGATGATCGAGGTCAGCGCCGTCGATTTGATCAGCTGCACCAGGAAGCCGACGGTCGGGGCGCGCGTAATCGCGAACGCCTGCGGCAGGATGATCAGCCGCAGCTCCTGCAGATAGTGCAGGCCGAGGCTGGCGCCGGCATCCCACTGGCCGAGCGGCAGCGCGTCAACGCCGCTGCGCCAGATCTCGGCGAGATAGGCGCTGGCGAAGAAGGTCAGGCCGAGCACCGCCGCCGTCCAGGGCTCGATGCGCAGGCCAAGCATCGGCAGGCCGAAGAACATCAGGAAGAGCTGCATCAGGAGCGGCGTCCCCTGGAACAGGGCGATGTAGCCGGAGGCAAGGCGCCGGCTCCATTTATTCTTGGCGATCCTGAAGAACAGCACCGCCATCCCGACCAGGGCGCCGCCGACGAAGGCGGCCAGCGACAAAAGCACCGTCCAGCGGGCGGCAAGCAGAAGGTTGCGCACGATGTCCCAGAGCGTGAACTCGATCATGACACGCCAGCCCCGAGCGCGCGGCACCCTCCTGTGACCAGCAGCCGCCGCAAGGCCATCGACATCAAGAGATAGACCAGTGTCACGACGAAATAGGTCTCGAACGAGCGAAAGGTGCGCGCCTGCAGCATGTCGGCCTCGTAGGTCAGTTCGCGCACCGCGATCTGCGACACCACGGCGGATTCCAGCATCATGATGACGATCTGGCTGGTCAGCGCGGGATAGATGATCTTGAGCGCCTGCGGCAGCACGATCTTGATGAACACTTGGCGTGGCCGCAGTCCAAGGGCCAGGGCCGCCTCCGTCTGCCCGTTCGGCACCGCGTCGAGCCCGGCGCCGACGATCTCGATGGTGTAGGCTGCCATGTTGAGCGTCATCGCCAGCATGGCGGCCAGGATCGGGTCGAGCCTGATGCCGAGGCTCGGCAGGCCGAAGAAGATGAAGAACAGCTGCACCAGGAACGGCGTGTTGCGCATCACCTCCACATACCAGGCGATGGCCCGGCGCAGCAGCGCGGGGCCGTTTCGCCGCCCAGCGGCGCCGAGGATGCTGAGCAGCGTTCCCGCCAGCGTGGTGACGGCGATCAAAAGGATCGTCGTCGCCGCGCCGTGCGCGATGTCGCCCACGGCACCTGGAAGCCAGCCGAAGGCCACGGCAACTCAATCCTTGAGGTTGTCGGGGTTGAGCGGCGTCTTCAGCCAGGCCTTCGAGCTTTCGTCGAGCTTGCCGTCGGCCAACATCTTGGCGACGGCATCGTTGACCGCCTTCTTCAGGCCGTCCTCATTCTTGTTGAGGCCGATATGCGAAGGCGAGGTCAGAAGCTGGAACTTCTGCTCCGGCTTGAGCACATCCTGCTTGGCCAGCACCTGGGCGCCGACGTCGTTGCCGACGACCATCAGCTGGGTCTGGCCGGAAATAAAGGCCTGGATCACCGAGTTGTAGTTGTCGAAGCGCTTGATGTCGGCCGACGCTGGTGCCGCCTCGGTCAGCGAGGTGTCTTCCAGAGTGCCGCGATTGACGGCGATCGACTTGCCGGCGAGGTCTTCCTTGCCTTTGACCGACATCGCTGCCGGACCGATCACCGCGATGTAGTAGGGCGCGTAGGCTGCGGCGAAGTCGATGACCTGCTCGCGCTCCTTGGAGTAACCGACGCTCATCAGGATGTCGACTCGGTGGTCGTTGAGGTAGGGGATGCGGTTCTGGCCGGTGACGGCGATCGGATTGAGCTTCACCTTGAGCGTGTCGGCGATGTACTGCGCGACGTCCATGTCATAGCCCTTGAGGCTCATGTCGGCGCTGGCCGAGGAGAAGGGCGGGAAATCGGCGAAGACGCCGACATTGATGGTGCCGGCCTTGGTGATATCGGCCAGTGCGTCGGCCTTGGCAGCCTGCGTGGCGAGGCCGAGACCTGCCGCGCCCAGGACCAGGACGGCGGCGATGGATGATTTGAATGTCGAGCGGATTGTCATTGTCATTCCCCTTCTGGAAGCTTTTTGATTGTTTGGGTCGGCCGCCGGCTCCAGCGCGGCGGCCGCCTTTGCTTTTCTGAACGTCAGGCTCCCTTGCCGGTCACGGCCGGGCTGAACACCATCAGGCTCAGAATCTCGAACAGCACCTGGGCGCCGGCATGCGCGGTGTTGGTGGTCGCGTCATATTGCGGCGCCACCTCGACGACGTCGCCGCCGACGATGTTGAGACCTTTTAGGCCGCGCAGCAATTCAAGCACCTCGCGCGTCGTCAGCCCGCCGACTTCCGGCGTGCCGGTGCCCGGCGCGAAGGCGGGGTCGACGCTGTCGATGTCGAAGGACACGTAGGTCGGGCCATCGCCGACTATTCTGCGCGCCTTCTCGATGATGGCGGGGACGCCGAGCCCGGTCACCTCCTCGGCATGGACCACGGTCATCCCGGATTCGTAGGTGAACTCCCACAGATACTCGGCCGCGCCGCGAATGCCGATCTGGATGGTGCGTGTCGGATCGAGCACGCCATCGAGCACCGCGTTGCGGAACGGGCCGCCGTGGTGGAATTTGGTCAGGTCGAACAGGCCGCTGGTGTCGCAATGGGCGTCGATGTGGATCAGCCCGACCGGCGCCTTCTTGCCGACCGCCTTCAGGATCGGGTGCGTGATCGAGTGGTCACCGCCGACCGACAACGGGATGACGCCGGCGTCGACGATCTGGTTGATGCGCCGCTCGATATCCTCATGGCTGGTCTCAAGCCGGTAACGGCTCTGGAACGGAACGTCGCCGATGTCGGCGACCCTGAGCTCATGCGTCGGCGCGCATTCCAGCACATGGTTGTAGGGGCCGATGCGCTCGATGGCCCGCAATGCGCGCGGCCCGAAGCGCGAGCCCGGCCGGTTGGTGACGCCGAGATCCATCGGCACGCCAATGATCGCCACCTGCAGGTCGCCGAAGTCCGGATTGTCCGCCGCGATTTCGCGGTAGGGCGCGGTGAGGAAGGTCGGGATGCCGGAATAGGGCGCCAGCCGCGTGCCGCTCTTGGAGAAGATCTTGTCGGCGACCTTGCGGAATTTCGGGTCGAACATCTCGCCGCCATGGCTCTCGCCATACTTGCGACGCAGCGCGTCGAGCTTACCGCGATCGTATCCCATATCCGCTTCTCCTCAGCCGATGCAGCGTTGCAATTGGTGACCTCGGGCGAGCCGACCGTCATCCGGCCGGGCTGCTGTCCCGCTGGCTGTCTGCAAATTCAGGTCTTCATGTTGTCTTGGGGCAAAGTCTCCGGCAGCCGCTTTGAAAAAGCAATTGATATTGTTAGGGTGGTTTCTGTGAGAAAATCTCACAATGAAGCCGAGCATCCATGGCCAAGCGCTTGCCACCTCTCAACCCGCTGCGCGCCTTCGAGGCCACGGCGCGCCATGCCTCGCTGACCAAGGCGGCGAGTGAGCTGAATGTCACGCATGGCGCCGTCAGCCACCAGATCAAGGCGCTGGAACAATCGCTTGGCGTCAAGCTGTTCGAGCGGGTCGGCCAGCGGGTCAAGCTGACCCCGCATGGCGCCGAACTTTTGCCGGCCGTATCGGTCGCGTTCGACGGCATCGCCGCCGCCACCCAACGGCTGACGCGGCCGGCAAGCAGCGGCGCGCTGTCGGTGTCCTGCGTGCCGGCGCTGCTGCTTTTGTGGATGACGCCGAGGCTCGGCAGCTTCACTGCGCAATATCCCGATATCCAGCTGACGCTCATTCCCTCCAACGACCCAAGGGATATCCGGGCGCCGCACATCGATGTCTGCGTGCACTATGGCGATGGCAGCTGGGCCGATTGCTGGATGCGCAAATGGTCGGGCCTGGAGCTGTTCCCGGTGGTCAGCCCGACGCTGATCAACAACCGGCCGATCCGCAATGTTCGCGACCTCGCCGACCATGTCCTGCTGCATGGTGACGATGGCCGCGAGTGGCACACCTGGCTGGCCGCCGCCGACGCGCTGGACCTCGAGCGCGGCCGGCGCCATCATCTCGGCGATGCGCGCATGACGGCGGAAGCCGCCGTCCATGGCCATGGCGTGGCGCTGGGCGATTCCGTGACGGCAAGCGCGCTGCTCGCCAGGGGCATGCTGGTCGCGCCGTTCAGCCTGTCGGTGCCGGCGGTCGATGATTTCTATGTCGTTTGCCGCAACGAAATGCGGGCGACGCCGATCGTGCAGGTGTTTATCGACTGGCTGTTCGCCGAGAAGGCCGGGGATGACAGCCGCGCCGACGCTCCTGTGGCGGGCCGCCTCGTCATCCGCCGCAAACGTCCCGCGCTCAAGGTGATGGGCGGCAAACCCTCGTAGCCGCACGCAGGACTTTCTTTTTGTCGGGCCAGCCTGAAAGCAAGCAGCGTTTTGGTCAATTCGATGCTATGAGGCCTGTCGCTATTGTGGTGGCAGGGCAGCGAAGGCGGTAACGAGACATGGCCAAGACCGATATTGCGCGGCGCGTCTACAACCACACCTGGAAGCTCGACCCGATCGTGCGCAGCCTGCTCGATACCGACTTCTACAAGCTTTTGATGCTGCAGATGATCTGGGGCATGTACCCCAAGGTCGATGCCACTTTTTCCCTGATCAACCGCACCATTTCGGTGCGGCTCGCCGACGAGATCGACGAAGGTGAGTTGCGCGAACAGCTCGACCATGCCCGCACGCTGCGCTTCTCCAAGAAGGAGATGATCTGGCTGGGTGGTAACAATTTCTATGGCCGCAAGCAGATCTTCGAGCCGGAATTCCTCGCCTGGCTGGAAGGTTTTCGGCTGCCGGAATACGAGCTGTCGAAGCGCGACGGTCAGTATGAGCTCTCCTTCTCCGGCCCGTGGATGTACACCACGCTGTGGGAGATCCCCGCGCTCGCCATCATCAACGAACTCCGATCCCGTGCGGCGATGCGGGCTTACGGGCCGTTCGCGCTCGATGTGCTCTACGCCCGCGCCAAGGCCAAGATGTGGGCCAAGACCGAACGCCTGAAGGCGCTGCCCGGCATTCGCATTTCCGATTTCGGCACCCGCCGGCGCCATTCCTTCCTGTGGCAGCGCTGGTGCGTGGAGGCACTCAAGGAAGGCGTAGGCGAGGCGTTCACCGGCACCTCCAATGTGCTGCTGGCCATGGACAATGACCTCGAAGCGCTCGGCACCAACGCGCATGAATTGCCGATGGTGTTCGCGGCACTGGCCAATTCGGAAAAAGAGCTGAAGCAGTCACCCTACAAGGTGCTGCAGGACTGGCAGCGCTACTATGGCGGCAATCTGCTGATCGTGCTGCCCGACGCCTTCGGCACCGCTTCGTTCCTGCGCGACGCGCCGGACTGGGTCGCCGACTGGACCGGCTTCCGTCCCGACAGCGCGCCGCCCATCGAGGGCGGCGAAAAAATCCTGTCGTGGTGGCGCGAAAAGGGCAAGGACCCCAGGCAGAAGCTGCTGATCTTCTCCGACGGGCTCGAGGTCGAAACCATCGAGGAGACCTACCGCCACTTCAAGGGCAAGGTGCGCATGTCCTTCGGCTGGGGCACCAACCTGACCAATGATTTCGAAGGCTGCGCGCCGACCGAGACCAACAGCCTCGACGCCATATCGCTCGTCTGCAAGGTCACCGAGGCCAATGGAAGGCCGGCGGTCAAGCTGTCCGACAACCCGGCCAAGGCGACCGGCGATCTCAAGGAGATCGAGCGGTATTTGAGGATTTTCGGGCAGAAGGATCGCGTGGAGCAACTGGTCAAGGTTTGAGGTTGAGGGCGCGCGGGATGGAAAACCTGGATAGGTCGAGTTCCGTCGCGCCCCCCTCTGTCCTGCCGGACATCTCCCCCCGAGGGGGGAGATTGGACTTTGTCTCCGCCTTCGACTGGCGCCGATCGAGCGAACTGCCAATCTCCCCCCAAGTGGGGGAGATGTCCGGCAGGACAGAGGGGGGCGCCGTAGAGTGCTTCCGTCTATCGTTAGCTTTCCTGATTGCCGCTTTACTTGGCCCCACGCCCGCCTTCGCCCACGCCTCCGACCGCAGCCACGTCCTCCTGCTCCCCACCGGCTACTATCTCATCGGCGGCGCCTTCGCCGTAGCCGCCAGTTTCCTCGTGCTGGCGCTGCTGCCGGCGGATTGGATTGACCGTTTCTGGCGCCGCCGCCTGCCGCTATTCGCCTTCCGCGACGCCACCCGAACCACCGTCAGCCTGATCTCCTTTGCCGGCTTTGCAATTCTCATCGCCGCCGGCTTCCTCGGCAGCCGCGATCCCCTCTCCAACCCGCTTCCACTGGTGATCTGGACGCTGCTATGGGCCGGACTGACGCTGCTGCAAGGCGTATTCGGCGATCTCTGGGCGTGGCTCAACCCCTGGTACGGGCCATGGCGGCTGCTGTCGCGGCTAAGCGGCAGAGGCGACGAGGCGGCCTGGCAACTTCCGCAGTCGCTTGGCCGCTGGCCGGCCGTCGTCATGTTCATCGCCTTTGCCTGGTTCGAACTCGTCTATCCAGCTCCTGACGATCCGGCACGGCTTGCATGGGTCGCCGGCCTCTATTGGCTGTTCACATTGATGGCCATGCTGGTGTTCGGCTACGACAAATGGGGCCGCAGCGGTGAATTCCTCGGCATCTTCTTTTCGATGGTGGCGCGCTTCGCGCCGGTCGAGCGCGGCGACAAAGGCCGTCTTGCGCTGTGCTGGCCGGGCGCCAAGCTGCTCACGGCCGAGCCTTTGCCGGCCAGCGGCATCGCCTTCCTGCTGCTCGCTCTGTCCTCGGTCTCCTTCGACGGCCTGTCGAAGACCTTCTTCTGGCTCGGCCTGTTCGGCATCAATCCACTGGAATTTCCCGGCCGTTCGGCGGTGATCGGCAGCGGCAGCCTTGGCCTTGTCCTGACATTCGTGCTGCTCGCGGCAGTGTTCCTGCTTGCCGTGGTCCTCGGCCAGCGCCTTGCCGGCAGCGATCGGCCTCTCGCCGAGGCAGCGGGACTGCTGGTGTGGTCGATCGTGCCGATCGCGCTCGCCTATCATGTCGCGCACTATCTGACGGCGCTGCTGGTCGACGGCCAATATGCCTTGGCCGCCCTGTCCGACCCCTTCGCACTGGGCTGGAATCTGTTCGGCACCGCCGACATGCAGGTCGAAGCCGGGGTCGTTGCCGGCGCGGCGTCGGCGTGGTGGCTGTGGAACATCCAGGCCGGCGCCATCATCCTTGGCCATGTCCTCGCGGTTCTCGTCGCCCACGGCTTTGCCTGGCGCCTGCACCCCCAGCCGGCCCGCGCCGCGCTCAGCCAGTTTCCGCTCACCGTCTTGATGATCGCCTACACCATTTTCGGCCTTTGGCTGCTTGCCACGCCGACAGTCGGATGAGACAAGCTGTCCGCGTGGGCCATCCGGGTGAGCCATGCCCGGCGGAAAGCTCGCTTGCCAGGTCAGGCCTTTGGTGATTTAGTTTGTACACATGCAATTTTGCATCCTCTTGCCGAGGATGTTCGAGCCGCCTTATCGTTGGTCAAAACACAAAAACAGGGGAACGAACGTGACTGACAAGAACGGATTTTTCGACCTCTCCAAAACCACGCTTACCCGCCGCACGGCGCTGAAGGGTCTGGCCGCCGGCGCCGGCCTCGCCGCCGCGCCCGGCTTCGTCCGCTATTCCCAGGCGCAAAGCTCCGCGCCGATCAAGATCGGTTTCCAGTCGCACCGCACCGGCATTGGCGCCGCCTATGGCCGCTGGTACGAGAAGACCACCGCCGCCGCGATCAAGGCGATCAACGCCGCCGGCGGCATCAATGGCCGTCAGGTCGAGGTTATCATCGAGGATGACGGCACCGATCCCGGCCGCGGCGCCGAAGTGGTCGGCAAGTTCGCCACCCAGCACAAGACCGACATCGTCTTCGGCACGCTGTTCTCGCATGTCGTCATCGGCTCGGCGCCCGCCGCCGGCGAAAACAAGATACCCTACTTCGTCGTCAGCGAAGGCCACCACGTCGCCTCGACCAAGCTCAACCGCTACGTCTTCCAGCCCGGCATCACCGACGTGAAGAGCCAGATCCAGTCGATGGCGCCGTGGATCGCGGCCAATGCCGGCAAGAAGGTGACGCAGATCTTCCCCGATTTCGCCTTCGGCTACGACCATCGCGACTACCTGCCCCCGGCGCTGAAGGCGCAAGGCGCCGAGGTGATCGCGCAGATCGCCATCCCGCCGACGGAGAGTTCCTTCACCAAATACTTCCCGCAGATCCCTGCCGAGACCGAGGTCATCTACCACGTCATGGTCGGCCCCGCGGTGCTCACCTTCGTCAAGGAACTCGGCGAGTTCTACGGCTCCAACCGGCCGCAGCTCTTCGGCTTCATCGATTCGCTCGAGGCCGTCGACATCAACAGCCCCGGCCTCGAATTCCTCGACGGAAGCCATTTCTGGGAAGGCTCGCCGCGCTACGCCCAGCCCGATGACACCGAAGCGCAGAAAGCCTATCGCGCCGCCGTCGGCATCGACGACAATGGCGCCGCCGTCGGCGACCCCAAGGACGTCTCCACCGCCGCGCACATGTTCGGCTGCTGGGAAACGCTCTACGTCGTCAAGAAGGCGATGGAGGACGCTGGCTACAAGGGGCCGGAAGATCGCGCCAAGCTGGTCGAGGCGACCGAGGCGCTGAAGGAATTCGCCGAAGGGCCGGAGCATCCGCAGGGGCCGAAAACCTTCAACGGCAAGATCCACCAGTGCTTTGGCATCCAGAACATCTCCAAGGTCGAAGGCGGCAAGCTCAAGGTCGTCCACAAGACCAAGATCGAGGACGGGCTTTACGAGGCCGAAGGGGATTACACGACGCAGGCGCTCTAGGCTCATTCCAGCAAGCGTGAACGCCAAGCCACCCCCCTCTGTCCTGCCGGACATCTCCCCCGCAAGGGGGGAGATCGGATGTCGCCATGGCTTTCGCCAATCACCAAGGTTGGAAGGTGGCCGCATCCGCACAAGTTGCCAATCTCCCCCCTTGCGGGGGGTGAGAAGTGGTCCGCGCAGCGGACGGAAAGCCAATTGCTTGGCTTTCCGAACGACGAACGCCCGGAGCGATAGCGCAGGGCCGGGTTCGGCAGGGCAGAGGGGGGTGCCTCACGCATCCGCTGGTGCATAGATGCACTTCGGCCCTCACCTCCTCCTCGCCGCCCTCGAAGGCCTCGTCACGTCGGCCGTGCTGGCGCTGACCGCGCTTGGCCTGTCGCTGGTGTTCGGCGTGATGCGAGTCGTCAACGTCGCCCATGGCGAGTTCTTCATGCTGGGCGCCGTGCTTGCCTGGGCGATCACATCGACAGTCGGCGGCCACCCCGCCCTGGGCTTCCTGGCGGCCCTGGTGATCGCGCCGCTGATCGTCGGCGCCATCGCGCTGGTCGCCGAACGGCTGGTGCTGCGCCGGCTCAACTACAATCCGGAAGCCACCATCGTCGCCACCATCGGCATGCTCTACATCATCCAGCAGCTGGCGCTGACTTTCTATGGCCCGGAAGCGCGGCCCGTCGAGCCGCCGTTCAGCTATCGCATCCTTTTGCCGTGGTTCGGCTATTCCGGCTACAAGCTGTCTGTTATCGCCGCCTCCGCTCTCCTGCTGATCGCGACATGGCTGGTGCTGACGCGCACGAAAATTGGTCTCATCATGCGCGCCACGCAGTATGACAGCGAGACGGCGCAAGCCTTCGGCATCCCGGTCGGCCGCGTCTATGGCGGCGTCTTCGCGCTCGGCGCCATGCTGGCGGCGATTGCCGCGGTGCTGATCGTGCCGATCAGCCAGGCGCATTACCTTATGGGGCAGGATCCGCTGCTCTTGTCCTTCATTGTCGTCATCATCGGCGGCCTCGGATCGCTGCGCGGCACCGTAGTCGCCGCCGTGCTGATCGGCCTGTCCGACGGCATCATCTCGATGTTCTTTTCGCCGACGCTGGCCAAGATCATCGCCACGCTCTTGGTCGCCATGGTGCTGGTGTTCCGCCCGCAAGGCCTGTTCGGGACGGCGTCGCGATGAGCGAAGCTTCGCCGGCAAAGGCCTATGCACTGCATCTCGGCGTCATCGCCCTGCTCTTCGTGCTGAGCTTGCTGCTACCGGACTATTATCACGGTCTGCTCGCCCGCATCATGGTGCTGGCGGTCTTCGCCATGGGCTACAACATGCTGTTCGGCTATGTCGGCCTGCTCAGCCTCGGCCATGCCATGTTCTTCGGCGCCGGGCTTTATGGCGCCGGGCTCGCCGTCATCCAGCTCGGCTGGAGCGTGCCGGCGGCGTTCGCCGCTGGTCTCGGCTGCGGAGTGGTTCTTTCGCTGATCATCGGCCTCCTGGCGCTGCGCACCACGGGTGTCGCCTTCATGATCGTCACTATGATGTTCGCCCAGGTGTTTTATCTCGCCATCCTCTATTTCGCGGCCTGGACCGGGGGTGATCAGGGCATGGTCGTGCCGCAGCCGGCACGTGTCCTCACTTTCGGCGCCACATCGCTCGACCTCACCAACCCGACCGTGCGCTACATGACGGCGCTCGGCTTGTTCTCTCTCGTGCTGCTGATCACGCTCGCCGTCGTCCGTTCCAGACATGGCCGCGTGCTGGTCGCAATCAGGGAGAACGCGGAACGGACGAAGATGCTGGGCTACGACACCTTCTCCAACAAGCTCGCCGCCGTCGTCGTCTCCGGCGCGATCTGTGCGGCGTCCGGCGCCGCCTACGCGCTGCTGTTCGGCTATGTCGGCTCGAGCTTCGCCTCGGTGCAGTATTCCATCCTGCCGCTGCTGTGGGTGCTGCTCGGGGGTGCGGCGACAACGCTCGGGCCGCTGATCGGCACGCTGTTCATGTACTATGTCATCGACATCACCAGCGGCTACACATCGGCTTATCTGCTGATCGTCGGCATCGCACTGATCCTGCTGGTGCTGTTCTTCCCGAAGGGCATTCTCGGCACCATCCGCCAGCGCTGGCTCGGGTGGCTGCCATGACGCCGCTGCTGACCACCAAGGCCCTGTCGCGCAATTTCGGTGGCCTGCGCGCCGTCGACAACGTCGACTTCACCTTGATGCCCGGAGAAATCCGCGCCGTCATCGGCCCCAACGGCGCGGGCAAGACCACCTTCGTCAGCCTGGTCAGCGGCCGCATCCGGCCCTCTTCGGGAGCGATCCTCTTCGACGGCGCCGACATCACCGGCCTGCCGGCCTATGTCAGGGTCCGCCGGGGCATCGCCTACACCTTCCAGATCACCAGCGTCTTCGCCAACCTCAGCGCCTATGACAATGTCGCGCTGCCGGTGCAGCGCACGCTGAGCGACGGCCGTTCGAAGGGTGCCGTGCGTGCCGGCGTCATGTCGGCGCTCGAACGCACCGGGCTGGCGGACCGCGCCCATATGCCGGCCGGGCAATTGTCCTACGGCCATCAGCGACTGCTGGAAGTGGCGATGGGCCTGGCGCTGAAGCCGCGCCTGCTGATCCTCGACGAGCCAACGCAAGGTCTGGCCGACAGCGAGATCGACAATTTTATCGCCCTGGTGCGTGACATCGCAGGAGGTGCCACCGTGCTCCTGATCGAGCACAACATGCCGGTCGTCATGCAGCTCGCGCACCGCATCACCGTCTTCAACGCCGGCAGGATCCTCGCCGAGGGTGCGCCCGAAGCCATCCGTGAGAACGCCGCGGTGCAGGAAGCCTATCTGGGGACCGCCCCATGACGGAGACGAGCAAGACCGATGCACTGGTGATCTCGGGGCTGGATTGCTTCCATGGCGAGGTCCAGGTGCTCTACGGACTCGATCTCGTGCTGAACAAGGGCGAGGTGCTGTGCCTGTTCGGCCGCAACGGCGCCGGCAAGACGACGACGCTGAAAGCGATCATGGGCCTGGTTCCGGCAAGTGCCGGTTCGATCAGGCTCGCTGGCCGGGAGTTGACCGGCCTGCCGGTGCATGAGGTGCCGAAGGCCGGCGTCGCCTATGTGCCGCAGGGAAGGCGATTGTTCGCCGAGATGACCGTGGCCGAGAATATCGAGATCGGGCTGATGGCGCGCGGCAAGGACAAGGCGACACGCGAGAACGTCCTCGATCTGTTCCCGCTGCTGCGCCAACGGCTGCGGCAGCGCTCGGGCACCTTGTCCGGCGGCGAACAGCAGATGCTGGCGATGGCGCGTGCGCTCTGCCTGGAGCCGCAGGTGCTTTTGCTCGACGAGCCGACCGAAGGGCTGATGCCGTCGATGATCGCCAAGATCCGCGAGACGGTGTCGAAGCTGCGCGAGATGGGTGTCTCCACCATACTGGTCGAGCAGCGGGTCGATGCCGTGCTGTCGGTCGCCGATCGTGTCTGCTTCATCGAAAACGGCCGCAACCGCGAGACGGTCGATGTCGAGGCCCTGCGCGCCGACCCGTCGGCGGTCCGGCGCTATGTCGGCGTCGGTTGACGAGAGCAATTCCAGGAAAAGTGTGTAGCGGTTTTCCCGGGAAAAGCGCGTAGCGCTTTCCCTTGGGAATTGCGTCGAATGAGCTTAGCGGAAAAACAGAAAACCCGCGATCAGGAAGGTTGGGATCAGCACCAGCCCGGACCACAGCATATAGCCGAAGAAGCCCGGCATCTTGACGCCGCGATGTCTGGCAATGGCATAGACCATGAAGTTGGGGGCGTTGCCGACATAGGTGTTGGCGCCCATGAACACGGCGCCCGCCGAGATCGCGGCGAGCGTCGAGGCGAACTCCGTCATCAGGTGTTGAGGGTCGCCGCCCGCCAGCTCGAAAAACACCAGATAGGTCGGCGCATTGTCGAGGAAGGATGACAGCGCCCCGGTCAGCCAGAAATAGGCGAGGTCGTTGGGCGTGCCTTGTGCCGACGTGACGAGCGCGACCAGCGGCGCCAGCGCGCCGTCATGGCCGGCTCTCAAAATGGCGACCACCGGAACGATGCAGATGAAGATGCCGGCGAACAATTTGGCCACTTCCGCGATCGGACCCCAATTGAAACCGTTCGCTTGGCGGTGGCTCTTGTACGAGAGGGGAAGCGATAGCAGGGCCAGCGCGAGAATGACCGCGTCGCGCACCAGGTTCTGCAGTTCGAGACCGACGCCGAACACGGAAAAGCTCACGCCCGGCTTCCAGGCCGCCGACAGCAGGATGGCGCCGATCACACCGGCCAGCAGCGGAAGGTTGGCCAGGCCGCGCAGACGCACTTTCGTATCCGGTGTTGGATCCTTGATCTTCGGCGCGCCGGCCTCGCGCCGGTGCAGGATGAGGTCGATCGCCAGGAACACCGCCAGCACGACGACGCCGACGAACAGCGTCTCCCGGTAGAGGTTGGTGGTCGTCCAGAAGAAATCGACGCCGCGCAGGAAGCCGACGAACAGCGGCGGGTCGCCGAGCGGCGTCAGCGAACCGCCAATGTTGGATACCAGGAAAATGAAGAAGATGACGACATGGCCATTGAAAGGCCTGTTGTCGTTGGCGCGCAGGATCGGCCGGATCAGGATCATCGAGGCGCCCGTCGTGCCGATCACCGAGGCAAGCAGCGCCCCGACCGCCAGCAGTCCGGCATTGACCAGCGGTGTGCCGTGGATGTTGCCGGCGAGCAGGATGCCGCCCGAAATCGTGTAGAGGGCAAACAGCAGGACAATGAACGACATGTATTCGGTGAGCAGCGCGTGCAGCACCGCCTCGGTTGCCGCCGGAGCACCGAAGGCGACCGCGAGCGGCACGATCACCAGCGCCGCCCACAAGGCCGCGATCTTGCCGTAGTGATGTTCCCAGACATGGTGGAACAGCAGCGGACCGGTCGCGATCGACAGGAGCAGCCCGGCAAAAGGCAGCGCCCACCAGAGCGACATCGTGGCGCCAGGCAGGCCGTGTTCTTCGGCCGCGAAGGCCGATACCGGAAACAGCATCGCGACGACGATCGCACCGGCCGCTCCGATCGCCATCGGCAAAGATCCCCTTCTGCTCCCCATGGTGCCGTCAGCCCGACGTGTGATCTTCGAGCGTCACGCCGGCATCGCGCATTTTCGCCAGCATTGTCTCGAGCGATCCGTTGAGATCGATGCCACGGCAGGCATCGAGCCTGACCGTGGTGCTAAAACCCTGTTTGACCGCATCCAGCGCCGAGAAGGCGACACAGAAATCGGTCGCCAGGCCGACCAGGGTCAGCGTGTCGATACCGCGCTCCCGGAGATAACCGGCGAGCCCGGTCGGCGTCGTGTGATCGTTCTCGAAAAAGGCCGAGTAGCTGTCGATGGCAGGGCGAAATCCCTTGCGTATGACGAGTTCGGCCTTGGTCCAGGCAAGGCCGGAATGGAAATCCGAGCCAAGACTGCCCTGAATGCAATGGTCCGGCCACAAAGTCTGCGGACCATAGGGCATCTCGATCGTCGAAAAAGGCTGCGCGCCGGGATGGCTGGAGGCAAAGCTGGAATGGCCGGCGGGGTGCCAGTCCTGCGTCAGCACGACATGGTCGGTTCGCCGGATCATGTCATTGACCAGCGGCACGATCTCGTCGCCGCCGGCCACCGCCAGCGCGCCGCCCGGGCAAAAATCGTTTTGCAGGTCGATGACAACGAGCGCTTCGTCGGCCATGGGGTTTCCTTCCTGTCAGGCTAGGGCTCGGGTTCCGAACGAGGGACCGGGCGAAAGAAAAAGCCGCTGGCGCGACCGGAGGGAGAAACTCGACCAGATGGCGGGCCGCGTCAACCTCCAGCGGCATATCAAATGCGTGGCGATGCCAGCCACACGGGCGCCGCCGCAAACTCTGGCTTTGACAATTTCTGCCGTCTTGATATCATTTGCATACGAATGAATTTGCCGGATTGAAACCGGCAAGATATCCCCGGGAGCAAGCGCCTTGGGAGGGCCGATTTCCGGGAAGGCCCATTTTGTTGGGAAGGCCCACCTTATTGGGAAGGAAAGCGTGATCCGTTACGCGAAACCCACCACGGTCGACGAGGCGCTCGCGCTGCTTGGCGAGGGCGCCTGGCGTATTCTTGCGGGCGGCACGGATTTCTATCCGGCACAAGGCAGCAAGCCGTTTCGCGACAATGTCCTCGACATCAACGGCCTGACGGCGCTGCGCGGCATCGCCGAGACCGGCAACCACTGGATCATCGGCGCGCGCACGACATGGACCGATGTCATCCGCCTGCCCCTGCCGCCAGCCTTTGACGCACTGAAACAGGCGGCGCGCGAGGTCGGTTCGGCGCAGATCCAGAACGTCGCCTCGGTCGCCGGCAATCTGTGCAACGCTTCGCCGGCCGCCGACGGCGTGCCGGGGCTGCTCGTGCTCGACGCCGAGGTCGAGCTGCGCTCGGCGGCGGCGACGCGCCATCTGCCCTTGTCCGAGTTCATCCTGGGCAACCGCCGCACGGCCTTGCAGCCTGGCGAGATGGTGACGGCCATCCGCGTGCCGAAACCCACCGGTACATCGGCCTTCGTCAAGCTCGGCGCCCGGCGTTATCTCGTCATCTCCATCGCCATGGTGGCGGCGCGTCTGGTTGTCGAGAATGGCATTGTCGCGGATGCGGCCGTCGCCGTCGGCTCCTGTTCCGCCGTTGCCAGGCGGCTTGCCGGTGTCGAGGCGGCGTTGCGCGGGCTTCCCCTGGACGCCGGGCTTGTTGCCGCGGTCCGGTCGGCGCAGATGGCTGAGCTGTCGCCGATCGCCGATGTGCGCGGCAGCGCCGAATACAGGCTCGAAGCGGTGCGCGAGATCGTTGCGCGCGCGGTGCTCGAGGCCGCGGGCAATCCGAAAGGCGACAAGGTGGCCGCATGAGCATGGATCGCGCCGATATCGCCTTCGCGGTCAATGGCGCCGCCGTCTCGATCAACGTGCCGCCGCTGCGCCGGCTGTCCTCGGTGCTGCGTGACGAATTGCGGCTGACCGGCACAAAGGTCGGCTGCGACGCCGGCGACTGCGGCGCCTGCACGGTGCTGGTCGACGGCGATCCCGTCTGTGCCTGCCTGATGCCGGCGGCCTCAGCCGCCGGCACTGCGGTGACGACGGTCGAGGGCCTCGCCAATAGCCGGCTGTCGGCGTTGCAAGCCTCGTTCCTGGCGCATGGTGCGGCGCAATGCGGCATCTGCACGCCGGCGCTGCTGGTCGCGGCGACCGCATTGCTGGACACGAAACCCAGGCCGACCGAGACCGAGGTGCAGGATGCGCTGGGCGGGATCCTCTGCCGCTGCACCGGCTACCGGAAGATCATCGCGGCGGTGATGGAGGCCGGACAATTTGCAATAAAGCCATCGACGGATAGCGCTGCCCCTCATCCGCCTGCCGGCACCTTCTCCCCGTATAGTGACGGGGAGAAGGGAAGCGCTCCAGCGTTGGCGCCCCCCTCTCCCCGCCCCTTGCGGGGAGAGGGTAAGGGTGAGGGGCAGCGCCAACTTTATGGACTGGATCGCGATTTCGATCGGAGGATGCCGGCCTCGGGCCATGCCGTTGGGGCTTCGCCGATCAGGCTCGATGGCGTGCCGAAGGTAACGGGCGATGAAAAATTCGGCGGCGATTCCTTCCCGGCCGATGCGCTTGCCGTGCTGGTGATCCGCTCGCCGCATTATCATGCCGGCTTCGCCTTCGGCGACATCGATGGCTGGGCGAGAAACCATCCCGGTATCGCGGGCGTTTTCACGGCCGACGATATCCCGGGGAAAAACTGTTTCGGCGTGATCGGCCCGTTCGCCGACCAGCCGGCGCTCGCCGAGGGCTTTGTCCGGCTTCGCGGCGAGGCGGTCGCCCTGGTCGCCGGCGAGCGCGAGGCGATCCTCGATCTCGATCTGTCGGACTTCCCCATCCGCTGGACCGAGCTGCCGCATGTCCTCCAGACTTACGACGCGCAGTCCGAAGGTGCTGCGCTGATCCATGAAAACCGCCCGGCCAATTTGTTGACCAAGGGATTTGTCGAGCGCGGCGATCCCGAGTCGGCGCTGGCCGATGCGGCCGTCACCGCCAGCGGCGCGATCGACACCTCCTATGTCGAGCACGCCTATATCGAGCCGGAAGCCGGCTATGCATATCTCGATGGCGACACGCTGGTCGTCGTCGCCTGCACCCAGGCGCCTTACATGGACCGTGACGACACGGCGAAAGTGCTCGGCCTCGCCGTCGACAAGGTGCGCATCGTGCCGACCGCGACCGGTGGCGGCTTCGGGTCCAAGCTCGACGTTTCCCTGCAGCCTCTCATCGGCCTCGTGGCGCTGAAGACCGGGCGGGCGGCGGCGCTTGCCTACACCCGCAGCGAATCCATGATTTCGACCACCAAGCGCCATCCGGCCCAGATGAAGGCCACCATCGGCGCCGATGCCGACGGCTACGTCACCGGCATGGTCTTCGAGGGCGATTTCAACACCGGCGCTTATGCCAGCTGGGGCCCGACGGTCGCCAACCGCGTGCCGGTGCACGCCTCCGGCCCCTATGCGACGCCCAACTATCGTGCAGAGGGCCGCGCCATCCACACCCATGGGCCGATCGCCGGTGCCTTCCGTGGCTTCGGCGTGCCGCAGGCGACGATCATGCAAGAGACGCTCTATGACGAGCTCGCCGGCAAGCTCGGCATGGATCGGCTTGAGTTTCGTCTGAAGAACTGCCTTCGGAACGGATCCGAAACGGTTACCGGGCAGCTTCTGGAGTCTGGCGTCGGCATCGCCGAGTGCCTCGAAGCCCTGCGGCCGCATTGGGTGCGGGCTATGGCCGATGCGGATGGTTTCAACCGTGCCAGTATCGACAGAAAACGCGGCATCGGCGTCGCTTCGTGCTGGTACGGCTGCGGCAACACATCGCTGCCCAATCCGTCGACCATTAGGGTCGGCATCGCGGCTGACGGCGCGGTCATCCTGCACCAGGGCGCCGTCGATATCGGCCAGGGGTCCAACACCGTCATCACGCAGATCTGCGCCGACGCTCTCGGCCTGCCGCTGGAAAAATTCCGGCTCAAGAGCGCCGATACGGCGATCAGCCCCGACGCCGGCAAGACTTCGGCCTCGCGACAGACTTTCGTGACCGGCAAGGCGGCCGAGAGGGCTGGGCGGGCCCTGCGCGAAAAAATCCTGCGCTTTGCCAATGTCTCGGACAAGGCTTCCCTTCAACTGGATGGCTCGGCGATCGTCATCCGCGAAGGCGAGGCGACGCGCCGTGTCGATCTTGCCTCGCTCGATGCGGATGCCAACGGCTTCGTCTTCCGCGCCGAGGAGACTTATGATCCGCCAACGCTGCCGCTCGATGCCAAGGGCCAGGGCAACCCCTATGCGGTCTATGGCTATGGCGCGCAGATCGCCGAGCTCGAGGTCGATCTCAAGCTCGGCACGGTCAGGCTGATCAGGATCATCGCGGCGCATGACGTCGGCAAGGCGATCAATCCGCTGCTGGTCGAGGGCCAGATCGAAGGCGGCATCGCGCAAGGCATCGGCATGGCGCTGATGGAAGAATACATCCCCGGCCGCACCGAGAACCTGCACGATTATCTCATCCCGACCATTGGCGACGTGCCGCCGATCGAGACCATCCTCATCGAGGTGCCCGATCCGGAGGGACCGTTCGGCGCCAAGGGCCTGGGCGAGCACGTGCTGATCCCGACGGCGCCGGCGATCCTCAACGCCATCCGCCACGCCACCGGCGTGCTGGTCACCAAGGTGCCGGCAACGCCAAGCCGCATCCTGGCGGCCATCCGCGAGAAGGAGGCACGTGCATGAGCGAGCTTGCCGAACGCTTCGAAACCCATGAACCCGGCGAGAAGCTGGTGGCGGAAAAGATCCGCTGCGACGCCTGTCCCGTCATGTGCTACATCGCAGACGGGCGCACCGGCGCCTGCGACCGCTATGGCAATGTCGCGGGCCGGATCGTGCGCATGGACCCGCTGGCCATCCTCGACCACGCAGCCGAAACCGGCGCTACCATGGTGCCCTTTGTCGCCGAGGGCGAACAGTGGGACGGCGAACTGGTCAACACTGGCCGCCGTTTCGTCACGGCGATCGGCGCCGGCACGACCTATCCCGACTACAAGCCGGCGCCCTTCATCGTCAGCCAGGAGGTCGAAGGCGTCGATCTCGTCACCGTGGTGACCGAAGGCATCTTCTCCTATTGCGGCGTCAAGGTGAAGATCGACACCGACCGTCATATCGGACCCGAAACGGCTGTTGTGCGGGCAGAGGGCGAGGCCGTCGGCCACGTCACGACGGGCGAATACGGCTCGCAGATGCTGTCGCTGGGCGGCGTGCATCATCTGACCGGCGGCTCCAAGGCGGAGGGCCGCGCCACTTGCGACGCGCTGCTCAATTTGTGCAACCGCAAACCTGTGGAACTCAGCATAGACGGCGGCGCCACGGTCATTGTCGAAGCCGGCAAACCGCCAGTCATCGACGGCAAGCAGGAACACCGCATGCGCGTCGGCTGCGGCTCGGCCACCATCGGCATGTTCGCCACGCAGTGGCGCGGCCTGGTCGACGAGGTCGTGGTGGTCGACGACCACATCACCGGGGTCGTCTCCGAGCATCAAGCCGGCAAGGTGCTGGGCTGGCAGGATACCGGCATCAAGATCATCGGCCGCCGCTCCACACCGGGCCGCTATTTCAAGGTCTCCGAGCCCGGCCTCGGTTGGGGCGGCACCAGCATTTCCGATCCGCTGTCGATCCTCGGCGAGTGGAATGCCAAGAAGGGCGCGCGGCCGGGCCTGTCGCTGCTGATGGTTTCGACCACCGGCGAGCAGTTCGCCTATTACGAACTCGATGACGAGCTGAAGCCCGTCGAAAAGCCGTTTCCGGAACGGCTGCAGAGATCCGTCAACCTGATCGAGGACAATTGCGAGCCGGCTTTGTGCACCGTGCTATTCATCGGCGGCGCCGGCGGGTCGCTGCGTGCCGGCGTCACCGAAAACCCGGTCAATCTCACCCGTTCGGTGCAGGGCCTGAGAACCTACGTCACCGTGGGTGGCGCGCCGGTCTATGTCTGGCCGGGCGGCGGCATCACGCTGATGGTCGATGTCAGCAGGGTTCCGGAAGGCGCCTTCGGCTACGTGCCGACGCCGGCGCTGGTGGCGCCGATCGAATTCACCTTGCGCCGCGACGATTACATCAGGCTCGGTGGCTACGAGGCCGAAATTCGCAGCGTTGCGGACATCGTCGCCAAGGGCGGCGAGTATCTCAACCCCCGGCGCGGCACGGGTGCCCCGTCCAGCAATCCATGGCCGCCGCTGGCGCAGTTGCGCCGCGCGGGCTCCAACGGGGCTGGCTGATGGAAGGCCCGCAAGCGCATTGGCTTCAGGACGGCAAGCGGCTGCATCTCAACCACGGGCCGATCGACCTGATCGTCGAGGCCTTTGGCGAGGCCGATGAGTGTCGCGCCGCCTACGCCCAGGCCGTCGCGCGCTTCCAGACGATCCTGATCGAGTTGGTCGAGGAGCTTCCCGAACTGCGCCTTCAGGCATTTTTCCTGGCGCCGCGCGCCTTCGCCGGCCCGACGGCGCGACGCATGGAAGCAGCCGTCATGCCGTTGGCGGAATGCTTTATCACGCCGATGGCCGCCGTTGCTGGATCGATAGCCGACGAAATGCTTGCCGCGCTGCTTGCGGGTCGCAAGCTCGATCGCGCCTATGTCAACAATGGCGGCGACAGTGCCCTCCACATCGGCGCGGGCCGATCCATGGGATTGGCGGTCGCCGGCACCGGCAACGGCATGGCCGACCGGATCACGATCCGCGCCGAGGATGGCGTGCGTGGCGTCGCAACCAGCGGCTGGCGTGGCCGCTCTTTCTCGCTTGGCATTGCCGATGCCGTCACCGTGCTCGCGCGGACCGGCGCCGAGGCCGATGCGGCGGCGACGCTCATCGCCAACGCGGTGGACCTGCCCGGCAATCCCGCCATCAGGCGCATTCCCGCACGCGACCTGTCGCCCGACAGCGATCTAGGCGCGCGGCTGGTGACACAAGGCGTCGGCACGCTTGTAGCTGATGAGGTGGCGCGGGCGCTGGACAATGGCCTTGCCGTCGCCGAAGATTTTCGCCGGCGCGGCCTGGTTGCCGCATCGGCGCTGTTTCTTGGCGGGGAGGCCCGCGTCAGTGGCTCCGTTGCACTCGGCGCGCCCAACAAGCATGAACCGGAGGAAGTTGCCCATGCCTGAGTTTCCGATCCGCAAGATCGCGGTGCTGAGCGAAGAGATCTTTCACGAAGGCGGGCCTGTCGCCGCGGTGCCGCGCCGGCGTGCTGCCGCCATGGCCGTGGTCAGGAACCCGTTCGCCGGACGCTATGTCGAGGATCTGCAGAGCGCCATGGACGATCTGAAGCCGCTCGGCCTGCTGCTCGCCGACCGGCTGATCGCCGCACTCGGCGGCGACGTGAAACAGATCGACGGCTACGGCAAGGGCGCCATCGTCGGCACCGCGGGCGAACTGGAGCACGGCGCGCTCTGGCATGTGCCGGGCGGCTACGCGATGCGGGAGCGGCTCGGCAATGCCAAGGCGATCGTGCCCTCGGCCAAGAAGGTCGGCGCCTTCGGCTCGAAGCTCGACGTGCCGCTCGGCCATATCAACGCCGCCTATGTGCGCAGCCATTTCGACGCCATGGAAGTCGGCGTCAGCGACGGCCCGCGTTCCGACGAGATCCTGTTCTGCCTGGCCATGACCTGCGGCCCGCGCATCCATAATCGCATGGGTGGCCTCGCGGCGGACGAGATAAAAGCCTGGGACGGGTTGCGGTGAGCGGCGAGGACAATCTGCTCAAGCTCGTCGAGGTCGAAGACGCCGACGATCACGATTACCTGCTGCAGGAACAGGTCGGCTTCATCCTGCGCAAGGCGCACCAGCGCCACGTCTCGATCTTCGCCGCCCGTATCGCCGACCTGACGCCGCCGCAATTCGCAGCACTGGCCAAGCTGCATGATGTCGGCGAGACTTCGCAGAACCAACTGGGCACGCTGATCGCCATGGACGCCGCAACGGTAAAGGGCGTCATCGACCGGCTGAAGGCGCGCGGCCTGGTCGAGCTTTCCAGGCATGAGGTCGACAAAAGGCGGCTGCTGGTCAACCTGACGGCCGAGGGCCGCGAAGCGATCGAGCGCCTGATCCCGCTTGCAAGGGAGATCACGCAGGAAACGCTGGCGCCGCTCACGGCCAAGGAGGCCGCCACTTTCATGAAGCTGCTGGCCAAGCTGGCATAGTAGGTGCGGCGGCAAGGTCGTTTCCTCTCCCTCCGGAGGGGGGAGAGGTGGCGCTGCGAAGCAGCGACGGAGTGGGGGAACCACTTGGCAACCGCCGTCAACGGATATTCAGGGGGGACCGAGGCGCAAGAATCTTCCGCACCGCGCCAAGTGTCGACCCCCACTCCGTCGAGCTGCGCTCGACACCTCTCCCCCGATCGACGGGGGAGAGGAGGGGTGCCAAGCTATCCCTGGGACGAACGAAGAACCTGGACGTTGGCCGGTGCTTATCTCCCGTGAAAACTTAAAGCCCGTTGTCCTTCAGCACTTGGGCGGCGTTTTCCTTGGTGATCTTCTGCGTCGGCAAGGTGATGGTCTTCTCGACCTTCTCGCCGTTGAGGAACTTGATCGCCTGGCGCAGCCCTTCCGCGCCGGGGGTGACATAGGTGAAAGTCGCCGTCAGCTCGCCCTTGTTCACCATCTGCACACCTTCATTGGGCAGGCCGTCGATGCCGATGAACTTGATGTCCTTCTCGCGGCCGACATCCTTGGCGGCGAGATAGGCGCCGTAGGCCATCGGGTCGTTGTGGCCGTAGACGAGATCGATCTTCTCGTTGGTCTTCAGCGCGTTGGCCATCAGGTTGTAGGCCTGGTCCTGCTTCCAGTCGCCCGACTGCTGGTCGAGCAGGTATTTGATGCCCGGCTCCTTGTCGGTGAATTCATGAAAACCGTCATGGCGGTCATGCGCCGGCTGGGTGCCCATGCCGCCCCAGATCTCGACGACATTGCCTGCTGCCTTGCCCTTGCCGCCGAGCAGCTCGACGGCATATTCGCCGGCCGCGCGGCCGATCAGCTTGTTGTCGCCGCCGACGAACTGCGTGTAGTCCTTGGTGTCGACATTGCGGTCGAGCACGAAGACCGGGATCTTGGCGTCGATCGCCTGCTGCACGACGCCGGTCAGGCCGGCCGATTCCTTCGGCGACACCAGCAGCGCGTCGACCTCCTGGCGGATCAGGTTCTCGACGTCCGCGACCTGCTTCTCGGTCTTGTCCTCGCCGTCGGTGATGATCAGCTCGACCTCCGGATGCTTGGCCGCCTCGGCAATGATGTCCTTGTTGAACTGGGCGCGCCAGGGCTCGATGGTGGTCACCTGCGAGAAGCCGATCTTCCACTTCTTGTCCTGGGCGAAGGCATGGCCGGTGGAGAGCAGTGCCGTGGTGGTCAGCAATGCCGCGCCGAATGCGGCAAGCTTCAGCATGTCACGTCGTTTCATTTCTTGTTTCCTCCGAGATTGAGAGACGGTGTCTCTTGCGACGGCCGTTTTGCGGCGGCCGTTTCCTTGTGCGCCGCTCCGGGCAGGCGCAGATAGGCCAGCAGATCGCCGGCATTGCGCTCCTGCACGAGCACGGTGCCGATGATGATCATCCCCTTCAGCACCAGCTGAAGGTTCGAATTGATGTTGTGGAGCTGCAGAATGTTGGAGAGCAGCCCGAAGATCAGCACGCCGCAGAACGTGCCGGTGAGACTGCCGCGCCCACCCATCAGGCTAGTGCCGCCGATGACCACGGCGGCGATGGCGTCGAGTTCCAGGCCGGCGCCGGCGTCCGGCTTGCCTTGCCGGTACTGCGCCACGTAGAGCACCGCGGCGATGCCGGCGAGCAGGCCTGATATGGCATAGGTGGCGATCTTGACGCGGCCTGCGGCGATGCCGGAGAGCCGGGCCGCCTCCTCATTGCCGCCGATGGCATAGACATAGCGGCCGAACGGCGTGAAGCGCAGCACCGCGCCATAGATGACGATCGCGCCGAGGAAGAACAGGCCGGGCATGGGGATGACGCCGAACACCAGCGAGCGCAGCAGCTCGAAATCCGCGGTGGCGTTGGAACCGGTATAGACCGGCAGCACGGCATTGTTCTGGCCGGCGGTGAGCCGGGCGATGCCGAGCGCCGTCACCATCATCGCCAGCGTGACGATGAAGGGCTGCAGCCGGCCGCCGACGATGATGAAACCGTTGATGGCGCCGAACAGCAGGCCGACGCAGGGCGCCACCAGCAGCACGCCGAGAACGCCGAATTTGGGCTCGATCTGCGGCAGCAGGTACCAGAGCGAAAGGCAGCACAGGACGACGCCGACGATCGCCGGCGTGACCAGGCCGCGAACGGTGTCCAGCCTGACATCGCGCGCGGCGGCATCCGCGCCGGCGCGGGACTTCTCCAAGTTGAGGAAGATGAAGCGCGTGACGACGATGCCGAGGCACAGCGCAACCAGCGCAACGGTCGGCACGCCCAGCACGACGCCCGGCGTCACGCCCGGAACCGTCAGCAGCATGGCGCACACCACCGAGCAGATGGCCATCAGCGAACCGACGGAAAGGTCGATGCCGCCGGTGATGATCACCGCCGTCATGCCGGTGGCGATCAGCCCGGTGGTCGACACCTGGCGCAGCACGTCGAGCAGATTGCCGTAGGACAGGAAGATGTTGTTGCCCTTGGAGCTCACCGGCGAGCCCAGCACGCCGATCAGGAAGATGGCGATCAGGCCCCAGTAGAGCTTGGTGCGGGACAGGAGTTTCAGTGCGGTCATGCGGCAGGTCTCGATAGGGTCCGGCGCGGTGCCGCGAGGCGCATGATGGCCTCCTCGCTCGCCGCGTCGCGGGAAAGGATGCCTGTCTGGCGGCCGTCGGCCATCACCAGTATGCGGTCGGAAAGATGCAGCAATTCCGGCAGCTCGGAGCTGATGACGGCGATGGCAAGGCCATCGCGCGCCAGCCGGAAGATGAGGTCGTAGATCTCGCGCTTGGCGCCGACATCGATGCCGCGCGTCGGCTCGTCGAGCAACAGCACCCTCGGCCTCGTCGCCAGCCACTTGCCGATGACGACCTTCTGCTGGTTGCCGCCCGACAACGTGCCGGCGGGCTGGTCGATATCCCGGCAGCGAATACCGAGCGCCTTGACCGCCTGCCGCGCCAGCCCCTGTTCGCCGGCCATCGAACGGATGCCGAAGCGGGCCAGCGCGCCGACCAGCGGTAGCGCCACATTGTCCGATATCGAGGCCTGCAGATGCAGGCCTTGCGTCTTGCGGTCCTCGGTGACCAGCGCGATCCCCAGCCGCCGCGCATCGCGCGGTGAGCGGATATCCACCGGCTGGCCGTCGAGCCGGATCTCGCCGCCGGCACGGCCATCGCTCGAACCGAAGATCGCTTCCATGATCTCGGTGCGGCCTGAGCCCAGCAACCCGCCAATGCCCAGAATCTCGCCGGCGGCCAGATCGAAGCTGACGCCGTCGATCACCTGCCGCCAGCCCTGGCGGTCGGGCTTCGACAGCGACAGGTCGCTGACCGAAAGCACGGTCCTGCCGCCGGGATCCCGCTCACCTTGAGAGGATGCGAGCAGGTCCCGCCCGACCATCGCCGAAATGATGGCATTCTCGTCAAGCTCGGCCATCGGCCGCGTCAGCACATGACGCCCGTCGCGGAAGACGGTGACGCGGCCGGCCAGATGCATGACCTCGTCGATGCGATGCGAGATGTAGACAATGGCGACGCCGCTGTCCGCAAGCTGGCCGATGATGCGGAACAGCCGCTGGCATTCGGCCGGCGACAATGCCGAGGTCGGCTCGTCCATGATCAGGATGCGCGCCGACATCGACAGCGCCTTGGCGATCTCGACCAGCTGCCGTTCGCCGACACGCAGGGTGCCGACGCGTGCGTCCGGGTCGAGTTCGATGCCGAGCCGCTGCAGGAGGGCGCTTGCGGCGCGGCTGCTCGCCTTGCGATCGACGATCAGCCCGGCGATCAGCTTCTCACGGCCAAGGAAGATGTTGTCGGCGACGCTCAGCTCCGGCACCAGGTTGAGTTCCTGGTGGATAATGGCGATGCCCGCGTCCTCGGCATCGCGCACGCCGGCGAAGCTGACCGGCCGGCCGTCGATACTGACCGTGCCTTCGTAGCCGGTGTGGACGCCGGACAGGATCTTCATCAGCGTCGACTTGCCGGCGCCGTTCTCGCCCATCAAGGCATGGACTTCGCCGCGCCTTAAGTCGAAGCCGACATCGACGAGGGCGGCGATGCCGCCAAAACTCTTGGAAATATGCTCGGCGCTCAGAACGATGTCCGAGCGATCCGACGCCACACTGCGCGTCGAGGAAAGGGAATTGTTCTGTTCCATGACAATGGCGGCCTCCCTTCCGTCTTCGTCAGCTTCCCGAACGCTAATCTAAACGTTTCGATCATGTCAAGCCGATATAGGGTGATGCAACTTTGATGCATTTCAATTCTTGCCTAAAATGGCAAGATTCCGTAGGTATTGGCGGCAAGGGGTGACGAAACGTTTCGAAAATGACAGCGTCAGGGCGAAAAAAGCACCGCAAATCCACCGCACCCACCATGCTTCACGTGGCTGAAGCGGCGCGTGTCTCGGTCGCCACCGTGTCGGCCCTGATCAACGGAACGGCGACCGTCAGCCCGGAGCTCAGCCAGCGCATCGAACAGGCGATCCGCGATATCGGCTACAAGCGCAACGCCATCGCCCGCAGCCTGAAGATGGGCACGACGCGCACCATCGGCCTGACCGTTCCGCACATCACCAACCCGTTCTTCACCGATGTCGTCTCGGTCATCCAGCAGGCCTTCGACCGCGCCGGCTACGCCGTCATGCTGTGCTGCACCGACGAGGATTTGAACACCCAGGACGACCAGATCAGGCTGCTGCTCGACCGCATGGTCGACGGACTGATCGTGGCCCGCGTCGGGGATGGCGCGATCCTCAAGCAGATCGTCGCCGACGCCAACGTGCCGGTCGTGCTGATCGATCGTCTGTGCGAGGGCGTCGACACCGACGCCGTGGTTCTCGACAACCAGCGCGCGGTCTTCGACGCCATCAGCTATCTGATCAATCTCGGCCACCGCCGCATCGGCTACATCACCGGCACCTCGGACATTTCACCCATGCATGACCGCATGACCGGATATCGCGAGGCGCTCCAGGCCGCCGGCTTGCCGATGGCCGAGGAACTGGTTCGCTCCGGCAATTTCCACGAGATCGACGGCTACAACGCAACCATGCAGCTGCTGTCGCTGCATGACCGGCCAAGCGCCATCTTCTCGGCCAACAACCCGATGGTGATCGGAACCATGAAGGCGATCCGCGACATCGGCCTGTCCTGTCCGGAGGATATTTCGGTAGCCTGCTTCGACGATTTTCCCTGGTCCGACGTTTTCCAGCCGCAGCTGACCACCGTGGCGCAGCCAGTGCAGGCGATCGGCGAACAGGCGGCCAATCTGCTGCTCGACCGCCTCGCCGGCAACCGGGACGCGCCGCCGCGCAAGCTGGTGCTCAAGGGTCGGCTGATGATCCGCAATTCATGTCGGCCGCTGGGCGCGGTGGTGCAGAGCGTGAGTGCCTAAAGCATGATGCCGAAGAGTGTGGCGCTGTTTTCGGACGAGGTCACGCTTCCTGAGATTTGCTGCCTGATCCGGGCGTAAAAACACCAGTACACAGCTCTTGCAGCTTCGAAAACACACCCTTGCCGCCTGTGATGACCTGTGTCCCGCTCTGCAACACCGTCTTCGGATTCGCCTTCAGGATCGTGCCGCCGGCTTCCTCGATCAGCAGCATGCCGGCCACGCAGTCCCAGGCGTTCATGTGTTCTTCCACATAGCCGAGCAGTCGGCCCGAGGCGACATAGGCGAGCATCAGCGCGCCGGACGCGTTTCGGAAGAAGACGCCGCCCTCGGCCAGGATCTTCTTGATCAGCACGGTGATGTTTTCGGCCTCGGCCCGGTTCGAGAAGCCTGTGCCCACCGAGCCCTCTTCCAGGCTGGTCGCCGCGCTCGTCCTGATCGGCCGGCCGTTGACGAAGGCGCCGCCGCCCAGCCTTCCGTGGAAGGTCTCACCGGTCGACGGCTCGTGGATGACGCCGACGATCGTCTCTCCATCCCTTGCGCAAGCGATCACCACGCACCAGGCCGGAATGCCGCGTACGAAATTGGCGGTGCCGTCGATGGGGTCGATCACCCAGACATGGCCTGTCGAGCCGGCGACCGAGGCGTGCTCCTCGCCGACGATGCCGTCCTGCGGATAGTCGGCGGCGATCGCCGCGCGGATGAACAGTTCGACTTCGCGGTCGGCTTGCGAGACCAGGTCCTGATGGCCCTTGCTCTCGATGGTCAGGCTGTCGAGATCCCGGAAATATTGCAGGCCGAGCTCGCCGGCGCGCCACGCCAGATCAATCGCGAAGTGCATGCGTGCGTCGAGGTCATGTGTCACGGAAAAGCTCGCTGCTGCCTGAGGATGACCCGCACTTAGCAGAGCATCGCTACCGGCAAAAGCATCTGGCGGCCTATTAATTCAGGCTGCTTGCGAAAGCGATTTCTGGGCCTCGGCCAGAATCTCGAAGGAGCGCACGCGAGCGGCGTGATCGAAGATCTGCGCGGTGACCATCAACTCGTCGGCGCCGGTGCGGCGCACGAACGCATCGATGCCTTGCCGGACCGTTTCCGGCGAGCCGACGACGGCGCATGACAGCGCCTGGCCGAGCATGGTCTTGGCCATCGGGTCGAGATCCCGGTCATAATTCTCGACCGGCGGCGGCAATCTTCCGGGCCTGCCGGTGCGAAGATTGACGAAGGCCTGCTGCAGCGAGCTGAACAGCAGCCGTGCCTCGGCGTCGGTGGGGGCTGCGAAGACGTTGAGGCCGAGCATGACATGCGGCTTGTCGAGTTGCTCGGATGGCTGGAAGCGCGAGCGGTAGATGTCCAGCGCGTGATCGAGCTCCGCTGGCGCGAAATGCGAGGCGAAAGCGTAGGGCAGGCCGAGCATGGCGGCGAGTTGCGCGCCGTAGAGGCTCGACCCGAGAATCCAGATCGGCACCGTCTGGCCTTCGCCGGGCACGGCGCGCAGGCGCTGGCCTTCCTCGGCGGGCAGGAAATAGCCCATCAGTTCGACGACATCCTGCGGGAAATTGTCGACGCCGGCCTCGAGATTGCGGCGCAATGCGCGCGCCGTGTTCATGTCGGTGCCGGGCGCGCGGCCTAGCCCCAGGTCGATACGGCCGGGAAACAAGGCGGCCAGCGTGCCGAATTGCTCGGCGATCACCAGCGGCGCATGGTTGGGCAGCATGATGCCGCCGGCGCCGACACGAATAGTTTTCGTACCGCCGGCGACATGGGCGATGACGACCGATGTGGCCGCACTGGCGATGCCTGGCATGTTGTGGTGCTCGGCCAGCCAGTAGCGCTTGTAGCCGAGCCGCTCGGCGTGGCGCGCGAGGTCGAGCGAATTGGCGAGCGATTGCGAGGCATCGCTGCCTTCGACGATCGGCGACAGGTCGAGAACGGACAGTTCGGTCATATACGGGTCTCCACGATCTTCTTCTCGCGCACCCTGGCCTCGAAGGCGGCACGGTCGGGAATAGTGATGCCGAGCAGGCCTTCCAGCGTGTCGGCGAGTTCGGCGGCGGTGGTGATCTGCTTCTGCTCGGTTCGGCCATCGATGTGGTGGATCGACAGGCGATTGCCTCGCAAGGCGTAGCGCCGGTCCGGCGCGGCGCGCGCCGCCAAAACCGAGGTCAGGAAATGCGATGCCGGGTTGGTCGACAGGAAATAGTTGACGACGGAATAGTCGACCTCATATTGCGGCTGCAGGTCGAAGCGATACAGCGAGCGCCAGTCGCCGCCGACAGCGGCCTGCAGGCGGAAGTGGTCGCCGGTTTCGATGATGCGGAACGTTTCGTGCGGGGTCGTCTGTTCGAGGTCCGGCTCGAGCAGCAGCGGGGCCGTCAGGGTCAGGCCACCGAAGCCGACATCGGCTATATAGGTCCGGCCGTCGAACTCGACGCGCAAAAGCATGTGGCTGCGCGCCGTGATCGCGTCCTCGCTCTGACCCCAGAGCACACGCGCGGCGAGGCCGCCGACCTCGAAGCCAAGCGCCTTCAGCGCATGCATGAAAATGAGATTGTGCTCGAAGCAATAGCCGCCACGCCCGTCAAGGACGATCTTGTCCTGTAGCGATGCGGCGTCCAATCGGACTGGGCGCCCCAGAAACGGATCCATGTTCTCGAAAGGGATCGCCTGCGGATGCAGGAAATGAAGCGTCTTCAGCGTGTCGAGCGAAGCATCCCTGGAACCGGCATGGCCGATCCGGGCGAAATAGGCGTCGAGGTCGAAGGGAGCGTCGTTCATCGGGAAGGGCACCGGGCGCTGATCGGGCGGATATAGGCATTCGATCCCGCAGCCGCAAACCGTGCGCCGTTTATGCGGCGGCCGTGCCGTCCTGCTCGTCGGCTTCCTCCTCCATGACCGCTGTATGTTGCGCGGCGAGAAAATTGCCGACATGGCTAAGGCTCTCGAAATGGTCGCAGAACACCTTGACGACGACCAGCAGCGGCACCGCCATCAGCGCGCCGACGAAGCCCCACAGCCATGACCAGAATGCGATGGCGATGAAGATCGCCACGGCGTTGATCTCAAGCCGCCGCCCGACCACCATGGGCGTCACGAACTGCCCTTCGATGATGTCACACAACACCAGGAAGGCAGGCGCCAACAACGCGTAGGCGATCGTGTCGAAGCTGATCAGTGCGATGACCGTGACAAGGACAAACGTGATCATGGCTCCGACATAGGGCAGGAAATTGAGCAGAGCGGCCGCCGCGCCCCAGACCAGCGGATTGGGCATGCCAAGCGCCCACAGGCCGAGGCCGATGACCGTGCCGAGGCCGGTGTTGATGATGGTGACGGTGAGCAGATAGTGCGAGATTTCCCGCTCGACGTCGTAGACGATGCGCAGCGCCCGCTTCTTTTCGGTGAGGCTGGCGAAGGACTGGATGATCTTTTCGTAGAACATCGTGCCCGAGGCGAGCAGGAACAGCGACAACACGAAGATGATGGTCAGGCTTGTTCCGGCCGACAGGATGTTGCTCGCCGCCGCCGAGAGGAAGCCTGACTGCGCTACCGCGACTTTTTGCACACCCGGCTCCTGCGAGGTCTCGGTCAGCCCTTCGATCTGGTGCGCAATCTCCATGATCCTCTCGACCGGCCGTCGCAACTGCGCCAATCGCTCGGTCAGTTGCTGGCCGATGGACGACGTGTTGTTGATGAGATCGATGACGGGGCCGCTGAGCACATAGCCGGCGCTCGCGAAGATGAAGACGGACACAAGCACCAGAAGCGTCGCCGAAACCACTTCGGGAATGCCGCGCTTGCGCAGCAGCCGCACGATCGGCGTCAGCGTCAGCGTCAGCAGGAAGGCCAGGATGACCGGCATGAAGAAGGCGCGCGCGAAATAGAGCGCATAGACGGTCATGAACAGGAAGATGCCGATGAGCAGCGAGCGCATCAGGCGCGTATCGGCGCGCGCCGCCACACGCGTCTCTTCAGCTTCGGCTGCGCCTGCGCCCAAAGCGGCAGGTTCGGCTTTCATCGTGATCCCCTCGGCGGCAACTGATGCGATCCGCTGACGAAAAACGCCGGCGCGGCTTCAAGGTTCCGTTAGCCGGCACTGACGGCGCGGGCCGCAGTTGAGGGGTGCTGCCGCCAACTGCGCAACCGGTGGCTCGCCTACGAGTATCCCATATTACATACCGTGTCCGGGCACGTGGCGGGCCTAGTACGGGAGCGGCTGGAATTGCTTCCGGTTCACGCAACAGGCGCCGCCATGGCCGGCGCGGGTTTCGCCGTTTCCTTGCGCACGATCGGCGCCACCTTGGTGCCGTAAAGCTCGATCGCCTTCATGATCTTGGCGTGCGGCATGATGCCGATCGCCATTTGCAGCAGGAAGCGGTCGTTGCCGAAAATCCTGTGCTGGGCAACGATCTTTTCCGCCACCTGTTCCGGATTGCCGACGAACAGGGCGCCATTGGGACCGCGCGACTGGTCGAAATGCGCGCGCGATGTCGGGCCCCAGCCGCGCTCTCGGCCGATGCGGTTCATCACCTCGGCCTGCGGGCCATAGAAATCGTCCGCCGCCTGCTCGGTCGTCTCGGCGATGAAGCCATGCACGTTGATGCTGGTGGCCAACCCTGCCGGATCGCTGCCGGCGCGCTTGGCTGCCTCACGGTAGAGGTCGAACAGCGGCGCGAAGCGCGCCGGTTCGCCGCCGATGATGGCAAGCGCCAGCGGCAGGCCGAGCGCGCCGGCGCGGGCGGCCGATTGCGGCGTTCCACCAATGGCGATCCAGACCGGCAGCCTCTCCTGGAACGGCCTGGGATAGACGCCGCGATCGTTGATCGGCGCGCGCAGATTGCCTGACCAGGTAACCTTCACCTGATCGCGGATGGCAAGCAGCAAGTCGAGCTTTTCGGCGAACAGTTCGTCATAGTCTTCGAGGTTGTAGCCGAACAGCGGAAAGGATTCGATGAACGATCCGCGCCCGGCCATGATCTCGGCGCGGCCGCCCGACAGGAGGTCGAGTGTGGCGAATTGCTGAAAAACGCGCACCGGATCGTCGGAGGACAGCACGGTGACCGCACTGGTCAGCTTGATGCGCTTCGAACGCTCCGCGGCCGAGGCCAAAGCCACGACCGGCGCCGAAGCGGCATAGTCGGGCCGATGGTGTTCGCCGAGGCCAAAGACATCGAGGCCGACCTGGTCGGCCAGTTCGATCTCCTCGATCAGGTTGCGCAGCCGCTCGTGCGGGCCGATGGCGCCGGGACCCGGCACGGGGCTCACATCGGCAAAAGTGTAGAGGCCGAGTTCCATTTGGATGTCATCCCAGTGTGTTGATTGTCGCGCTAGAGTCGGATGATTTCAGGTCAATCGACCTGAAATCTGAATCCGACTCTAAATCAGAAAGAGATAGAGCATGATGTCGTCCGAAAACCGCTTCGCACTTTTCGACATCATGCTCTACACGTAGCGACGCGCCCGCCACACCGCCAGAGGGTGGCTGGTGAACAGTGCATGTCGATTTCGGCGGGAAATGCGTCTCCCCGGTGCAACATCCCGGAATTTCATGGCTGGCATGCCGTTTTGGCGCTTGAACTCCCGGTTTTCGCGCGTATGTAAGCGTCGCGAATAGACTTCAAGGAAGTGGACTTGGCTATCTACAGGGAAAAAGACATTTTCGAGCGGCGCAATGCCGCGACCGAGGCAAAGAAGGCGCTTCTGGAGCGCTTCAAGTCAAAGCCGGCAGCAGACGATCCCGCAGTGCTGGCACGACAGGCCGAACGCAAGGCGATCCTTGCGGCTCGCGAGATCCGCGAGGCCGAGAAGGCTAGGCTGAAGCAGGAAAAGCTGGCGCGCGAAGCGATTGAGAAGGCCGAGCGTGAGGCAGCAGCCGAAGCGGCGCGCATTGCCGCCGAAGAGGCAGCGCAAGCGGAAGCCAAGCTTCGGGAAGCTGAAGAGAACGAGCGTATTGCTCGTTTGCTTGCCGATGAAGCCGAGCGAAAGGCAAAGCGCGACGCGCGCTATGCGGCACGCAAGCAGCGCACCGGCAGGACACCTCCCGGCTTTACGGGTCGCTAAGAGCGCACTCGACCTCGACGGATGATGAATGAGGGACGCGCCAAGGCGCGGCCCTTTTCGCATTTGTCCATGTCGGCTCGGCCGATATCGTCGGCCGGCGGACAAGGCCGTTCAAGCCGCGAATTTCAGCCCCATGATACCGCAGACGATTAACGCGATGCAGCCGAGCCTGATGGCCGTGACGGGCTCGCCCAGCAGCCAGATGCCGAGCAGCGCCGTGCCGACGGTGCCGATACCGGTCCACACCGCATAGGCGGTGCCGACAGGCAGCGCCTTCAGCGCGAGGCCGAGCAAGGTGAGGCTGACGATCATCGAAGCGACGGTGAGCAGGGTCGGGACAAGCCTGGTGAACCCGTCGGTGTATTTGAGACCGATCGCCCAGCCGATTTCGAACAGGCCGGCGAAAAACAGAAAAGTCCAGGACATCGCAACGCTCCATCGGAACATCCAGGCTTTCTGGCCTCGAATGCTCAGCGGCAATGGCGGGTCGTCCCGACCGAATTTTCGGAAAGTGCGAGGTCGTCCCCGCGCCGTCGATGCAGGGCTGTCCGAACGCCCGATCAACACATGCCGGCGGCAGTGTCGAATGCCGCCGGTGAAATCCCACCCTGCCGTTTGCCGAGACTTACTTTTCCTTGAGCCTCATCGCCTTGACCGGTGCTGCCTTGAGGGTCGGAGCGGCTACAGGCTTCTTGGCGTCTTTCTTTGGTTTGCGGGCTTCCTTGCCTGCCTTCATCGCACCTTTGGCCATGATTCGTTCCTCCTGTTGCGGGAAACGGAGTGAAACAAGACAAACGCCAGACTGCAAGAGGGTAGTGCGTGCTGCCAACGCTGGCAGGCCGCTTTCAACCGGTTTCTAATTTGCTCGTAAACCCCGGCGGTCCATGCCATGGTTGTCTTCGCACTGCAGCATCGACCCGTGCACCGCCGGGTGATCGTCAGGCAGGCCGGTCAGGACGACAATGCGGATCCACATCGGCTGCGAGATGAGCTTCGATTTTCCGCAGGAGACGCCGCTCATCGCGATGCTCAATGTCCACTATTCCCGCGCCTCCGATCTCGAGCGCCCGGATTTCCTGACCTCCAACCCGCCGGTGCCGATTGAAAGTTATCGCGACAGTTTCGGAAACTGGTGCAACCGATTCGTCGCCCCACCCGGGCGTTTCACTTTCGGCACGGATGCGGTGATCCGCGACCCCGGCACATTCGAGATGGGCGAACTGATGGCGTGGCAGCACGAGGTTCGCGACCTGCCGGCGGAAACGCTGCTGTTCCTGCTGCCCAGCCGGTTTTGCGAGAGTGACCTCCTGGCAAGCGAGGCATGGCGGCTGTTCGGCCATACGCCGGCCGGCATCCCGCGCGTGCAGGCGGTGTGCGATTTCGTCCACAACCACATCGTCTTCGATTACGGCAACGCACGGGTGACGCGCACCGCCGCGGAAGCCTGGCGCGAACGGAGTGGCGTGTGCCGCGATTTCGCGCATCTCGCCGTCACATTCTGCCGGGCACTCAATATCCCGACGCGCTATTGCACCGGCTACATCAGCGACATCGGCATGCCGAAGCCCTGGGCGAGCATGGATTTCTGTGCCTGGATGGAGGTTTACCTCGGCGGCCGCTGGCACGCTTTCGATCCGCGCAACAACGCGCCACGCATCGGCCGCATCCTGATCGCCTCGGGCCGTGACGCGGCGGACGTGCCGCTGACCCATATTTTCGGACCAGGTACACTCGCTGGCTTCAAGGTATGGACCGACGAAATCCAGGAATAGCTGGCGTTGTTGCCAGCAGGTTTCGAAGACGTTGAACGACCCGACGATTGGCGCGTTGTGATGGCTGTGCAGCTCCGCGGCGGAGCCGCTGTATCGTACCTCAAAGAGGATAAACCTGCATGGCAGGCCATGGCGGCTCCAGAACGGTCATCTATGCGGCGCTCGCCGGCAATCTCGCCATAGCGCTGACCAAGTTCGCCGCCGCCTTTTTCACCGGCAGTTCGGCCATGCTGTCGGAAGGCGTGCACTCGCTGGTCGATACCGGCAATGGCGGCCTGCTGCTTTACGGCATGCACCGCGCCGCGCGTCCGGCAGACAGTACGCATCCGCTCGGCCACGGCCGTGAACTCTATTTCTGGAGCTTCATCGTCGCCCTTCTGGTCTTCGCGCTGGGCGCCGGCGTGTCGTTCTACGAGGGCATCGTCCACATCATGGCGCCGGAGCCGGTCGCCAACGTCAAGGTCAACTACATCGTTCTCGGCCTGTCCTTCCTGTTCGAAGGCAGCTCCTGGCTGGTGGCACTGAGGGTATTCCGCAAGCAGAAGGGCAAGCAAGGCTGGCTGCAGGCCGTGCAATCGAGCAAGGACCCGAGCGTCTATACGGTGCTGTTCGAAGACAGTGCGGCCCTTCTCGGTCTGACCGTCGCCTTTGCCGGCATCCTGGCGGCGGAGATTTTCGAGATGCCCGAACTCGACGGCGCCGCCTCGATCGGCATCGCGCTCATCCTTGGTGCGACGGCAATCTTTCTGGCGCGTGAAAGCAAGGGCCTGCTCATCGGCGAGCCGGCCTCACCCGAGGTGCAGAGGAAGGTGCTGGCGATCGTCCAGCAGGATCCGGCGGTGCAGCGGGCGAACGGTGTGCTGACGGTGCATATGGGACCGGAAGAGATCGTTGCCGCCCTGAGCATCGAATTCGAGGACCATCTGTCGGCGCCTGAGATCGAGGCTTGTATCGAGCGTCTCGAGGCACGGCTGAGGAAGGAGATGCCCGAAATCACGCGGCTGTTCGTCAAGCCGCAGACGTCAGGCACCTGGGAAACGCGGCGCAAGCTGATCGAATCCGCGTCCGGATAGAGTTTGGCCATGATCCGAAAATCCTCGCTTCCTGATCATGCCTTGGCTCTGGACCAGCGCCGCGCCGTTGCCTCGCGTCCCGGCGCCGCTAAGATCACCTGATCAATGTTGGAGGAACGACGATGAAAATCGACGGCGGATGTCATTGTGGTGCCATCACCTATGAGGCGGAGGTCGACCCGGAGAAGACCTCGATCTGCCATTGTACCGATTGCCAACAGCTGACCGGTACGGCCTTTCGCGTCTCGGTGCGGGCGCCCGAAGAGGATTATCGGATCACCAAGGGCACACCGAAGGTCTACGTCAAGACCGGGTCCAGCGGCGCCAAGCGCGCCCAAGGTTTCTGCGGCGAGTGCGGCTCGCATCTCTATGCGACGTCGGTCGGCGACGGCCCGAAGGTCTACGGCATCCGCGTCGGCACGGCGCGGCAGCGCGAGGAACTCGTCCCGAGGCGGCAGTTCTGGCACCGTTCAGCGCTGCATTGGCTGCCGGAATTCGAAGGGATGACGATCGTCGAAGAGCAGTAGCGTTCAGTCGTCGCCTTCGACGACCCTCAACCTCAGCTGTCCCGTCTTGGAATCGGCCACGCGCGGTGCGGCCTCGACCTTGGCGGCGTCGCTGCGCGGGGCGTCGGGCTCGCCTTCCCCGAACTCCAGCGCCTCGATCTTCTGGCCGCGCTTGGTCACTTTCGAGGTCGAGACGAGGATGTCATCGATGTCCTTGGCCGACTGGCCGAAATGGCCCTGCAATTTGCGCACCCGCTCGTCGACACGCTGGACGTCTTCCATCAGCCTGATGACTTCGCCCTGGATCAGATGCGCCTGTTCGCGCATGCGGGCGTCCTTGAGGATCGCCTGGATGACCTGGATCGACAGCATCAGCAGCGAAGGCGAGACGATGATGACACGGGCGCGGTGCGCCTTCTGGACAACCGTCTCGAAATTCTCATGGATTTCGGCGAACACCGATTCCGACGGCACGAACATGAAGGCGGTATCCTGCGTCTCGCCCTGGAGCAGGTATTTCTCCGAAATGTCGCGGACATGGACCTCGATGTCGCGGCGAAAGGCCTGGGCCGCGACCTTCTGCAGGTCGGCCCCGTCGGCGGCGCGGATGGCATTCCACGCTTCCAGCGGAAATTTGGCATCGATGGCAAGCGACGGCGCGCCGTTCGGCATTTTCACCAGGCAGTCCGGCCGGCTGCCGTTCGACAGCGTCGCCTGGAATTCATAGGCGCCATGCGGCAGGCCGTCGGCGACGATCGCCTCCATGCGCGACTGGCCGAAGGCGCCGCGCGTCTGCTTGTTGGAGAGGATCGCCTGGAGTTGAACGACCTGGCCGGCCAGCGACTGGATGTTGCCTTGCGCGGTGTCGATGACCGCCAGCCGCTCCTGCAGTTTCGTCAGGCTCTCATGCGTGGATTTGGTCTGCTCGGTCATGGTCTGGCCGATGCGGCCGGTCATGGCGTCGAGCCGCTGGCCGATCGATTGCGTCAATTCGGCCTGCCGGGCGCCGAACACTTCGGCAATGGCCCCCATGCGGCCCTGCATTTCGGCCTGTGCCTGCAAAATACCAGCCATGCGCGCCTCCGCGTCGCGGGCATGGTCGGCGGCTTCCGCAGCGGCGACCGCGCGCGCCTTGGCCGACCGCCACAGCGCAGCGACGAGCGCCACGAACAGACCGAGAAACAGCAATGCGCCGAAGGCCAGCGCGTGGCCGAGCGTGATCGTCGAGGCGCCGAGCCGTACGACAGGCTCCGAAAGGATGGTGCTCAGATCATTCATGTGGACAGCATAGCCGATTCGGCAGGCTGGCACAGATCAAAACGTGAACGAGGCTCAGGCGCACCGGTTGACGCCTTTCTTTTGAGGTCTTAGGTGAAACGCCATGCCGATCAAGCCGCTCATCATCCTTCCCGACCCCGTCCTGCGCCAGGTTTCCAAGCCGGTGGAGCGCGTCGACGCGCCCTTGCGCAAACTGGCCGACGACATGCTGGCGACCATGTATGACGCGCCCGGCATCGGGCTGGCGGCAATCCAGATCGGCGAACCGCTGCGCATGCTGGTGATCGACCTCGCCAAGGAAGACGAAACGCCGGCGCCGCACGTCTTCATCAACCCGGAGATTCTAGAAAGCGCCGACGCGCGGTCCGTCTACGAGGAAGGCTGCCTGTCGATCCCGGATTACTACGCCGAGGTCGAGCGCCCGGCCTCGGTGCGTGTCAGATATCTCGACCGAGACGACAAGCTGCAGGAGATGGAGGCCGAAGGCCTGATGGCGACCTGCCTGCAGCACGAGATCGACCATCTCAACGGCGTGCTGTTCATCGACCACATCTCGAAGCTGAAGCGCGACATGGTGGTGAAGAAGTTCAAGAAGCTCGCCAGGGACAAGGCGCCAGGCAAGCTGGTGGGATAGGCGCAACGCGAGCGCAGAATCCATTGAGCAGCAGTCCTCGTCGTGATATCATTGATATCAACGCTGGAGAATTGCATGGGCGATATGCTGATCAGGGACATCCCCGAACCGTTGAAACGCGAAATCGAACAGGCTGCACGAAGCGGCGGCCAGAGCTTGTCCGGCAAAGCGATCGATCTTTTGCGTAAAGGCATGGTCGCCGAAAAGGAGGCCAAGCCAGAGCCCGGTCTGTCGGCATGGGACAACATTCGCTCCGCGTTCGCGACTGAAAACGCGATCGACGACGAGTTCGCCGAGATCATGGACGAGATCGAAGCGGACAGAAAACGCGACTTTGGGCGCCCGGTTGGGGACTTCGAGTGATCGTCCTCGATACCAACGTCATTTCCGAAACGAGTAGGACGGCACCCGACGCAAACGTGGTCGAATGGTTTCGCAAACAGGAGTTGCTTGACCTCTATCTGTGCGGCCCCGTCGTCATGGAGCAATCCTTCGGTGCCGAACGGTTCCTGAACAAGACCGGCTCCGATCGCCATATCCGTGCTCTCGATCACCTGATCTCGAAACAGTTCTCCGGTCGTGTCGTCGAATTTGCCGGCTCTATCCCCCGCCTTGCCGGCAAGCTCCGGGCGACGCGGGAACGGCTCGGGCGCCCAATCAGCCTTGCTGATGCCATGATCGCCGCGATCTGTCTCGCGCATGACGCTACGCTGGCAACCCGCAATGTTCGCGACTTCGACGGGCTTGACCTTAAGCTCGTAAACCCGTTTGAAACGAGTGCCTGAGCCGGGTCACGGCAGGCAGGAACAAGGCCGCAAAAGAAAATGCCTCTTCGCGTTATCTTCATGGGCACGCCTGAGTTTTCGGTGCCGACGCTGCGCGCCATCACTGAAGCCGGACATGAGGTAGCAACTGTCTATACGCAGCCTCCGCGCGCCGCGGGCCGGCGCGGGCTGGAGCTGACGCCGTCGCCGGTGCAGCGCGAGGCAGAGCGGCTGGGCATCGAGGTGCATACGCCGACATCGTTGAAGGGCGAGGTCGAACAGGCCGCTTTTGCCGCCCTTGGCGCCGATATCGCCGTGGTCGTTGCCTATGGACTGCTGTTGCCCAAGGCGGTTCTGGAGGCGCCACGGCTTGGCTGCGTCAACGGCCATGCATCGCTTTTGCCACGCTGGCGCGGCGCCGCGCCCATCCAGCGCGCCATCATGGCCGGCGACACCGAGACCGGCATGATGGTGATGCGCATGGAGGAGGGCCTCGACACCGGTCCGGTGGGATTGGTTGAAAAATGCGCCATCGACCCCGATATGACAGCCGGCGATCTGCATGATCGGTTGATGAGCGTTGGCGCTGCCCTGATGGTGGAAGCACTGGCGCGGCTGGAACAGAACACCCTGACATTTGCCGCGCAAGCGGCCGAAGGGGTGACTTACGCCAGGAAAATCGATAAATCCGAGACGCGCGTGGAGTGGACACGGCCCGCGGCCGAGGTCCACAACCACATTCGTGGCCTATCGCCCTTTCCCGGCGCCTGGGCCGAGATTGACATTGGCGGCCGCTCGGAGCGGCTGAAACTGCTTCGCTCGACGCTGTCCGAAGGCCTGTCGCTTTCGGAAGATTTGGGCGAGTCGGGAGGAATTCTCGATGACCGGCTGACGGTCGCCTGCGGAAAAGGCGCGGTCAGGCTGGTCGAAGTTCAACGTGCGGGCGGAAGGCCCGCCGCCGCGTCGGAGTTCCTGCGCGGAGCCAAGATCGAAAAAGGACTGAAATTCTCATGAGCATGATGTCGATACGCGCGGCGACGCCGCGGGACCGCGAGGCCATTCGCCTCGTCGAGGAACACGCTTTCGGCCAGCAAACGGAGGCCGGGCTGGTCGACGCGTTGGTGACCGGCGGTGACGCCGTCGTCGAACTGGTGGCGGAAGAGGACGGCCAGGCCGTTGGCCACATCCTGTTTTCGCGGCTGTTCGTGCAGAACGGCGGCAAGAGTTTCGCCGCCGTGGCGCTTGCCCCGCTGGCGGTGGAGCCGTCTTTTCACGGCTCCGGCATTGGCGGCGCACTGATCCGCGAGGCTCACATCCGGCTCAAGGATGCCGGCGAGACGCTGGCCGTTGTGCTGGGCGATCCGGCCTATTACGGCCGTTTCGGCTATAGCCACGCCCGCGCTGAAAAGTTCGAAAGCGAATACCAAAGCGAAGCGCTGCAGGCGCTGGCCTGGGGCGACGCACCCGAAGCCGGCAGGCTGGTCTACGCCTCCGCCTTTACCGCTCTCGCCGCCTAGGCGAGAGCGTATTACCGACCGGCATGCCGCGTTTTCGCCTCGATATCGAATATGACGGCAGCCTGTTTGCCGGCTGGCAGCATCAGGCCGACCAGCCTTCGGTGCAGCAGGCGATCGAACAGGCGATCGAGAAATTCTGTGGCGAAGAGGTCCGGCTGCGCGCCGCCGGCCGCACCGATGCCGGCGTGCACGCAACCGCGCAGGTGGCGCATGTCGACCTTGCCAAGGCGTGGCCTGACGACAAGGTGCGCGATGCCGTCAATGCACATCTGCAGGCGGCCGGCGCGCGCGTCGTCATCCTGAAGGCCACGATCGTCCCGGACGATTTCGATGCCCGTTTCTCGGCCACTGGCCGGCACTATCTCTACCGCATCCTCAACCGGCGGGCGCCCTCGGCGCTGGAGAAGGGTAAGGTATGGTGGGTGCCCAAGCGGCTCGATGCCGCCGCCATGCACGAGGCGGCGAAACTCCTGCTCGGCCGGCACGACTTCACCACCTTCCGCTCGACCCAGTGCCAGGCCAACAGCCCGGTCAGGACACTGGAGCGGCTCGATGTCAGCCGAACGGGCGATGTGATCGAGGTGAGAGCCTCGGCGCGGTCCTTCCTGCACAACCAGGTGCGCTCCATGGTCGGCTCGCTCAAGCGGGTCGGCGACGGCGGCTGGACATCAGGCGACCTCGAGGCGGCGCTCGAGGCGCGAGACCGCGCCGCCTGCGGCCAGGTGGCGCCGCCCGACGGGCTTTTCCTGATAGGCGTCGATTATCCGGGATAGAACCAGTTCTATCCCGGGATAAGAGCCCCGCTCTATCCCGGGTAGAACTGGTTCTATCCCGGATAGACTCGGGAAAGGCTCTGCGCCCCGACATCGTCCGGCACGGTGATGCCGAGCAGCATCTGCAGCCCGAAAAGCACCAGCAGCGAAGCGATGAACATGCCGACGAAAACGGCGGTGCCGACCGCCGCGCCCCTGCCGATCGTGGCGTTGGTCATGCGCCAGGTCAGCACCATCGACAGGGAAAACAACAGCAGAGACACAAGGCTCGAGACCTGGCTTGTCGACGACAGGAAAAGCCTGATCAGCGCCGAGGGCAGCATCAGCCAGGCGGTGATCGCCGAGGCCCAGTTGCTAGCGACGACATAGTGGACGAAGCGCCCGCCGATGCCGGCGCGCGGCGCCACCAAGGCGAGCGCGACCAGCGGCAGCACCCAGGTGCCGATATCGACCGTCGCCAGCCGCACCAGCATGGAGAAGCGACCGGCGAAGGCGTCGGGATCGCCGATCTCATTGGCGATGCCGACCCAGCCGACGATCAGCGCCGGCGCCGCGACGATGATGGCGAAGAACGAATTCCAGAAGCCGTCGGCCGACAGGTCGAGCAGGCGCAGCCCGTCGACCTTGCCGAGCATCAGCCGCCAGGCGCCGGTCAGCGAAGCTTGGGTTTCGTCCGCCGAAAGCATGCCGGTCAGCCCTGTCCGAACCAGTCGTCGATGAAGCGTTGGTAGATCCGCGTCAGCGTTTCGAGATCGGCGATGGCGACGCGCTCGTCGACCATGTGCATGGTCTGGCCGACAAGGCCGAATTCGACCACCGGACAATAATCCTTGATGAAGCGCGCATCCGATGTGCCGCCGGAGGTGGACAGCGCCGGCTTTTTGCCGACCACCGCCTTGACCGAGCCGCTCAGCGTCTCGACCAGCCTGTCGTCGCGGGTCAGGAAGACATGGCTCGGCCGGTCGCGCCAGACGAGATCATAGTCGACCGGCGTCTTCTTGCCCGGCCGGTATTTCTTGCGCCCCGCCGCCTGATCGAGACGGTTGTGGATTTCCGCCTGGACCGTCTCGGCCGTCCAGCTGTCGTTGAAGCGGATGTTGAAGGTGGCGGTCGCCTTGGCAGGAATGACATTGGTGGCTGGATTGCCGACATCGATGGAGGTCACCTCCAGATTGGTCGGCTGGAAATCCTTGGTGCCCTTGTCGAAGACCGGGTGCAGCAAGGCATCCACCAGGCTCATCAGGCCGCGCACCGGATTGTCGGCAAGCTGCGGATAGGCGGCATGGCCTTGGCGGCCATTGACCGTGATGCTGCCCGACATCGAGCCGCGCCGGCCGATCTTGATCATGTCGCCGAGCGTGTCCGGATTGGTCGGCTCGCCGACTATCGAGGCGTCCCATTTCTCGCCTTTGGACGCTGCCCATTCGAGCAGCTTGACCGTGCCGTTGACGGCCGGCCCTTCCTCGTCGCCGGTGATCAGCAGCGAGACCGAGCCCTTCGGGCCGCCATCTGCCTCCACATGGCGCGCCACCGCCGCGATGAAGCAGGCAATGCCGCCCTTCATGTCGACGGCGCCGCGGCCATACATCTCGCCATTGGCGATCTCGGCGGCGAAAGGCGGATGTGTCCAGGCGGCTTCGTCGCCGACAGGCACCACGTCGGTATGGCCCGCGAACATCAGATGCGGGCCGTTGCCGGAGCGCCGCGCATAGAGGTTTTCGATATCCGGCGTGCCGTCCTCGGAGAACACCGGCCGATCGACCAGGAAGCCGAGCGGTTTCAGCATTGTCTCCAGCGCGCTCAGCGCGCCGCCTTCGGCTGGTGTCACCGAGGCACAGCGGATGAGAGAGGCGAGGTTTGCGGCGGGATCAGTCGGGAGCGTCATGGCAAAAGCGATAGTCGAAAGCGAAAGGCCTGTCACGGCCAGACATAGGGCCAAGCCAATGGCCGGCGATACCGCCGACATTATGGTTTTCATGTCGTATAGTGGGCTTGTGCGGAGCAAGAGATGACGAACGGGGAAAAGAGGATCGTCATTGCCGGCGCCGGCAGCATTGGCTGTTATGCCGGCGGCTGCCTGGTGCTCGCCGGCCGGCAGGTTGTCCTGCTCGCCAGGCCGCGCATCGAGGCAGCGCTGCGGCAGGACGGATTGCGCGTCGGCGACCTCCAGGGCCGTGATCGCCTGATCAAGCCGGAAGCGCTTGCCGTCACCGCCGATCCTGCTGTCGCCTTGCCGGCGGCCGATGTGATCCTGGTCACCGTCAAGAGCGGCGCCACGCAGGATATGGCAGCCCTCATCAAGGCCCATGCCCGTCCCGACGCCGTGGTGGTGAGCCTGCAGAATGGCGTCGACAATGCCGACAGGCTGCGCGCGGCGCTTGGCCGGCAAACCGTTCTGGCCGGCATGGTGCCGTTCAATGTCGTGCAATCGGCCGATGGAGAGCTGCCGCTGCGCGTCCACCGCGCCAGCAACGGCAAGGTGATGGTCGAAGACGGTGCTGCCGGCCTTGCCGGCCTTCTCGACGTCGAAGGCCTCGCTGTCGAAACACATGGCGACATGAAGGCCGTGCTGTGGGGCAAGCTTCTGATGAACCTGAACAATGCGCTGGTGGCGCTGTCAGGCCTTCCGCTGGCAACCGAGCTTGCCGACAGGCGCTGGCGGTTGATCTTGGCCGCCCAGATCGACGAGGCGCTGCAAGCGATGAAGGCCTCCGGCATCGCGCCGGCGCGCATCGCCGGCCTGCGCCCTGCACTGCTGCCGAAGATGCTCAGGCTGCCCGACTGGCTGTTCAAGCTCCTGGCGCGGCGCATGCTCGCGATCGACCCCGAGGCGCGCTCGTCCATGTGGGACGATCTGCGGCGCGGCCGGCCGACCGAGATCGACGACCTGCAGGGTGCTGTTTTGCGGCTCGCTGAGAAAGCCGGCACGCCGGCGCCGACGCTCCAGCGGATCAGCGCCCTGGTGCGCGCGGCGGAGTCCGAGCGGCTCGGCTCGCCGGGCCTGGTGCCGGAGAAGGTTCTGGCGCCGCCGGCCGGCCGTCGATCAGCGTGATCTTCTGCCAGATTTTGCGCGACAGGTTGGACGCCAGGTTCTCGATGTCGTTGACGCCGTCGATGACGACGGCGTCATTGACGGACTGGGCGAACAGCGCCGCGATCTTGCCGGTGATCGACAGCATTTCGGAGCAATAGTCGAGATAGCGCGCGAGATCCGCGGCATTAGTGATGCGGGCGGGCGAATGCGAAGTCGGCTTGAAACTGGCCGACAGCGCCGCCGGATCCTTGGTCAACTGGTGCATGTCAATGACGTGGATCAGCGAGCGCAGGCCGTGCAACTGACGAAACACCTGCTTGCGCTTGATGCGCTCCTCGGTTCGGATCAGGGCGAGGAAGCCGAGCACGGCGAGGATGATCATGTTGATCGTGGCTTCGATGCCTTGCACCGACTGAACCGCGTCGTCGGACTGGGAGATGTGAATGAGCGGCAGGATGGTCCCGACGAACAGGAAGATCAGCGCGCCCGCGACGACGGCGGCGGCGATGATGCCACGCAGCCACCAGATAGGCGCTTCCAGCGCCTTGGCGGCCTTGGCCAGATCGCGCGACAGCGACACCAGTTCGGCGGCGACGCCGCGCAACCCGGCGTCCGGGAAACGGTCGGCGACGCGGCCGTCAAGCCGCTCGGCGGTTTCGATGATCAGTTTCGGATCAAGCGTGCGGTAGCGCATGGCGAGATATCCGACCGGCCGCCTGGAGCATGCCGAAAAGTGTGACGCGGTTTTCGGACGACATCATGCTCTATTTCTTCGGTTCAGCCGGCTCGTTGGTGCGCCGGCCGTAGCGGTTGGGCCCAGGCTGCCCAGGAAACAGGCACAACACAAGGAAGGCGACGATCGAGACGACCGGTACGAACAGGATCAGCGCGGCGATGCCCGGCTTGTCGAGGTCGTGCAGACGCTTCACCGCCAGCGCGATGTTCGACCACAGCGAGGCGATGAAGGCGACGAAGAAGATGAACGACCACATGTTGCTCTCGGCCGAGCCCTCCGGCACCAGCGTGAAGCGGTACAGCGGGAACGCCTGGATGATGGCGACGAGCAATCCGCCAAGAAAATAGGCCGCGCGGCTGACGCGGCCCGAGGTCTTGAAGAAAAGCCAGGTGAGATCCGATCTTTCAGGCAAGCGGGTCCGATCCATATTGATTGGCGCCCCTGGTGCCTTCGAGGATGCCGAGTTCGACCAGCAGCCAGATGCCGCCGATGACGGGTACGAGGCCGATCAGCGTCCACCAACCCGACTTGTTGCGGTCGTGCCAGCGTTTGGCATAGAGGGCAATCGCAAAATAGATCGATGCCAGCGCGAAGAGGATGCCGATGATGCCGACCTGGGCGCCGCTGGCCGTGGTGAAACGGGTGCCGAGGATCGCGTCGAGAATGAAAGCTATAACGCCGATAACGATGAATACCCCGATGCCAGCCCAGAACTTGCCCCGGTTGATGCGACCATCAAAGCTTGTGAGCAGATATTTCCAGTCCATGTCACCCCTCCATGTTGAACCAGCGCGACCGATCGTCGCGCCGGCGGAAGGTGCGCCTGCCCGGCGGAAAGATCAATCGCGCAGCAATTCGTTGATCGAGGTCTTGGACCGGGTCCTGGCGTCGACCCGCTTGACGATGACGGCGCAATAGAGACCTGGGCCCGGTTCGTTGTTTGGAAACGGCTTGCCCGGCAGCGATCCGGCGACGACGACCGAATTCGGCGGCACCTCGCCATAGAAGATCTCGCCGGTGGCGCGGTCGACGATCTTGGTCGACTGGCCGATGAAGACGCCCATGCCGAGCACCGAGCCTTCGCGCACGATGCATCCCTCGACCACTTCGGAACGCGCGCCGATGAAGCAATTGTCCTCGATGATGGTGGGGCCGGCCTGCATCGGCTCCAGCACGCCACCGATGCCGACGCCGCCCGAAAGGTGGACATTCTTGCCGATCTGGGCGCAGGAGCCGACCGAAGCCCAGGTATCGACCATGGTGCCGCTATCGACATAGGCGCCGACATTGACGAAGGACGGCATCAAGACGGCGCCGGGCGCGACATAGGCCGAACGGCGCACGATCGACGACGGCACGGCGCGGAAGCCCGCCTTCTCGAAATCGACGGCGCTCCAGCCGTCGAACTTGGACGCCACCTTGTCCCACCACACGGCCTCGCCGGGGCCGCCCTTGATGATTTCCATCGGATTGAGCCGGAAGGAGAGCAGCACGGCCTTCTTCAGCCACTGATTGACGTGCCATTTGCCGTCGGCCTGCCGCTCGGCGACGCGGGCGGTGCCGCGGTCGAGCAGGTCGAGTGCCGACTGGATGGCGTCGCGAACCTCGCCGCGGGTCGCGGTCGAAATGGCGTCGCGTTCCTCGAAGGCCTTGTCTATGGTCTTTTCGAGGCTCGCCAGATCGGGCTTCGACATGAATTCGCTCCATTACCAAGCTGTTAAGGGGCTGGGCCTTAACCTGTTTAAAAGTCGCGCGGACCCTATGTTAAGGCTCAATGGGGGTCAATCGCAGCTGCGTCACGGGACGACGCAAGTAAAGGAATGGACGGGTGGATTCGATGACTCCCATGGAAAAGGCGGGATGGACGCCGCTGCCGCATTCGGACGAGGATCTGGAGCGGTCGAAAAGCGTGCCGGACACGCCGCAGACGCGGGCCGAAACCTACCGCCTGGCCTGGAACGATCCCGACTTCATGACGCGGCGCGAACTGCGCGCGGTCAGGCTGCAACTGGAGCTGCTGAAGCCGGAAATGATCCTGGCCGAGCGCGGCATCCGTTCGACGGTGATCCTGTTCGGCGGCGCGCGCCTGCCCGAACCCGGCGGCGAGGCCTGGGCGGCCAAGAACGAGACGCAGAAGAAGAACCTCGAGGAAAACAGCAAATATTACGAGGAGGCGCGCAAATTCGCCCGCCTCTGCTCGCGGCAGTCGGCCACTTCATATTATCGCGAATATGTCGTGGTGACCGGTGGCGGGCCGGGCGTTATGGAAGCCGGAAACCGCGGCGCCGACGATGTCGGTGCGCCGTCGATCGGGCTCAACATCGTCTTGCCGCACGAGCAGGCGCCGAATCCCTATGTGACGCCGGAGCTCTGTTTCAACTTCCACTATTTCGCCATCCGCAAGATGCACTTCGTCATGCGCGCCAAGGCCGTGGCGGTGTTTCCCGGCGGGTTCGGCACGATGGACGAGTTCTTCGAGACGCTGACGCTGATCCAGACCGGGCGCATGGAGCGTGTGCCGGTGATCCTGTTCGGCAAGTCCTTCTGGAAGCGGGCGATCGACCTCGACTTTCTCGCCGAGCAAGGCACTATCAGCCCGGGCGACCAGGACATCATCGATTTCGTCGACACCGCCGAGGAGGCCTGGAGCATCGTCAGCCGCTTCTACAAGCTAGGGGAATAGGAATTGGGGGAACTGGGAAATGAGGAAATGAGGAATTGACGAAATAAGGAACATAGTCTTGCGTCCCGACCAATTCCTCAATTCCTCAATTCCTCAATTCCTCAATTCCTCAATTCCTCAATTCCTCAATTCCTCAATTCCTCACTCCCTTATGACTATGGTCGTGAGGAACGTGGCGAGATCGTCGGTGACGAAATCGACGTCATCCTCGTTGGCCGGGTCGCGTTCCCAGATTTCGGAAAAGGTCGGCTCGAAATTGCGCGGCACCACGAGAACCGTGGTCATGCCCAGCGACTTCGGCACGGAAAGGTTGCGGGCGAGATCCTCGAACATCACCGCATTGTGGCCGGTGACGGCGTGCAGTTCGGCGAACTTCTCGTAGGTCTGGCGCGCCGGCTTGGGGTTGAGGCCGGCGGCGACGATATCGAAGATGTCGTCGAAATGCTCGAGGATGCCGAGCTGGCGCGCGGTGCGCTCGGCGTGCCTGCGGTCGCCATTGGTGAAGATGAACTTGCGGCCGGGAAGCTGGCGGATGGCGGTGCCGAGAACGGGATCGGGCACCAGCCACGAATAGTCGATGTCATGGACCTTCTCGAGGAAGTCGTCGGGATCGATGCCGTGGCGCGTCATCAGCCCGTTCAGCGTCGTACCGTATTCGAGATAGAGCTCCTTCTGCAGCTTGCGCGCCTCCTCGCGCGGCAGCGCCAGCAATTCCCCGACATAGGCGGTCATCTTGACGTCGATCTGCGAGAACAGATTCGAGTGGTGCGGATAGAGCGTGTTGTCGAGGTCGAACACCCAGTCGGTGACATGGGCGAAGCGGGCGGGATCGGGAAGCGTGGTCATGCGCTCCTTATGGCATGAAACAGGGATTCTGAAAGGGACTTTATCCACAACTTCTTCGCGTTGAAGTTGCAGAAATAACCCCACGATTCAAATTTTATGCATCCCGGAAAGGTAGCCTTCAGGGCTTGCTGGCACAGAGACAGTCCTGTGGGGAGCCTGCGATGAACAGCATCATTCTCAAATCCGCCGCCATCGCCTTCGCCTCCGTCGCTGCATCTCTTCTGCTGACGTTGATCATCGTCCCAGCCATGGGGTTCCCGCTCACGCGAACGATCTGGTTGACATTGACGCTCTGTCCGCTGGTCCTTGCCTGGACGGCGTGCGCCGGCACGTTCTGGCAGAGCGACAGGCTGAAGAACGCCCATCGCGAACTCGCACGTGCCCATGCCCAACTCGCCGCCGCGCACCGCCGCCTGGCGGAAAAGGCGAGCCGCGACGACATGACCGGCATGCTCAACCGGGAGAGCTTCTTCGCCGCGCTGGACGGCTCCCGGCGCAAGTCCGACCGTGGCGCGCTGCTGATCATCGACGCCGATCATTTCAAGACGATCAATGACAATTTCGGCCACCTGACAGGTGACGACGCGCTGCTGTTGATCGCCAGCGCCATCGAGCGCGGCGTGCGCAGCGGCGATGTGCTCGGCCGCATCGGCGGCGAGGAGTTCGGCGCGTTTCTGATCGGAGCCACGGAACAGGAAGCCAAGCGCGTTGCCGAACGGATCCGCCGCGAGGTCGAGCTGATCCGCTTCCGGCCCGTCGATGAACGGACCATTCCGCTGACCGTCAGCATCGGCGGCACCGTCTGCGGCGAGGACGTCAACGTATCGGAACTGATGCGCGCCGCCGACCGGCGCCTCTATCAGGCCAAGCATGCGGGCCGCAACCTGACGATCCTCGATACCGATATTTCCGAAGCCGCATGAGCAGGCCGGGCCGGCACACCTGGCCCGTTAAGAAATCTGTAACCTTGTTTGCATCCGTTTGTGCCGCTTGTCGGCACTTTCACCGCCTCGAGGCCATGCTTGGCACGATATTGGCTTGCCTGACGATGCGTGTGCCGTTCGGGAACGTCATGCGCGTATCGAAGCCCCTAGCAGAGAGACCTGTCATGAGTTTCTCCATCAAAAAAATCTCGCGCCGTACGCTCGTGCAAGCGCTGATCGCCCTGCCTGCCCTGTCCTTGTTCCGCGAGTTGCCTGACGCCGACGTCACCCATGCCGGTTCATCCCGGGTCGACCCTGACGAGATCGTCGAGGTCAATGGCTGGATCCTGAAGCGGAGCGACCTGGCATGATCTTCGACAGCTACGAGGCGTATCGCGCCGCCAACTTTGCGCCAAAGGTCTGCATCCTCGGTTCCGGTCCGGCCGGCACCACGATCGCCAGAAAACTTGGCGCGGCCGGCATCCCGGTAGTGGTGCTGGAAGCCGGTTCGCGGGAATTCAGCGACGGCTCGCAGGACTTTTACCGCGGCACCACCGTCGGTGACTTCTATTTCGATCTCGACATCACCCGGCTGCGGTTCATGGGCGGCAGCTCCAATCACTGGGCCGGTTGGTGCCGCGTGCTCGACAAACAGGATTTCGAGCCGAAGGCCTGGGCGCCCGATACCGGCTGGCCGATCCGTCGCGCCGACATCGAACCCTATCTTGCCGAAGTGCGCGACATCCTCGACCTTCCCGATTTTCGGCCTGATGTGCCGATCTCGGACGACATTCGCTGGGTGCAGCTGATCAAGAGCCCGGCGGTGCGGTTTGCGGAAAAATTTGCCGACGAACTCGACAAGAGCAAAAACATCGCCATCGTGCTCAACACCTACGCCACCGAGCTTGCCGGCGACGGCAAACGGGTGACCGGCGCCAAACTGTGGTCCAACGGCAGGGACGCCGGCTCGTTCAGCGCCGACGATTTCATCGTCTGCACCGGCGGGCTGGAGAATTCACGGCTGTTGCTGTGGTCGAACCAGCGCTCCAACGGCGGCGTCGTGCCGAACGCGACGGCGCTTGGCCGCTACTGGATGGAGCATCCGACCTTCGAGGGCGGCAATGCCATCCTGGCCGACTATGACGCGTTCGAGGTCGATGCCGTCAAGGAGGCCTTCTTCTCGCCGATGCCTGCCGCGATGGATCGGCTCAAGATCATGAATTTCGGCATCAGGCTGATCGAGGCTCCCTATCCGGGCGTCAAAAGCCTCATCGCCGACCTTGCCTGTACGGCGCCGCACATGGCGGAATGGGTATCGGGCAAACTCGACCAGAACCTGCGTTGCGCCGCTCAGCTTTATGTCGCCTGGGAACAGGCGCCGCTGGCTTCGAACCAGATCGAGCTGTCGAAGACCGAGGTCGACCATGCCGGCGTGCCGCGCATTGAGCTGCACTGGAAGAAATCGGAACTGGAACGTCGCACGCTTCTCGAAGGCCTGAAACTGTTCGGCACGACGTTGGCCCAGAAAAACCTGGGCCGGGTGCGCATTGCGGACTGGATCTCTAACGGCGAGGATTATCCGACCAACGAAGAGACGGCGGGCAATCATCACATGGGCGGCACGCGCATGGGCACGGACGTCACCAGGAGCGTGGTGGACGCCAATTGCAAGGTGCATGGCATGGACAATCTCTATGTCGGCGGCTCTTCCGTGTTCTGCACGTCGGGACAAGCCAACCCGACGACGACGATCACCGCGCTCGCCTGCCGGCTTGGCGACCATCTGAGCAAGGTGGTAACGGCCTGAGCGACCTCCATGAAGTCCCAGGGCCGGCGCCAAAAATGGCGCCGGCAGAAGCTCAAAGACCATAGACGGCGATGCGCACCAGCACGGCGGCGGCGGCCAGCGACACCAGCAGGATGCCGAGGCCAATCGGAGAGCCCCAGCCATGCCATTCCATGCTTGGAGGCGATGACCTACGCCTAGCGTTCCGACCGGCCGAAGCGCCGTTCGAGATAGGCCTGGCCGAATTCCAGCGAGATCGACAGGATCCAGTAGATCATCGAGGCGGTGATCAGCATCTCGATGTGGCGGAACTCCGTCTGGCCCATCGTGCGGGCGAGATACATGATTTCCCAGACGCCGACGACCGATACCAGCGAGGAATCCTTCAGCATGGCGATGAATTGGTTGCCGGTCGGCGGAATGATGACGCGCATGGCCTGCGGCAGGATGACCAGCGCCATGGTCTGACCGGGGCTCAGGCCGAGCGCCGTGGCGCCTTCGCTTTGACCGCGCGGGATGCTTTCGATGCCGGCGCGGAAGACCTCGGTCATGTAGGCGCCGTAACACAGCGACAGCGCCACGATGCCCGCCGGCACCGCGCCGATCACGTAGCCGACCTGGGGCAGGCCGAGATAGATGATGTAGATCTGCATCAGCAACGGCAGACCGCGAAACAGCGATGTGTAGAAGGTGGCGAGCCCGTAAACGATGCCGTTTCCGGTCAGTTTGGCGATGGCACCGACCAGGGCGATCAAGGTCGCGATCAGGATCGAGATCGCCGAAATGTAGAGCGTCGTGGTGACGCCCTGGGTGATCAGGAACCCGACCTTCCTGGCGATGAAGGCAAGGGAGAGGTCGAAGGAATAGAAGAACAGCATCAGCAGCACGAACAGCTCGATCCAGACGCCGACGATCTGCTGCCGCCGGGGCAGGAGTAGCAGCAGTTTGCCATTCGTCAGCACCAGGAGCGCGATCAACACGGCGGAGAGGGCGCGCGACAGAGCGGGGTTGGCCTGCAACCAGTCGGATGCAAGCGGCATCAAAGAGCCGATCCAGCTCGACTTGATGCCCATGGCGTAGAGGGCCGCGGCCAGCAGTGCCGGAAAAAGCGCGCCCGCGGCGCGGCGGGTGAGCCCTGGATGGGAGAGCATCAGCCTGCCGATCATGCCGTCACCTTGTCCCTGGGGGTGGCGCGGCGTTCCCGCCACCAGTCCTGCGCCTGCAATTTCCAGTAGGTGAGTTGCGCGGTGGCCAGACCGGCGGCGCCGCCAGCCCAGCTCAATCCGAAGGGCGCGAACTGCCGGTAGCGGTCCGAGGCGCCCAGAATGCCCTCGGCGACAATTTTTCCGGCAATCGCCGTGGTGTTGAGGCCATGGCCGCCGAAAGCGGTGCAGTACCAGACGCCTGACTGCAGCTCCCCGATCTGGGGCATCAGATGCCGGGCATAGGACATCAGCCCCGACCACGCCAGTTCGGTCTTGAGGCCGGCAAGCTGCGGGTAGGTGCCGACCATCTCGCGGCGCAATTCGTGCGCCAGCGCGTCGGCGGAAGCGGCGCGCGTGGTGATGCGCCCGCCCCACAAAAGGCGATTGCCGCCCTCGACCAGGCGATAATAGTCGCCGGCCCGCCTGTTGTCGCCGACGGCGTCTGTCGTCGCCACGGCTTGCGCAATGAGGCGGGGATCTGCCTCGGAAACCATCACATAGGTCGCGATGGGCAAAAAGGCGCGGTAGAGCTGGCCGAATACCGGACCCGTATAGCCGCCGGTCGCGAGAACGATCCGGGACGCCCGAAGCGTGCCCTGTCTGGTGCGAAGCATCTTTTGCGGCCCCGAGAGGTCGCATTCTACGACCTCGGAGCTTTCATGAATCTCGCCACCAAGCCGCTCGATCTCGTCGGCCAGGCAACGCAGATAGTTGAGGGGATGGATGTGAAAGGCGTTCGGGTCGCGCAGGCCCTGGTGGTAGCGGACGGACTTCAGCACCGACCGGACGTCTTCCCTGTCGAGATATTGAAGTTCATAGCCATGGTCGCGGGCCATCTGTTCGGCATAGGCCTTGAGCGCATCGCCGTCGTCGTAGCGCAAGACGCTGAGCAGGCCGGCACGCGGCATGGCGGCCGATATCCCGAGCGCCTCGATCGTGTCGCGCACGAATTCCACGCCTTCGATCGACAGCCGATGCAGGTCGCGTGCTGCCTCCCCGCCGACACGTGCGGCGATATTGTCGCCGCCGGTGGCGAAGCCGGGCGTGACGAAACCGCCATTGCGGCCCGAAGCGCCGAAACCGACGAGCTGGGCTTCCAGCACGGCGACATGCAGTCCGGCGCGCGCCAGCTGCAGCGCTGTCGTCAACCCGGCCAATCCGGCGCCAACGACGGCCACGTCACATTGCGCCTCGCCTTTGAGCGAAGGTCGCGTCTTCCGGTCGGTCAGGGTGCGGGCGTAATAGGTGTCCGGATAGGCCATCGATGACTTTGCGGTGAGGAGCATGCATTTGGTGGGGTGAAGTCCGCCGGCTGCCGAGGGGCAGCCGGCGGAATGACTTTACTTGGCGCTGTAGTCCTTGCCGTACCACTTCGTGGTCAGCGCGGCGAGCGTGCCGTCCGTCTTCATCCCGATGATGATGCCGGCGACCTTTGCGGTCCACTCGGGATCCTTCTTTTCGGCGATGACGACGAGCGGCTCGCGGAAGGCGTACTCGCCTTCCAGGATCTTCACGGGATAGCCGTTCTTGATGGCGTTCTGCGCCGTCTGCTCCGGCGCGATCACGGCATTCAGGCGCACGCCGTCGCCAAGCCGCAGGTCATCGAAGGGAAGCATGGAATCCGCGTAGGTGCGGATCTCGCCCGGCTCCAGCTTGTATTCGATGGGAGGCAGGCCGGGCGCGTCGATTTCGAGCTTGCGGCGGATGAAATCCTCCGAGGTGGTGGCCGTCTCGACGCCGATGATCTTGCCGTTGAGATCGGCGACCGACTTCGCGCCGCTGTCCTTGTGCAGGACGTAGACATAGGGGCTGTAATAATAGATGCCGACAAAGTCGATCACCTTGGAACGGGCCTTGGTCGGCGTCACCGATCCGACGCCCAGATCGTAACGTCCCTGCCAGCGTCCGCCGGTCAGCGTCGCCCAGTCGGGCGTTTCGAACGAGACATCGACACCAAGGCGCTTGCCGATTTCGCGCGAGACATCGATGTCGAAACCGGCGAGTTCGTTGCTGTCGTCGAGAAAGCTCTGTGGCGGCCAGGCCGCGTTGGTGGCGATGACCATCGCCTTTTTCGACGTGACGCGGTCCAGGGTTTCCCCGGCCATGGCCGCCGTCGTGATCGCGAATGTCGCGGCGGCAAGAACGGCTAAATCGAGCAGCTTTTTCAAAGTTATCCCTCCCTTGTGGTTGAAACTGATAGGATGCGTAACGTCGGACCTCAGCGCTTCAGCCACAGCTTCAACGCGGATCGGTTTCGGTTTGTGCCGACCACAGCCGAAGCTCGTTCCCCCTGATGGACCGGCGTTTGTGGCCCCAGACAGTCAGGTAGCAAAAAGAAGGGTTCTACCCGGCGAAATGCGGGATAATGGCGATCGCACAGTCATTGCGTGCCTTGAGACGGCAAAATGCCGGATATGGTCGCCTTGTTCCGTTCGCGCAGGCCAGTCTTCTGGCCAGTCTTCCGGATTGTCGCCGGGGCGGTTCAGCCGATAGGATCGCGCGGCGGTTACAGCGCGGATCGAGCGAGAGGATTTTTTTGTGGAATTGACCGACAAGGATCGTCAGCTGCTCGCGCTGATGCAGAAGAATGCGCGTGAGCCGGTCGCGTCACTGGCACGTCAGCTCGGCGTATCGCGGACAGCGCTGCAGGAGCGGATCCAGAAGCTGGAGGCCGGCGGTATTATCGAAGGCTATACCGTGCGGCTGACCAAGGAGGTCGCCCAGAATGCCGTCCACTGTTTCACGCTCGCCGCCCTCAACAACAAGAGCTATCCGGACGTCTCCAGAAAGATCAAGGCGATGCCCTCGATCCAGGCGGTCTACGCCATTACCGGCGAGTGGGACCTGATCATCCACCTTGCCGCCGAGACGCTCGAGAAGCTGAACCGGGAGGTGAATGCGGTGAATGAAATCAACGGTGTCGTCAAAACCGCTTCCCATGTGGTGATGGAGACGAAGTTCAACCGGACCATCTACGCATTGTAGGAGGTGGCGGGATGTCCAGGCGGCGGAGAACGCCCCGCCGCCGGGGCCGCCATGTAGGCGAATTAGACCGTCGCCGGATCGAGCGCTGGCTCGCCCTTGCGGCGCGCGACAATCGCCTCGAAATCCGCGGTCTGGAAGGCATCGCGCAAGGCGTCGAAAGACGGCAGCACGAAATAGGCGCGCTGGAATTTGTCGATCTCGTAACCGGTACGCATCACCGTCTCGAGGTCGAAAGGCACATGGTGGGCGTCCTTGCTCTCGACCGCGAACTGCAATTCGGTAAAGGACGACATCAGTCCGGCGCCAAACGCCTTCAGCGGCTGGCCGGGCTCCTGCATCAGGCCGTATTCGGCCGTGTACCAATAGAGCCGCGTGATCATCTCGTCGCCGCCGAGTGCGATGATGTCGCCGGCCTTCTTGCCATACATCTGCATGAAGTCGGCGAACACCGGCTGCGACAGCACCGGCACATGGCCGAAGAAATCGTGGAACATGTCCGGCTCGACGATGTAGTCGAGTTCCTGCCTTGTCCGCAGCCAGTTGGTGACCGGGAAGCGGCGGTTGGCGAGGTGATCGAAGAAGGGGGCGGCCGGAATGAGGCCGGGCACGGCGACGATTTCCCAGCCGGTGAGCTTGCGCAGCTTGGCGCTGACGTCAGCGAAATCGGGGATGCGATCGAGAAGGCCGAGCTTCTCGACGCCGTCGAGATAGGAGTGGTGGGCGAGCTTGCGCGTCAGCTCCGTCTGGCGGTCGCACAGCGTGCGCCACACCGCCTGCTCCTCGGCGCTGTAATCATAGCCCTGTGCCACAGTGAAATCGGCGCGACACACCGAATAGTCGCCGCGCAACCCTTGCGCCGCGCAGTCGCGGGCATATTCGGCAACGCTCATCGTCGTCATGGTCTTTCTCCTCGCAGATCATCGATGGTTGACGCACCGCAATGCTAACCCGACCCGCAGAGGCAATTCGGTTTTGATGATGGCCCGCTCGCCATATTCGGGATAACATTCACTCACAATCCGCAAAGGACGAGTTAAAATGCCTCAATTCGACGATTTCGAGATCAGGATGCTCGATGTCCTGCAACGCGACGGACGCAAGCCTGTCTCCGAACTGGCGCAGGAGATCGGCCTCTCGACCACGCCCTGCGCGCGGCGCTTCGATGCACTGCAGGAAGCCGGCATCATCAAGGGCTTTGCCGCCATGATCAGCCGCCGCGCCATCGGCCTGATGGTCGAGGTGTTCATCCAGGTGCGCCTCGTCAGCCACAGCGACGGCTCGCCCGAAAGCTTCATCGCCGCCGTCCAGCGCATGGACGAGGTGTCGTCGTGCTGGACGATGACCGGCGACCACGATTTCCTGCTGCATGTCATGGTGCCATCTGTCGACGAGCTCAACGCCTTCGTCATGCATCGGCTGATGCGGCTCGACGGCGTGCGCGACGTCCACACGCAACTGGTGTTGCAGAACATCAAGGGCCCGGGCCACGTGCCGCTCGCGCATCTCAGGCGATGATGGTGGCCGGCCTTCCCGTTTTTGCGGAAAAGCTGCACGCAAACTGCTGAAACGGGCCAATCGGGCGGCACTATCGCCGGCCAGCATGCGCGGACCAACTCCCAGGAGGTCCGCCATGAACATCGTCCTGATCAATCCGCCGCACACCGCCATCGGCAGCCGCGTGCCCGACGATCATTTGCCGCCGCTCGGTCTTCTGGCGATCGGCGGCCCGCTGCTCGACGCCGGCCATGAGGTGCGGCTCGTCGATGCCGAATTCGGGCCGATGCCGCTTGCCTCGGTCGTCGCGGAAGCCCTGAAGGACTGCCCCGACTTCGTCCTGATCGGCCATTCCGGATCGACCTCGGCGCATCCGACCGCCCTGTTGATCGCCGCGATGATCAAGGCGCGCGAGCCGGCGACGATCATCCTCTACGGCGGCGTGTTCCCGACCTATCACTGGCGCGACATCCTCGCCGAAACCGACGTTTTCGACTTCATCGTGCGCGGCGAGGGCGAAGCGACCGTGGTGGCGCTGGTCGAGGCGGTGGAAATGCGCCAGCCGCCGGCAAGCGTTGCCGGCATCGCCTATCGCGATGACCTCGATCGTCCCTTCGCCACGCAAGCGGCGATGACCATCGCCGACCTCGACGCCTACCGCGTCGGCTGGGAGTTGATCGATCACCGCGGATACAGTTACTGGGGCGGCAAGCGCGCCGTGGTCATGCAGTTTTCGCGCGGCTGCCCGCATTTGTGCAATTATTGCGGTCAGCGCGGCTTCTGGACCCGCTGGCGGCATCGCGATCCCAAGAAATTCGCGCAGGAGATCGCCTGGCTGCACCGCGAGCACGGCGTCGAGCTGATCAACCTCGCCGACGAGAACCCGACCGTCTCGAAGAAGGCCTGGCGCGCTTTCCTGGATGCGATGATCGCCGAGAATGTGCCGGTGCTGATCGTCGGCTCGACACGCGCCGACGACATCGTGCGCGACGCCGATATGCTGCACCTCTACCGCAAGGCCGGCGTCATCCGCTGGCTGCTCGGCATGGAAAATACCGACGAGCAGACGCTCGCATTGATCCGCAAGGGCGGCAGCACCTCGTCCGACCGCGAGGCGATACGGCTGCTGCGAAAGCACGGCATCCTGTCGATGGCGACCTGGGTGGCCGGCTTCGAGGACGAAGGGTTTCGCGATCTCTGGCGCGGTTTCCGCCAGCTCCTCGCCTATGATCCCGACCAGATCCGGGCGCTCTATGTGACGCCGCATCGCTGGACGCCGTTTTTCCGCATCGCGCGCGACCGCAAGGTTATCCAAACGGACGCCCGCCTGTGGGACTACAAGCACCAGGTGCTGCACATGACCCGGCTGAAGCCGTGGATGCTGTTCTTCTCGGTCAAGCTAATCGAACTGGCGGTGCAGTCGCGGCCGAAGGCGCTGGCGCGCATCCTGTTCCACCCCGACCCCGAGCAGCGGCATTCGATGCGCTGGTACACCAAAATGGGCCGCCGCGTCTGGTTCCGCGAGGTCTGGGGATTCCTGGTGACCGACCGCCGGATGACAGGCGGCCCGACGCTCGCCGAATTCTGGGGCGCACCGCAGGACGCCGAGGAGGAATCGATGGTCTTTCAGCGTCCGGCGAAGAGACCTGTAACGGTGCCTGCCGCCGTGCAACCTGCCGCGCTCGAGCCGCACGCCTTTCGCGTCTCGCCACCGCACTGACCCGTCTCGCCCTCGCCGCCAGCGGTCAACGCGCTAATTTCCAGCGATCGGACGATGGTGATTGGCAGGAGGAAGCGATGAACCTTGTCACGCATAGGAAGATGAAGGGCGGCCGACTCATGCCTTGGGGGAAAGGCACTGTCGTGACCGGCGCCAAGGGATATGTCTTTCTTGCCGGCAATACAGGCACAACCGAGAATTATGACCCGTCGAGCAGCAAGGGTGGCGCCGTCGGCGACGCGGCGACGCAATGGCGCTCCATATTGGCGAACATCAAATCGGATCTGGAAGAACTCGGCAGTTCGCTCGAATATCTCGTCAAGATAACCCAGTATGTCAAAGGGCCGTTTCCAGACGGCGGCGTGCTGAGCTCGCCCAACTTCCGGCTGGACGTCATGGACGAGTTCTTCGCCGAGCACTGCCCGAAGCACTGCAGCTACAACAATCCGCCGCCATCGGAAGTGATCGGGGTTGCCGCGCTTGCGCATCCCGATCTCGTCGTCGAGATCGGGGCCGTCGCCGCTCTGCCGGACTGAGGATGCCAGGCGCCGAAGCGCAAGATATCAGGGCACGATCAGTGTGCCGGCGCCGTGTTCGGTGAAAAGTTCGAGCAGCACTGAATGCGGCGTCTTGCCGTTGAGGATGACGACGCCTTCGACGCCGCGCTCGATCGCCTCGATGCAGGTCTCGACCTTGGGGATCATGCCGCCCGAGACCGTGCCGTCCTTGATCAGCGCCCTGGCCTCGGCGACCGTCAGTTCGTCGATCAGCTTCTTGTCCTTGTCGAGCACGCCCGGCACGTCGGTGAGGAACAGAAGGCGCGAGGCCTTGCAGGCGCCGGCGATGGCGCCGGCGAAAGTGTCGGCGTTGATGTTGTAAGTGTGACCGTCGCGGCCGGGCGCCACCGGCGCCAGCACCGGGATCATTTCGGAGCGCGCCAGAAGATCGAGCAACGTGCGGTCGACCTCGACCGGTTCGCCGACGAAACCGAGATCGAGCACCCGCTCGATGTTGGAGTCGGGGTCGATCATGGTCTTGCGCGCCTTTTCGGCGAACACCATGTTGCCGTCTTTGCCGCAGAGGCCGATCGCCCATTCGCCCTCGGCATTGATCAGCGCAACGATCTCCTTGTTGATCGACCCGGCCAGCACCATCTCGACGATCTCGACGGTCTTCTGGTCGGTGACGCGCAAGCCGCCCTCGAACTTGGATTCGATCCCCATCTTGTTCAGCATGGCGCCGATCTGCGGGCCGCCGCCATGGACGACGATCGGGTTGACGCCGGATTGCTTCAACAGTGCGATGTCGCGTGCGAAGGCCTTGCCGAGCTCGATATCGCCCATGGCGTGGCCGCCATATTTCACCACGACGGTTCTATTCTCGTAGCGCTGCATGTAGGGCAGCGCACGCGACAAGAGGGCAGCCTGCATTTCGGCGGTGGCGGTGATGTCCGTCATCGGGCGTTCCTGGATATCTATAGGGACGGCGGCGTCTTAGCGGGAATTGACGCGAGCCGCAAATGGCATTGCTGTCATATTCGAGCGGTTCACGGTGTCGTCATTGTGACGGCACCATCAGCGGCGCCCGCCGCGTCAGCCAGCCCGAGATTTTCTCCATCTGCGCGGCGAGCGACAGAAGCGTTTCCTCGTCGCCCGGGCGGCCGGCGGCCTGGATGCCGAGCGGCAGGCCTGCGTCCGTGACATGGACGGGGAGCGCGATCGACGGCTGGCCGCTGACATTGTGCATCGCGGGCCAATGCGTGAACCAAAGGCTCTTGTCCATCAACTGGCCGAACAGTGGTTTGATCTTGAGCAAGGAGGTGAGGTGTAGCTTGTCGAGCAGGTTCTCGACGAGTTCATCGGCGCCTTTGGGATCCATGGCGCCGCAGGCAAGCGGCGGGTGCGCGATGATCGGCATCAGCACCGCATCATAGCGCGCGGTCTCCGTGATCAGTTGCCGCGAGGCGGCGTGCAGCCGCTGCAGGCCGGCATAGGTCTCGCCGGCCGAGACCATTTCGCCCAACCGGCCGAGCACCCGCGTGGCTCGCTCGACGTCGCCCGTCACGGAACGGCCGACGCGCAGCGCTTCGGCCCGCAGCGAGCCGGCGACGGCGGACGCGACCGTCGTGCAGAAATCGGCGAAGAAATCCCGGCCGATGAAGGGCAGCTCGATGTCCTCGACCGAATGGCCGCCTTCACGGGCGAGCGCCACGGCAATGTCGAGCGCCTTCAGCGTCTCGGTCGAAATCGGCAGGCCAAGCGGCGACTTGCGGTACACCGCCAGCCTGAGCTTGCCGGGATCGCGCGCCGCAGCGGCGGCGAACGTGCCCTTCGGCGGCAGCGCGGCATAAGGCGCCAGCGTATCGGGACCATGGGTGAGGTCGAGCAGCAGCGCGCAGTCGCGCACCGAGCGGGTGACGGCATGATCGACGACCATGCCGTACCAGCTTTCGCTCACCAGCGGCGACAGCGGGACGCGGCCGCGCGAGGTCTTGAGGCCGACAAGTCCGCTGCAGGCCGACGGCACGCGGATCGAACCGCCGCCATCCGAGGCATGCGCCACCGGCACGACGCCGGCGGCGACCAGCGCTGCCGAACCGCCCGACGAGCCACCGGTGGTGTGGCCGGTGTTCCAGGGATTGCGGGTGATGCCGAAGGCCTTGGATTCGGTCATCAGCCGCAACCCATGCTCGGGCGAGGTCGAGGTGACGATCGGGATCAGCCCGGCGGCGAGATAGCGCTCGGTCATCACCGAATTGAAATCGGGCACCCAGGCCGGAATGCGGCTGCCGCCATGCGAGGGCACGCCCTTGACGGCGATGCCGAGATCCTTGATGGCAAAGGGCACTCCGGCCAGCGGCAACGAACGGTCGATGCTCTTTGCCCGGGTCCGTGCGGCCTCATAGAGCGGCTCTGCCGTGGCGTTGATTTCGGGGCGGGTGGCCTCGGCCCGAGCGATCGCTGCCTCGGTCAGTTCGATCGCCGACAGTTCACCCCTGCGCATCAGACCGGCTAGACCGGTTGCGTCTTCTTCCCACAGGATTCGTTCGACCGACATGCGCACTCCCCCGTTGCCGCCGCCAAGCTAGCCAGCGGCAATTCCCTTGGCAATCGAAGCCTGCGCCCGATGTCGAACAGTCCAACGGCGTCATCCACGTCATCGACAAGGTTCTGCTCCCGAAGATGTGATCGGGTGAACGATGTAACGAGGCGCTTGCCGCGGACGAACCCGTTGCAAGAGCCCTCCGTCATTGCGTCGTCTCGCTCCCGTGACCCGCAATCGACATGCGTGCTCCGCGCCGTCCACGATCAACCGTGGAACGGCGCGGAGTGTCGTTTGGGCAACCGTCACCGGCTTTTGACTTTCGGGCGGCGGCATAGTTTGGCAAAACAGACGACAGGAGGAACTGGTCATGAACCGTCGCGACTTTCTTTTGAGTGGTGCCGCCGCTATCGGCGTCGTCGGGGCCGCGGCAGCGATGCTGCGCATGGGCAGCCCGCAGGCCGCGCAAGCCGCCGAGAAATTCGAGGTCACCAAGACAGACGACGAGTGGAAAGCCATCCTATCGCCGGCCGCCTTCGACGTGCTGCGCAAGGAGGGCACCGAGTATCCCGGCACCAGCCCGCTGCTCAACGAACACCGCAAGGGCATTTTCGCCTGCGCCGGCTGCGACCTGCCAGTCTATCCCTCTGAGACGAAATTCGATTCCGGCACCGGCTGGCCGAGCTTCTGGCAGGAGATCGCCAATGGCATCGGCAAGACCGAGGACCGCTCGCTGGGCATGACCCGCACCGAGGTGCATTGCCGCCGCTGCGGCGGCCATCTCGGCCACGTCTTCGACGACGGTCCGGCGCCGACCGGCCTGCGCCACTGCATCAACGGCGTGGCGCTGACCTTCAAGCCCACGACCGCCTGAGGATACAAAGAGCAACAAAAACTCCGGGCTTTGCGGCCCGGAGTTTTTGCGTGGTCGGAGCTTTCGGGCGTGGACTGGAGGAGCTTCCCGAAACCGCTGCCACGGTTCTCATTTTTCGCCTTCACACTTTCCTGGAATTGCTTCAGTGCCCGCCGCCTCCGCCACCACCGGGCGCGGCCGGCTTCTTGATCAGCATGGTGAAGAACCCCAGCGTCCCGAACAGGACGGTCAGCAGGTAGAACACATCCATGAACGACAGCAGCGCCGCCTGCTGGTGGACCATGCCCGACAGCTTGGAGATCGCCGCACTTGTGGCGTCCAGGCCGGTGGTTTGCTCGAAATTGAGCGTCATGTTCTGCAGCTTGGTCTGCGCGGCGGCACTGCCCCACTGCACATGCTCGGAGAGCCGGGCATAGTGGAAGGCATTGCGGTCGATCAGCACGGTGTTGATGAGGGCAAGGCCGACGGCGCCGCCAAGGTTGCGGGTGAGGTTGAACAGTCCGGACGCATTCTTCAACCGGTCCGGCGGCAAGGTGCCGAGCGCGATGTTGTTGATCGGCACCATGCACAGCATCATCGAACAGCCGCGCAGGATCTGCGGGATGAGCAGCTCGTAAAAGTCCCAGTCGGCGGTCAGATGCGTCATCCACCAGGTGCCGGTGGCGAAGCCGAACAGGCCGATCATCATCATCAGCCGCAAATCCATCTTGCTCGACAGGAAGCCGGAGATGGGCGCGGTGAAGAACATGGCCAGGCCGCTGACGAACAGCGCTTCGCCGATCATCATCGAATCGTAGCCACGGATGCGTCCGAGGAAGACCGGATAGAGATAGGTCAGGCCATAGAGGCCGATGCCGATGACGAAGGAAAACAGCGAGCCGAAGGCGAAATTGATGTTGCTGAACGCCTTGAGGTCGACGATCGGTTCCTCGGCTGTGAAGACACGCCAGAAGAAGATCACCGCGCCGATGGTCATGATGATGGCGCAGATGAACACGGCCTGGTCCTGCAGCCAGTCATTGTTCGGACCTTCCTCGAGCACATATTCCATGCAGCCGAGGAAGGCGGCCATGCCGGCGAGGCCCCACCAGTCGAACTTCGAGAACAGCTTGAGATTGGGCTTGTCGAAATCGATCAGCGACCAGGCCGCGGTCGCCACCAGGATGCCGGGCACGACATTGACCAGGAACAGCCAGTGCCATGAAAAGGCGTGGCTGATATAGCCGCCGACGGTCGGGCCGATCGTCGGCGCCAGCGTCGCCACCAGGCCGATCATCGGCGAGACGATGGCGCGGCGCGACGGCGGGAAGATGGTGAAGGCCGCCGCGAAGACACTCGGGATCATGCCGCCGCCGATGAAACCCTGCACGGCGCGGTAGACGATCATCTGGTCGATGTTGGTGGCGGTCGCGGCAAGGGCACTGGCCGCGGTGAAGCCAGCGGCCGCGACGGTGAACAGCACGCGCGTCGACAGCATCCGGCTGAGGAAGCCCGACAGCGGGATCATGACCACCTCGGCGATCAGATAGGCCGTCTGCACCCACGGAATCTCGTCGGAGCTGGCGCTGAGGCCGGCCTGGATCTCGGACAGCGAGGCCGAGACGATCTGGATGTCCAGGATCGCCATGAACATGCCGAACACCATCGCCAGGAAAGCGATGATGCGCCGGGTCGAAATGGTGTCGGGCGCGGCCGGCATCGCCGGCGGCGCTCCTGCGGTGATGGTTGCGGTTGCCATGTCCTGAGCCTCCTTGAGGCAGGCCGGGCGGCTTGGCGCTTCAATCAGCCACCAAGCCGCCCTCCGAAAAGCGCTTAGTTACTGGTCGCGGCAGGCGCGGTGCGGCTGTCGACGGCGACTACGACGCTCAAGCCGGCGCGCAGCTTGCCGGTCTTCAACGCATCGGCCGGCACGTCGATGCGGACCGGCACGCGCTGCACCACCTTGGTGAAGTTGCCGGTGGCGTTTTCCGGCGGCAGCAGCGAGAACACCGCGCCCGACGCCGGCGCCAGCGAGGAGACCGTCCCCTGGATGGGGTGGCCGTCGATGGCGTCGACCGAGATGTTGACCTTTTCGCCAGGCACGAGCCGGGCAAGCTGCGTCTCCTTGAAATTGGCGACGATGTAGAGCTTGTCCATCGGCACGACCACGGCGAGCTTCTGGCCGGGGCTGACCAGATCGCCCTGTTCGACGGAACGGTTGCCGACGACGCCGTCATACGGCGCCTTGAGCACGGTGAAGGAGAGGTCGCGCGCGGCCTTGTCGCGGCCGAGCTGCAGCGATGCCAGCGTGCTGGCGGATTCTGCGCGCTGCGCCTCGAGCACGCCGATATTGGCCTGCGCGGCGGCAATCTGCGCGTCGGCGCCGACGAGCGCGGCATTGGCCTGGTCGAGCGCGGTCTGGGCGTCGTCCAGCTGTGCCTGCGTGCCGACATGAGTCTTGACCAGTTGCGCGGCGCGCTGCTGGGCACGGCCGGCATTGGCGGCGGCGGCCTGGTCGGCAATCTTCTGCGCCTGTGCCTGCTGCAGCGAAGCCTGCGCGGCCTTGGTCTGCGCGTCGATGCGGTCGAGTGTCTTGGCCAGCGTGGCGATCTGCGCCTCGGCCTGGGCAACGGCGATCTTGTAGTCGCCGGCATCGATCGTCAGCAGGGGATCGCCGGCCTTGACCTGCTGGTTCTCGCCGACCAGGACCTGATCGACATAGCCTGAAATTTTTGGCGAGACGAACGCCATGTCGGCCTGGACATAGGCGTCATCAGTCGAGATCATGAAGCGGCCCGTGGTCCAGTAGTCATAGCCGTACCAGGCGCCGCCGCTCAAAAGGGCAAGGCCGATGATCGGCAGCAGGAAGGAGCGCGCCGAGCGCTTCTTCTTGGCCGGAGCTTCGGCCTCAGGTGGCGGCGCGACGGCCGGCTGGACATGCACATCGGGCGCTTCCGTCGCCGGGGCAACCTTGGCGTTGGGGAAAGGACGGACTTCGGCGGTGGCGGGCGTGTTCGAGGACATGACATCTCTCTAAAGTTATAATACTGAACCGTTCGGTTCGATCCGGCCGTTGACATAGCGCGTAAAGAGGACCATATCAAGGGGAAATCGAACCGGTTGGTTCGAATTATTTCGAGGTGCGACTTATATGGGCGAGATTGTGGGCAACGCCGAAACCGACTCGTGCGAAGACCTGCTGGAAGGTCTGCGCCGCGGCCGGCCGGCTGCTGGACAGGACCCGGTCAAGCGCAGCCAGATCATCGACGGCGCCCGCCGTGTCTTCATCGAAAAAGGCTTCGAGGCTGCTTCGATGAACGACATCACGCGCGAGGCCGGCGTCTCCAAGGGCACCATCTATGTCTACTTCGCCAATAAGGAAGAGTTGTTCGAAGCGCTGATCGAGGAAGAGCGCGGCACCATCTTCAAGAACATGTACGACATGCTCGACCGCGCCGACGACCTGCGCCAGACGCTGGTCAAGTTCGGCAAGGTGCTGTCGATGAAGATCACCTCGGCCAAGGTCATCCAGGCGCAGCGCACGGTCATCGGCGCCTCCGACAGGATACCGGACATGGGCGCGCGTTTTTACGAACGCGGCCCCAAGCGTGGCCATGACAAGGTCGCGACGTTCCTCAATGCCGCCATCGAGCGCGGCCTGCTCGAGATCGACGACGTCGACCTCGCCGCCTATCAGTTCACCGAACTATGCCTGGCCGGCCTTTTCCGGCAGTGCATCTTCGCCTACCGCACCAAGGCCCCGACCCAGGACGAGATCGACCACATCGTCAGGTCGGGCGTCGACATGTTCCTGAAAGCCTATGGCACCGAAAGGATGGCCGAGGAAGAAAGGGCCTCAAAACTCACCCTGACATGACGCTCCTAAACGGCCTCCAGTGGCCGATTTTTGCGGGGACCGGCTTGACCTCCAGGCGCTGAGCGTCAAGGTCTGGATAACCGGGCCGAACGAAGCATTCCGCGGGAAATGATTCTCGTTCGCCAGCGTGAAGGCAGATCGGGATGGGCGATCCGAAGCTCCAGAGTCAGATGCGACGCATCGTGGCGGACTTCAACGCCGGTCGCCACGAGCAGGCGCGGCTGCTTTGCGAGAAGGCTCTTCGCCAGGCGGCGGACGACCCTGCCCTCAACCACCTCATGGCTGCCGTTCTTTTCGCCAAGGGAGAAATATTGGGAGCCCGCACCCATATTCGGGCAAGTCTGGCGATCCGGGCTGACAACGCATCCGCTCAATTGCTCGCCGGCCGCCTGGCGCGGGCGGCACGGGATTTTGACCAAGCGCTGTTCCATCTCTCACGCGCGGCCGAATTGGCGCCTGATGCTGCTGTGCTTATCGAGCAGGCGCGAACGCTCGACGAGGCAGGCGACCGAACCCAGGCACTCGAAGTATGGCGGCAGGTGACACTTGCCGATCCCCTGTCGGCGGAAGCGGCGGCGCGTCTGGGCCGCATGCTGTTCGAGGACGCAATGCCTGCCGATGCGGCACCTTTGCTGGAACGGGCCGTAAAGGGAAACGCGCCTGCATCGGCATGGTTCGACCTCGCCCTTGTCAGGCAGGATCTGCATGATCATGTGGGGGCAGCGGTCGCCTATCGCAAAGCGCTGGAGATACACCCCGACGATGCCGAAGCGGCGGTCAATCTGGGGATTGCGCTTCAGGAAACGGGCGATATGGACGCCGCGATCGAGGCCTATCGGACGGCCTACGAGCAGCGCGCCACAACCTTCGGCATCATCGCGATGGCCCTGACGTCAGCGCCGCACGGCAAGCTTTGGATCGATCGCGACGCGTTGAAGGGCTTGCTTGGAGGCTAATGCATGTCGCCCGGAAGTGTCCTCGGTTCCGGGACTACGACATGCATAAAATCAGAAGCTTACAGCATGTCGCGGCCAATACTATTCGCCGCGACATGCTGTAAGAGCAATTCCAGGAAAAGTTCTAGCGGGCGCGCTTTACGCGAAACCGCTTCCGGTAGACGCCGGGTTCGGCAAGAACATCGGCGACGGTTTCTTCATAGGAGGCTTTGCGCACGGCATCGAAGCTTTCGAAGACGAGTTCGGGCGCGGCGCGCGGAACGGGAAAGCATTGCGCAACCGGTGTGCCCTTCGCCAGCACGCCGGAGAAACCCTGGTCGGTCCAAATCGCCGGGAAATTGATGCCGGCGTCCTGGAAGTGATCCGAATCGACGACACCGGTCACCAGGCGGAAAGGAAGATCATCGCGGTTGACCGGATGGGTGGCGAAGAGGGACCAGCCTTCCTCCAGCTCGATCGTCCAGAAACTGTTGAATTTTATGGCTGCCAGCCCGTTGGAGAACGGCGCGCCGGCGAGCTGTTCGGCGACATGGAAGCTGAGCGGCGAACGCGGGTGCCCCTTCGTTGACGGCTCGGCGATATCCCACCGCCATTCAAAGGCGCCGTTCTCGACGGTCACATCGCATGGCAGCAGGATCATGAAGCCATGTGTCATGGCGTCGACGAAGGGCGGACACTGTTTTACCGTCCTGATCTCTCGCCCATGGATTTCCGAATAGGCTTTCGGAGGCATCTTGCGGAGCCAGTCGGGCAGGACGCCGCGCGCCGGAACCGGCCGGGGCAGCGTTTCGGCAAGCGCGGGATCACAACGAAAAACGATACGCATCCGGTTGCCCTCGAACGGCACTGCGATGTTGACGGATTGCCAGGGTGCGGTCAACGGATACTCGTACGACGACTAGCCTCCATTGGCCGCGAGCACGATCGCGGCCTGCAATTCCTCGAGGCCTTGGCCCTTCTCCGATGACGTCGCCAGCACGAACGGAAACGCCGCCGGCCGCTTCTTGATCTTGGCCAGCGTCTCCTCGATCAGCCGCGGCACGCCGGCGGCCTTGATCTTGTCTGTCTTGGTCAGCACGATCTGGTAGGACACCGCCGCTTTGTCGAGCAGCGACAGCACCTCGTCGTCCTTGGCCTTGATGCCGTGGCGGGCATCGATCAGCACATAGACCCGCTTCAGCGTGACCCGGCCCTTGAGATAATCGAAGACCAGCTTGGTCCACTCGTCGACCTTCTCCTTTGGGGCGGTGGCGTAGCCGTAGCCCGGCATGTCGACCAGCGCCATCGGCGGCAGGTCGGCGCCTTCGCCCGAAAACCCGTCCGGCACGAAATAATTGAGCTCCTGCGTGCGCCCCGGCGTGTTGGAGGTGCGCGCCAGTCCCTTCTGGTTGACCAGGGCATTGATCAGCGACGACTTGCCGACATTGGAGCGTCCGGCAAAGGCGATCTCCGGCGGCCCTTCCGGCGGCAGGAACTTCATGGCCGGCACGCCGCGGATGAAGATCCACCCGCGCGTGAAAAGGTCGGTGCCGATCGCGGTGCTGTTGGGAACGTTCAAGCTGCTGCCTCCAGAAGAGAGATGTCGGCGCCCCTGATGGCGTCGAGGTTGCGGCCGATCTTGTCCACCGGCCAGTCCCACCATGCCACCGCCAGCAGCCGCCGGATCGTCCTGTCGTCGAAACGCATCTTGACCACTTTCGCCGCGTTGCCGGCGACGATCGCATAGGGCGGCACGTCGTGCGTCACAACCGATTTGGCGGCGACGATGGCGCCATGGCCGATTTCCACGCCAGGCAGGATCACCGCCTCCATGCCGATCCAGACATCGCTGCCGACGACCGTGTCGCCGCGCACTTCCTTCGACCAGGTCGCCGGGTCAAAACCGTTTTCCCAGCCATGGCCGAAGATGTTGAACGGATAGGTCGAAAAGCCGGACATGGCGTGATTGGCGCCGTTCATGATGAAGCGCGCGCCTTCGGCGATGGCGCAGAACTTGCCGATGGTGAGCTTGTCGCCGATGAAGGGATAGTGATGCAGCACGCATTTTTCGGCGAATTTGTCCGGCCCGTCAGGGTCGTCATAATAGGTGAAGTCGCCGATCTCGATGTTCGGCGCCGTGACCAAAGGCTTCAGGAAGCCGACGCGGGTGTGCATCGGGATCGGGTGCTTGATGCCGGGGTTGGGTCCGTCCATGTCGAAGTCCGTCCAGGAAGTGATAGCCACGCGGATCCGGGATCCGCGTGCCTGGTCAAAATAACGTGATCCGCCCTATAGCACCAATCGGCTGGCGAGCGAGCCTTCCGTGGCGGACAAGCTCATTTGTTGCCGCGGCAGATCACGATCGGGTTTGACAGCGCGCTGTCGAAACCACTGCCTTGATAGACCTGAACGTTCGACGCTCCGGGCGGCAGCATGAAGGTGCCTTCGACGACCTTCTGATCGCCCGCCATCGTGTGGAGATCCCAGCTGAACGTACAGAATTGCGGCGGTGCCTTGGGTTCGACATGGCTGCAGTTGAGCTGCGCGCCGCCCAGCATGGCGGCGCCGCCACAGCTGACCGCATCCTTCGCAGCCGCGGCGGCGGGCCACCCAATGAGAGCCGTGACGGCCGCGATCCTGATCCAATCCATCGCCAAAATCCTCGCCGCATAATCTCGCCCCCTGGCGCGTTTTCCGCGCCGTGGCCCATGCGTTTTTTCGCCCTCGGGGCTTAATCGGTCTTGCGCGGGGCGTCCAGCAAGATTATGTGCATGATGATAATAAGCATGCTCACGAAAAGTTGTCAGTCGACCCCCGATCTCCTCCCATGCCCTCTTCGCCCAATATCAGCTTCGTGCTGCACGACGTCGCGCGCCTGCTTCGCAAGCGGTTCGAGCAGCGGTCGCGCGCATCGGGGCTGACCCGTGCCCAGTGGCAGGTGCTGGCGTACCTTTCGCTGCATGAAGGCATCCACCAGAACAAGCTCGCCGACCTCATCGAGATCGTGCCGATCACGCTCGCCCGGCTGCTCGACAAGATGGAAGCTCGCGGCTTCATCGTGCGCCGGCCCGATCCCGCCGATCGCAGGGCCTGGCTGCTTTACCTGACACCGCAGGCCCATCCGCTGCTCGGGATCATGCGCGGCAACGGTCAGAAAACACGAGACGAGGCCTTCGCCGGCCTTTCGCCTGAGACACAGCAGCATCTGCTGCAAACCCTAAGCTTGATCAAATCCAATCTGCTCGCGGCTTGCACCCAGCCAGCCGTCGACCGGGAGAAAGTACATGGCTGAATCAACATCCCCCAAGAAGCCTGCCGGAGACGAGACACCGGCAGGTCGGACCGACCAGATTATCCAGCTCGACAACGAGCGGGAGCAGAGGCGGACCAACGTCGTCATCGACAATGACGAGCTGGAAGCGCCGGTCGCCCTGGAGCCGGCGGCGCTCGAGGCTCCGGCCAAAGAGCCGCAGCCACGGCAGGCCGCCGCCGCCGTTGCTCCTCCTGTTCCGGCCAAACCGAAGCGCGGTCTGACACGGCCCGTCCTTTTTGCGCTGCTTCCCGTCGCGCTGGTCGTCGGCGGCTATTATTATGTCACCGGCGGCCAGCTGATGACGACCGACAATGCCTACATCCAGGCCCAGTCGCTTGGCGTCTCCACTGACGTCTCCGGCACGGTGCAGGAGATCGACGTGCATGAGAACCAGGCGGTGAAGAAGGGCGACGTGCTGTTTCGCCTGCGGCCGGCCTCTTTCGAGACCGCTCTCGCCGCCGCTAAGGCCCAGCTCGGCACGGTACGCAACCAGGTGCTGACCCTGGAAGCGAGCTACCAGCAGTCGCTGGTGCAGATCGAGCAGGCGCAGGCCGACATCCCTTATTACGAAGCCGCCTTCCAGCGGCAGCAGGATCTGCTCAAGACCTCCACCGCCTCGAAGGCGTCTTTCGACAGCGCCCAGCACGACCTCGTCGCCGCCCGCCAGAAAGTGTCCGTCGCCAAGGCGCAGGCGCAGGCCACGCTCGCCCAGCTCGGCGGCGACGCCAACCAGCCGGTGGAGAAGAACCCCTTCTACCTGCAGGCCCAGTCGGGCGTCGACGATGCGCAGCGCAACCTCGCCGATTCCGTGGTCAAGGCGCCGTTCGACGGCACCGTGACCAATGTCGACGCGCTGCAGGTCGGTAAGTACCTGCCGGCTTCGCAGCCGGCGTTCAGCCTGGTCTCGTCGACCGATCTGTGGATCGCGGCGGAACCGAAGGAAACCGAGCTGACCTATGTGCGGCCGGGACAGACGGCGACGATCAGCGTCGACACCTATCCGGGCGCCGTCTGGCACGGCACCGTCGCCTCGATCAGCCCGGCCTCGTCGTCGAGCTTCTCGCTGCTGCCGGCGCAGAACACCACCGGCAACTGGGTCAAGGTCGTGCAGCGCATCCCGATGCGCGTGACGATCGATGATATGAAGGGCAAGCCTCCGCTGCGCGGCGGCATGAGCGCGGTGGTCGACGTCGAGACGGGCCATGCACGCGGCCTGCCGGACTTCCTCACCAATCTCATCGGCCTGTTCGGACAAAAGTCATGACCGGCGCGTCCGCGACAGGTACCACGCCGGTGGTCGCCAATCGCGGCGCCATCACCGCCTGCGTGATCCTGGCCGTCATCATGCAGGCGCTGGACACGACCATCGCCAATGTCGCTCTGCCCTATATCCAGGGCAGCGTCTCGGCCAGCGCCGACCAGATCAACTGGGTCCTGACCTCCTACATCGTGGCGGCGGCCGTCATGACGCCGCCTTCGGGCTACCTCGCCAACCGCTTCGGCCGCAAGCGCATCCTCCTGACCTCGATCACCGGCTTCGTCGTCGCCTCGGTGCTGTGCGGTTTCGCGCAGTCGCTGCCTCAGATCGTCGGCTTCCGCCTGCTGCAGGGCCTATTCGGCGCGGCGCTGGTGCCACTGTCGCAGAGCATCCTGCTCGACATCTACAGTGTGGAAGAGCGCGGCTCCGCCATGGCGCTGTTCGGCATTTCGGTGATGGTCGGGCCGGTTCTGGGACCGGTCATCGGCGGCTGGCTGACCGAAAATGTCAGCTGGCGCTGGGTGTTCTACATCAACGTGCCGATCGGCGCGCTGGCCTTCGCCGGCGTGTCGCTGTACGTCCTGGAAACCAAGCTGGACTTCAAGGCAAGGCTGGATTGGCTGGGTTTCGGCATGCTCAGCATCACGATCGCGGCCCTGCAGATGTTTCTCGATCGCGGAGAGCAGCTCAACTGGTTCTCGTCGTCGGAGATCATCGTCGAGGCGGTGATCTGCGCATCGGCCTTCTACATCTTCCTTGTCCACACCTTCACCGCCCGCGACACCTTCGTCAATCCGAGGCTTTTCCTCGATCGGAATTTCGCCGTCGGCATGATCTTCATCTTCATCATCGGCATCACCTACTTGGCCTCGCTGGCGCTGATGACGCCCTATCTGCAGACGCTGATGGGCTATCCCGTGGTGACGGCCGGCATCGTCATGGGGCCGCGCGGGCTTGGCACGATGGCCTGCATGTTCCTGGTCGGCAGGCTGATCGGCAAGGTCGACACGCGCTGGCTGCTGCTCATCGGCCTGCTGATCACCGCCTGGGCGATGTACGACATGACCGGCTGGACGCCCGACGTTTCGCAATGGACCATCATCTCCACCGGCTTCATCCAGGGCGCGGGGCTCGGCTTCCTGTTCGTGCCGCTGACCACCATCACCTTCGCCACGCTGGCGCCGGAGCGGCGCGCGGAAGGCACCGGCCTCTACAATCTGTCGCGCAACATCGGCTCCAGCGTCGGCATATCGGTGGTCACCGCGCTTCTGACGCAGAATGTGCAGATCAACCACGCCAACATCGCCACCTATGTGACGCCCTTCAACCAGGCGTTCGGCGATACGGCGATCTTCCAGGCAATGAACCCCTACACCGCCGCCGGCCGCGCCGCGCTCGACGGTGTGGTGACGCTGCAGGCGACTGTTATCAGCTACATGAACGATTTCAAGCTGATGATGATCCTGTCGCTGGCCGCCATCCCGCTGGTGCTCCTGCTGCGTAAGCCCGGAACGCCGGCAAAGATCGACCACAGCGCGGTCATGGAGTGACGTCTTGGCGGCATTCAGATGCCGAAGGGAAACGTATCCGGTACCTTGCCGGTGCTGTCGGCCGACTTGCCGAGCGGCGTGACCGCTGACGTTCGATCGAACCAGACGAAGGCGTCGAACTGGCGGGAGACGGACGAGTCCATGTAATGGCTGAGCCGTTCGGTCTCCGGCCGGTAGATAACGCCGATATAGCGTTCCGGCCTCGGCGCCGCCAGATCGTCGCCGAGCTGACCATGGCGCCCAAAATCCAGCAGGAACGACGGTTTGCCGCTGTCGTGACACAGCCGCTCGAAGCTGTGCGGCAGCGAAGGATTCACGTCCTTCACCTCCATCTCACCGTCCCAATCCGAGGCGCAGGCGACAGTACCGGTATCTGTTCCGAAGCCGATCAGCGCCGTCCGCGCACCGAAGCGTTCCCGGCAGAGCTGGCCGATGTTCAGCTCGTCGCGGACAGTACCCATGTCGGTATGCCGTGCGTCACCGATATGTGAGTTGTGCGCCCACACCACGGCCTTCGAATCCCGGCCATGCGTTTCGAGAAGCTGATCGAGCGTCTCGAACATGTGCCGATCGCGCAGATTCCAGGTCTCGGCGCCGCCATAATACATCACGCGGTAGTACCGCTCGGCCGATGCGACCAGCCGTGCACTCTGTTTTGCGTCGAGGAGATCGCCGTCGCCCTCGGCCATGGATCGCCCGAACAGATCCATGCACTGTCGCACCACCGCCTCTTCGCAGGTTCTGTAGCCCGGCCGCAGCGCAGCGCGTCCATAGGTGGTGGGCTCATTCTGCCAGGGCATCAGACAGCCATAGCGCTCGCGTGCGACGGCGGCCGCTTCGGGGTCTACCCTGTCCAGATAGGCAAGCACCGTGGCGATCGAGCCGCTCATATTGTAGAGATCGAGTCCGTAGAAGCCTGCTTTCCGCGCATGATCGGGCACGTCCCGGTTGTACTCATGCAGCCAGCCGATAAATTCGGACACTTCGGTGTTGCGCCACATCCAGGTCGGGAAGCGCTGGAAGAGCGGCTGCGCATCCGACCGCCGTTCCTCCGCGCGAACATACCGGTTGATCTGCGCGGCGTCCGGCCAGTCCGCCTCGACGGCCACGATGGTGAACCCGTGTCGCTGGAGGAGGCGTCGCGTGACAGCCGCGCGGGCACGATAGAACTCCGAAGTGCCATGGCTGGCCTCCCCGAGCAGGACGGCGCGCCGGTCGCCGAACCGGTCGAACATTGCGCCGAAGGCCGGATCGTCGATCGGCGGCAAATCTTCGGCCGCCCGCGCGATTTGCTGCGGCAATGGAGGAGGGGGTGCCTCGCGCGCCGACGGCGCGTTTTCGTCGTGCCCGCCATGCTCACCGATCAACGGCACGAACATGACGCCACCGAGATCCTCCTCCTCGAACTTGTTTGCCGCAATCCGCGTGAGGCGAACGAGCCGCTGCGAGTAAACGTCTTCACCGACCGGAATGATCAGCCTGCCGCCGATCTCCAACTGCTCCTGCAAGCCGAGGGGAATAGACGTGGCGGCGGCCGCGACGACGATAGCGTCGAAAGGTGCCTTTTCCTGCCAGCCTTTCGTGCCGTCGCCGACCCTGACCTCGATGTTTCGATAGCCGGCGGCATTGAGCCGCCGTTCCGCCTGTTGCGCGAGCGATCGATGCCGCTCGACGGTGAAGACGTGTTCGGCAAGTTCGGCCAGTACGGCTGCCGCGTAGCCCGAGCCGGTGCCGATTTCCAGCACGCGATCGGTCGCCTCGATCTCGGCCATCTCAGCCATTTTCGCCACGATGAAGGGTTGCGAGATCGTCTGTCCGCTGCCGATCGGCAGCGGGCTGTCCTCATAAGCGAATTCCTCAAAACCCTCGTCGACGAATTTCTCACGCGCGACCCGGCGCACCGCATTCAGGACGCGCTTGTCATGCACACCGCGGCGTGCGATGTGCGCCTCCACCATCCGATGCCTGGCGTGCTCGAAATCCAGCATGACAGCCTCCAATCAGGCGTTTGATCGGGTCTACGTGACGTCGTGCCAGGCTCCTATTCGTTGGTGCGCCCGGTCTGCCGGGGATTGACGCCGCCTTGCGGCGTGGTGTCGTTATCGACATCTCCCTCAAAAGTGTTCTCGCCGTCCAGTTCCTCGTCCTCGTCGAGAAGACTGCCACCCTTGATCGTGCCCCTGGAGGCGCCAATTCCGGGATTCTGCTTCAAATCCTTGTCGGTGGGCTTGCGTGTCTTTGGATGAATGTTGCTGCTCATCGGAATGCCTCGCTGCAAGTAGCATGTGATGAGGTCGGTCCGCTGCACTGCCTTGAATTTGGATGGGCGGGTCGACCTGATCCTCCCACGCGGGAGCTTTTAGGAAGCCTCATGCGCGAACTCTTGAACGTGGAATAAGTTCCATGCGGGACAATCGGGCAGCAGCGAGGTTCGGCTGATTCGCCGGCAATAAGGGGAGGCCAGGAAAATGCCGGCGCAGTCCCTGGTCCCTATCGCGTGCCGGACCACGGCATCGCACGCTGCATCACTGAAACTAAAAGGCTGAGCCCTGTAGAACACAGGACCCAGCCGTCAAATCTGCGCTCCCTAACCGCCCAAATTTACGGTTTACCGGGGCGGGCTCCTTTGCCAAAGAGGCGCCGGCTATTCCGCCGGCGAGGGTTTCTTGCGGAACAGTGCAACCAGATTGTCCCACAGCTCGATCTTGGCGCCCTGGCGCTTCATGATCACGCCCTGCTGCAGGATCGACAGCGTGTTGTTCCAGGCCCAGTAGATGACCAGGCCCGCCGGGAACCCGGCCATCATGAAGGTGAAGATGACGGGCATCCAGGTGAAGATCGCGGCCTGCGTCGGATCCGGCGGCGTCGGGTTCATGCGCATCTGCAGGAACATGGTGACGCCCATGATCAGAGGCCACACGCCGATCATCAGCATGTGCGGCAGCGTGATTGGAACCAGCCCGAACAGGTTGAAGATCGATGTCGGATCGGGCGCGGCCAGATCCTGGATCCAGCCGAAGAACGGCGCGTGGCGCATCTCGATGGTGATGTAGAGCACCTTGTAGAGCGAGAAGAAGACCGGAATCTGCAGCGCCACCGGCCAGCAGCCGGCGAGCGGATTGATCTTCTCGGTCTTGTACAGCTCCATCATCGCCTGCTGCTGCTTCATCTTGTCGTCCGCGTATTTCTCGCGGATCTCGAGCATCTTGGGCTGCACCTTCTTCATGTTCGCCATCGACGCGTAGGACTTGTTGGCGAGCGGGAAGAACAGCGCCTTGACGATGACGGTGGTGGCGAGGATCGCCAGGCCGAAATTGCCGAGGAATTTGTAGAGCGTGTCGATCAGCCAGAACATCGGCTTGGTGATGAAGTGGAACCAGCCCCAGTCGATCAGCAGGTCGAACCGCTTGATATGGCGGTCTTCGGCATAGGCGTTGATCTTGGCGACTTCCTTGGCACCGGCGAAGATTTCGGTCTCGACGGTCGCCGACTGACCGGCCGCGACATTGATCGGGTCGGTCAGGAAGTCGGACTGGTAGCGGTGGCGGCCGTCCTCGAAATAGGCATAGCGCGGCTGGAACGGCTGCTTCTCGGTCGGCACCAGCGTGACGGCCCAGTATTTATCGGTGATACCGAGCCAGCCGTCGGTCGACTTACCGGGCTGATACTGCTTGTCCTTCTCGACCGACGCGTATTTGTGTTCCTGCAGGCCTTCCGTGCCGGTGAAGCCGATCAGGCCTTCATGCAGCACATAGGTGCTGGCGACGGCCGGCTTGTCGTAGCGCGTGACGCGGCCATAGTTGAACAGCGAAACCGCGCTCGAGCCGGAATTCTGCACCGTGTCCGACACCGTGAACATGTAGTTGGCGTCGACGGAGAAGGTACGCTTGAAGGTCAGGCCCTTGTCGTTGGTGTAGGTGAGCGTCACCGGCGTCGACGGAGTCAGCGTCGGATTGCCGTCCACGCTCCACACCGTTTCGGCACCCGGCACCGCGCCGGTCTTGTCGTTGCCGACAAAGCCGATCTCGGCGAAATAGCCCGTGGGCAGCGCTTGCGGGTTGAGCAGTTCGATCTCGGGCGAATTCTTGTCGACGGTCTCGGTGTAGTGCTTGAGCTTGAGATCATCGAGCCGAGCGCCGGTCAAATTGATCGAGCCTTCGAGGCTCGGCGTGTCGATCTTGACGCGCTTGGATGCCGCCAGCGCCTGATCACGGCTGGCGGCGGTGACGACGTCACCGCCGGGGGCGTTGGGAATGGCGCCCGGGGCCGTAGTGCCCGGCGCCGGCGTCGATGCGCCTGGATTGGCCGCATCGGCCGCCTTCTTCTGTTCCTCGATGCGCTGCTGCTCGATCTTGGCGGCCTCGCGCTGTGCCTCGCTGTGTGGCAGCACGTAGAAGTACTGCCATACCGCCAGGATCAGCACCGACAGCGCGATGGTGATGAAGAAGTTCCGGTTGTTTTCCATCGAGAGCCCTTGGCCTATCGTGTTCCGCGAAGTCGGCGGGAGAGTTCGGCCTTCAACTGGCCGAAAGGCGCGCGCAGCGCATCATCGCGCCCGACGATGACATAATCATTGCCGGGCACCATGTCATCTGCCGCATGGACGCGGACGGCCTCTTTCAGTCGCCGCCTGACACGGTTGCGCACAACGGCGTTGCCGACCTTCTTGGTGACGGTGTAGCCGACGCGCGGCACCCCGCCGTCGCCGCGGTCGAGGACCTCGACGAGGAAAAACCGTCCGCGTCGCTTTTCACCACGACGGACGGCCAGGAATTCCGCGCGTTTCAGAAGCCGCTTGGGATTTTGGCCCACTGGCTTTCCGGTTGCGGGCAACGATCCCGTCTCGCTTAGGCGCTGAGCCGCTTGCGGCCGCGGTTGCGGCGAGCTGCGACGACGCCACGGCCACCCTTGGTGGCCATGCGGGCACGGAAGCCGTGCCGGCGTTTGCGGACGAGTTTGGACGGTTGGTAGGTACGCTTCATTTGTTTTAATACCGCGGGGTGCGGCCCTTCTTGATTCTGTCACTCTGTAACAGGAGCTTTGCCGGGCCGGTTTTGGCGCGATCGAAACCGCGCCGGGACGAATGGCCCGAGCGTGAGCGGGCTTATAGAAAGAAGGGTTTTGGAAGTCAATCCGGCGTCGGCGCGCCAAAGACGCACCTTTTTGGAGCATCTATTTTTCCGACCAAGGGAGAAATTGGCAAAAAAGCCGTAATCGCCTAATCTTGGCTGATCAAGTGATTGTGAAGATCGAGTCGCATGAGCGAAGCCAGCCAAGCAGGGGAAGGGACCGGAACGGCGTCAGCCGCTGTCCGCACTGTACCCCTGTCGCGCGGTTTGTCGACGAAGCTGCTGCTGCTCACCATCGTTTTCGTGCTGCTGGCCGAAGTGCTGATCTTCCTGCCCTGGATCGCCAGCTATAGGCTGAGCTGGCTCAAGGAGAGGCTGAGCACGGCAGCTGCCGTGTCGATCGTGCTGGTGCAGGGCGATTCGACCTCGCTGTCGCGAACGGCCCAGAATGATGTGCTGATGGCCATCGGCGCCAAGGCGATCGCGGTGCGCGACGGCGGCGTCTCGCGGCTTCTGGTGGTGGCCGACATGCCGCCGCAGGTCGACGAACACATCGATCTCGCCAGCGTCGGCATGGTCAAGGGCATGACCGGCGCGCTGGACACGCTGTTCTTCGGCGGCGACAGGATGCTGCGCGTTTTCGGACCGGTCGGCGACAGCGACAAGGAGTTCGAGCTGATCATGCCGGACTACTCCCTGCGCAAGGCCATGCTCATCTATTCGCGCAACGTCGCCTTCGTCTCGCTCCTGATCTCGCTGTTCACGGCCATGCTCGTCTATGCCGCGATCGACCTGATCATGATCGGCCCGATCCGTACCATGACGCGCTCGATGCTGTCGTTTTCCGAGGCTCCCGACGACCCCGGGCGGATCATTCACCCCGCCGACCGCGCCGACGAGATCGGCGTGGCCGAGCGCGAACTGTCGCAGATGCAGGAGCGGCTGCAAAAGATGCTGGCCGAGCAGAAGCATCTTGCCGACCTCGGGCTCGCCGTGTCGAAGATCAACCACGACATGCGCAACATCCTGGCCTCGGCCCAGTTGATGTCGGATCGCCTGCGCCAGGTCAAGGATCCGACCGTGCAGGCCTTCGCGCCAAAACTGTTGCGCGCGCTCGACCGCGCCGTCTCCTATTCGGAGGGCGTGCTTCATTACGGCCGCACGCAGGAGCCGCCGCCTTCGCGCCGCAGGGTGAGGCTGCGCCAACTGGTCGAGGACGTGCACGGCCTGCTCGACATCGAGCAGGACATCGAGTTCATCAACGCCGTCGATATGACTTTCGAGGTGGACGCCGATTCCGACCAGCTCTTCCGCGTGCTCACCAATCTTTGCCGCAACTCGGTGCAGGCGATGGCGGCCGATACCGAAAGCGCCGTGGTGCGGCGGCTGGCGGTCTCGGCCGAGCGCATGGGCAGTGTCAGCCGCATTGCCGTCACCGACACCGGCCCCGGTCTGCCGCCGAAGGCGCGCGAGAACCTGTTCGCGGCCTTCCGCGGCTCTGCGCGCAGCGGCGGCACCGGCCTTGGCCTGGCCATCGCGCACGAACTGATCCGGGCGCATGGCGGCACGGTGGAATTGATCGAGTCGATTGGCGGGCGCACGACATTCGCCGTCATCATCCCCGACCAGCCGGTGCGGCTCGACCAGGCCCGTGGCAGCCTGCGCCGCCCGGCCTGACGGCTTCCGCGCCCGTTTCCAGAGGTTACTTGCCTTCCAGACCCATCGCGCGTCGCTGGCCGTTCCCGATCATCCGCCGTCTGGATTTAGGCGGGCCTTACAGCGGCTCGAAGGACCTGGATCGACGCCGGCATCGCCGCATGACAGGCCTGCGACAAAACTTTTGCCGGATCGGCTTGCTTTTCGCAAATTCAGTCGTTAGGGAACTGCACACATTCGCGGCCGGTCTTTCGGATCGGATCGCGGGGCCGTCGAAAACATGGCCTGATGCGCGCCCGTAGCTCAGCTGGATAGAGCACCAGACTACGAATCTGGGGGTCAGGAGTTCGAATCTCTTCGGGCGCGCCATTTCATCCGGTTGATTTCACTCAGCTATTTGGTATTTGTCGCGAGACGGCGCCGGCTCGATTTCCAAAATTCAGCCGGTTTTTCAGCCGGTTTTGGAAAAACGGATGTTTCCGCGAACGATTTCGCAGTTTGGCGTATATGTTCCGCAGCCTCTTCCGCCTCCACAGGGTCTACGAGTTGGGCCGCTTGCTGCAGATGCCTCGTTACATCGGCGCGAGTGGTGAAGCGGTCCAACTCGTATGGCTGCAAATCGCCCGCAATAGCTTTCAGATCGCGCAATACGGAAGCGATGTGTGGCCAAGGGAAATCGGTCGGATCGCCGATATCGCGGTCCGCTCCGACGATCACCTCCAACTTGGCCAAGATGCCAGCTAAGGACTGAGCTGAAACCTCTGGAATCGCATCCTGAAGTTTGAGCGCTTCGGTCACGGCTAAGACTTCGGCCTCCCGAGCAACAGCGTACTGAACGCCGTCCGGTGCGATCGCTGGCATGGGCTGCTCTTTGATCTCGCCTCTGGTCAATGCCTGAATTCCGGTATTGCTGATAATTCTCGTCTCCAACCGCTGCTGGATCCTGCAAAGCACCAGAGACGTATGTTGCGCACGATGCCATGCGGCCCACAGGGCGAGAGCTGGGTCGCGTTTCATTGCTGCTGATGACGCCATCTTGGATTCCTCCAATTCGACATGGCTAGGTCGTATCTGAATTTAAGATAACTGGAAATCAGATATAATTGAAGCCCTCATCTGGAACTGGATGAGGCCGGTGGTGAAAACGCTCGGAACGCTGCGCCACAAGTCATTGATCACGATGCTGATTGAAAAGCGTGAGGCTAGCGGGCTGACACAGACTGAGCTCGCCGAAAAGCTAGGCGAATATCAGTCGTTTGTCGCGCGACTTGAAAGCGGCCAACGCCGCGTCGACGTGGTCGAATTCATCGATCTGGCGAAAATCCTGGGGTTCGACCCTTCTGCAGCCATCAAGAGATTGGCAGCAGAACCAAACTGAATCTAGCTAAGACCGTCCGAGCCGCTCGCGAGCGCGCCACTCAACAGCGCCGTAGCGAGCGAGCCGCAGCTTTGCGCCTCATGCACGAACCCGCTGCGCGGGAGGGCCGCCTCCTTCTGAGATGGCGTGCATGTCATAGGCCTTGAGCGGGTAGAGGCGTCGATCTGACGATGGAGTTCCCTTCAACGAGAGGAACTCGCCATGGCTACCCCATCGACCGATGCACCTATTAGCCCGCTTCGCCAGCGCATGCAGCACGACATGCTGATGCGGGGCCTGGGCTCGCATACCCAGCAGGATTACGTTCGTCACGTCCGGCGCTTCGCCGCGTTCCTCGGCCGCTCGCCCGATGCGGCGTCGTCTGAGGACATCCGCCGCTTCCAGCTTCATCAGCATGAGAGTGGCGCCGGACCTGCGACGATCAACGGCGCGGTCTCGGCGTTGCGGTTCCTGTTCCTGGTGACGCTGAAGCGGCGGGATCTGGCGCGTGCGCTGGTGGTCATGCGGTATCAGCGCAAGCTTCCCGACGTGCTGAGCGTGGAGGAAGCGGCGCGGCTGCTCGAAGCCGCACCTGGCATCAAGTACAAGGCCGCGCTCGGCGTCGCCTATGGCGCGGGCCTGCGCGTGTCCGAGGTCGCGCATCTCAAGGTCGACGATGTCGATAGCACGCGCATGCTGCTCCGCGTCGAGCAGGGCAAGGGCCGCAGGGACCGCAACGCGATGCTCTCGCCGCAGCTTCTGGAACTCCTGCGGCTGTGGTGGCGCGAAGGCAGGCGGCGCGGGGTGATGCTTCCGCATGGCTGGCTGTTCCCGGGCCGCAGTTGCACGGCGCCGATCTCGTCGCGGCAACTGCACCGCGCCGTCCAGGAGGCGGCCGAAGTCGCCGGCATCCGCAAGCGCGTCAGTCCGCACACTCTGCGTCACAGCTTCGCCACCCACTTACTCGAACAGGATGTCGACATCCGCGTCATCCAGGTGCTGCTCGGGCACAGCAAGCTCGATACGACCGCGCTCTACACCAAGGTCTCGACCCGGACGATCCATGCGGTCGCCGGGCCGCTCGATCGGTTGATGGCGCTGATGGAAGGCAAGACGCCGCCCGGTTGAGCCGTGCGCACCTCGATCGAGGTCGCCGACATCTTCCGTGCTGCTGGGCCACCCTACCGGGCCGCCCATGCAGGTCATCTGAGCCTTGGCCAGATCAAGGTCATGTCGGCGATCGAGCACTGCCGCACCGCGGCCCTTGGCGGTCACGTCGAGGCCTGCGAGGACTGCGGCCAATGGCGGATCGCCTACAACTCCTGCCGCAACCGGCACTGTCCGAAGTGCCAAGGCGCAGCGGCGCGGACATGGTTGGCCGAGCGCCAGGCCGACCTGCTGCCGGTCGGCTACTTCCATGTCGTGTTCACGCTGCCCGCCGAGGTCGCCGACATCGCCTTCCACAACAAGGCGCTCGCCTACGACCTGCTGTTCAAGGCAGCGTCGGAGACGATGCTGACCATCGCGGCCGATGCGAAGCACCTTGGAGCCAGGATCGGCATCACCGCCGTGCTCCACACCTGGGGCTCTGCGATGACTCACCATCCGCACGTGCACATGATCGTACCGGGGGGCGGCATCGCGCCCGGCGGGAAGCGCTGGGTCTCGTCGCGGCCGGCCTTCCTGCTTCCGGTGCGCGTGCTCGGCAAGCTGTTCCGCCGGCTCTTCCTCACCCGGTTGATGGCGCTGCACGACGCCGGACGGCTCAGCTTCTTCGGATCAATGGCGTACCTCACCGGGCGGCGAGCCTTCCTGCGGCACCTGTCGCCAGTCCGGAAGAAGCGCTGGGTGGTCTATGCCAAGGCACCGTTCGCGGGACCGGAGGCGGTGCTCGCATACCTGTCGCGCTATACTCACCGGGTCGCGATATCGAACAGCCGCCTGATCGCCTTCGACGAGAGCGGCGTCACCTTCCGCTACAAGAACTACCGCCGCGACGGCGCCGACCGCCAGCAGGTCATGACGCTCGCCACAGACGAGTTCATCCGCCGCTTCCTGCTCCACGTGTTGCCGCGAGGCTTTCACCGCATCCGCCACTACGGCCTGCTCGCCGGCTCCGCCCGCAAGGCCAGCCTCGCGCTCGCCCGCGAACTGCTGAGCGTCGCTGCGCCACCCGATGACGACACACCAGGCGAACCGGAGGACTTCCGCCCGTCATGCCCGTGCTGCGGCGGACGCATGATCGTCGTCGAGGTACTCGAACGCTGGAGGCAGCCACGCGGACCGCCGGACGCTACCGCGACGAACCGGGAGACCGCTCTATGACCCGGCATGGAATAGTCGAGACTTCAACCGCAGGCCCTCAGCCTCCGGTAACGGACCCAAACGCGTCCATGGTGATCGTCGACGCCGACGGGGCCGCCTTCAGCCGCTTACCGTGCCGACAACATCGCGCGGAGGCGCAACGAAGCCGCCTGTCCGCATCCATCCCGGCGCTTCCCGGCGACGGTCGCGCTATCGCCGACATCAGCCGCAAATCGAAATCCCCATAGACATCGACTGTAGCCCGCGGGTTCCTGCATGAGAGGCTTTCGTACGCCTGACGGCACCCGAAACCCTTCCCAATATAGGTCGTCAATCTTGTAGTAGCCGTCTGCTGGATGCGGACATTCAGCCGGGCCGGCTGAACTCGGCGTCCTTCGTTCAAACGTGAGGAAACGGGTCTCTGCAGCTACCGACCGTCCTGCTTTTTCGAGCGCTTCTGACCGCGCCGGGTCATAATCGTGGCCATCGTTGTCGGACGGGAAACATCCAGCACGACGATCGCCAACTTGTCCTGTAAGCATTCCGGAATATCACTTCGAAGCATTGTTTCGAGTGCCTCTGCTGTGGACGGGAGTATGTCTCCGTCACTCCGGCGGGGGAGCGGAAATTCGATGCCGAACCAAAAGACGAGGTAGATCCCAAACCCATCGGCGCCCGCATCGGCCGCATAGCCGGCGAGTTGTTCCAAGGGTGCTGACCACAGCTCTCTATTGTAGTGACGTTTCGCCTCAATCGGCAGATTCTTACCAGCGTGGCTGAGGAGCAGGACGTCGGCCCTGGTATTTTCGCCACGCCGCGCCTCAGGAAGACTGGCGACAATACCGTACCTCTCGAGGCGAATCCGCAGCAGTTCAAGGAGCCGATCGCGGTCCTCGTTCTCGATCTGCGGCGTGGTTGCAGCCCCGTCCTTGTCCGTGTTCCAGAACCGCTTCCACGGTGTTTCGCTGCCGGTTCGCAGCGTCGTCCTGTATCGATCGACCTCTTCGAGAACCGCCGCCGCGAGATCGGCCGGGCTAGCTGGAGCGCCGCCCGCAAGCGCTGTGACAAGGTCTCCCACTGGCGGCGCGACGTAAAGGTCATCCCGCATCATTCTGGCGTGTTCGGCGGCCGAGTGAGCGAGCTGCGGCCTCCAACTTGGATGAACGTCTGAAGCAAGCGATTTGAGTAAGTCGCCAGCATCGGAGTTTTTGGATGCGCTCAGCCGGCGGATCGCAGCCCTGACGATGCCACTGACCGTGTTCGAGTGACGCCAATCATCGTCTACGGATTCATGCGCTCTGGCAAGAACCGCAATCCGGAAGCGATCCAGTACATCGGGTTGCGGAGACCGTTCGTAGAATGCCTCAACAAGAGCCCCGTTCGGCCTCAACAAAATGCCCTGGACCTCCTCGTCGGACAGTTCAGCGGGAATAGTTGTCGGATCGAGAGCCAGTCCGACAAAACTCCAAATCTGCCGCTGTTCATGGCCGAGATTGGATCGTTGCACGGCTGATGACGCGAAGCGCGCCAGTTCTTCGGAAGCGAGTATCGATGCGCCGGCGACCAGCGCCTGCTCTAACGCGGGCATCGGCAGATTTGGCCGGTTCTTCAGCAGCTCCTGAAGGCAGGCAGCTACCAACCCAAGCTCTCTGGCGCTCACAAGGTGGTGAAGGCCATCCAGATCGTCATCGCCAGCGTCGAGGGCGGCGTTCCAGTACCGCAACATTTGGGTGACACCGTGTTCTCGATCTTGCGCAAGACGTTGAACGGCCCACGTGACAAGCGACGGCCCATCCTCGCCGCTGAAATAGCTCTGGCGCAGTCCGACGAGCGCGCAGACCAAAGGTGTCTCAGCAAGCTCAGCTTGCCGACCATGCAACAGGCCTTGATGCAGACCAGCCGCGACGACCCATTCTTGCGGATAGGCCCCGTTCGTTGCCTCGGCCCGGCCGAGGCTCTCAGCATCGACCTTGATGTCGGTGTGGATCGCGAATTGGATGAACCCTTCTGCAATGGCGGCTGCAATCTCGTCATTGGTGTATGTGGTGACCTTAGCGAGAGGGTTGTCCTTCTTTGATATCCGCGCATTGCGGTAGTGATCGGCAGCCCATTTCAAAGCACTGAACTCACTCTCGACACCGCTGGCAATCGCGGCGAGCTTCGGGGTCAAGGCAGCGATATTGTTCTTCCGGGAAGCGTCAGTCTTGGCTTCTAGTTTGGCCTGCCGTTGCGCCTCCTGCTTTTTCCACTCGGCGTTCGGGTCGGAAAGAAGCGCTTTTATGAACTCCGCGTAGCCACCTTCCTCTTTGAGAATGGCGACGACCTTCTCGCGCCATGTCGGCCAATGCGCCTCTCCGCGCGCAGCATATGCGGCAATCTCAAACAGTCGCCTGCGCCCTGACCCTTTCGCCTCGCTCCGCGCCAATGCAAAGAGCCCCTCGACCAGTGACGCCGAAGCAAGCCGGCGCATGGTCGAGATGTAGTGATTCACAACGACCCAAGGTCCGTCGGTGGGCTCCCCGGTTCGCGACATGGCGAGAAAGAAGTCGAGTTCCCGCCGGGGAGGGTCAATATCGACCCAGTTCTGCATCGCCTCGACCACAGTGCTGTCCAGCATGTCCCAGACGTGCTCCCGGGCATTGTTTATCCAGGTCCACAGGCGGTCGGCCCCGAGATCGGGACATCGATCAATCGCGGAGGCCAGTACCTGATCGATGAAGGAGCGGATTTGCGATTTCTGCCGCAGCGCGCTTGTCGTCCCCTGCGAAATCGGGACATCGAAAAGATCTTCGGGAGCCGAGCGACGCAGGGCAAGAGCAAGCGCGGTCAACGCTCCGCGATCTTCAACTTCATCATCGTCCGATGACGCGGGAAGTGCGCCGAAGTCGGCCAGAAGTTTTCGTATTTCGGATGAATTTATTGCGTCCGCCGGCATTCCTGCCAAAAGCCGGGCCCGTAGCACCACTTGGCTGGCGGTGTCGGGCTGACGCTCCAGTTCAACTAGCAAGGCCCGACGTGCGGCGGTTCGATCCTCGCTGGCCCGGACAATTACTTCCGAAGAGCGTTCCCGCATCCACAACGGCCGACCGGCATCGAGTACAATCGCAAGAAGTTTGCTTTGAATCCCCTTAACCGAAGGCCCCTCTGCGAGAGCCTGCAAGACCGTGGCCTGGAGGTGAGTGCGGACGTCTTTGTCCAGGATCGTCGCGAAATCCCCTGCCAAGTCTTCGCCGGCAAGACCACCGAGCACGGTCGCTCCCCTCTGCGAGGAAAGGACATAGGGATCGTCACGATCAAAATTGAGGAGAATCGCTTTTCGTCCCGAGGTGTCGAAAGCGGCGGCGTCGCCATAGGCCAACACGGTGGCGGCATCGCGATCGATGAGACGGAGTGCGCCCTGTGCGTCTCCCCGCCTGGAAAGATGGGCTGCGAACCACGCATATAATCCACGAAGTTCGCTTGGTGCCTTGCGATCTCGGCCGGTGATGAGCGCGATTGCGCGCCGCAATGGGAAGGTCGGGTTGCTTCCCGCGCCCGTCACGACCCTGGCCAAGAAGCGTGCGGCGAGGAATTCCGCCACGGTGCGATGGAAGGCCTCGAAGATGTGACCTTCTCCACGAAACAATGCCGTGTCCAGCGTTGCATCCGCCAGCTTAGGCTCCAGATTGAGAGCATTCGTGGTCAAATACTCATTGGCGCCGCCCAAATGGGGCGGCGGCGCATTTGAGCGCCAGAGCGCCTTAGCGCCCGAAGCAAGGGCGTAGAAACACAGTCTTGAAGCGGCTTCGACGATTGCTTCAACGCTCGGCCTGGGATCTGTCGCCCGTTCAGAATCGTGCTCGTGGGCCAGCGCCCAGATGGCCTTTTCGAACAGTTCAAAACGACTGCTTGGCCATATACCCTCGGCAGCTACCACCGAATGAAGCAAGCGGAGACTCAAAGGGCTCTCGAGAAAGGCTTCGGCGCCGCGATTGCGTGCCTCAATCACAAACGATCTCGGATCAGTGGCCCCAAGCGCCGTCAGCACGGCTCGGGCCTCGCCTTCATCCAAGGGCAGAAGACGCGCCACGGTGATCGCGCCATTGCTAGCCGCCGGTCGCATGGCTCCGAGATCGGCGGCCTCGCGCCAGTCCTCTGCCCGGCAGGTGAGGCGCCAACGAAGGTTCTTGTTTGCGGACAGGGTATTGGCGAGTTGCAGGAGCTTGTCCTTGCCGTTCTCACCCGTGCGATATTCGTCCAATGCATCAAGATAGAGCGTCTCGCCAACGGGTAGCGGGGCGCCGTTCATAGCATCTCGACAGGTAAAGACCTCGGCGCCCTCGGCCCCAGACTCGTAACGCAGCGCCGTGGACTTGCCGAGGCCAGGTTCGCCGAGCAGAACGACAAACGGACGATCGCGCAGCGCGCTCAGGGCGCACTCGCTCGCTTCTGACTCGCTATGAACAAGGACCCTACGGTCCAGTGATGCAATTCTCATCAGCACAAAATACTGGCGCCGCGTGCCGGTGACAAAGAATAAAAGCGGTTCCTTGGCTGGCTAGCAGCAATCCCTGTGGATAGTCCCGTGCAGCTCACCGTTGTTTCTTCGACAGATTAGACGGTCGACGCCACCAAATCGATGACGTGGAGCGACTAACGACGGGTTCAGCCTGGACCAAAGAACGGCGACTATCGCCTCACCGTGTCACAAACCGGTCTGTCTGGTATCGGGGGCCCCATTGCGGAAGTTTGAAGACAGGCGGCAAACCCTGTGTTGGTCGCGGATGCTCCTCGCACGTTGTAGATTCCCACGCTAGATCAATAACTTATTATACAACTGGACATTGTGCCGAGGCGCCGCAATGTGCCGAAAGTGGCAAGAAACCTAGCAAATCCAACCAACCGACGGCCGCACAATGTGCGCCCTTTTATCTTGCCATCTTAATCGGTCGTATTTTGCGAGACTTTCTTGTCATCGTCACTCGTCCTCCAATCTACGATAATATACTATTCTATACTCGATGCCACGATTCCGTAGTGTGACGTTGAGTTCCGATGCGCCGTGCAGTTTTCCGCGCTCTCCGACGGGGTAGCAGCGCTGCTTATTTGCAGCACGGGAACCGTCGTGGCGCACTTTTCCATCGGAGTGTCGGAGCAGCGTCACAGGCAATCCGGCGCGGTCCGGCCGTCTTCCCATCGGCGCGGCCGCAGGCAATGTATGGCCCGCCCCGTCTGCAAGCAGAATGTTTTGGGTGGAACAACCGGTCTGCACCAATGTATCCGGCCTCGGCGCTCTGCGCGCCCTGCCAAGATGGAGATTCGCACGCCCGGCTCCTAACAAGATACACGACCTCGAAAGGGCCGCTGCCTGCGACAGGTTTGCCGAACGCCGATCAACCGTTGGGCCATCTCTGTGTACATCCTCCCGCAGACTTCATGCGGCCGAGCAGTTGCCGGGACGCTCCCGCTCGACCAACTCGTTACCCCTTCGAGGCCATTGCGGCTTCATAGGGGCGCTGGTTCGACATCACCGCCCAGGCGATCCGGGCCAGTTTATTGGCAAGCGCAACGACCACGACGTTGCGCTTGGCGCGCTTGAGCAGTGCCTGCAGCCAGGCGCCGATCTGGGTGTCCATTCGCGCCAGATATGGCAATGCCGCTCGCGCACCATGGATCAACAGCACGCGCATGTAGGTGCTCCCGCGCTTGCTGATCCCCGTCAGGCGCGGCTTGCCGCCGGTCGTGATCTGACGTGGAACAAGCCCCAGCCAAGCAGCGAAGTCACGCCCCTTCGCAAACGCCGACACGTAGCCGACCGCTGCTGCCAGCGCCGTTGCGTTGAGCGCGCCAATGCCCGGAACACTGCGCAACAGACGAGCCCGTTGATCGCTCTTCGCGAGCGCTTCGAACTCTTGATCGAGCTGCTTGATCCGATGATCGAGCGCGTGCAATTCGTCGACCATGTCATCAACGAGTTGCCGCATCCTGGCGGTTAGGAGTGTGTTGTCCGGCAGGTTCTCGCGCAGCCACAGGTTCAGCTTTGGGCGCCCCTTGGCGATGACGATGCCGCGGTCGAAAAGTACGCCGCGCAGTTGATTGATCAACGCCGTCCCGAGTGCCGACCAGCCGCTCGCGGGCACGGTGCAAAGTCTGCACATCGAGTTGCTCTTCCGACTTGATCGGCGGGCCGTGTCGCCGCTTCGGCGATTGCCTCCGCATCGCGATCATCGTTCTTGTGCGATTTCACGTACGGCTTCACATACTCGGGCGGCATCAGCCGAACCTCATGTCCGCCCATGACGAACTGACGCGCGAGGTGATGAGCACCGCAGCACGCCTCCATGCCAATGAGGCAGTGTGATTGCTTTTCGACGAATGCAGTAAGGGACGCACGGCGTATCCGACGACGCAGCACAACCGCTCCTTCACGGTCGAGGCCGACCAGGCTGCAGAGCGTCTTTCCAAGATCGATTCCGAGTACGACGATGTTCATTTTCCTTCCTCCTTCTGACACGGACTAGCAGTTTGGCTGGAACTGGAGGGCGGGCCATCCCATAAGATAACGTGCGTTCTGTCGTTCCTGGTCAGCATAGGTCCTCATCCGCCGGAGCGGATCTCTTGTGTCAGATGGCGCCCGTCAGCGCGCCGGCGCCGTGCGTCTGAACTGCGCTCGAACCGCTCATCGACGCGCTCACAGAAGCTTGCGCGCCTTGCCATGGGCGCGGCGCGCGGCATCCGCCTGGCTTGCCGCCGGATCGCCGACCTAGAACGCGCCGTCGGTCCTGATCGCGACCATCATCACCGCCAGTTTGCACGCCACCGCGAAACAGGCTTTGCGATGGCAGGGGTGTTTGGCGATCGCTTGGCGTCAAGCAACAGGGAGTTTTTCCGCAAGTAGGAACGGGCGTTGATGACAATGCGGACGAGCAGCCCGCCGGAGCGGCTCGCATGGCGCAGGCGGGCTGCTCGCGCACGGCTGTTGCGGATTGAGGTATTATGCATCGGCGGTTTCCACGTCGGTTTGGGGCCTTGAGCCGCTGCTTGACATGGCGAACCCGATAGCTCGGGCCGCCTGTCTGGATGACGTGACAATGATGCAAAACTCGATCGAGCATGGCCGCCGCCAACGGATCATCGATGGCCGTCATGAACCAAAGCGCAGTCACCGGCCCGACGCCGGGGATAGCGATGAAGCCCCGGCATGTCTCGTTGCGCGCGACTATCTTCATAACGGGATCGTGCAGCCGGCTATACTGTCGCCACAGCGTCCCACGTGCCGACGGCATGGCGTCAATAGCTCGCTCGATAGCGGATCGTCCGCTATGGCGCAGCGCACCGGCTGCTCGAAAGCCCCTGGCCCGAGCATGCTCAGACGGATATGAACGTTGCCGCTCTCTTGACCTGGGGCGCTTTCCGACAATGCAGCTTTGGTGTGGAAACTATGCGAGATTCTCGATGCGCGGCATGTCGCGCCGAGCGAGGTTTTTTAAGTCGCATTCAGCGCCAGCTTCGGTTTGTGGTCGACCTTTACGACAACTGCCCCTCGCAGAATGTCGAAATTGCTGGCAATACCACAGTTAGGGTTTCGGGCAGCGGATAAGCCGAATGACAAAGAAATTGCCGAGCCAATACCGGCAGAGGGCACGAGACCATCTCGCAGCGGCGGAACGACTCCTCCGCAGCGGAGATGACGACGTTACAAGATATGCCTGCATCGAATTGCGGCTCTGCGTGGAGGCCATCTGCTACGGAATGCTCTGTCTCTATCGCTCTGAATTGTCGAAAGGCGAGCTCGCGAAATGGCAACCTAAAAAGGTGCTCGATGAGCTGCTTGAAATCGATAAATACGCGACAACTCCACAACTACTAAGCGTCCAGGACCCAAAGACCGGGGAGTGGCACGACTTCGGCACACAGGACTACCGTTTTTCGGTAAAGTGGGCCAACAAGGCGCATAACGCGCTTGGCAACGCGCTGCATGTGCCTACGATTGACCAGGTCGAGAAAGGGCAGGAGGCCACGCCTGCGATCTTTCGGGAACGCTGCCAAGAATATATGCCGGAGCTTCGTAAGGTTCTGGATTCGCAGTCATGGCACCTTCACATGACCGGCCCGCGCTGGACGATGAGATGCGCTTGCGGATTTGAGATGCACCGGCGCGCCGAGCACATTGAAAAGGGCGTGATCGTCATCTGCAGTGAATGCGGCCGCGTCTACGATGTCGTACACGTAGGCGACGTACTCGACATCGAGTTGCGCAAACTCCGGTGGCAATGCAAAAAATGCGGGAAGGAGAACGGGACCCCCGAGCGCGATCTAGTTGAGAACATCATGACCGAATGCTTCGCGTGCGGCGAACCAACGCAAGTCCGCAAACAGTGGATGGCCTATCAGCAGGAGCCGAACGGAACTGACGCCTAGTTGCTGCATGACACACTGGCGACCGACTCAAAGCATCGTATTGTCACGATGAAAATTGCCATGGACCGCAAGTCAGGAAGAAGAACCCGCAGTCGGGCGGCGGTGATGGCCGCCGACCCGAACTGCATTGATTGTGGCGGGCCTGCCGACAAGCAGGAACACATGCCGCCTATTGTCATGTTCGAGGGGCGCCACCGTCCGGGTGGGATGGAGTACGCCGCCTGCGCTGACTGCAACAACGGAACATCCGCGGCAGATTCCGTCGCGGCCTTCCTCGAAGATTTCCTGGAACGCTCACCCGTCTAGCTGGCAAATTGTGGAGAACGTTAAGCAGCGCGCAATCCTCAACGAGATCGCTCCCGGCTTCATGGAAGAGCTGTTTGGGCATTCGCGGGCGACCTCACTCACCATCCCAACAAAAGGTGGGGTTCTGGTGCGACAGACGGTCATCACGGCCGTGGGCCGTTGGTCAAGAGCTACTTAAGTGTCTTTGCCGCGAAACTGGCTATGGCCCTATTCCGCGAGCAAACCGGCAAATCCCTCCCCAAAGAGGGCGGAGTCGAGGCCTGGCATTATCTCAACGCCGGTTTGACGCGGGAAACTGCAGAGAAGATCGTCTCTATCATGCCTGTTTCGGGAACGTTGGCGGCCGGGCGCAAGAGCGCGGGCGACCAGTTTCGGTATCGCTTCAACACCGACGGAAAAACGATCGTGGCGGCGCTAGCCAGCTTCCACAACAATCTGCACATCGCGTTTCTCGCCTCGTCGACACCCGAGGTGTACAAGATGCCGTGTCGGTTCCCACACGCTACCTACACGCAGCCAGGCCAGATGCTGGCGATGATGCCCAAGATCGAGCGTTCGCGCCGGATCATTCTGCCAGGTCTTGGTGGCGGCTCCCATTTTATAAGAGTGTCAGCCCAACCGAAGTCGGAATAACGTCTGCTTGGCCGCGTTGAATCGACTTCGAAAGCGACCCATTAAACAGAATTGCCAAATCTGTTTCATGCACAGTCGGGGAGCGTCGCCCGATTTACCCCACGGCGGCAGTCGACGCTGCGCCGTGCAAAATTCGTGAATTATGCACAATTTGGCTCTGTTAACCCAAACCAGCTATTTGGTTTGGACACCAATTCAAAACGTTTGACGATCGATTTGGGAATACGTATATACCGTCCAGCCGGATGGCTCGTGACGAGCGAACCGTAAATTGAAGGATGGCTACAATGACTAATCTGTTGAGCGAACTGTCTGAATCGGTTCGGTGGCGGCTGATGGTGGACGCGGCAAAGAAGGCGGCCGAGGCGCAGGGTTATTCCATGGCTCGCGTGCCGGGACGGGGCCTTTCGAACATTTGGAACATCACCAAGGACGGCAAGACGACAGTGGCCGCGATCCGCACCACGCGCGACCGCTACATCGCTTTTCCCCCGTTGAAAGGGGGCACGAAGTGGAAGACGCTCGATGATGTCGAGACCGTCATCGTTGCGACGGTGGACTCGAAGGACGACCCGGAAAACGTCGAGGTCTACATTTTCCCGGCCGACGACGTGCGTAAGCGGTTCAACGCCCACTATGCCGCACGCTCCAAGGAAGGGCAGGCGATCAAGGATAATTTCGGCATGTGGGTAGGGCTCGACCTCGACAATCGCGGAATTGCCGCCAGTGTCGGGACGGGCATTCTCGATCACTACAAGCGTGTCGCGGTCTATCCGATTTCCGATTTGCTCGCCGATAATCCTCACGAAGAGACGAGCAGCGAAGAGCCGGAACACACACCCGAGACGGTCGAGCCTGGCTTTTCCACGATCGCCGAAGTGATGGCTTGGGCAAGAGACCGCGTAGCCCAGCTCGCAGGGGTGCAGGTGGAAGCGGTGAAGCTCGATTTGAAGATCGAGTATTGAAGCGCCGATGCGGGCGCACATTGGCTCGGCCGGATCGCTTTGCAGGTGATCCGGCCGGATGAACCGCTATTCTAGGAACCCGTGCAATAGGTCGCTGGTGTCAGGATCACGTTCGTCTGCAAGCAGCGTCACTACCTCGGCCGCTGTGAGCTGGTCGGCGTCGTCGAGCAATTGCAGGGCATTGAAGCGCACACCGTCATCGAAATGGTCGTGCGCCAACTCTTTAAGTACACGCGCCGTTGTGTCCCGAAAACGGGATAGGCCAGCAGCGAAAACCGCTAGCCATTCCTCATAAGGCAGGCCGGTTTCATCAAGGAATGGGTCAGCGTCGCCTGTCCGCAAGGCTTCTACGAGATGGCCGGAAACCTCCCTGAACTCATGATCGACAGCGCAAGCTTCTTCGACCAGCGGAATCCAACGCAGCCCCTGCGCTTCCGTCAGCGTGATCGTTAGATGACCGATGCTTTCGGCGGCAAGGTAATTCCTGGCAGCGCGCGAGAAGCCGGCGGTCGCCACCATGACGGCCGGAACCTCGCCCACGTCGCGCACCAGGGCGATCGTCGCACCCGCATGCACGCTGTCGATCGGGCGCTTGTGTCGCTTAGCTTCAATCAACAAAACGGGTTTCGGATTCCCTGCCTCGAAGACGCATACATCGACCTGGCGGCGCGCCTTAGTCTTGCTCCCGCTCAGGCGGACGTTGTGCTTCACCGTGAAGCGGGGGAGCGGAAATAGCGTGCGGAACCGCTCAAGAACCGCGTGCTCATATTCCTTCGGCGTCATTCTGACGACATGCCTATCCGGTCTGTTCTTTTGCTCAGCGTGGCATATTCGACCGGGAGCAACGAACCACCAGTCAGAGTCGAAGATCGTGCGCCGTCGTGCCACCGTTCGCGACCATTAGCTACATTGCTATTGAGGCGACATGCAGGAGGTGAGGAACTCTATCGTCGGGTTACGATGGTAGGGATTTGTCATACTTTTGGCTGAGTCTATTGCTTTGGCCCTTAACGATTTAGTCAAATACGGTCCAAGTCGAATGAGCGCAAAAGAGCGATTAGCGTCAACACTTATTGACATAGCGATTTCCAATGCTTCTCGCAGAACTTTATTTCTACGATCAAGAGGCAAATGCGGCGCAAGCGACGCAAGCGCTTTAACGCGAGAAACCTTGCCAACAACAGCCGATGCTTCCGCTAATGCTTCGGGAAGCAGGTCGCTGGGTAGGTACGGCGCCATCTGAGAAAGGGCTTCAACACGGTCGCCCTCATCGCGTAGGGTTGCAACGGCAGTAAGCGCTATAGACATATCGCTCGGCGACAGGAACTCCGCCAACGACGCGAGGGCGCCAGCTCCATAATATTCATCGGCAATTGTCCTGGCGACGGCGACCGCGCTTGCAATCAGCACCGGCGCCAAATGCGGGACTAGCGACGCCAGCGCGCGCTGTCGATGGTATCCACTGTTAATTTTTTCGACATCGGCGAGTGCCGTAGCCATCAAGTGCGGCGGCAAATAAGGTGCCAAGGATACAAGGCTAATAGTGCGCTTGTCTTCATCCACGATTGCGGCAGCGGCAGCGTAAGCTTCGGGAATCAATTCAGGCGGCAAATGCGGGGCGAGGGACGCGAGCATGCGAGCGCGGTAGCTCTCTCCTTGGATTCCAGTAGCGAGATAAAGCGCGTCGGCCATGCGTGTAGCCGGTAAACGCGGCACCAACGCGACCAAGGCGCGCACGCGACAGCTTTCGTCGGTGATCGAACTCGCGGCGGCAAACGCCTTTAGGGTTTGATCCCGCGGCAAATAGTGCGCCAGAGAGACTATCGCATCAGCGCGAGACAACTCGTCGCCGATTGCTAGAGCAGCAGCAAGTGAGTTGGAAACTGCTGCCTTCCGTGTTGAAAACGGCAGCGTTTCAGACCTAAGATAGGGCAGCAGCCTCGACAATGCGTCAGCGCGATGGAATTCATCGTCGATACTCACAGCTGCGGCTAAGGCGCTCCGCTTCACTTCATCAGGCAAACGCGGGTACAATTCCGTAAGAGCACGAACGCGATACCGTCCGTCGCCTATCGATTGCGCAACCGTGATCGCCTGAGCGATAAGCATCTGCGGCAAATGTGGCACCAACGAAATTAAGGCCTCTGCGCGTAACGGTTCCCTACCGATCGAGGCTACCTCGGCGAGCGCCCCGGCAATTTGTTCTGGCGTTTCGAACACCGACGGATCGTACCAGTGCCGACCAACAAGAGTCGGTTCAACCGGAATCTTTTCTCCCACATCGGCGGCATCCGCCAACATTCCATTTTCAACCACCTTTGGGTCAAATCGCGCGCCCCTGACTAGCGCATTTGTAAACTTGCAGCCGTCCAAAGCCGCGCCGCGAAAATCGTACCCCCTCAAATCGAGCCCAGAGAAGTCAACGTTACGGGCATTTGTGTTGCGGAAATGATCTCGATCAAGAATTCCAGCAATCTCTACGTAGCCAAGAAAGTCTGTTCGCTTGGCCTCTAGTACGCGTTTGATTGCGGCATTGATCTCCTCTCGCTTCATGAAAGATCACTGCCCACGACAGTTAATTTCTGCACGCCCAAGATGATCCACCCATCATCGCTGTCGTTGGAGAAATCTTCATCCAGCTTTATTAACATTGCTTGCAGAGCTCCAAGCACCGCCGCACGTGCTGCATCGTCCATATCGTCGCCATTTCGGTCTAGGATAACTGCGTCGCATTGCGCAACTGCGAGGTCCGCCCTGACCGTTTCGCCGGGGGCCACACCGTCAAGAGAACAAGCTGGCGACGTCAGGTATTCGCCCTCAAGTATCTTGCCCTTTGCCTTGAAGATAATCTCAGGATCGTCGGGTGCACCCCAACCGGTGACCAAGGCGTCGCGAACTGCCACCTGGTTATCTTCGCCGAACAGATTCTTGAATTTTGCTAACGTTGCTCCAGCCACTTTGAGGCGGAGGCGAGCCACGCTGAAGCCATACCGGTAAGACAAATGGGGAGCTTGTTTCATAACGACTTTGCAAGACAACTCAATAGGCCGATCAGGCGGTATCAACTGTAGGTCTGGGCCTTGTACGACAAATGTCGCGAGGTTGGTGTTCCTGTGAACTGCTGCCGGGCAGTTAATCTTGCGGGGAACGGCCTCGTCGCGTCCTTGCCGTGCGAGAAAGTACCGACGAAAAGCAGGGATTGAATCTCGACCCTTGTAGTTCCCGGAGGACGCGGCGCGTTCTGAATTCGAAACCGTCGAATCTCGCCAATAGGGGTTTTTTGGATCTAAATTTGCATAAGCGGTGATTTTCGTTTCCAGTTGCCAAGTCAGCTGTTCTTTCTTCACCGCCTTTGTCAGCGTTGACGGATGTACTTCCATCGCAAGCGCCAGATGCCTCAAACTTTTTCGTGATAAACCAAGCTTCTCCTCTGCGATCATGAGAAGCTTTTCCCTAAGCTGGTGATGAACTAGGCCTGCTGCGGACATTGATCACACTCCTCTTAAGGCCAATCGTGCGTCAATTGCTGTGGCGGGTGTTAGTCGTATTTTCCGCACATTTTCCTCGCCCTTCCTCTCGTTGCGCCATGAAGCGTCGAGCGTTGTTAACTGCGGAAAACGTGCACCGCTCAAGGCGCACACCAAAATCGTGAGGGCGTTAGAAACGACCGTGTCCTGCAGGGCAGTCGTCGAAACTAGGAACCCAAACAAATGCTCTGGATCGCCTTCTTCCTCCAATTTGGCTTAGCGCTCGTGACGCTGGCGCGCGCGCTCGGCTACTGACAGATTTAGGGTGCATAGGATGCGGCCGATCCTCGCGGGTCGGCCGCATCGATTTTGCTTGGACCTCGGGCCGCCCGTATTGATTGACGCGCACACCATGGCTGATGGCATCAATCAGATCAATATCCGTTCCACCTCGTCAAGCGTCACGTCATCGCTGCGTCGGTCGTAGAGCTGCGTCGTCGTGGTCGTGGCATGGTTCGCCATGTCGCGCGCCTTCTCAAGCGAGCCACCATTCTTGAGATATGCCGTGATGCCGGTGCCGCGCATGCTGTGGTTGCCGATCTTCCTATCGCCGAGCTTCGCCTCCTTCGCCCGTCTACGCATCATCTGGTAGGCGGCAGGCTGTGTAATGGCCTTTCCGATCCTGATCCATGTAGCGTCGTCGCCAGCCATCCGCCGCGGACAGCTTGGAAACAATGCGGCCTTGGGATCATCGCGGAGCCCACTGACCTCAACCCAGGCGTCGAGCGCTGCTTCAAGCGTGTGGTGGCAGGGCATTTCATGCTCCTTGCCGCCCTTTTCGTGCAACCGCACCCACAGCCGCCGCTGACGTTGGAAGACGTCACCTACCTTCATAGCCTCACATGCCCCGATGCGCGAGAACGCGAAGATCATCAGAGCAATGAGCGCTCGATCGCGAATGCCAAGAAGCGTGCTGGTATCGATGCTGTCCAGCAACGCGCGTGCCTCGTCTGCATCGAGGATCGGCGTCTTGCCGCGCCGTTGCGAATGCCGCGGCGGCCGCACCGACAAGGCGGGATTGGCTGGAATGATCTGCCCAGTGACCAGCCAATCGAACAGCCGGCGTATTGCCGACACATGCCGCTTCGCTGTCGGCGCCGCGTGGCTTTTCGTCAGCAGCTCGACGTAGGTGGCGACATGCAGCGTATGAATCTCGCCAATGTCGCGCACACCCTGCGCCTGGCACCAATCCAGGAACTGGCCGACATCCTTGCTGTAGGCACGGCGGGTGTTCGGATTGCGGATATGGGCGGTGAAGAACTCCAGGAACCGCCAACGGGCACGCTCGCCGGCCGCCTCCACCAAAGCGGGAAGGGAATGTGACCTAGCGATTAGGACGAGTTGATCCACGCTTAATCCCTAATTCTTACGACAATAGTAGACCGCTACAAAGGGCGGCATCGCGTTGTTGTGGTTGTCTGCCTTACCGAAGCCCACGATCGACAGGGGTGTTGTCGTCAGACTAGGCCGATCTTCGGTCACCACACTCATGTGGTTGCAGCCTTTGTCACCATCAAGGCAGGGCACAGCGGTGCCCGCTTTAAAGCCAAAGCTCACGCCGTTTTGTCTGACAACCACCGGAGAATATATTGGGAGCTCGTCCAACGTAAGCTGGTGGATTTGCTCGCCGCCGTGCCGGCGCAATATATATCCCTCAAGCTTTCGGCCGCGCTCGTCGAAGGCCATCTCCTCCGGCGCCTTTTGCGGGTCGCCAGCCCCGACCAAAGTCCGTCCTCGAGCGTATAGAAATGGCTTCCAGCCCTCCGGGCAGTTATCCTCATCAAGGTCGGTACGATCAAATGCGACAACAGCGCCTGTCGGGATTGCTCCGGCGTCAGCTTGCAACTCTGCTAGTTGCCCTGCTGTAGCACCGCCAAGGGCGCGAATCAGCCCGCCGCCAGATCCAAAATTCCAGAGTAGCGCCAGCGCAGCCAATACAACCGCGGAGATCGCACCCACCACGACCTTCTCACCAATCGCTTTCCAGTCCACCTACCCCTCCAGATCGCTGTTTCATAGCTTATGATAAAATAGGTTATCATAAGCTAATGGGCTGGGCGCGAGAATTTCTCTTGCACACTTATGAGACATAGAAAAATGATGTGCGAACAAGCCGACCAATGCTCTCATCAAGGAAGGGTCATACGGTATGGCGAGCGACATCGTTGAACGGGATCTCAAGCGGTTTGACGACGCAACGTCGACGTTCGAGAAGACTGCGGTCGTTCTTGGCTTCGTGAACCTATTCCTCGCAATTTGGGCGCGCGCTCCTGGGCTCCAAATCAACCCGGCTTCGGCCGTTGGCCTATCGGTTTCCGGCTTCAACGTCGGTTACGCAATAATTTTTGGCCCCCTGACTGCAGTCATGACGCTTGTTGTCTATCTCTCCCTTTTGAGGCGCCGGCACCTCCTGAGGCGAACCATTCTTGCTGCGAAAGTCACGGGGCAGAACAAAGTGTCACCAGGAGATCGCTTGGCGCTCGACAATTTCAATCAGCCCGGCGCCGGCGGGATCGCGTGGGTCGCTGATCGTGGATGGCGCATCTTGTGGTACTTCATTATTCCGCCAACGGCGGCCCTGATTGCGCTACGGCGATTCTGCGACTTAGTACCGGACGAGGCGGCGAAGGCGTGGGATCTCCAAGAGAGGATTGGATTTCTATTCCTTAGTCTAGACGGGTGGCAAATTCGCCCCCTCCTTCCCGATCGCGCTCTTGAGGGGGCCGCCGATTTGATGGCCCAACTCCCCTATATCTACGCACCATTGGAGAGCTGGATCCAACTTGGGCTTTTTCTGTTTTCCTGTTTGCTCGCGCGGCGCGCTACTCTTATGTACTTCGCCTCAGGTGGCTGAACGCAACGCGAACGGTCATGCGATCGATCTCGGCTTACGGGCAAACATGCGCGGCCCCATTGACCTTCAGGTTGCGGCGGTTCTCGTCTCGATCGAAGTTTCCGGACAGCGCGCGTTCGATATCGCGCTGAATATCAAGGGTTTAGCCCATGGTCGAGACGCGTGCATATGTCGTGCGTAATTCTTGGTTCACGCACCAACGTCGCCTCAACGGCAAAGACCTGGCTACGGTTTCCTTACGTTTAACTGACCATTCCAAAGCGTCGCTTGGAACAGCCCCAATTTTGATGTTTGAGAAAGTCTTTGGTTCGCGTTCGGCACATTTATAGAAATGCTATCGAGTTGGGCTTCACACGCCCGCCGTGCCACCGAAACTTCAACTTTTTTGATTATGACAGTCGCATCTTCCGGCAGCGACGCGGATACGTCACTGCCACCTTTCAGCACATAAGCCCCGACCTCTACTCCAGTGAGGTCCTCATTCGTTGGCTCCGGGACCTTATACGTTCCCGATATTTGCAAGGTCCCATGTCCGCCGCCAGGACAATTGCAAACGTTTGGCCCGAAGGGAGGTATCTTGATGCAATCTTTGTTACGTCCACGCATGCTGCCCGACCCTGTAGCGACCAGGCCTCCAACCGCGCAGTTTTGCGAGGAGCTGCCAATATTGCTCGTATCAACCCATGCAGCGGAACATTGAATTTCTTGTGCACCTTGCGGCAACTGATATGTTGCGGCCGCCGACGTTGTTTGCTCGCACCCCATCGCTGCATAGCCGGATCGAGCACTAAACGTATGCGAAACCAGCGGATTGGTTGTGCGCGTTCCAGAGTACGTTACTTTCAAGTCATAGAGATCTGCCCCGGGTAGCGCATTGGCGTTAAATTTCATTTCCTTCTCAGACGACCACGAGATCGGCCAATACCCTCTCTGAATAGAGTAAAATACCATTATCGCGATCTGAAAAGTCTTGCGTGGATCGCAAGCCTTATTGCCAAAGCCAATTTTTTCTTTGAGAGCATCCGGAATTTGTACCTGGATACGATCCTCTTGCACAGATATCAAGTCGTCTGGGATTTGCTCACCTGACACACTGATCTGAGGCGCCTTTCGATCTAGCTTGGGATCACTAAGATGAAACCCGAAAATTTCAACATCCGAGGGATGCTGTGCCGGATCGGTCGTCAGGTCACGTATGCTAACTCCATAAAAAATGGGATAGCGCTCCGTGAAGGGAAGAACGTCAAGCAGCTGGTTGGCCGCACCCTGCGTTTTGTAAATCACCTGCTGAATATCGCCAGAGGTTTTATCCTCCAAGTGATTCAACGCATCAATTTGTTCGGCGAGTCCGGTAAATGTATTCTGTTCCGCGATGCTCAATTGGCTCATCGTCTTGCCGAGAGAATCGGCATACGCCGATGAAACCTGATCAATAGTTTTACTTATAATTCCTGCTAAGAGCATCTGCTGCTGCGCAAGCGCGATGTTTCCGTGATCAATAAGTGAGTGGGCCGAGTCTTCAAGTTGCTTAACCGTGGCTCGAAGACCGTCAAGAAATGCTCCAACTGTTCCGGCAGCAACGCCGGTCTCAACAATTTGCGCGCTTACCGGCATTTGAGAGGAATAAAAAGTAACGGCCAATATTGCGATCAGCAAGCCGACTATGCGAAGCCCCTTATTCATTTTGCTCCCTCGATCAAAGATCAGATTGAGATACGGTTAGGGCGGTTTATCAGCACCCACACCAGCTACGAACAATTTCACCGAGAAATGGAACCCCTGCGATCAAGCCACCTTCGTGGCTAAAGCGCCTGACGAGCGCCAAGCCTTCTTCCGGCGCCCGCGCCTTTGGCATTTCTCTTTACGGACTATTGTCTTCGGGGCACACGCCTTTTGCCAAAGTTTTCGGGTGAGCGCCGACCCACGCCGTCAGCAAACGGTTCTCGGGATTCGAGAGGGCATTCAACAATTCCTGCTTTGCAGTATCGAGCCATTGCTGGCGTTCCGCAGGAGACTTCAGATTGGCCGGTGCGCCTTGATTGGGAAACTGCTTCGCGAACTGCTGGGACTTCGTGCGCCAGAACCGGGTGACGCCCGATGGAATGGATTTGATGGCGGAGTCGGGCATCGTGGTCAGATCGTTTTGCTTCGCGCTATCGATCTGATCTGTACCCCCGTTGCCCTGCGTCTCGAACGTAACTGTCATGCCATTGCGGAAGAAATAATTCTTCCAGTGAACGCCATCCATGTCCTCCATCATGTTGCCGCTCACAGGGATCATCATGCCCGAGTTGTTCTGCGCGCATTTCACGAGCACATCGAAACATCCGGACAGCCCTTGCAACTGCTTAGAGCAGGCCGTCTCAATCCAGGCGACGGTTTGCTCAGGCGGCACGTCGAGCAGTACGACGTGCGCAGTGCGCGGGCTTGCCTTAGGGCCGACTTTGTAATCGCACGCTTTGAGCTTTTTGGCCGGCCAGCCGAACATGTCGGCGGCGGGTGACGGACAGTCGTTGGTGGCTTGAGTTATCGCGTAGGAGGCCAGCTGCGCCTTCTTGACTGCCGCCAGGTGCGCCTGCGCGCCCCCGCCCTTTTTTGGGTCCGTCGCCTTGGTCGCATTCGTGACCGTGGCAAGGTTCCACAGGGTGGTTTTGGGATCGCGTTTGCCCGATGATACCTCGATCGGATCGTCAGCCGCTTTTAGCACCTTGGCGATGTAAGCCTGCGATTGATAGGGATTGTAGGTGGGCGCGATTGTGCGAAACCAAGCCTTTGCACTTGCCTCCCGATCAGCTCCTGACGCGACGGCTTGCCTGTAGGCAAGCGTCGCAGCCTTGTAGTATTTCGACTTGGCGAGCTTGTCTGAGACGAAATCGGCGGCATCGGCACGATCCTTGAAAACAATATAGACGTTGCCCTCGTCATTCTTATCCTGACAAGTCAACGTGAAGAGCGCGCGGCCGCCCGGACCCGACTTGCCGCTCCATTTGTACGAAAGGACGTTGTGGGTCGCGAGTGCCAGCTTGGTCGTCCCGTAGCCGCTTTCGTCGATCGACATGGCCGCAAGTATGGGCGCGGGAATGCCATGATCGTGCTCAGCCTTAATGGCGAGCGCACTGACTTCCTCAACGAACGCCGCCTTTAGCTCCGGCGTTAATGTTTTCGTGGGGCCATAGCATTTTCCATTCATATCTGGCTCTGCCGCAGAAGTGACTGGCGGCGCCAGAACGAATACACAGGATATAAACAATGCTGCCAGGCTGTATAAGATTCTCATCCCGCCCTCCCTTTTTGGATAGATGTTCATAATAAATAGAGCACAGGACGAGGGGCTTTACAGCCCCATTTCTTTGGATTAACCGCGAAAAAACTCGCTCTAGTTACTTGCGGGCTTTGCGACAAAGGCTGCAAGAAACGAATTGGAGCACGAATTTGACCGCGCGGCTCTGGCTTGTCCATCGCTCGGGAAACCGTCTTGAAGGATCTCGAGCAAAACTCGACCGAGACCCGCTCCCGGTCGCCGGATGGGCCGCAGCCCATCGTGGTGTGCATCGATGCTTCGACCGTTCGCCACTTCGGTATGGCGGAGACCCGAAACGTCGATTGCCTACTGCGCATTCGAAGTGAGTGCCAATGTCGATTATCCCGAATACCGATTGTGGTACGATCCGCTTCTGAGGCTTTCAAAAAGGGATCGTGTCGGGTGAGCTAGCCCGCAAGCCAGGATCTGTATCACGTTGTGACAATTTTCGACTGATCTAGCCGGCGGAATTCAAGAAAGCGTTTTATCCCATCCACAATGACCCGAACCCCTGCGGCGAAGATCACCACTCGAGCCAGCGACCCTGTATCGGGCCTCACGAATTGAGCAGCTGCGCCCATCCCAACGCCTATTTCGAGCAACCCGTAGTAACGCCATTTCATTTGCTCGCGGATCAGATAAACAAAACCCCCGACAGCCAGTGCTGCTATAGCCGCAAAGGCGTACGCGATTTAGCTAACATTGGGATCGGTTGAACTAGCCAGCTCGAGCAGGAGTTCAAAAAAGCGATCGGTTGCGAGTGCCGCTCCACCGATTACTAATATTCCAGCTGCGACGGGTCGCCACTTCTCGTTGGCCTTACGAGTCACCCGTCCCCGGCGTTTTGGGTCCCTAAAAAATGCCCCAGGTCTTTGATGGCTCATTATTTCCCCTCACCTATCGAAGCACCGTGCCAGCCGGCGCCCTTGCCCGACCATTGTTGCTGCAGAATAGACGACTTAATCAGCCAATGATAACTCCCAAGAGTTGTGCTAAGCCTACTTTTGCCGATCCTCCAAAATGACTTGGTGCAAATGAAAATCTTCTGGTCCTGGCAAAGTGACACCCATCAGGCCAGTGGCCGGCATTTCGTACGCGGCGTGCTTACCGATTTGGCGAAGGAGTTGAGTGGCGTAGAAGGAGCCGTGGACGCCGAGCGGCCGGAATTTGAGAGCGACGAACAGGAAGCCCTGCCGGCCGACAAAGACCGAATTGAGATTGATCATGACACCCTCAATGTGGGGGGGTCACCAATTATCGCCGAAACGATTCTCCGAAAGATACGCGAAGCTGCTGTCTTCGTCGCTGACGTCACCCCCATTTGCATAACGCTAGGAGCCGGTAAGCGGGTGCCGAATCCCAACGTCATGATTGAGCTCGGTTTTGCATTAGAGGTTCTCGGCCACGAACGCATTGTCCTCGTGATGAACGGGGCGGAGGGAGGATCGGTTCGCAATCTGCCCTTTGACCTTGGACACTGGCGCTTCCCGGCCGTTTACAAGCTTTCGAAGGATTCGACGGAAGAGTACAGAAAAAAGGTAGCCGCCGAGCTGAAGCAATCGCTTCGGCAGCGGATTGAACCGGGTCTCAAGTCGGCCAAAGTCGCCCAGGCGGAAAAAAATCGTCAAACGAAACGTGTGCCCAAATTGAGCGTGGCGATCGAGGATGGACACGACAACCCGTGGACGATCTCACAAGTTGTGTCTTCACTTGACGTCAAAACGCTAGAGGAGATACACGCCGCGACGCCCCTCCTACCACTCCCTGCCCCACGCCATCCTCGGTTGGGATCCTTGGCAAACATAGGTTCTCGCGCTTCATCGGCTCAATCGCTATTCGGCAGCAGAAGGCCTCCAAGCGAGTGGTCTCGCGAGGAAACTGACGGCTACAACCGATGGGTCGAGAGATACTACTCGGATTATAAGCTCTTTCTGCAAAAGATGACTGAGTACCAACGTTTGATGCAGCGGAGTCTTGAGCTCGTGCTGAAGCTTGAGAACAAGGGAACCCTTGCTGCGACCGCCATCGATGTAGACGTCATTTTTCCCGAGCAAATCACGCTAGTAGACAATGCTAAGACGCTTGCGGCTTTGAAACCGGTGGCGCCGGAACCGCCAGAACTGAGGCCGATGGGGCCTGGTTCTGCTATCATCACACAGGGTCCATTTTCCCTCCGTGTTGACGATATCCTTTCCCGTTTCCCTCGATCGACCCATGTCCATCCAAGCGAGCGCCGGGTTCACTTCACGCTTGGCGAACTCAAGCACAATCATAAGTCGGTGTTGGATGCATTCATAATTTGCCTCGCCAAGAAAGAAGACGTCGCGTCGTTCAAGGCGACTTACACCATCACCGCAAATGAACCTATCGATCCGGTCCACGGGTCTGTCCGCTTCGAAGTGATACTCAAGGACGACTGAGCGCGGAGATAAGCCTCGCGCCAGAATATCCCCCTAAGTGAGAACCACAGGGGTAGGTCACCTTCCCAGAAACCAGTACAATTCCTCTAGGCGGCTGTACGCAATGCCTCCCCGTCAGCGTCACGTTTGGCGTCCTCGATTGCCTGTTGCGTGGCGTGTGGATCGAGCCAGGAACGAACGGCGCGATCCTTGACGAGGAGACCGCCGATAGCCCCGAACATCTTGCTGCTGATCGCCTGCTGCTGAGCGCGAAGGTGGTCCTCGAGCAACTTATGCCGGGAAATATAACCTGCGTTGACGCCCGGAATGGCATGGTTCATCAGCAAGCGCGCGTCGAACTCCGAGACACCAGCTGGCGTTGCCAAGGTCCGGAACGTCTGCCGCAAATCATTGCCCCACTTCGCCAGGACGTCCCGGTGCTCCTTCTGTTCAGCTAGATGCCCGCTGTCGCTATCCGCCGGGAATAGCCAGTCATTGGCCTGGACAGGATAGCAGTGCCGGTCAAACCGGATCACCCGCACGAGACACAAGATCATTTGGCGCGACAGCGGAATGTCGAAGGCACGGTCCGCGCCGCCCTTCGGACGCGGGATGTGCAGTACCCGGCGGCGGAGGTCGAGATGCTGCGGCTTCGCCTCCATCAGGGCCGTGGGCCGGCATCCCGAGAGTAGTGAAAATAGATGGTACTCTCGGCGGATGGGGCTGGGCAACACGGCGACTTGCCGGAACCAATTTGGCAAGTCGCCCAGTCCCATCGCTGTGTTGCGACGCTCTTCGGAGTTCCAGTCAACCACGCTTGCTGGATTGTCGGTCGGGAGATAGCGATGCGCCTTTCGCGCATGATTATAGACGGCGCGCAGCGTCCGCATGCTGCCATTTGCAATATACGGACCATGCTCCTTGGTGATCTCGTCATGCTTAGCAATGACTTTGCCGGGATCGTCGCCCAGTTCCTGCAAAGGGATGTCGAGCCAAATCCTGAAAAGGCGCTCCACGTGGTCACGATACCCCTCGATCGTTCCTTCGCTCCGGCCTTTCCGGATAAGGTGGGCGTCGCGATAGCGCTCCCACGCTTGCCTTAGGGTGACACCTTTCGGGGTGATATCAGATTGCGCTGCTTCATCCTTGACCTGTGAGGTATCGCTTGCATCTGCTGGCATGTCAGCAGCTTTGGGATTGGGGTGCTCACCTCTGGAAATCTGCGCGAGGTACGTCTTTGCTGCTGCGCGAGCCTCGCGTGTAGACATCGTCTCCGCGTCGCCAATCCGTACTGAAATCGACGCAACGCGCTTGCCATTCTTTCGCAGGTCTCCTTGTACGGCGAATGTCTTGCTTCGCCTGCCGACGATGACATGGAACCCTCTTAGCTGGGTGTCGCGGGCGCGATACTGTCCCGAACTGGGCGTTTTAAGGTCTCTGGTCGACCTGTCGTTGACGAGGATACGGATGTCGGCCATAGAGCGGTCCCTGCAAGTCTAGTGCACATCGGTCAGAAAATTCAGCCGGTTTTCAGCCGGTTTTAGACTCGCACGGGATCAAGCGGTGTGTCCACGCCCAAATACGAAGTTTCTCTCAAGCAACTGTAATAAAAGATAAAATTACAAACATGACGTATAATCGGATATGTTCGGCGAGTCACAAAAGTAAACTACGAATCTGGGGGTCAGGAGTTCGAATCTCTTCGGGCGCGCCACTTCAGTACAGAACTGCGAACTCCCGACACCGCCGTTTCTTCGCCTGACGCCGCGACCAGGGTTTGGAGCAATTCGGATTTTGATCCGATGATTCTGACTTCCTTCTCGGCCACTTCGATCCGCTGCGCCAACGCTCGCAGGTGATCGCGGCGGTAGCCGCCACGCGGATCGTGCATGCGCTCACGAGCGCCGCGGGCGAATGTGGTGACCATTTCGGAAGTAATCGGCTGGTTGCCGGTGCTGTCGAACGAAGCCTCGATGCGCTTTGCGTCTGTCGTGGCTTGTTCCTTGATCGCCTTGAGACCCGCCATGCGATCCTTGAGAGCCGGATCGTTGACGTCTGTGACGCCAGCTTCGATCGCGTCATAGAGTCTATTGAGGCGCTGGTCGGTCTCGGTGATCTTCCGCTTCAGTTCGCCCAAGTGCTCGCGGCGGCGCTCAGTGCGTTCCTGCCTCCGACCCAGGACAGCCTCAAGAATGGCGGTGAGCCGTTCTGGCTTGAGAAGCCGCTTCTCCAGGTGATTGGCAACCAGGTCGTCCAGAAAGGCCATGGGGATTGATTTGCCCTGGCAACCTGCCTTGCCCTGGCGGGCGCGTGTCGAGCAGGTGTAGTAACGATACATAGTGCCAGTGCAGCCTTTGCCGGTCCTGAGCGTCATGGCTCCTCCGCACTTGGCGCAAAAGCAAATACCGGTAAGGAGAACGGGGCTTGTGGTGACCCTGGGTGGCGTCACCATGGGATGGCGAGACTTCAGACGCGCCTGCACGGCATCGAAGGTCTTGCGCTCGATGATTGCCGGCACCGCCATGACGACAACCTCGTCGTCCGGCTTCTTTGCCCTGCCCTTGAAGCTGCGCGTATTGAAGCGGTGTTCGCCAATATAGGTGGTTCGGGTTAGGACGGCGTGGATTTGCGCCAGTCCCCAGAGACCGCCGTCTCGTGTGAACAACCGGTTCTCATTCAGATGGCAGGCGATCGATTTGACGCCCATTGGTCCTGAGATTCCATTGCCCTGAAGAAACAGGCGGTAGATCAATCGGACGGACTCGGCGTGCAGCGGATCGACCTCCAGCTTCTTCTTGGTCTTCGATCCGCGCTGCTCTGCCGCAACGATCCGGTAGCCAATCGGAGGCAACGCCCCATTCCAGAAGCCCTGCCTGGCATTCTCGTTCATGGCGCGGAGCACATGCTTGGCGTTCTCTTTCGACTGGTACTCATCGAAGAGAGCCATGATCTGGCGCATCATGACATGCATTGGATCGTCACCCATCTCCTGGGTAATCGACACAAGTCTTACGCCGTTCTTGGCGAGCCGCCTGACATGGAACTCAAGCTCGAAGTGATCGCGGAAGAATCGGCTGAAGGAATGAACGACCACGACATCGAAAGGGGAAGGCTTTGATGTGCCTTCCTCGATCATGCGCTGGAACTCTGGACGCTTGTCACTGGTGGCTGATGCGCCTGCCTCGACAAAGGTCTCGACCAGCTCATAGCCACGAGAGGCGCAGTAAGCCTCACCTTGGCGCCTCTGGTCGGGAATCGAGACATCGTGCTCGGCCTGGCGGGCCGTCGATACGCGAAGGTAGAGGACTGCCCGCGATCCCTTTGCAGACTGCTGCTGTTGTGAAGCCATCTTCATAAGCACTGTCTCCCTGTCATTTCATGGGCGATCTCCGAAAAGCTGATCGAAGATGTCGCCAAACCATGCCTCGAACGCGTCGATTTCCGGGGAAGTAACAGGGACGGGCTCTGGCAGATTGTCGGTAACGCGCCACTCGCGTGGATCGTGTTGAACCTGTCGGCCAACGCGTGGACGCAGCTCAACGTGTAGGTAGTCATACAGGTCGATCGGCAATGTGCCGAGGCGGACCCGTGACAGTTCCGCAGAGGTCGCTTTGCGAGGCGGGTGGGACATGGCCCAAATATGCCCCAGCAACCCGTCAAAGCGGAACGACCTATGTATTCGCCAGAACCACCATTCGCACGCTGACGGATCAGCTTTCGTTCAACCGGTTTGGCCGCACCGCTCCAGGGCATCTTCCTCCTTCAGGGCTGCGACCAGCTTGGCTGCCGCCTCCCAATGTCTGGCGATGTCAGCCCGGACCGTCGCCCTCTCCGGCCGATCCATACCTATGTCTCCAACGATCGCCTTCATGTCCCGAAGCACCGACGCGATGTGCGGCCAGGGGAAGTCAGACGGATCGTCGATCTCCCTGTCTGCTCCAACGATGATCTCCAGCTTGGCGACCACGCCAGCAAGCGAAGTCGCGGTCACATCGGGGATTGCGTCGAGATGCTTCAACTCCTCCGTCACGGCGAGCACCTCCGCTTCACGTGCAACCGCAAACTCTGGGCTCCCATCGACCGTCTGCCAGGCCGCGATCTGCGCCGCTCGGACGCTATTTCCGGAGCCCGATGCCGCCAAATCCGTCAATACCGGAATTCCGGTATTGACCAACATTCGGCTCTCCAGCCGTTGCTGTATTCGGCACAGTAGGAGAGCGACGTGATGGGCTCGCTGCTGGTGGGACCAAAGGTACAGCGCTCGGTCATCGAACCGGCTTTCCAATGCGGGTTGTCTATCGAATCTGTCCATGCGGGTGAGCCTTTTCGTTTGCTGGAAGGCACCTCCTCCATATCATAGTGAATGCCGAATAGGAACTATCGTTCCTGGAATGATCGTTCCATTCCTGAGCTATCTCTGGGAATGGACCTCAAGGAAGTTTTTGCAAGCAATTTGCGTCAAATCAGAAGCAGCAAAGGGCTGACGCAGGAAGAGCTGGCAGAGCGCGCAGGGCTTAGCGCTAGATACATCGGCTCAATCGAGCGGGCACACGTTTCGGCAAGTGTCACCGTGCTCGGGCGCATCGCAGACGCGCTGGGTGTCGAGCCGCACACGCTGGTGCGGCCGAACAGATAGCCTCCCGCGACCGTCGAGCCGCTCGCGAGCGCGCCCTCAACAGCGCTGTAGCGAGCGGGCGGCGGCTTTGCGCCCATTTCGGACGTTCAAGGGCCGGACCCTCATCTGCCATAAGCTGCCATACCACTGAGGGGCGATCAATGGCCGAGATTTGTGGAAAGCCGACGTTAATCCGACTGCTATAGCAACGTCATTCGGTAGGTCGTTGAAATGCAATTTAGGTGGGCGCTCAGATGCACATGGCAAGGGAGCCAGACCTCAAACTGGCAGGTCTCTCATTGTGGGCGCTGTCACGCGCGTATCCTGGCTGCGACGACTATTGGGACGGCTACTGGATTGACATCCTGGCAGTTGTAGACGCCCCCGGCGCTCAAGTTGAGGTGCGGGGCCCGTATGTTCGAAGCGACGAACTTGCCGCTTTCCATGACCAACTAACGACGCTCTATCGCGACCTTAAGGGCGCGGCTGAGCTGCAATGCATCGAACCTGCTGTAGGTGCGAAGGTAACATGCGGTTCGTTAGGAGCCATCGAGGTGACTGTCGACATTACGCCTGACCATCTTAGGCAATCCCACCACTTTGTATTTGCAATCGATCAGACGTACCTCGCTGCCACTGTTGCTGGGTGCCAGCATTTATTGAGACTATTTCCGGTCAAAGACCCCGCCAAGCATGTATTGGGTTAGACAACCCCGAAAGGCCGCTATGGTGGGAGCGGTCGTCAGGCAATTGAGGAGACAGTCTGCAATGGCCAAAGGTCTCTATCGCTATAGCGACGATGCCGTGATGGTTCTTTACGAGCAAAACTCGATGATTTTGCCGAACAGCGACTATGTGGAAAGAGGCTACAAGCCAGACATCGACAAGTTGCCCACCCATGCCGAGTGGGTGGCATGGCATCGTGCGAACGGAAGTGAAGGCCAGACGCATGCGGAATGGTTGGCATGGTGCAAGGCCCACGGAGATGACCATTGGTCCGAGCCTTAGACTCTGCCCCTGCACGCATCCCTGCCACCATAAACGCTGTCGCGTGGTGGATGCGGCAGGGATAGGTCGGCGGCATGGCCCTTGTGATCCATCGATGTCAGGTTGGGTTGATGTAAGGGTCGGAAGTTGACACTGGCGACTTTGCGATCGAACGTCCGCTAGCCCTTCATCGATGCCTGAAAGCCGTTGATCCGCTGTCGGCCCCAAGCTGACCCGCCTGCGACCTCGCGCCTTAACGTAGCGATGGCAAGGGACCTTGGTCGCTCTGCACTATTTCATCCTGGAGTTGGGCTTACTGGACATCGTCCTCGATGAGCGGATGCTGGTT